>NZ_CP053660.1:0-627334 GCF_013177455.1 Nocardioides marmotae
GCTGCTGGCGCGAGGTCGGGGTTACGTTCGGCCGGTCGAGATTCCCCGCCGGCCGCTCCACAGCAGCACCGGAAGACGGTCGTGACCCCGGTCACGCTTTCTCTCCACAGGCATCTGACCTGCATGAATGCGGGTCTTGCCACGTTGGGCACCGGCTCTCGGCCAGACTCCTCCACAGCGAGCGGGTCGCGTTCACAACCTGTGGACAAAGCTGTGGAACGTAGCGAGCGCAATGAGAAGGGGACGACCCATCGTGGACGAGAGCACGCCGGACCTCGGGACCGCCTGGCGGCAGGTCGTCGACGACCTCCAGGCCCACCAGCGCGCCTGGCTGACCGCCAGCGAGCCGGTGACCCTCCACGAGAGCACCGCGATCGTGGCGGTGCCCAACGACTTCACCCGCGGCCAGCTCGAGGGCCGGCTGCGCGGACAGCTCGAGGATGCCCTCACCGTGGCGTTCGGGCGGGAGATCCGGATCGCGGTGACCGTCAACCCGGCGCTCGACGCCGCGGCCGCGCCCGCACCGCCCGAGCGGACCGACACCCTCGCGCCGCTCGACCCGACCTTGCTCGGCGAAGTCGCTTTGTCGACAAATCCCCTTGGCGACCCGGCCGCGGTGCCGCCGCCGGCCCGGCCGGGCTCGGCAGCGCCGGACGACGACGGCGGGGTGCCCGACCACCTCGACCGCGGCCGGATCCGCGACCACCTCCGCGACCCGGGCGACGGCGGCTACCTCGGCGACGCCTTCCCCGGCCACGGCGCCGTCACCGGCTCGGCCGACGCCTCGCGCCCGACGGCGCTGGAGACCCGGCTCAACCCGAAGTACACCTTCGAGACCTTCGTCATCGGCTCCTCGAACCGCTTCCCGCACGCCGCGGCGGTCGCCGTGGCCGAGGCGCCCGGCAAGGCGTACAACCCCCTGCTCGTCTACGGCGACTCCGGCCTGGGCAAGACCCACCTCCTGCACGCGATCGGCCACTACGTCCGCAGCCTCTACACCGGCGCCAAGGTGCGCTACGTGTCGAGCGAGGAGTTCACCAACGAGTTCATCAACGCGATCCGGGACGACCGGCAGGACCGGTTCAAGCGCCGCTACCGCGACGTCGACGTGCTGCTCATCGACGACATCCAGTTCCTGGAGGGGAAGACCCAGACGCAGGAGGAGTTCTTCCACACGTTCAACACCCTCCACAACGCCAACAAGCAGATCGTGCTGACCTCCGACCGAGCGCCCAAGCGGCTCGAGGCGCTCGAGGACCGGCTGCGCAACCGGTTCGAGTGGGGCCTGATCACCGACGTGCAGCCGCCCGACCTCGAGACGCGGATCGCGATCCTGCGCAAGAAGGCCGCGATGGACCGGCTCACCGCGCCGCCGGACGTGCTGGAGTTCATCGCCTCGAAGATCCAGACCAACATCCGCGAGCTCGAGGGCGCGCTGATCCGGGTGACGGCGTTCGCGAACCTCAACCGCCAGGAGGTCGACATGACCCTGGCCGAGATCGTGCTCAAGGACCTGATCCCCGAGGGCGGCGAGCCGGAGATCACCGCCGGGCTGATCATCGCCCAGACCGCGGCGTACTTCGGGCTCTCGATCGAGGAGCTCACCGGGCCCAGCCGCGGTCGGCACCTGGTCATGGCCCGTCAGATCGCGATGTACCTGTGCCGCGAGCTCACCGACCTCTCGCTGCCGAAGATCGGTGCGCAGTTCGGCAACCGCGACCACACGACGGTGATGTACGCCGACCGCAAGATCAACCAGCTCCTCGCCGAGCGCCGGGCGGTCTTCAACCAGGTCAGCGAGCTGACCAACCGCGTGAAGATGCAGGCCCGGCAGGGCTGAGGCCCGCCCCGCGCCCGGGTCGTCAGCCCGCTCGGGTGGTCAGCCCGCGGTGGCGTCGAGCGCCTCGAGCAGGGTGGTGAGGTCGGTGCGCAGGCGCACCAGCTCCTCGAGGGAGAGCCCGAGCCCGCCGGCGATCCGTGCGGGCACCTCGGCGACCCGCTCGCGCAGCGCCCAGCCCTGCTCGGTGGGCTCCACGAGCACGCGGCGCTCGTCGGCCGGGTCGCGCCGCCGGCTGACGTGGCCGACCGCCTCCAGCCGCTTGAGCAGGGGGGTCAGCGTGCCGGAGTCCAGGCGCAGCCGCTTCCCGAGCGCGCCGACCGAGACCGGCTCGCCGGCCTCCCACAGCGCCAGCAGCGCGAGGTACTGCGGGTAGGTGAGCCCCACCTCGCCCAGGAGCTCGGTGTAGCGCTGGGTGACCGCGCGGGTGGCGGCGTACAGCGGGAAGCAGAGCTGCTCGTCCAGCGCGAGCTGGGGATGGCGGATGCTCACGGGACGCAGCCTACCCCTTGCGCTATCCGATTGTGCGCAATACGTTCGTGGACATGGAGATCATGTACACCGCCAGCGCCGCCGCGACCGGGGACGGCCGCAACGGCCACGTCCAGTCCACCGACGGCCACCTCGACACCGACGTCCGCACGCCTCCGGAGATGGGCGGCCCGGGTGGCGCCACCAACCCCGAGCAGCTCTTCGCCGCCGGGTACGCCGCGTGCTTCCACTCCGCGCTCAAGCTGGTCGCGGGCAAGGCCGGCGCCGACACGACCGACTCCGAGGTCGTCGCCGACGTCTCGATCGGCCCGAACGACGCCGGGGGCTTCGGCCTCGCCGTCCAGCTCGAGGTGAGCCTGCCGCAGGTCGAGCCGGACCGGGCGCGCGAGCTCGTCGAGCAGGCCCACCAGGTCTGCCCCTACTCCAACGCCACCCGCGGCAACATCGAGGTCACCCTCACCGTCGCCTGACGCGACGGCTCACGCGACGCGTCACGCGACGGCCGCCCGCCGCTCCCGACCACCGGCCGAGGCACCTCCGCGAACGTTGTCAACAGGCGTCATCCACAGCGGGGGACGACCAGGACGTGTCATCTGACCTGTGGACCAGCCCGGTCCCAGCAGACGAATGACACGGGGAGGATCTGGGGAGAGGCCGCACGACGCGCACCGCCGACGGTCGGGCTCCACACCAGGGGCTCGGCCGTCGGTTGTCGTTCCACAGCCCCTGTGGATCACAAGTGCACCGCACGACCTGCGGAAACAGTGTTCATCCACAGATTCCACCGAACCTATGACTCCTCCCTACCTCCAGACATCCCGATCCTTGGTCAACTTCTCTCCGCTCCCCTGCCTGGGGATGACCGACGAGCGAGCACCCGGCCCACCGCGGTGTCTCCACAGCCGGGGCGGTGGCCAAACCACACCGAATCTCCCGCGCCAGGACCCCACGTGGCAGGATTCGCCATCCCGCCCGACCCTGATCTCGCCCCCGACCTGAAGGACCACATCGTGAAGTTCCGCGTCGACCGCGACGTGCTCGCGGATGCCGTCGCCTGGGCTGCCCGCAGCCTCCCGGTCCGACCGAGCGTGCCGGTGCTCGCCGGTCTGCTCATCGACGCGAGCGACGACGGCCTGGTCCTGTCGAGCTTCGACTACGAGACCTCCGCCCGGGCGACGCTGAGCGCCGACGTGGCCGACGAGGGCAAGGCGCTGGTCAGCGGCCGGCTGCTCTCCGACATCTGCCGCAGCCTGCCGAGCAAGCCCGTGGAGATGACCCTCGAGGGCACCCGGGTCTCGCTGACCTGCGGCTCGGCCCGGTTCAGCCTGCAGACGATGCCGGTCGAGGACTACCCGTCCCTGCCCGACATGCCGGCCGCGACCGGCACCGTCCGCAGCGACGAGTTCGCCCACGCCGTCGCGCAGGCCGTGACCGCCGCAGGCCGCGACGACATGCTGCCCGTGCTCACCGGCGTCCGGATCGAGATCGACGGCTCGACGATCTCGCTGCTGGCCACCGACCGCTTCCGGCTCTCCCAGCGCGAGCTCCAGTGGGACCCGCGCACCCCCGACGAGAGCGCCGCCGCGCTGGTGCCGGCCAAGGTGCTCGGCGACACCGCGAAGTCGCTCACCGCCGGCAGCGAGGTCACCATCGCGCTGGCCGCGAGCGGCAGCGGCGAGGGCATCATCGGCTTCGAGGGCAACGCGCCCGGCGGCGTACGCCGCACCACCACGCGCCTGCTCGACGGTGAGTTCCCGAAGGTGCGCAGCCTCTTCCCCAACGAGCACCTCACCGTCGCCCGGGTCGACAAGGCCGCGCTGGTCGAGTCGGTCAAGCGCGTCGCGCTCGTCGCCGAGCGCAACACCGCGGTCCAGCTCGCCTTCAGCGACGGGGTGCTCACCCTCGACGCCGGCTCCGGCGACGAGGCGCAGGCCTCGGAGTCGATCGAGGCCCAGATCGACGGCGACGACATCACCACCGGCTTCAACCCGCAGTTCCTCCTCGACGGCCTGACCGCGATCGACCAGCCGGTCGTCGAGCTCGCCTTCACCCAGGCCTCCAAGCCGGTCGTGATCAGCGGCTCGGCGCCGGCGGGCGAGGGCGACGGCGACGGCGAGGGTGCCGAGGGCGGCGCGGAGAGCACCGAGCCGGGCTTCCGCTACCTGCTCATGCCCCGGCGCCTCCTCTCCTGAGGGTGGGTACCGTCCGGCGTACGGCCTGACACCAAGCCCTCACAGGAGGAAGCAGATGGACCTCGGACTCGTCGGCCTGGGCAAGATGGGCGGCAACATGCGCGAGCGGCTGCGCCGCGCGGGCCACACCGTCGTCGGGTTCGACCGCAACCCCGACGTCAGCGACGCCGACTCCCTCGAGGACCTGGTCGCGCAGCTGCCCTCGCCGAAGGTCGTGTGGGTGATGGTCCCGGCCGGCGAGCCGACGCGGGCCACGGTCGCGGCGCTCGCCGACCTCCTCGGCGAGGGCGACCTGGTCATCGACGGCGGCAACTCCCGCTGGACCGACGACCTCGCCCACGCCGAGCTGCTCGCCGAGCGCGGCATCGGGTTCGTCGACTGCGGGGTCTCCGGCGGCGTCTGGGGCCTGGAGAACGGCTACGCCCTGATGTACGGCGGCGCCCCCGACGACGTCGCGAAGGCCCAGCCGGTCTTCGACGCGCTCAAGCCCGAGGGCGACTTCGGCTCCGTGCACGCCGGCAAGGTGGGCGCGGGCCACTTCTCCAAGATGGTCCACAACGGCATCGAGTACGCGATCATGCAGTCCTACGCCGAGGGCTGGGAGCTGCTCGAGAAGGTCGACATGGTCGACAACGTCACCGAGGTGATGCGCTCCTGGCGCGAGGGCACCGTCATCCGCTCCTGGCTGCTGGACCTGCTGGTCGCCGCGCTGGACGACGAGCCCGGCCTGGAGGGGATCCGCGGCTACGCCGAGGACTCCGGCGAGGGCCGCTGGACCGTCGAGGCCGGCATCGAGCACGCCGTCGCCACCCCCGCGATCACCGCCGCCCTCTACGCCCGCTTCGTCTCCCGGCAGGACGACTCCCCCGCGATGAAGGCGGTCGCGGCGATGCGCAACCAGTTCGGCGGCCACGCCATGCAGACCGCCGCGCCCAAGGGCGGCGACGCCGCCGGGACCCCGGACCAGGCCGACTCGGCCCAGGCGGCCGGGTCCGGCGCCGACAGCGCGCCGGCGGAGAGCTAGCCGACCCACGGTGCACGTCTCCCACCTCACCCTGCACGACTTCCGCTCCTACGCCACCGCCGACGTCGAGCTCGGACCCGGCGTCACGGCGTTCATCGGGCGCAACGGCCAGGGCAAGACCAACCTGGTGGAGGCGGTCGACTACCTCTCCCGGCTCAGCTCGCACCGGGTCGCCAGCGACGCGCCCCTGGTGCGGGCCGGCGCCGAGCAGGCGATCGTGCGCGCGGCGGTCGTGCGCGACGGGCGCACCGCGGTGCTCGAGGTCGAGATCAACCCGGGGCGCTCCAACCGCGCCCGGATCAACCGCTCCCCCCTCCCCCGCGCCCGGGAGCTGATCGGGCTGGTGCGCACCGTCGTCTTCTCCCCCGAGGACCTCACCCTGGTCAAGGGCGACCCCTCGGACCGGCGCCGCTTCCTCGACGACCTCCTCGTCCTGCGCGCCCCGCGACTGGCCGGCGTCCGCTCCGACTACGACCGCGTGCTCAAGCAGCGCAACTCCCTGCTCAAGACGGCCGGCGCCGCACGCCGCGGCAGCTCCTCGCAGGAGGCGGCGCTGGCGACGCTGGCGGTCTGGGACGAGCACCTCGCGCGCAACGGCGCGGAGCTGCTGGCAGCCCGCCTCGACCTGGTCGAGCGGCTGGCGCCGTACGTCGGCAAGGCCTATGCGACCGTCGCCCGCGGCGCCGGCCGCGACGACGCCGCGATCGAGTACCGCCCCTCCTTCGACCTCGGCGGGGTCAGCGACGTCGCCGGACTGGTCGAGCGGCTCCTCGCCGAGCTCGAGCGGCGCCGCTCCGACGAGCTGGACCGCGGCCTGTCGCTGGTGGGGCCGCACCGCGACGACCTGCTGCTCACCCTGGCCCACGGCGGCGGGGTCCAGAAGCTGCCGGTCAAGGGGTACGCCTCGCACGGGGAGTCCTGGTCGGTGGCGCTCGCGCTGCGCCTGGCCTCCTACGACCTGTTGCGCGCCGACGGCGACGACCCGATCCTGGTCCTGGACGACGTCTTCGCCGAGCTCGACACCGAGCGTCGCGCCCAGCTCGCCGAGCTGGTCGCCGGCGCCGAGCAGGTGCTGGTCACCGCCGCGGTCGGCGCGGACGTGCCGGAAGCGCTGGCCGGCGCCCGGTTCACCGTCGCCGGAGGGGAGGTACGCCGCGATGACTGACGAGCCGACGTCCGGCGCCGCCTCGGGGAGCCCGGCGGACGGCCCGGCGGACGGCCCGGCGGACGGCCCGGCGGACGGCCCGGCGGACGAGGCCCCGCACCGCGACGACGGGCTGGACCTGGCCCGCGCGCTGACCCGCGCCACGGCGGGCTCGACCCCCCGGGCGCGGCGGCGACGGCCGTGGGTCGACCGGCCCCGCGGCACCCGGGTCACCGGCGCGCACCCCGACGACCGCGACCCCCAGCTGATCGACAGCACCCTGGGCCGGCTCGTCGCCGAGCGCGGCTGGGAGCTGGACCTGCGGGTGCACGGCGTCTTCGGGCGCTGGGCCGAGCTGGTCGGCGCCGAGGTGGCGGCCCACTGCACCCCGGAGTCCTTCGACGAGGGCCGGCTCGTGGTGCGCACCGACTCCACCGCCTGGGCGACCCAGCTGCGGCTGCTCGCCCCCACCGTCGTGCGCCGGCTCAACGAGGAGCTCGGCCACGGCACCGTGACCGTGATCGAGGTCCTCGGGCCGCACCTGCCGAGCTGGAAGAAGGGCCCGCGCTCGGTCCGCGACGGCCGCGGTCCCCGCGACACCTACGGCTGAGCCTCTGGCGATCTGGGAGGTCCTCGGCCGTACCCGCCCCTGTCCGACCCCCTGGTCGCGGCTCTCGTCGGCGGTTCCGCGCCGCCTGGAGGCACCTTCGGGGCGTCCCGGGCCCCCGGACGCAGCGTCGTTACGTGGCTCAGGCCGTTCCAGGCAGTAGGATGGACGCCGGGTCGCGGTCACGCGACCTGTTCCGTGCCGGGCCCCGGCGGTTTTCCCGCTGCGCTGGCCCGCCCCGACCGTCGAGAAGAAGGTGGACGTGTCCGAGGAGAGCCTCTCCCCCGCCCAGTCCGAAGCCGAGCAGGTGGCGGAGGTCATGTCCTCCCGGGTCGAGGGCGCGTACGACGCGTCGGCCATCCAGGTCCTCGAGGGCCTGGAGGCGGTGCGCAAGCGCCCCGGCATGTACATCGGCTCCACCGGCGAGCGCGGCCTGCACCACCTGATCTGGGAGATCGTGGACAACGCGGTCGACGAGCGGATGGCCGGCCACGCCGACCGGATCGTGGTGACGCTGTGCGACGACGGCGCGATGCGCGTCGAGGACAACGGTCGCGGCATCCCGACCGGCACCGCCCCGGGCCAGGAGCTGCCCGCGCTGACGCTCGCGCTGACCGTGCTCCACGCCGGTGGCAAGTTCGGCGGCGGCGGCTACAAGGTCTCCGGCGGTCTGCACGGCGTCGGCGTCTCGGTCGTCAACGCGCTCTCGACGCGGCTGGTCGCCGAGGTCCGCAACCGCGGCCACCTGTGGCGCCAGACCTTCAGCCTCGGCGTGCCCGACGGCCCGCTGGAGCAGGTGCGGCCGA
Source organism: Nocardioides marmotae (assembly GCF_013177455.1). Classification (NCBI taxonomy): domain Bacteria; kingdom Bacillati; phylum Actinomycetota; class Actinomycetes; order Propionibacteriales; family Nocardioidaceae; genus Nocardioides; species Nocardioides marmotae. Next base: position 8,103 of record NZ_CP053660.1, read on the forward strand.
TGGCGGAGGGCGAGCGGACCGGCACGACCATCACCTGGTGGGCGAGCCCGGAGATCTTCGAGACCACGACGTACTCCCTGCAGACGATCACCTCCCGCATCCGGGAGATGGCCTTCCTCAACAAGGGCCTGGAGATCGTCGTGCGCGACGAGCGCAGCAGCGCCGAGGCGGTCGCGGAGGCGGTCGAGGACGACACGGTCGCCGAGGGCGTCGACGGCGGGGCCGACGCCCTGCAGAAGTCCGGCGCCGCGCTGGAGCAGGTCTTCAAGTACGACCGCGGGCTCGTCGACTTCGTCCAGCACCTCAACCGCACCAAGACCGTCTCGAACCCGACGGTGATCTCCTTCGAGGCCGAGTCGCCCCCCGAGGTCGAGAACCACATGTCGCTCGAGGTCGCGATGCAGTGGACCGACACCTACAACGAATCGGTGCACACCTTCGCCAACGCGATCAACACCGCCGAGGGCGGCACGCACGAGGAGGGCTTCCGCGCGGCGCTCACCACCCTGGTCAACTCCTGGGGCGAGGACTGGGGGCTGATGAAGAAGCCCGAGGACCGGGTCAAGGGCGAGGACATCCGCGAGGGCCTGACCGCGATCATCTCCATCAAGCTCGCCGAGCCGCAGTTCGAGGGCCAGACCAAGGGCAAGCTCGGCAACACCGAGGCCAAGGGCTTCACCCAGCGCGTGGTCAACGACCAGCTCGGCGCGTGGTTCGAGCAGAACCCCGCCGAGGGCCGCGAGATCATCCGCAAGGCGCAGGCGGCCGCGACCGCGCGCAACGCCGCCCGCAAGGCGCGCGACCTGGCCCGCGACCGCAAGGGCCTGCTCGGCAAGGCCGGCCTGCCCGGCAAGCTCTCGGACTGCCAGTCGACCAACCCCGCCGAGTGCGAGGTCTTCATCGTCGAGGGTGACTCCGCGGGCGGCTCGGCCCGCCAGGGCCGCGACCCGCGGATCCAGGCGATCCTCCCGATCCGCGGCAAGATCCTCAACGTCGAGAAGGCCCGCATCGACCGGATCCTGGGCAACCAGGAGGTCCAGTCGATCATCTCCGCGCTCGGCACGGGCATCCAGGAGGACTTCGACCTCGACAAGCTGCGCTACCACAAGGTCGTGCTGATGGCCGACGCCGACGTCGACGGCCACCACATCAACACCCTGCTGCTGACGCTGCTGTTCCGGTTCATGAAGCCGCTGATCGACCACGGCCACGTCTACATGGCCCAGCCGCCGCTGTACCGGCTGCGGTGGAACAAGCCCCACGAGCACGAGTTCGTCTACTCCGACTCCGAGCGCGACGCCCTGATGGCGGCGGGCATCGAGGCGGGCAAGAAGCTGCCCAAGGAGAACCCGGTCCAGCGCTACAAGGGTCTGGGCGAGATGAACGCCAAGGAGCTGTGGGAGACCACGATGGACCCCGACCAGCGCCTGATGCTGCAGGTCACCCTCGACGACGCGGCCCAGGCCGACGAGATCTTCTCCATCCTCATGGGCGAGGACGTCGAGCAGCGCCGCTCCTTCATCCAGCGCAACGCCAAGGACGTCCGTTTCCTGGACATCTAGCCGCTCTGGGCCTTTCTGGGCCTTTCTAGAGCGATCCCTAGACATCCGGTAGATCCAGCGAGAGAGAGCAATCGTGACCGAGACGCCCACCGACGGCGGCGGCCCGACCACCCCCGGCCCCGGCGGCCGCATCGAGCCGGTCGAGCTGCAGACCTCCATGCAGCGCGCCTACATCGACTACGCGATGGCCGTCATCGTCGGCCGCGCGCTGCCCGACGTCCGTGACGGCCTCAAGCCGGTGCACCGCCGGGTGCTCTACGCGATGTACGACGGCGGCTACCGCCCCGACCGCGGCTTCTCCAAGTGCTCCCGCGTCGTCGGCGACGTCATGGGTCAGTACCACCCCCACGGCGACACCGCGATCTACGACACCCTGGTGCGCCTGGCGCAGCCGTGGGTGATGCGCGCGCCGATGATCCAGGGGCAGGGCAACTTCGGCTCGCCGGGCAACGACGCGGCCGCGGCCATGCGGTACACCGAGTGCCGGATGGCGCCGCTGGCCATGGAGATGGTCCGCGACATCGAGCAGGACACCGTCGACTTCCAGCCCAACTACGACGGCCGCTCCCAGGAGCCGGTCGTGCTCCCCGCGCGGATCCCGAACCTGCTGGTCAACGGCTCGGCCGGCATCGCGGTGGGCATGGCCACCAACATCCCGCCGCACAACCTGCGCGAGGTCGCGGAGGGCGCCCGCTGGGCGCTGGAGCACCCCGACGCCACCCGCGAGGAGCTCCAGGACGCGCTCATCGAGCGGATCAAGGGCCCCGACTTCCCCAATGGCGCGCTCATCGTGGGCCGTCAGGGCATCGAGCAGGCCTACCGCACCGGCCGCGGCTCGGTCACCCAGCGCGCGGTGATCGAGGTCGACGAGGACGCCCGCGGGCGCACCTGCCTGGTCATCACCGAGCTGCCGTACATGGTCAACCCCGACAACCTCGCGCTGAAGATCGCCGAGCTGGCCGACTCCGGCCGGGTCCAGGGGATCGCCGACGTCCGCGACGACACCTCCGACCGCACCGGCCAGCGCCTGGTCGTCGTGCTCAAGCGCGACGCCGTCGCCCGCGTGGTGCTCAACAACCTGCTCAAGCACACCGAGCTGCAGACCAACTTCAGCGCCAACATGCTGGCCCTGGTCGACGGCGTGCCGCGCACGCTGTCCATCGACCAGTTCATCAGCAACTGGGTCGAGCACCAGGTCGACGTGATCCGCCGGCGCACCGAGTTCCGCCTGCGCAAGGCCGAGGAGCGCGCCCACATCCTGCGCGGCCTGGTCAAGGCCCTCGACATGCTCGACGAGGTCATCGCGCTCATCCGCCGCTCCCCCGACGTGGCCGAGGCCCGTCAGGGCCTGATCGAGCTGCTCGAGATCGACGAGCTCCAGGCCACCGCGATCCTCGACATGCAGCTGCGCCAGCTGGCCGCGCTCCAGCGCCAGAAGATCATCGACGACCTGGCCGAGCTCGAGCAGCTGATCGCCGACCTCCAGGACATCCTGGCCAACGTCGCCCGGCAGCGGCAGATCGTCGGCGAGGAGCTCGCCGAGATCGTCGAGAAGTACGGCGACGACCGGCGCACCCAGATCATCGCCGCGGACGGGGACCTCTCCATGGAGGACCTCATCCCCGACGAGGACCTCGTCGTCTCGATCACCCGCGGCGGCTACGCCAAGCGCACCCGCGCCGACCAGTACCGCACCCAGAAGCGGGGCGGGAAGGGCGTGCGCGGCGCCTCGCTGCGCGGCGACGACGTGGTCGAGCACTTCATCGCCACGACCAACCACCACTGGCTGCTGTTCTTCACCACCGCAGGCCGGGTCTACCGGACCAAGGCCTACAACCTGCCCGAGGCGTCCCGCGACGCCAAGGGCGGGCACGTGGCCGGGCTGCTGAGCTTCCAGCCCGACGAGTCGATCGCCCAGGTGCTGGCGATCCGCGACTACGAGCAGGCGCCGTACCTCGTGCTGGCCACGCGCAACGGCCTGGTCAAGAAGACCCGGCTCGGGGACTACAACAGCCCGCGGCAGGCCGGCGTCATCGCGATCAACTTCCGCGAGGACGACGACGAGCTGATCGGCGCGGAGCTGGTCAACGCCGAGGACGACATCCTGCTGGTCTCCCGCAAGGGCCAGGCCATCCGGTTCCGGGCCGACGACACCCAGCTGCGGCCCATGGGCCGGGCGACCTCCGGCGTCTCGGGCATGAAGTTCCGCGACGGCGACTCGCTGCTCTCGCTCTCGGTCATCCGCGCGGCCCAGGTCGCCGCCGAGGAGGCCGCCGGGCTCAGCGAGCAGGCCGAGGACTCCGCCGGCGTCGAGGCCACCGCCGAGGAGGTGGAGGTGGTGCAGCCGCAGTACGTCTTCACCATCACCGACGGCGGCTTCGCCAAGCGCACCCGGATCAACGAGTACCGCCTCCAGTCGCGCGGCGGCCTGGGCATCAAGGCGATGTCGCTGGCCAACGAGGAGCGCGGCGGCCTGGTCGGCGCGTTCATCGTCGAGGACGGCGACGAGGTCCTCTCCATCACCGAGAAGGGCCAGGTCGTCCGGAGCCCGATCAACGACCAGTTCCGCCCGACGGGACGCTCCACGATGGGCGTGAAGTTCGTGACGCCGAAGTCCGGCGACGCGGTCGCCGTCGTGGCCCGCTCGGTCGAGGCCAAGGTCGAGGAGGAGGTCGAGGAGGCCGCCGAGGCCGCCGCCCAGGAGGTCGCCGCCGCCGCTGCCGAGGACCCCGCTGTCGCGGCCGCGGCCGTGGAGACCGCCGACCTCGAGCAGGACGTCGAGGCCGACGAGACGGCCGATTCGACGCCGGGTGCAAGAATCGACCCGACCGCCACGACCGACGAAGGCGAGGGTGACTGATGGGCGACAGCTCCACGGAGGAGACCGCCGTACGACCCGGACTCGCCGAGCGGATCCAGGCCCGGATCAGCAACGCCGGTGACGAGCACCGTGCCAGCGCCGAGGCCCGGCCCGGGCGCAGCGTCAGCCCGGGTGGCCCGGGCGGCGGCGGTCGAGGCCCGCGCCGCGCCCGGTTGCGGCTGACCCGCATCGACCCGTGGTCGGTGATGAAGACGGCGTTCCTGCTGTCCATCGCCTTCGCCGTGGTCACGGTGGTCTCGGTCTTCATGGTCTGGTCGGTCCTCGGTGCCGCGGACGTCTGGGACTCCATCAACCAGACCGTGCGCGACGTCGTGGGCGGGGACGAGGCCGGAGACTTCGACGTCACCGACTACCTCGGCACCTCGCGCGTCCTCGGGTTCACCATGCTCGTCGCCGCCATCGACGTGGTGCTGCTGACGGCCGTGGCGACCCTCGGGGCGTTCCTCTACAACATGGCCGCCGCCCTGCTCGGCGGCATCGAGGTCACCCTCGCGGAGGACCAGAACTGAGCACCGCCCGGCCGCCGGCCCCCCGTTTTGGGCGGGCGCGCGGCGGTCGGGTAGTGTCCACCCTCGGTCGCACCGCGACCGCACCGGCCTTGTGCCGGAGCGGGCCTATAGCTCAGACGGTTAGAGCGCTTCCCTGATAAGGAAGAGGTCACAGGTTCAAGTCCTGTTAGGCCCACCACCACCCGCAACGCACCGCGCGACCGGAGGTCCACCGATGAAGAAGATCGTCCTCCTCGCCCTGGCCGCCGCCGGCGCGGTCCTCGCGAAGAAGAAGTACGACGAGGGCCAGCACGAGCAGGCCCTGTGGGCCGAAGCGACCGACAGCGTCCGCTCCTCGTCCTGAGCCGGCCGGTCCGCACCGGCCACACCCACCGCCGCGCACCCGCGCGAGCACGGGGCCTTGGCGCAATTGGTAGCGCACCTGCTTTGCAAGCAGGGGGTTAGGGGTTCGAGTCCCCTAGGCTCCACACCGATGTCGCAGTCACCGGGGGAAGGGCGGCCATGACCAGCAGGCTCGCCGCGGCCGCGACCGTGGCCCTCCTGGCCGCGACGCTCGCCGGCTGCACCGACACGGCACCGCAGGCCGCGCCGGCGCCGTCCGCGGGCAGCCCCACCCCCGCCCCCGCCTTCGACGTGCGCGACGAGGCGGCCGCCGCCGCGATGGCGCTGGTGCCGGAGTCGGCGACCTCCCTGGCCGTCACCGACCTCGATCGGGTCCGCCTCCAGCTCGGCCTCCCCGACCTCACCGGCCAGTCCTCGCCCGCCGAGCGGGCGCGGTTCTGGGCCCGGGCAGCCACCGACGCACCGCTGCTGACCGACGGGCTGCTGCGCGGCGTCGACGAGCGGCTGGCCCGCGAGTACGGCTTCACCCAGGACGACGTGCGCTGGGAGGCGGTCTTCGACGGCCCCGACGGCCCCGGCGGCCCCGGCTACGTGCTCTCCTTCCGCCTCGGCCTCGACATGGCCGCGGTGCAGCGCGCGGTGCGCGACCGGGTCGGCCCGCTCGCCGGCGCCGAGGTCCGGGCCCGCGACAGCCTCGTCGTCCTCGGCGCGACCGACGACGGGACGCGGTCGTGGGCCGCCGACCCCGCGCTCACGGCCCTCGTCGGCCCGCCCGCCGACGCGACGTACGTCGAGCGAGGCTGCGTGGAGGCGCCGAGCGGCGTCGACACCGGCCGGCTCGAGGAGCTCGAGGCGTGGTCGGTGGCCCTGCAGGGCGGGCTGGCCACGGCTCGGCTCGGCGAGCTGCGCTCCGACGCCTTCGACCGGATGCGGCTCGCGGCGAGCTGGCCGGGGGAGCGGCCGGCGTTTGCCGACGGGTTCCGCCGCGGGGTGGCCGATCCGTCGACCGGCCGGGTGGGCTACGAGCTGGTCGACCCCGTCGCTGCCGCCGCGCTGGTGCGCGCGCGGACCGTGCCGTTCGCGGCCTGCGCGGACTGAGCCGGGCACCCGCCAACCCGGGAGCGACCTGCGTCACGCCGTACCCTGGAAGGGTGCCTGTCGCCCTGCATCCGCGTTACTGGGGTGGGCACCTGCTGGCGCTCGTGCTGGTCGCCCTCGCCTGCCGACTGGGCCTGTGGCAGCTCGACTCCTGGCAGGCCCACCGCGAGGCCGAGGTCGCCGACTTCAGCGACGTCACGCCGGTGCCGCTGCTCGACGTGATCGGCCCGGACGACCCGTTCCCCGGGGACAAGGTCGGCCGGCCGGTCGAGCTCAGCGGCACCTGGGTCCCTGAGGGGACCGTCTACATCGAGGGCCGCGAGCACGACGGCGAGGACGGCTTCTGGGCCGCCACGCCCGTCGAGGTCGACGGTGGCGGCGGGTCGGCCCTCTACGTCGTGCGCGGGTGGACCCCGTCCCCGGCCGAGGCCCCCGCGCCGCCCGTGGGGCCGGCCGAGGTGACGGCGTACTTCGAGCCGACCGAGGGCACCAACGCCAGCGACCCCGACCGGACCGACGACGTCCTCCCGCAGGTGCGCACCGCCGACCTCGTGCAGCACGTCGACCAGGACCTGTTCAGCGGCTTCGGCATCGCCCGCGAGCCGTTCGCCGGCCTGGAGGAGGCCGAGCTCGACCAGGTCTCGCAGGCCTCGGCGTTCACCGGGCTGAAGAACTTCCTCTACGGCATCGAGTGGTTCGTCTTCGGCGGCTTCGCGGCGTTCATCTGGTGGCGCTGGTCACGCGAGCTCGCTGCGCCGCGGGAACGCGACGAGGACGCCGCAGACGAGCCGGTAACGTCGACGTCGTGATCGACGACGACCTGCGCACCGACCCCGGCCTCAACAGCGCTCTCACCCGCTACCGGTTCATGGCCACCGTCGTCGGCGTGCTCCTCATCGTGCTGTGCCTGGTCGGCGTGCCGCTGGCCAACTTCGACGGGACCGGCATGTGGGGGATCTTCGACAGCACGCCGGACCTCTTCGCCGCCGGTTCGGGGGCCCAGGAGCTCGGCCTCGCGATCACCGAGTACCTCGGTGTCGCGCACGGCTGGCTCTACATGATCTTCCTGATCATGGCCTTCCTGCTCGCGCGGCGGGCCGACTGGGACCTGAACTTCACCCTCGTCACCCTCATCTGCGGCACCGTCCCGATCCTCAGCTTCTGGGCCGAGCACCGGGCGACCGAGCAGGTCCGCGCCCAGCTCGCCGCCGCCGAGCCCGTCCGCGACTGACGCGGCCCGGGGGACGAGCGGCGCGATGACCACGACGGCGTTCGTCCTCGGCGGCGGAGGCGTGCTCGGCGCGGTCGAGGTGGGCATGCTCCGCGCGCTCCTCGAGCGGGGGATCACCCCCGACCTGGTGCTGGGCACCAGCATCGGCGCGCTCAACGGCGCCCTGGTCGCCCGCGAGCCCACCCTCGCCGTGATCGAGCGGATGACCCGGCTGTGGGACGACGCCCGCCAGGCGCCGCGCGAGGTGTACGGCGACCGGCCGCTGCGCACCGTCCGCCGGGCCGTCGCCACCGGCACCCACCTGTGGTCGGCCGAGCCGCTCAAGCAGCGGCTGGTCGATGAGCTGGGGGACGTCACCTTCGAGGAGCTGCCCGTCCGGTTCCAGGTGTGCGCCGCCAGCATCGAGCGCGCCGCGGAGCACTGGTTCGACTCCGGGCGGGTCGTCGACGCGGTGGTCGCGAGCGCGGCCGTCCCCGGGCTGCTGCCGCCGGCCCGGGTCGGGTCGGAGCACTACCTCGACGGCGGCATCGTGAACTCGATCCCGCTCGCCCGCGCGGTGCAGCTGGGGGCCGACCGGGTCTTCGTGCTCCAGGTCGGCCGGATCGACCGGCCGCTGCGGGTCCCGCGCCGCCCGTGGGAGGTGGCCCGGGTGTCCTTCGAGATCGCCCGCCGGCACCGCTTCCACCGCGAGCTCGCGGAGCTGCCACCGGGGGTCGAGGCGCACGTGCTGCCCGCGCGCGGGACCTCCGGGCGCGACGACACCTGGCGCGCCGCCACGGACTTCCGGAGCGTCCAGGAACGCATCGACCGCACCTACGATGCGTGCGTGGAGTACCTCGACGAGACCCTCGCCCGATGAGCCGGTCGCCCGGGCGGGCGCGCCGGTGACCGCCGGCGACCACCGATGACCTGGGTGCTGCGCCGGCTCGTGCTGGCGCCGGCCGTCGTCGCGCTCGCCGTGCTGCTGTGGGCGACCCTCCCGCTGTGGCTGGTCGGGGGCGCGCTGCTCTCCTCGGTGGTGCCGGGCCGGCTGCGGGTGGTCCGGGTCGCCTGGGTCGCGGTGCTCTACCTGACCGCCGAGGCGCTGCTGCTCGTGGTGCTGCTCGGCATGTGGCTGGCCAGCGGGTTCGGGCGGCGGATCCGGACGCCGTACTGGGAGGGCATCCACTACGACCTGGTCCAGGGCACCATGTGGATCCTCTTCCGGGAGGCCAAGCGGGTGCTCCGGCTGACGATCACGACCGACGGGCCCGCACCCGACGCCCACCCCGGTGTGCCGCTGGTGGTCTGCTGCCGCCACGCCGGCCCGGGTGACTCCTTCACCCTGATCCACGCCCTGATGCACTGGTACGGCCGCGAGCCGCGCGTCGTCCTCAAGGACACCCTGGCGTGGGACCCCGCGATCGACGTGCTCCTCAACCGGATCCCGGCGCGGTTCATCACCCCCGGGCGGCCCGGCGAGGACGTCGACGAGCAGATCCGGGCGCTGGCGACCGGCCTGGACGAGAACGACGCGTTCGTGATCTTCCCCGAGGGCGGCAACTTCACCCCGCAGCGGCGGACGCGGGCCATCCAGCGGCTGCACCGGCTCGGGCTGCACGCCATGGCGAACCGCGCCGAGCAGATGACCCACGTGCTCGCTCCGAAGCCGGGCGGGCTGCTCGCGGCTCTCGACGCCGCACCGGAGGCCGACGTCGTGCTGGTGGCGCACACGGGTCTGGACCACCTCGCGGGCGTCGCGGACGTGTGGCGCGCGCTGCCGATGGACAAGCAGCTGACCATGCGCTGGTGGCAGGTCCCGCGCGAGGAGATCCCCGACGGTCGCGAGGAGCGGATCGACTGGCTCTACGGCTGGTGGGAGCGGATCGATGCCTGGATAGCCGAGAACCGGCCGGAGGACGTTCCCTCCGGCCGGTCCAGGTGAGGCACGGCGCCGGCCCGTCGAGCAGTCCGGGCGCCGGGCGGACTACTTCTTCTCGTCGCCGTCGATCTCGGTGACCTCGGCCGGCTCGTCCGGCGTGGTCACCGGGTGCGGGGCCTCGGCGGCGTCGGCGATCGCCTCGTCGGGGGAGGCGCCCCCGATGTCCTCGGCGACCTCGTCGGCCAGCGGCGTCGACGACGTCGCCGCACCGGCCGGCGCGGCCGGGGTGGTGGCCGTGGTCGTGGTGTCCGTGGTGTCCGCGCCGGAGGACGGCGGCGGGCTCGGCACGTAGGAGGACTGCCAGTTGTCGCTGGTGCTCCCGCCCTGGAGGCGCTTGGCCACCACGGCGACGACGCCGGCGATGCCGGCCACGAGCAGGAACTTCTTGGCCTTGCCGCCCTTCTTCTTCGGCGGCTCACCGTGGAGCTGGGCGACCTTGCTCTCGGCGGCGGCGCGGACCGCGGCGGCCTTCTCGCCCGCCGCGGCGGCGCCGGCGGCCACGATCGGAGCGGCCTTCGCCTTCGCGTCGGCGAGGGCGGGTCCGGCCTTCTCCCGAGCCTCGGCGATGACCGGTGCGGCCTTCTCCCGAGCCTCGGCGAGGCCGGCAGCGGCCTTCACCTTGGCGTCGGCGAGGGCGGGCCCGGCCTTCACCTTGGCGTCGGCGAGCGCGGGTCGTGCGGTGGTCTCGACGAAGTCCTCGACCGCCTCCCTGGCATGCACGACAGCGGCCTCCACCTGGGGGCGCACGGTGTCGACGTACTCCGAGGCCTGATCGAGGAGGGACTTCTTCTTGCGCAGACGCATCGCGTCACTTCCTCTCGTTCGGTCCTTGCATTCGATCACGCGAGGCACGGCCGGGCCACCCGGGAGGCCGGTTGGCGCCACGTGCGAGGATCGACGGGTACGGCGGGGACACCGCCGTCACCGTGCAAGTACCCACCCGCGCCGCGATCGGAACGCGGCGCGGTCGGACCAAGCCGTTCATCACGTGTAAGGACACCCATGGCTGACCAGCAGGCCGTACTGAAGACCAACCGGGGCGACATCGTCGTCAACCTCTTCCCGAACCACGCCCCCGAGACCGTCGCGAACTTCGTCGGCCTCGCGAAGGGGGAGAAGTCCTACGACGCGGGGAACGGCAAGACCGGTCCGTTCTACGACGGCGTGATCTTCCACCGGGTCATCGAGGGCTTCATGATCCAGGGCGGCGACCCGCTCGGCACCGGCACCGGCGGCCCGGGCTACACCTTCAAGGACGAGCCGCACCCCGAGCTCGTCTTCGACAAGCCCTACCTGCTCGCGATGGCCAACGCCGGCCCGGGCACCAACGGCTCGCAGTTCTTCATCACCGTCGGCCCCACGCCGCACCTGAACTTCAAGCACACGATCTTCGGCGAGGTCGCCGACCAGGCCTCGCGCGACGTGGTCGACGCGATCGCCACGACGAAGACCGGCCCCGGGGACCGCCCGGTCGAGCCGGTGGTCATCGAGTCCGTCGAGATCCGCTGACCCTTCGTTGAGCGAGTCTCCCCGGCCGGCCCCCGAGTCGGGGGTGCCCGTCTGCTACCGGCACCCCGACCGGGAGTCGCACATCCGCTGCCAGCGGTGCGGCCGCCCGATCTGTCCTGACTGCATGCGCGACGCCGCGGTCGGGTTCCAGTGCCCCGACTGCGTCGCCGAGGGTGCGCGGACCATGCGCAGCGGCCGCACGGCGTACGGCGGCGCGCTTCCGGGCCGGCCGGGGAGCACCTCGATCGCGCTCATCGCGATCAACGTCGCCGTCTGGGTGGCCGTGCTGGTCACCGGCGGCGCCGCCAGCCGCCTCGTCGACCTGCTGGCGCTGCGGCCGAAGGGCCTCTGCCTCGTCGACGGCGGCGGCTACGACGTCCCGCAGGACGTCTGCGCCAACGGGGGCACCTGGCTGCCCGGCGTCGCCGACGGCGCGTTCTGGCAGGTCCTGACCTCGGGCTTCACCCACCAGGCCGTCCTGCACATCGCGTTCAACATGTTCGCGCTCTACGTGCTCGGGCCCCAGCTCGAGGCGGCCCTCGGCCGCTGGCGCTTCCTCGCGCTCTACTTCCTCTCGCTGCTCGCCGGGTCCGCCGTCGTGCTCTGGTTCGGCGGGGAGTACCAGGCCACGCTCGGCGCCTCCGGCGCCGTCTACGGCCTCTTCGCCGCGCTGTTCGTCCTCGCCCGGAAGGTCGGCGGCGACGTCCGCCAGATCGGCGTGCTGATCGCGGTCAACGTGGTCCTCACCTTGGCGGTGCCGGGCATCTCCTGGCAGGGCCACCTCGGCGGGTTCGCCGGCGGCCTGCTCGTCGCGCTGGTCCTCGTCTACGCCCCCCGCGGGCCCCGGCGTACGACGGTCCAGGTGGCCGGCCTCGCGGCGATCACGCTGTTCGTGGCCGTCGCCATCGTCACCCGCGTGCTCGTCCTCGCCTGACCGCACCTCGACCCGCGGGGCCGTCTCCTGCGGTCCCTGCCCCCGCCCGGCGCCGGCCCCCGGCCCACCCGGTCGGGGGCTTCGGCCTGCCCGGACCCCGCAGGTTTATCCACAGCCTGTGGACCAGCCTGTGCAGAACTACACCGCTGTCATTCTGCACAGGTTCGTCCACCGTTGTGGACGAAATGCGGACCGCCGGCCGGCCCGGAGGCCGACCGGCGGTCGGTGGTGCAGGGCGCCCGCGGGGTGCGGGACGCGGTCACTCCCAGCGCGTGGCGTAGGTGAAGCCGACCGCCATGAACGCGATGCCGACGACGAGGTTGAGCTGGCCGAGGTCGTTGAAGATCCACAGGCTGGAGAGGTCGTCGCTGAAGATGTAGAAGGTGCAGATCCACAGCAGGCCGATGAGGAAGCAGCCGAGCATGCCCACGACCACGCCGCGGCCGCGGCCCAGCGGGGTGGAGGGGTGGGCGGCGATGATCAGGCCGAGGAAGAGCAGCCCGAAGCCGATCAGGTAGTTCCAGTCGCCGAGGTCGGCGATCGCGGCCGGGCTGCCGGCCTCGCCGCTGGCGGGGTCGGGGCGCACGGCGGCGTAGTAGTAGATCATCCATCCGATGCCCCCGACCGCCAGGACGAGCGCGAGGATGGAGCGCACCGAGAAGATCGGGCCCCGCACGGGGGCGAGGGGGTCTCGCTCGGTCTTCTGCTTGGCCACGGGGCTCTCCTGGGACGGGTGCTGGGGTGCTGCCTGGGTTCGCCCGCCGCCGGACGCCGCGGGACCCGGGTTACCTTAGTCGTCGTGACATCCGGTTCCCACGAGCGGCCCGAGGACCACGCGAGGCGTCGCTGGTCCGACCGCCTCCGCCGGCCCCGTGCCGGGGCGGGCCTCGCCTGGCGGATCGGCACCCCGGTGATGGTCGTGCTCAGCGGGACGCTCTTCGTCGCGAGCGCCCAGAACAGCGACGGGACCGACCTGCGACCGGGCCGCTACACCGACCTGGCGTCCCTGGTCGAGGCCGAGGCCGAGCAGTACGACGCCCTGCGCCAGCGGGCCGCCGACCTCGACGACGAGGTCGACCGCCTCGCGGGGAGCGTGTCGAACGCCGGCGTGACCAAGGCCCGCCGGCAGGCCGACGCCCTGCGCGACATGGGCGGGCTGGAGCCGCGGCGCGGCCCCGGCGTACGCATCGTGCTCTCCGACGCCCCGCCCGAGGTCGTCGACGCCCAGCCCCCCGACGCCGACGTCAACGAGTTCGTCGTCCACCAGCAGGACATCCAGGCGGTCGTCAACGCCCTGTGGCGCGGCGGGGCCACCGCCGTGACCATCGCCGGCCAACGGATCATCACCACCACGGGCATCAAGTGCGAGGGCAACGCGGTCACCCTGCACGGCGTGCCCTACCCGCAGCCCTACGTCATCGAGGCCGTCGGCGACCCCGGCAGCCTCCAGGCGAGCGTCGGCGGTGACGACTACGTGGCGGCGTACCTCGACGCCGTCGGCCGCGGCGCCGTGGGCTGGGACCTCGCCGTGGAGGACGAGGTCGTCGCCCCGGCGTACGACGGCGTGCTCACGATGTCCTACGCCCAACCCCTCGACTGAGCCCCTCGACTGAGCCCCGCGCGCGTTGCAGCTCCGTACGGCGCGGTAGAGGCACCGACAGCGCCCTCCGGTCAGTCGCGGTCCCCACGGTCGCCGCGGCCGCCGCGGCCCTCGCGGGACGGCGTGGCCGAGGGGTCGTCGGTCGGCAGCCCGCTGGGGTCGGGGCTCTCGGAGGGGGAGGGGTCCTCGGTCGGCTGGTAGGTCGAGACCACGATGGTGATCGTCGATTCCTGCGGCAGGGGCTCGCCGGCGTTCGGGCTCTGCTGGATCACCGTGCCGGCGGGCTCGGTGGTGTCGGAGGAGCGGACCACGGAGACCCGGAACCCTGCCTCGGTGATGATCCGCTCGGCCTCCCGCTGACGGCGGCCGACCACGTCGGGGACCTCCTCGGGCCCGTCGGAGTAGGCGATGGTGATCGTCGCGCCCTCGGCGACCTCCTGGCCCGCGGCGGGCTCCTGGGCCACGACCTCGCCGGCCGGCTCGTCGGACTCGGTCTCCTCCTGGTTGGTGCGCAGGCCGAAGGAGCGCAGCTGCGCGGCGGCGTCGGCCCGGCTCAGCCCGACGACCGAGGGCACGGTCACCTGCGGCTCGCCCAGGGAGACCACGATGTCGACGCTGGTGCCGGGGTCGACGTACTGGTCGCGGTTGGGCTGCTGCTCGGCGACCTTCCCGGCGGGGATGTTCTCGTTCTCGGCGAAGGAGACGTCCCCGACGCTCAGCCCGGCCTCGCGGATGGCGGCCCGGGCCTGGTCGTCGTTGAGGCGGATCAGGTTCGGCACCGGCACCTGCTCGGGCGGGGACTCGAAGAGCCGGGGGAGCAGCAGCGCGCCGCCCACCACGATCGCGAGGACCAGCGCCACGACGAGCGCCACGATCCCCGCACGTCGGCCCGGACGTTCCTCCCCGGCCTGCGGCAGCGGCGGGCGCACCGCGGTCGGCGGCCCGCTCGAGGCGACCGGCGCGGCCGTCATCGTCGGCGGGGGCGACGGCGGGGCGACCGCCTGCACCGGCCGGCCGGCGAGGTAGCGCTCGATGTCGCTGCGCATCGCCGCGGCGGACTGGTAGCGGTCCTCGACCCGCTTGGCGAGCGCCTTCATCACGATCGCGTCGACCTCGGGCGGGAGGTCCTGGTCGTGGTCCGACGGCGGCCGGGCCGGCTCGCGGACGTGCTGGTAGGCGACCGCGACCGGGCTGTCGCCGACGAACGGCGGGCGGCCGGTGAGCAGCTCGTAGAGCAGGCAGCCGGCGGAGTAGACGTCGGAGCGGGAGTCGACGGTCTCGCCGCGGGCCTGCTCGGGGGAGAGGTACTGCGCGGTGCCGACGACGGCCGCGGTCTGGGTCATCGTCGAGGAGGCGTCGCTGATCGCCCGGGCGATGCCGAAGTCCATCACCTTGACGTCGCCCGACGGCGTCAGCATGACGTTGCCGGGTTTGATGTCGCGGTGGATGATCCCCGCGCGGTGGCTGTAGTCGAGCGCCGCGAGCACGCCGCTGGTGATCTCCAGGGCCCGCTCGGGCAGGATCTTGCGGCCCTCGCGGAGGATGTCGCGCAGGGTCCGCCCGGCGACGTACTCCATCACGATGTAGGGCTGGGCCACGCCGCTGCCGTCGGTGGCGATCTCCTCGCCGGTGTCGTAGACGGCGACGATCGCGGGGTGGTTCAGCGACGCCGAGGACTGCGCCTCCCGGCGGAAGCGCGCCTGGAACGTCGCGTCGCTGGCCAGGTCGGTGCGCAGCCGCTTGACCGCCACGACGCGGCCGAGCCGGGTGTCGATGCCCTTGCGGACCTCCGCCATCCCGCCGCGGCCGAGCAGCTCGCCGAGCTCGTAGCGCCCGCCGACGACCGGACCGGTCACCGGTCCTCCTCCTCGGTCGGGGACGGCTCGCCCGACGCCTGCGAGGGCGGGCTGCTGCTGGCCTGGGTGGGGGAGCTGGGTGCCGTGGGGGTCGGCGGGGTGCTCGTGGTCGGCTCCTCGGTCGGGCCCTCGGGGGAGGACGGCTCCTGCGTGGGGGCCTCGGTGGTGGTCGGCTCGGGCGACGGAGCCTCGGTGGTGGGCTCCTCGGTGGGGGCCTCGGTCGTCGGCTCGGGGGTGGGCTCCGGAGCCGGCTCGGGGCCCCAGAACTGCACCGTCACCAGCTCGCCCTCGTCCAGGCGGCCGGAGGGGTCGACGGAGGTGACCAGGCCGGGCGTCCGGCCGCCGGGGTTGGCGACCTCGTCGGTCCGCACGCGCAGGCGGGCGCGGGTGAGCTCGCGGCGCACCTCGTCGACCGGCCGGTCGAGGTAGTCGTCCTCGTCGATGGTCACGGTCCCGGCCGAGACCGAGGGGGTGTCGTCGGGGTCGTCGTCGCCGCGGCCGCCGAGTGCGAGCGCGGCCACGATCCCGGCGACGACCAGGACGGCGACGAGCAGCCCGACGACCAGGGCCCTGCGGCGGCGGGTCGCTGCGGCCTCGTCGGCCTCGGCGCCGGTCTCGTCCGCGAGCGCGGTGGCGCCGGTGGGCGCGACGGTCGTGGCCTCGGCGGGCAGGGGGGCCGCCACGGCGGTCCGGGAGAGGACCTCGGTCTGCTCGGCCGCGCCCGGCGCGGTGAACAGCTCGGTCGAGGGGTCGCGGAGCGCGGCGGCGAACGCCGAGGCGTCGGCGTACCGGTCGGCGGGGTCCTTGGCCATCGCCCGGTGCACCACCGCCGCGAGGTCGGCGGGCACGGAGTCCGGCAGGTCCGGGACGGGGTCGTTGAGGTGCGCCAACGCGGTGGCGACGGGGGAGTCGGCCTGGAAGGGGCGGTGGCCGGCGAGCATCTCGAAGGCCACCACGCCGAGGGCGTAGACGTCCGAGGCCGGGGTGGCGGTGTTGCCGCGGGCCTGCTCGGGCGAGAGGTACTGCGGGGTGCCCATCACCTGGCCGGTCTGGGTCATCCCGATGCCGTCGGCGGCCCGGGCGATGCCGAAGTCGGTGATCTTGACGACCCGGTCCGGGGTGACGAGGAGGTTGGCCGGCTTGATGTCGCGGTGGACGATCCCCGCGGCGTGGGCCGCACCGACCGCGTCGGCGACCTGGACGAGCAGGTGCCGGACCGCGTCGGGGTCCAGCGGCTGGCCCTCGCGCAGCAGCGCCGAGAGCGGCTGGCCGTCGACGAGCTCCATGACGAGGTAGGGCCGGGGGACGCCCGAGCCGTCGGCGGGCGCGGCCTCGCCGAAGTCGTAGACGGCCGCGACGCCGGGGTGGTGCAGGGAGGCGGCGTGCCGCGCCTCGGTCTCGAAGCGGGAGCGGAACGTCGCGTCGTCGGCGTACTCGTGCTTGAGCAGCTTGACGGCGACCTCGCGGCCCAGCGTGGTGTCGGTGGCGCGCCACACCTCGCCCATGCCGCCGGTCGCGATCCGGCTCTCGAGGCGGTAGCGGCGGGCGTCGTCGGCGTAGCGGGGCTCGGGGGCGCCGAAGGTCACGGTCGGGTCGCTCACTGGCGGATCACCGCCTCCATCACGGCCTTGGCGATCGGTCCGCCGAGGGTGCCGCCGGCGATCTCGGAGCGGGAGATGTCGGCGTTCTCGATGACCACGGCCACCGCGACGTCCTCGTCGGGGGCGAAGGAGACGAACCAGGCGTACGGCGGGCGGTCGGGGTCGCCGCTCTGCGCGGTGCCGGTCTTGCCCGCGACCTCGACGCCCTGGATGGCGGCCGGGGCGGCGGTGCCGTTCTCGACGGTGGCCACCATCAGCTCGGTCACCTCGTCGGCGGTCTGCGGCTTGACCGCCTGGGACAGCTCCCGCGCGGGGGTCTTGTCGAGCACCTCGTAGTCGGCCGACTGGACCTCGTCCACGACGTAGGGCCGCATGACCACGCCACCGTTGGCGATGCCCGCGACGACCATCGCCATCTGCAGCGGTGTCGCGCGCACCTCGAACTGGCCGATGCCGGTCTGACCCAGCTCGGCGGCGTTGAGCTTGTCGGGGTAGACCGACTCGGCCTGGGGCCGCAGGTCCTCGAGGTACTCACTGTTGAAGCCGAACGCCTCGGCGGTCTCCAGCATCCGCTCCGCGCCGACCTCGCCCGCGAGCGCCGCGAAGGTCGTGTTGCACGACTGCTCCATGGCCTGGGTGAACGGAATCCGGTCGGTGCCGCAGGCCCGGCCCTCGTTGTCGATCAGGCCGCTCTCGCCGCGGGTGAGGGGCAGCTGGTAGCTCGCGCCGCCCGGGACGAGGTCGTCGGCGGTGTAGAGGCCGGCCTCGATCGCCGCCGCGGCGGTCAGGACCTTGAACGTCGAGCCCGGCGGCAGCGTGGTCTGGATGGCCCGGTTGAGCAGGGGCTTGGCCGGGTCGTCGTTGAGCCGCGTCCACGTCTCGCGGACCTCGGTGAAGTCGTGGGAGGAGAGGTTGTTGGGGTCGTAGGTCGGCAGGGAGACCATGGCGAGCACCTTGCCGCTGCTCGGCTGCAGGGCCACCACCGACCCGCGGGTGCCGGGGCCCAGCGCGCTCAGCCCGTCGTACGCCGCGTCCTGGGCGGCGGCGTCGAGGGTCAGCTGGACGTTGCCGCCCTCGGAGTCGTCGTTGCTGACCAGGTCGACGAGCCGGGTGACGAAGAGCCGGGAGTCCTCCCCGGAGAGCACGTCGTTCTGCGAGCGCTCGATGCCGGAGGCGCCGTAGGTGTAGGAGAAGAAGCCGGTCACCGGGGCGTACTTGAACGGCTGGGGGTAGGTGCGCAGGAACTCGAACTGGTCGTCGACCGGCTTGCTGATCGCCACCGAGTCGCGCCCGACGAGGATCGCCCCGCGCTCGCGGGAGTACGCCGCGTCGATCACCCGCCGGTTGCGCGGGTCGTCGTTGAGGTCGCCGGCGGCCTGGTACTGCAGGTAGGTCGCGTTGACCATCAGCGCCAGGAAGAGCAGCAGGCAGAAGATCGAGATGGTCCGGATCGGCTTGTTCATCGTCATGACAGGCGTACCACCTGGGTGGTCTCGGCGTCCGCGGCCCCGTCGCCGGCATCGTCGGTCGCCGAGGGCGCCGGGCGGCGGGCCATGTCGGAGATGCGCAGGACGAGCGCGATGATCACCCAGTTCGCCACCAGCGAGGAGCCGCCGTAGGAGAGGAACGGGGTGGTCAGGCCGGTGAGCGGGATCAGCCGGGTGACGCCGCCGACGACCACGAAGACCTGGAGCGCGAAGACGCTCGCCAGGCCGGTGGCGACCAGCTTGCCGAAGCCGTCGCGGCAGATGAGGGCGGCGCGCAGCGCGCGCTCGACGATGAGGCCGTAGAGCAGCAGCACGGCGATGACGCCGGTGAGGCCGAGCTCCTCGCCGATGGCGCCGATGATGAAGTCCGACTCGGCGTAGGGGATCCGCTCGGGGCTGCCCTCGCCGAAGCCGCGGCCCAGCAGGCCGCCCCAGGCCATCCCGAAGATCGACTCGACCAGCTGGAAGCCCTGGTCGCTGGTGCCCTCGCCGTAGTAGGCGAACGGGTCGATCCAGATGTCGACGCGGGTGCGGACGTGGCCGAAGAGGCGCCAGGCCATGAGCGCGCCGCCGAGGAACAGCGTGGTGCCGACCACCAGCCAGCCGGGCCGCTCGGTGGCGACGTAGAGCATGACGAGGAACAGGCCGAAGAACAGCAGGCTGGAGCCGAGGTCGCGCTGGAAGACCAGGATGCCGAGGCTGATCAGCCACATCGCGAGGACCGGCCCGAGGTCGCGGCCGCGCGGGAGGTCGACCACGAGCAGCCGGCGGCCCGCGAGCGCCAGCGCGTCGCGGTGCAGGACGAGGTAGCCGGCGAAGGCGATGACGAGCAGCACCTTTGCGACCTCGCCGGGCTGGAAGCTGAACGGCCCGACGCCGATCCAGATCCGCGCGCCGTTGATCGTCTTGCCCAGGCCCGGCACCAGCGGCAGCAGCAGCAGCGCGATGGCGGCCAGCCCGCTGGTGTAGGTGAACCGGGCCAGCACCCGGTGGTCGCGGAGCACGATGAGCGTCCCGACGAAGAGCACCACGCCGAGGGTCATCCAGGTCAGCTGCTGACGCGCGAAGGTCGTGCCGTCGGCCAGGTCGAGGCGGTGGATCACCGCCAGGCCGAGCCCGTTGAGGGCGGCGACGACCGGCAGGAGCACCGGGTCGGCGTACGGCGCCACGAAGCGGATCACCACGTGGGCGGCGACCACGAGGCCGGCCAGCCACCCGCCGTACCCGAGCAGGTCGACGGGGATCTCGCCGTCGACGCCGAGGCCGACGGCGGCGTACGCCCCGATGCCCACCGCGAGGGCGAGCACGAGCAGGAACAGCTCCGCGCCCCGTCGGCGGCGGTGGACGAAGCCCATGATCGCGCCCTGCTGACCGGCGGCCATCAGCGCGACTCCGGTGCCACGCCGGTGCCCGAGACCGGGCCGGGCGGCGCCGGCCGGACGCTCGCCCGGGCGGTGGCCTGCTCCGTGGCGGCCGGGGTGGCCTCCTGGCTTGCCTGCTGGGTCGCCCCGTCGGTCGGGTCGCCCGTGGGGTCGTCGGCCGGGTCGGTCGGGTCGTCGGAGGTGGCGTCGGTCGGGGCGTCGGACTGCCGGGCGGCGAGGTTGTCGACCGCGCGGCGGGCGTCGTCGAGGTCGCCGACCTCGATCCCCTCCTGCACCTTGCCGGCGTCGAAGTCCGAGAGCCGGTCGAGCTCGACGTCGGTGGTCTCGTAGGGCTCGTTCAGCGACACGCCCGGCAGGTCGGTGTTGAGGCCGCGGAAGATGACGACCGTGCCGTCCTCCTCGCCGACGAAGTACTGGTCCTGGCTCCATGCCCAGGCCGCGGCGGCGGTCATCCAGAGCACGCCGCCGAGCACGAGCAGGCCGAAGAGCGGGCGCAGCCAGGCCAGGCGGCGCGGCGGCCGCGGGGCGTAGCGGGCGGCCTCGGGGTCGATGGGGTCCGAGGGGATCGCGAACGGCACGTCGTCGGGCACGTCGGCCGGCACCGGGTCGAGCTCGCCGGTGTCCCCGGCGCGGGCGCGGAAGAGACCGCTGGGCTTCGCGCCGCGGGTCGGCCGGCGCCGCAGCTCGGCGGCGGCGCCCACGAGCATCGGCTCGAGCTCGGCGTACGCCGGGTCGACGTCGGCCTGCTCCTCGGCGAGCACGTCGGCGACGATGCAGGTCACGTTGTCGGAGCTGCCGGCCTCGAGGCTGGCCCGCACCAGCTCGACGGCGGCGTAGTCGGGGGTGCCGTCGGCGAGGAGGGCGCCGAGGCGGCTGTCGTCGAGGACGCCGCTCGCGCCGTCGCTGCACAGCAGCAGGCGGTCGCCGGCGACGAGATCGACGAGGAAGAGGTCGGGATCGACGTCGCCGGGGCCGCCGAGCGCCTTGAGGATCAGGTTGCGGTGCGGGTGGACGCGGGCCTCGGCCTCGCTGATCCGGCCCTCGTCGATGAGGCTCTGGACGAAGGTGTGGTCCTTGGTGAGCTGGGAGATCTCGCCGTCGCGCCACAGGTAGGCGCGGCTGTCGCCGACGTGGCCGACCGCGATCCGCCGGCCGTCGAAGAGCGCGACGGTCGCGGTGGTGCTGGTGCCGTTGAGGCTGGGGTCCTCCTCGACGAGGTCGTTGATCCGGTCGTGCGCGCGGTGCAGGGCACCCGAGACCAGGCCGAGGAGGTCCTCGGGCTCGCCGGTGGGCTGCTCGTCGAGGCGGCGCAGCTGGGCCACGGCCGTGCTGGAGGCGATGTCGCCCCGGGCCGCGCCACCGACGCCGTCGCAGACGGTGAGCAGCCAGGGTCCGGCGTACCCGGAGTCCTGGTTGTCCTTGCGGACCCGGCCGACGTCGGAGATCGCCGACCAGTGCAGGCGCAGGCTCACTTCCGCAGCTCCAGGATGGTCTTGCCGATCCGCACCTGCGTGCCGAGAGTGACCGTGGTGGGCTGGGTGATCCGGACGCTGCCGATGTAGGTGCCGTTGGTGGAGCCGAGGTCCTCGACGAACCACTGGTCGCCCGAGGCCGCGATCCGGGCGTGTCGCGTGGAGACGTAGTCGTCGTCGAGGCGGATCGCGGCGTCGCTCCCGCGCCCGATGAGGATCGGCGCCTGGTCGAGATCGGCGCGCTCGCCGACGTTGCTGCCCTCGGTGACCACGACGTGGGTCGGGGAGCCGCGCCGCTTGGGCTTCTCCTTGCCACCGCCGCGGCCGGTCCGGCCCGAGCGGCGCGGGCGGGGCTCGCCTGCGCCGCGGGCGGACTCGGGCACCCGGGCGCCGAACATGTCCGAGCGGATCACCGAGATCGCGGAGAGCACGAAGATCCACAGGATCGCCAGGTAGGCGACGCGGATCAGGAAGAGGGTGAGCTCAGACATCCCAGGCGTCCTCCTCGACGACGCGGACCGTCATCGTGGTGTTGCCGATGCGGACCTCGGCGCCGTCGTGGAGGACCGAGCGGGCCATCTTCTGCCCGTCGACGAGCATGCCGTTGGTCGACCCGAGGTCGCGGACCTCGACGCGCACCGACTCCTCCCCGCCGTGGCGCTCGGTGGTCACGCCGAACTCGACGTGGCGCCGGCTCACGCCGGGGTCGTTGATCCGCACGTCCGCGTCGGTCCCGCGCCCCACGACCACGCCCGGCGGGTGCAGCGGCTGGGTGGTGCCGTTGACCTCGAGCACGGCCCGCGCGCGGCGTACCTGGGTGTGCGTGGCGTTGCCGGTCACCCGCGCCTGGGCGCGGCTGCGGATGCGGAACCGGCCGGTGGTGAGGTCCTCGGCCGGCTCGAAGTCGATCTGGACCGGGCCCGGGAACACGTAGCCCTGGTCGTCGGCGTGGTCCTGCAGCTGCTGGGCGAGCTCGCCGGCCATCGCGGTGTCGTACGGCGCGAGCCGCTCGAGGTCGGTGGCGGAGAGCTCCACGTGGAAGTCGTTGGGGACCAGCCGCCGGTCGCGGGAGAGGATCTGGGCGTTGTTGTCGATCTCGCGCTGCAGCGCCGCCGCGATCTCGACCGGCTGCACCGCCGACCGGAACGCCTTGGCGAAGGCGCCGGAGATCATCTGCTCGAGCCGCTGCTCGAGGCGCGAGAGTCCGCCCACGTCCCGCCGCCTCCTTCCACGTCGCTCTGCCTGGTGCTGCAAGTCTCTCGCACCGCTGGTCTCGGACCGCTGGTCCGGGCAGGGCCGACAGGCCCTGTCGGCCGCCGGGTCGGGACCGATCGTAACCATGTCGACCGTCCGCGGCTCGCACCCTCCGTTCCCGGTTTGGTCGGATCTCACGCGCTGGGCTAACCTTGCGGGGCTTCACGCGCGAGTGGCGGAATAGGCAGACGCGCACGGTTCAGGTCCGTGTGCCCGAAAGGGCGTGGGGGTTCAACTCCCCCCTCGCGCACGTGAAACGAAAGGCCCGGGTCCTCGGACCCGGGCCTTCGTCGTTCCCGGCCTTCGTCGTTCGCGGCCCGTGTTGTTCCTGGCGCGTCGCGGAATGCCCGCGGCTGCAGGTTGTTGGGCTCCCTATGACCACCACCCTTGCTGAGCAGAGCGGAACGTTCACGATCGGCGGCGACCTGGAGGTGCGCCGCCTCGGCTACGGATCGATGCAGCTGACCGGGCCGGGGGTCTGGGGCGACCCGAAGGACCCCGACGAGGCGGTGCGCGTCCTGCGTCGCGCCGTCGAGCTGGGCGTCACCCTCATCGACACCGCCGACTCCTACGGGCCGGTCGTGGCCGAGCAGCTGATCCGCACGGCGCTGCACCCCTATCCCGACGACCTGGTCGTCGCCACCAAGGCCGGCCTGACCCGGCAGGGCCCGGACGTGTGGACCCCCGTCGGCCGGCCGGCGTACCTGCGCCAGCAGGCGGAGATGTCGCTGCGCCACCTCGGCGTCGAGCGGATCGACCTCATGCAGCTGCACCGCGTCGACCCCGAGGTGCCGCTCGAGGACCAGGTCGGTGAGCTGAAGAAGCTCCAGGACGAGGGGAAGGTCCGCCACATCGGGCTCTCCGAGGTCACCGTCGAGCAGGTCCAGCAGGCGCGCGAGGTCGCGGAGATCGCGACCGTGCAGAACCTCTACAACCTGGCCAACCGCTCCGCCGAGGACCTGCTGACCTACTGCGAGGAGCAGGGCATCGGGTTCATCCCGTGGTTCCCGCTCGCGACCGGGCAGCTCTCCGGCCCCGACAGCCCGCTCACCACGATCGCCACCGAGAAGGGCGTCTCGGCCTCGCAGCTCGCGCTCGCCTGGCTGCTGCGCCGCTCGCCGGTGATGCTGCCGATCCCCGGAACCTCCAGCGTCGCCCACCTCGAGGACAACATGGCGGCCGCCGCGATCGAGCTGACCGACGAGGAGCACGCCGCGCTCGAGGCCGCGGTCTGACGCACCGCCTGACGCACCGCCTGACCCGCCGGCAGATGCGCGGTCAGGGCAGCGGGACGCGGAGGAACCGGGGCCGGTAGAGCAGGGGGTCGTCGAGGACCTCCTCGACGTCGGTGCGGTTGCGGCTGTACGACACCACGACCGACCTGGGCCGCGGGACCAGGTCGGGGTGGGCGAGCGGCATGTAGCGCAGCTCCCCGGTCGTGCTGTCCGAGGGCAGGTCGGCCACGGGCGGCTGAGCCGTGAACGGCCCGGTCGGCGCCGGCGCGGTCCAGAAGACCAGGTCGGAGCCGAGGAACTCCTCGCGCTTGCTGAAGGCGTACCAGGTGCCGCCGCGCTCGAAGACGCTCAGCGTCTGGGAGGTGCCGCCGGCCGCGGGGACCAGCTCGGCGGCCGCGGCGGGGTCGGCGACCCAGACGGCGCCGTCCCAGTAGCGCCAGCGCCCCGGCGTCAGCACGCCGCCCGGCCGGACCCGCGCGACGCGCAGCGAGAAGCCGGTGGGCGTGCCGGTGTCGGGGCGGGCGGTGCCGTACAGGTACAGCCAGCCGCCGTGCAGCGCGGTCGCCGCGCCCCACATCGGACGGGTCGGGTCGGGGGAGTCCGGGCCGACGTCGACCCGGGAGACGAGCTGCGGCGTGCCGCCCCGCGGGACGACGTACAGGGCGACGGCGGGGCCGAGGTTCTCGAAGCCGAAGGCGTCGTCGCGGTCGGTGCTGCGCACCCGCTGCGCGGTCACGGTGACCAGGTCGTAGCCCGGTCGCGGCGTCGCGACCACCGACATCGGCCAGTAGCCGACCTCGCTGTCCCGGTCGGGGATGACGGCGCCGCCGCCGGCCGGCACCACGACGCGGAGGCAGCCGGGCTCGACGACCAGCATCGAGTTGCGCACGAACCGCTCCTCGCCGGGGTCGCCGCGCAGGGTGTCGCCGAAGAGCCAGATCCGCCGGCCGTCGTGGAGCTCGGCCGCGGCGCCGACGTCGCCGCCGCGGAACGCGGGCGAGCCGCGCAGCTCGGTGATCCGGTTGAGGTCGGCCACCGTGCGCACCGGGCCGGTCGGCTCGCAGGTCGTCGCGGAGGCGAGGCTCGGGTAGGTCGCGGCCTCGTCGTCGCCGGGCAGCAGGACCACGACCAGCGCCGCGCCGGCGGCGAGCGCGCCGAGGACGGCGACGAGCTGGAGGCGCCAGCGGGCGGTGGTGGGTACGTCGGGGGGCGGGCCGCCCGGGGCCGGCGGTGCCGCGGGGCTGTGCCGCACCCCGTCGAAGCGGGTCAGTGCGAGCACGAGCAGGCCGGTGGCGGCCACCGCGGCCAGCAGCCCGAGGTCGCGGGCGGCCGCGCCGCCGGCCACCGCCGCGCGGACCCCGTCGGCGGTCGCCCCGGCGGTGGTCCACCGGGCGACCTCGGCCCACCCGCCGGGCAGGAGGAGCGGGTCGTCGGCGACGAGCAGCGGCGCCGGCACGACGAGCAGCACGGTCGCGGCCAGCAGCAGCCCGGGGAGCCCGAGGAGCGCCTCGAGCGCGAGGGTCAGCAGGCCGGCGGCCAGCACCCCGAGGGCGAGCGCGGCGGCGACCCCGGCGAGTCGCCCGGCACGTCGGGCAGCAGCGGGGTCAGCGCGACCGCGACCGCCGCGAGGGCGCCGATCGCGGCGAGGCGGAGCAGGCCGCGGGGGAGGGTGCGGGCGAAGGGCCCCCACGCCAGCGAGACGACGAGCACCAGGACGAACCCGGCGCCCGCGGCGAGCAGGCCGAGCGCGGCGTACGGCGGTGCGTCGCGGGCGGAGCCCAGTCGCTCGGGGCCCAGTCGCTCGGGGCCCAGTCGCTCGGGGCCCAGTCGCTCGGGGCCCAGCCGCTCGACGGTCACCGTGCGGCCGCGGCGCTCCTCGGCGGCCCGGACCTCGCGCACGAGCGCGCGGTCGAGGTCGGCGACGCGCAGGCCGGGCAGGAGCAGGGTGTCCTCGGTGCGGCGCAGGTCGACGAGGACCACGCCGACGACCTCGCCCGCGGCCAACGCCGCCTCCGCCGCGTCGCGGTCGTCGGTGGCGGAGGCGGCGAAGGGGGCCCGGGGCAGCGCGTCCACGTCCTCGGCGAGCGGCCCGACGACGACCTCGGGCCCCACGAGGAGCACCGGCGCGCGGTGGGTGCGCCCCGCCGCGGCGTCGTGGAGCGCCGGCAGGACGGCGAGGAGCGCGCCGACCAGCAGCACGAGCGCCGCGACCGTGCGCAGCCGCCGCCGGTTCCTCACCCCACCAGTCTGCGGGGGCGACACCGCGGCCGGCACCGCGGCCGGCTCAGCCGCCCAGGAGCAGCCCGAGACCGGTCGTGACGGCGGCCGCCAGCCACGTGGCGGAGCAGGCGAGGAACGGCGCCCACTCACCGGTACGCCGTGCTCGGACGCCGAGGTAGCCCCACGGCCCCTTCGTGGCCAGGTGCCACACCATCCGCGCGGTCGGCCGAGCCCCGACCACGAGGCCCCAGCCGCGCAGGTCGGCCAGGTCGCGGACGAGCGCCACCAGCCACAGCGCGAGCGTGCCGATGCCCAGCGCGACGGCAACGTCGGTCGCCACCGCGCGCGGCAGCAGGGCCAGCGCCGGCCCGAGCAGCACCAGCCAGGCGTGGGCCAGGGCCAGCTGCCAGGCGGGCTCGCGGGCGTAGACCGGCAGCGCCGCGCGCCACGGCGTACCGGGGGCGACGGCGGGGGGCAGGCTGCGGGTGGGCGCGCTGGTCGGCGTGCGGGTGGGCGTGCGGTCGGGGTCGGGCTCGGACGGCGCCGGCACCAGCCGCAGGTGCGGTCCGGCGGTCGTCGAGGGCCCGACGCCGACCGGCACGAGGTCCGGTTCGGGGGCGAGGGGCTCGGCTGTCACGGCAGGGAAGTACCTCACGGCCGCCCCGCTCCGCCACTCCCACCGCACGCGATCTCGATCACTCGGGGAGGGCCGCCCGGGCGGTGGGTACCGTCCCCGCATGACACAGACGCCCGAGGAGCCCGTCGCCGGTACGACGCCTCCCGCAGATCCCGGCCCGACCACCCCGGCGCAGCCGGCCACCGGTCCCTCGGGCGACCGGTCCCCACGTCGGCGCGATGCCCGTGCGGACGCCGGCGGTGACCCGCTGCGCGGGTCGGTGACCAGCGGGGTGTGGGCCGCGCTCGTCGCCTTCGGGGTCGTGCTCGTGCTGCTCGTGGTGTTCATCGCGCAGAACACCGAGCCGGTGCTCGTCCGGTTCCTCGGCTTCGAGGGGGAGACGCCGCTCGCGGTCGCGCTGCTCATCGCCGTCGCCGCCGGCCTGCTGCTCACCGCGCTCGCCGGATCGCTCCGCCTCTGGCAGGTGCGCCGCCGGGTCCGCCGGGAGGCGAAGCGGCACTGATCCACCCGCCCCGCGGCGTACTCCCGCCACCCGCCCCGACGGCGTACCCCCGCGGGGTATCCAGGCGACTACTTCCGGGTCATCGCAACCGCTTCTGGGTCAATATTTCGCCCCGGAAGCGGTCGCGTACCACCTATAGGTGGGACGCGACCATCGCCCCTCAGGCCTCCGCACGAGCCGCCCGCAGCCGAGCGTCGACGGCGGCGGGGGAGAGCTCGTGGTCGATGACGAGGGCGGCGCAGCCGACCAGGCCGGCGGAGTCGCCGTGGGCGGCGGGGGCGAAGCGCAGGTCGCGGGTGACCGAGCCGGCGGCGCGGGCGTAGACCGACTCGCGCATGCCGGCGGTGTAGAGGTCGAAGGCCGCGCCCATGTCGCCGCCGACGACGACGGTCTGGGGGTGGAGCAGGTTGACCGCGACGGCGAGCACCTCGCCGACGCGCCGGCCGCTCTCGCGCAGCAGGCTGCGGGCGACGGGGTCGCCGTCGAGTGCGAGGGCCACCAGGTCGCGGACGTGGCGCGCCTCGGCGCCGCCCTCGACTAGCCGGTTGACCATGGCCCAGCCGGCGGCGACGGTCTCCAGGCAGCCGTGCGCGCCGCAGCGGCACAGCAGCTCGTCGGCGCCCTCGACGCGGGTGTGGCCGAGCTCGCCGGTGACGCCGCGGGAGGCGTTGACCAGCCGCCCGTCGGCGATGACGCCGATCCCGAGGCCGGTGGAGGCCTTGACGACCAGCACGTCGCTGCCGAGCGGCGCCGGCCCGAACAGCTCCGAGCGGGTCAGTGCCGAGGTGTCGTTGGTCAGGTGGAGCGGGGCGTCGCAGGCGTCGAGCAGGTACGGCGCCACCGGCACGCCGTCCCAGCCCTTCATCACCGGGGCGTCGAGGCTGACGCGCCGCTCGGGGTCGACCGTGCCCGGCAGGGACAGCCCGATCCCGAGGACCGGCGGCTCGATCCCCTCCAGCAGGGTCCGCAGCCGCGCGGCGACGTCGGTCATCACCTCGTCGGGACCGCTGCCGACCTCGTGGTCGCGGGTGTCGCCGACGATCTCGCGGCCCTCGAGGTCGAAGACGCCGACCTGGGTGCGGGAGCGGCCGACCGCGATCCCGACGACCACGGCGGCGTCGACGTTGAAGACGAGGGTGCCCGCGGGGCGGCCGCCGGTGGAGGCCAGCGCGCTCGCCTCGACGAGCAGGCCGGCCGCGAGGAGGGCGGAGACCCGCTGGGAGACGGCGGTGCGGGAGAGGCCGGTGGCGCGCCCGAGGTCGGCGCGGGTGGTGGCCTCGCCGCTGCGCACCAGGGCCAGCAGGCCGCCGGCGGTGGTCTCGGCGGGGGACGGCATCACGCTCACGCGAGGATGAAACCACGGAACTTTGTCCGCAAAAAGTCCTAAGACGGCTTGTATCGGTCCATAAGGCCTGCGACGGTGGATCCCATGCCCCCGACGCCCACGACTCCGGACAGCCCGCCCGCCGCCGCGGTCCTCCCGGCGTACTGCGACTTCACGGTCTTCGGCGGCACCGGGGACCTCGCCCTGCGCAAGCTCCTCCCCGCGCTCTACCACCGCGACCGCGAGGGGCAGCTGCCCCCGGACCACCGCATCGTCGGCGTCTCCCGCAGCCCGATCGACACCGCCGGCTACCGCGACCTGGTCCGCACCGCCCTCGCGACCCACGTCCCCGCCGAGGAGCTCGAGCCCGCCGCCGTCGAGCGCCTCCTCGCCCGGCTGCACCACCTCGAGCTCGACGCCCACGTCCCCGACGGCTGGCACGAGCTGCACGGCCTGCTCAAGGACCGCCCGGGCGCCGACGAGGCCGTCCGCGTCTACTACCTCGCCGTCGCGCCGGGTCTCTTCGGCCCGACCTGCGAGCGCCTCGACGAGCTCGGGCTGGTCGACGAGCGCTCCCGCGTGGTCATGGAGAAGCCGATCGGCCATGACCTCGCCTCGGCCCGCGCGGTCAACGACGCCGTGGGCCGGGTCTTCGCCGAGCACCAGGTCTTCCGCATCGACCACTACCTCGGCAAGGAGAGCGTGCAGAACCTGCTGGTCACGCGGTTCGCCAACACCTTCCTCGAGCCGCTGTGGAACAGCCGCTGGGTCGACCACGTCCAGATCACCGTCGCCGAGACCGTCGGGGTCGGCAAGCGCGGCCCCTACTACGACCACGCCGGCGCGCTGCGCGACATGGTGCAGAACCACCTGCTCCAGCTGCTGTGCCTGGTCGCCATGGAACCCCCGACGTACGTCGGCCGCGAGACCGTCCGCGACGAGAAGCTCAAGGTCCTCCAGGCGCTCAAGCCGCTCACCCCCGCCGACGTCGACCGCGACACCGTCCGCGGCGCCTACGAGGGGTACGGCGAGGAGGTCGGCCACCCCGGGACCCGCACCGAGACGTTCGTGGCGCTCAAGGCCGAGGTGCAGAACTGGCGCTGGGCCGGCGTCCCGTTCTACCTGCGCACCGGCAAGCGGCTCGACCACCGCGCCTCGGAGATCGTGGTGGTCTTCAAGGAGCCGCCGCACGCGATGTTCCCGCAGAGCGAGGGCTCGACCACCGCGAACCGGCTGCACATCCTGGTCCAGCCCGACGAGGGCATGAAGCTGCACCTGACCGCCAAGGAGCCCGGCCCCGGTGGCATCCGCCTGCGCCCGGTCTCCCTCGACCTCTCCTACGCCACCGCCTTCCCCCAACGCTCGCCCGACGCCTACGAGCGGCTACTCATGGACGTCGTGCGCGGCAACCCGACGCTGTTCATGCGCCGCGACGAGGTCGAGGCCGCCTGGACCTGGGTCGAGCCGATCCTCGCCCGCTGGGCCCAGCGCTCCGCCGAGCTCGAGGAGCGCCCCGAGCCCTACCCCGCCGGCTCGTCCGGACCCACCGCCGCCGCCGACCTCCTCGGTCGCGACGGCCGCACCTGGCAGGAGCCCGACCAGTGAGCCGACCCACCAGCCCCGACCCCACCAGCCCCGGCAGCCCCGGGAGACCCGCGATCCATCCCACCGTGGCGGCGGTGACCGCGCGGATCACCGAGCGCAGCGCCGCCGGCCGGGCGGCGTACCTCCGGCGCGTCGAGCAGGCCACCGACCGCGCCCCCGCCCGGCACCGCCTGGCCTGCGCCAACCTCGCGCACGGCTTCGCCGCCTCCGAGCCGGCGGGCAAGGCCGCGCTGCGCGGGCGGGTCAAGCCGAACGTCGCCATCGTGACCAGCTACAACGACATGCTCTCGGCCCACCAGCCGTTCGGGAGCTACCCGCCGGTGCTCAAGCGGGCGGTCGTCCGCGCGGGCGGCGTGGCCCAGGTCGCCGGCGGCGTGCCGGCGATGTGCGACGGCATCACCCAGGGTCGCGACGGCATGCAGCTCTCCCTCTACAGCCGCGACGTGATCGCGATGTCGACGGCGATCGCGCTCTCCCACGACATGTTCGACAGCGCGCTGATGCTCGGCGTCTGCGACAAGATCGTGCCGGGCCTGCTCATCGGCGCGCTCTCCTTCGGCCACCTGCCGACCGTCTTCGTGCCGGCCGGGCCGATGGCCTCGGGGCTGCCGAACGGCGAGAAGGCCCGGATCCGCCAGCTGTACGCCGAGGGCAAGGTCGGCCGCGAGGAGCTGCTCGAGGCCGAGGCGGCGTCGTACCACTCCGCCGGGACCTGCACCTTCTACGGCACCGCCAACTCCAACCAGCTGCTCATGGAGGTGCTCGGCCTGCACCTGCCCGGCTCCTCCTTCGTCAACCCCGGCACCCCGCTGCGCGCCGCGCTGACCCGCGCCGCGGCGGCCCGCGCGGTGCAGATCACCCGGCAAGGAGGCGAGCCGACGCCGATCGCGACGATCGTGGACGAGAAGGCGATCGTCAACGCCTGCGTCGCGCTGCTGGCCAGCGGCGGGTCGACCAACCACACCCTCCACCTGGTCGCGATCGCCCGCGCCGCGGGCATCACGCTGACCTGGGATGACCTCGCGGACCTCTCCGCAGTGGTGCCGCTGCTGGCGCGGGTCTACCCCAACGGCGCGGCCGACGTGAACCACTTCCACGCCGCGGGGGGCATCGCGTTCCTCGTCCACACCCTGCTGCGCGCCGGGCTGCTCCACGAGGACGTGTGGACGGTCGCGGGCCGCGGCCTGCGCCACTACACGACCGAGCCGGTGCTGCGCGGCTCCGCGGAGACCGGCGACCTCACCTGGGAGGAGGGTCCCAAGTCGAGCCTGGACCGCGACGTCCTGCGCCCCGTGGACGACCCGTTCTCCGCGACCGGCGGGCTCGAGGTCCTGCACGGCCCGCTGGGCACCGCGGTCCTCAAGACCTCCGCGGTCCGGCCCGAGCACCGCGTGGTGACCGCCCCGGCGATGGTCTTCGACGACCAGGCCGACCTCCTCGCCGCCTTCGGGGAGGGGCGGCTCGACGGCCGCGACCTGGTCGCCGTCGTCCGCTACCAGGGCCCGGCCGCCAACGGCATGCCCGAGCTGCACAAGCTCACCCCCGCGCTGGGCGTGCTCCAGGACCGCGGTCAGCAGGTCGCGGTCGTGACCGACGGCCGGATGTCCGGCGCGTCGGGCAAGGTCCCCGCCGCCATCCACGTCACGCCGGAGGCCGCGCTGGGCGGACCGCTCAGCCGGGTGCGCGACGGGGACCTGGTGACGGTGGACGCCGAGCGCGGCCTGCTGTCCGTGCAGACCCACGACGGGGCCGACCTGGCCTCCCGCGAGCCGACCGGTCGCGCGCCCGAGGGCGAGGAGTGGGCCGGGACGGGCCGCGAGCTGTTCGCCGCCTTCCGCGCCACGGTCGGGCCGGCCGACGCCGGCGCGAGCGTCTTCCCCTCCTCCGGCACCCCCGCCCAGCCCGCTCCCCGAGAGGACTCCCTTGTCCAGCCCGTCTGAGGTCACTGCCCCCGCCCCGGTCACCGGTTCCCTGCTCGACGCCCTGGCCGCCCGGACGCCGGTGGTGCCGGTCGTGGTCGTCGACGAGGTCGCCTGGGCCGTGCCCGTGGCCCGGGCCCTGGCCGCCGGCGGCGTGCCGGTCGTCGAGCTGACCCTGCGCACCCCGGTCGCCCTCGAGGCGATCCGCGCGATCGCGGCGGAGGTGCCCGAGGTGCTCGTCGGCGCCGGGACGATCGTGACGCCCGCCCAGGCCGAGGAGGCCCGGGCGGCGGGGGCGGAGTTCCTCGTCTCCCCGGGGGCCACCCCGGCCCTGCTGGCGGCGATGGCCGAGACCGGGCTGCCCTACCTGCCCGGCACCGCGACGGTCTCGGAGGTGCTCGCCGTCCTCGAGACCGGCCACCAGGAGATGAAGCTGTTCCCCGCGGAGGCCTCGGGCGGCGCGGCGTTCCTCGCCTCGGTCGCCTCGCCGGTGCCGGCCGCCCGGTTCTGCCCGACCGGCGGCATCGGGCCGGCCAACGCGGCGGCGTACCTCCGCCTCCCGAACGTCGCCTGCGTCGGCGGCAGCTGGCTCACGCCCGCGGGCGTCCTGGCTGCCGGAGACTGGTCCCGCGTCACCGACCTGGCCCGCGCGGTCGCCGAGCTGCGTCCCTGACCGGTCAGGACCACTTGGCGGGGTCATGGACGTGAAGGCCCGCGGACCCTACGGTGAGGCCCGCCCTGGCCGCCATCGGCCGCCGGGGCCGGCGTCCCCGCTCGACCGTGGGGGGAGGGCGGGGACGTCCGCACGGGATACTGGACCGGTGGCAGCCCCTCGACGTCGCTGGACCCCGACCCTGCTCGTCGTGGTCGTCGCGCTGATGATCAACCTGCCGGTGGTGCACGGGTTCTACCTCGACCAGCGGCTCTCGGCCAGCGGGGTGGAGCAGGTCGCGCGGGTCGAGGCACACCGCGAGTCCGGTGGCGGGCACTTCCTCCAGTACGCCGTCGACGGCACCTCCTACACCGCCAACGTGGAGCAGGACGTCTACGAGGACGCCGTGCGGACCGGTGAGATCGGCGTGCGGGTCCTGCCCGGCGACAGCGGCGTGCACCGGGTCGACGGAGAGGTCACCAGCCGGCTCGGCCTGGTCATCACCCTCGCCGCGGATGCCGCGCTCGCGCTGATGCTCTACCTGCTCTGGCGCTTCCGCGGGCGGCTGCGCCCGCAGCTGCGCCTGGTCGCCACCCAGGACGTCGAGCGCTGCCCGCCCGGGTCGGTGCTCGACCGCATCGCCGGGGACCGGTACGTCGTGTGCGGAGAGGTCCTCGAGATCGGCGACGGCGAGCTGGTGCTCGACCTCGGCGATCGGCGCGTGCAGGTGCTGCTCGACGGGCACGCCAACCCCGTCGGCCACCAGCAGCCCGCGAAGGCGACCGGCCGGATGGTGGGCTGACCCGGTCGACCCCGGTCGACCCCGGTCCGCCCCCGGTTCGATCCCGGTCAGCCCCGGGATGCCGGCCCGGCTGCCATGCTCGGGGCATGACGACGCTGCACGAGCTCAGCGCGCGGGGGATCGACGGCACCGACATCGACCTCGCGGCGTACTCCGGCACGGTGGTGCTGGTGGTCAACACGGCCTCCCAGTGCGGGTTCACCCCGCAGTACCAGGGCCTCCAGGAGCTGCACGACCGGTTCGCCGACCGCGGCTTCGCGGTCCTCGGCTTCCCGTGCGACCAGTTCGGCGGGCAGGAGCCGGGCTCGGACGAGGAGATCGCCGGGTTCTGCGAGCGCAACTTCGGGGTGGGCTTCCCGCTGTTCTCCAAGGTCGAGGTCAACGGCTCGGGCGCGCACCCGGTCTTCGCGTACCTCCGCAGCGAGAAGGGCGGGGTGCTCGGCGACCGGATCAAGTGGAACTTCACCAAGTTCCTCGTCGGGCGCGACGGCCGGGTGATCGAGCGGTACGCCCCGACGACCAAGCCGGAGAAGCTGGTCGCCGACATCGAGGCGGCGCTGGCCGCCCCGGTCCCCGGCTGATGGCCCGCTTCACCTCCGGCACGAAGGCCGAGGCGGTCGTCCTCGCGCCGGCCAAGGAGATCTGGGACGTGCTCACCGACCCGCTGCTGGTCGCCGAGCTGACCCCGCTGCTCAAGCGCATCGACGCCTCGGGGGAGCACTGGACGTGGCACATGACCGGGCTCGACGTGCTCGGCATCGAGGTCGCCCCGACCTTCACCGAGCGGATGTCCTACCGGGACCTGGAGCGGATCGACTTCTCCCACGACCCGCCCGCCGGCGCGAGCGAGCGGGCCGGCGTCGAGGGGTGGTACGCGCTGACCGAGCTGCCCGAGTCCGAGGGCGGCGGCACCCGGCTGGCCACTAGCCTGGACATCACCCTCGACCTGCCGCTGCCGAAGCTGTCCGCCCCGGCCGTCACCGCCGCGATGCGCGGGGTGATCGGCCAGATGGGCGAGCGGTTCTCCCGGAACCTGCTCGCCCACCTGGGCGCCGAGCAGCGCTGACCTGCGCGTCGTGGCGGGATAGTCCGCCACAGGAGCGCCCTTTCCGGGGCGATCAAGGGCGCAGGTGTGGCGGACTACCCCAACGGGAGGCCGCAGGCACGCCCGGACGCCCGGACGCCCGGACGCCCGGACGCGCCGGACGCGGCCGGCGTCAGACCGGCTGGCGCTCGCCCTCGTCGGCACCGGTGGTTCCGGTGGTGCCGGCGCCGGCCTCACCGGGGACCAGCTCGCCACCGCGGCCGCGCTCGAGCTGCTCGCCCTCGACGTCGACGTTCGGCAGCAGCTTGTCCAGCCAGGCGGGGAGCCACCAGGCCTTCTCGCCCATCAGGTAGAGCAGGGCCGGCACCAGCGCCATCCGGACGATGAAGGCGTCGAGGAAGACCGCCACGGCGAGCGCGAAGCCCATCGACTTGATGATCGGCTCGTCGATCAGGATGAACGCCGCGAACACCGAGATCATGATGACCGCGGCGGCCGCGACGACGCGGGCGCTGTTGCGGAAGCCGTCGACGACCGCGTCGCGGGTCGACATCCCGTGGACGTGCGACTCACGCATCCGGGTCACCAGGAAGACCTGGTAGTCCATCGCCAGGCCGAAGACCAGGCCGATGAGGAAGATCGGCATGAAGCTGACGATCGGCTGGCCCTCGACCAGGCCGAAGACGCCCTCCTGGAAGACCGCCACGGTGATGCCGAGAGTGGCCAGCACCGAGAGCAGGAAGCCCAGGGTCGCGGTCAGCGGCACGAGGATCGAGCGGAAGACGATCATCAGCAGGATGAAGGCCAGGCCGATGACCACGAGCAGGTAGATCGGCAGCGCGTCGCTGAGCCGCTCGGAGACGTCGGTGAAGATCGCCGTCGTGCCGGTCACGCCGAGCTCGGCGCCGGTGCTCTCCTCCAGGTCGGCCTGGCCGTCGCGGAGGTTGGAGAGCAGGTCCTCGGTCGCGGTGTCCTCGGGGCCGGACTCCGGCGTGATCAGCACCTGCGCGCCCGTGCCGTCCTCGTTCTGGCCGATGATCTGGGCGTTGCGCACGTCGTCCTGGCCCGCGGCCCACTCCACCACGGAGCCGTACGCCGCCGGGCGCTCGTCGGCCGCCACGTCGCGGCTGTCGACCACGACCAGCAGCGGGGCGTCGCGGCCCGGGCCGAACGCGTCGGCGACCAGGTCGGAGGCCTTGCGCTGGGTGCTGTCGGCCGCGGCGGTGCTGTCGGTCGGGAAGGCCAGGTGCAGGCCCTTCATCGGGATGGCCAGCGAGCCGAGGGCGACGACGACCAGCACGACGACGGCCACGGGGGCGCGGCCGACGAGGCGGGCCCAGCGGACGCCGTTGTTGAGGATGCTGCCGTCGTGGTCGCGGGCGGGGCGGTAGCGGCGCACCCGGCCGGCGAAGACCTTCGAGCCGAGCATGCCGAGCAGTGCGGGCAGCAGGGTCAGCGCGACCAGCACGGCAACCAGCACGGTGCCGGCGGCCGCGATGCCCATCGAGGTGAGGAACGGGATCCGGACCAGGGCGAGCGCGGCGAGCGCGATGAGCACGGTGAGGCCCGCGAAGACCACCGCGGAGCCGGCCGTGCCGACGGCGAGTCCGGTGGCGTCCTGACGGTCGGAGGTGTGCTCCATCTCGGCGCGGAAGCGGGCCAGGATGAACAGGCAGTAGTCGATCCCGACGGCCAGGCCGATCATCGTGGCGAGCATCGGGGTCGTCGAGCCGATGTCGGTGAAGGCGGTCATCAGGCTGATGCCGGTGACGCCGAAGCCGACGCCGACCGCGGCGGTCACGATCGGCAGGCCGGCCGCGACCAGGGAGCCGAAGGTCAGCACGAGCACGACGAGGGCCACCGCGATGCCGATGAGCTCGGAGGTGCCGCCGATGTGCAGCATGCCCTGGCTGCCCGAGCCGTTGGCCTCGACGGTGAGGCCGCTGTCGCGCGCCTCGGCCATCGTGTCCTCGAGCGCCTCGATCGTGGCCGGGTCGACGTCGGCGACCGACTCGACGGCGAAGTCCCACGTGATGGTGCCGACGCGACCGTCCTCGGAGAGCGGGGAGAGCGCGGCGGCGTTGGCCTCGGCGACCTTCGGGTCGCTGCCGGCCTTCTTCGCGGCGTCGAGCAGCTGCTGGCGCTGCTGCTCGGCGGCGGTCACCGGGTCCGCGAGCGGGGTCTCCGGCATCTGCGGCAGCTCGGTGAGGTCGGCGATGAGCGCCTGGGTCGCCTTGGTCCACTCCGGGTCGGCGAGCCGCTCGCCCTCGGGCGCGGCGACGACGACGTTCACGGTCGCGCGCTCGGAGGGGTCGGGGGCGCCCGGGAAGAGCTCGGCCTGCATGTCGGAGGCCTTCTCCGAGGGGATGCCCGGGATGGAGAAGGAGTCGCTCATCGGCTTGGCGAAGGCGGCGACCGAGGCGCCGAGTGCGACGAAGAGCACGACCCACGTCGCGATGACGATCGGCCACCGCCGGTAGGCGGTGAGTCCGAGGCGGTGGAGCAGGGTGGCCATGGGTTTTCCTCAGGTGGGAGTGGACGTACGGCGGAGGGGTGCTGCGGTCGGATCAGGCGGTCGGATCAGGCGAGGAGCCGCCGGGCAGCGGCGAGGTGTTCGTCGAAGAGGTCGGCCAGCGGGCGGTCGTCGCCGGCGACGTACGCCGCCATCGCGCTGTCGAACACGGTGACCAGCAGGCGCACGAGCAATCGCGCGGGCATGCCGGTCAGTCCGGGGTCGCGCTGGGCGACGAGCGCGGCGATGTCGGCCGAGACCTCCTCGAACCGGCAGTGCACGCTCATCGCCAGGCGCGGCGTCGTGGTGAGGATGTGCTGGAGCCGGTCGACCTGCTCGCGCTGGAGGTCGGTGTCGGCGAGGACCACGCGGGCCAGCACGGCGAGGTCCTCGACCAGGGCGCCGTGGGGACCGCCGCGGACGAACGTCTCGCGCACGTCCGCGGGGATCGTCGGGAGGTTCCCCAGCACCGCGTCGACCTTGCTGGGGAAGTAGTTGAACAGCGTCCGGCGGGAGACGTCCGCCGCGGCGGCGAGGTCCTCCATCGTGAAGCCGTCCAGGCCGTGCTCCGCGACGAGGCGCTGCGCGCAGTCGGAGATGCGGTCCTCGGTCTCGCGACGCTTGGCGTCCCGGCGGGACAGCTCGATTGCACTTCCGGACATGGAGTGCAGTGTTGCACTCCCGACCAAGAAGTGCAGAATGGTGATGCGAGTCACGTTGCCCTGACCTGACTTGCCGGTAACCGCCGCGGGCGCGGAGAGTGGGGCGGTGACCAGCCGCGCCGCCGCAACCACCTCGTCGTACTCGATCACCATGCGGCTGCACACCGCCCCGGACCACGGGGTCGTAGGAGCGGTGGCGACCACCATCAGCCAGGCCGGCGGCATCGTCACCGCGATGGACGTCTCGGAGTCCAGCCACGAGCGGCTCGTCGTCGACGTGACCTGCTCGGCCAGCGACGCCGACCACGCCGCGGTCCTCGAGCAGGAGGTCGACGCGCTCGAGGGCGTGACGGTCCACAAGACCAGCGACCGGACCTTCCTGCTGCACCTCGGCGGGAAGATCGAGGTCGCCTCCAAGGTGCCGATGCGCAACCGCGACGACCTCTCGATGGCCTACACGCCGGGCGTCGGCCGGGTCAGCAGCGCGATCGCCGAGCACCCCGAGGACGTGTGGCGCCTGACGACCAAGGGCAACACCGTCGCGGTCGTCACCGACGGCTCGGCCGTCCTCGGCCTCGGCAACATCGGCCCCGGCGCGGCGCTGCCGGTGATGGAGGGCAAGGCCGCGCTGTTCAAGCGGTTCGCCGGGATCGACGCCTGGCCGATCTGCCTGGACACCCAGGACACCGACGAGATCGTCCGCGCCGTCGAGCTGATCGCGCCCGGGTTCGGCGGGATCAACCTCGAGGACATCGCCGCCCCGCGCTGCTTCGAGATCGAGCGCCGCCTGCGCGCCAGCCTCGACATCCCGGTCTTCCACGACGACCAGCACGGCACCGCCATCGTCGTGCTCGCCGCGCTCACCAACGCCCTGCGCGTGGTGCACAAGGACCTCGACTCCGTCCGGGTCGTCGTCTCCGGCGGCGGCGCGGCCGGCACCGCGATCGTCACGCTGCTGCTCGCCGCCGGCGTCACCGACGTCGTCGTCGTGGACCGCCAGGGCGCGCTGAGCGCCGACGACGAGAGCCTCACCGGCGCCCACCGCCAGCTCGCGGAGGTCACCAACCCCCGCCGCGCCACCGGCGACCTGCACACCGTGCTCACCGGGGCCGACGTCTTCATCGGCGTCAGCGCCCCGCGGATCCTCCAGCCGGAGTGGATCAAGGACATGGCCACCGACCCGGTCGTCTTCGCCCTCGCCAACCCCGACCCCGAGGTCGACCCCGTCGAGGCCGACAAGTACGCCGCCGTCGTGGCCAGCGGCCGCTCGGACTACCCGAACCAGATCAACAACGTCCTGGCGTTCCCGGGTGTCTTCCGCGGCCTGCTCGACGCCCGCGCCTCGGAGATCACCATCGAGATGCTGCTGCGGGCGGCCAAGGCGATCGCCCACGTGGTCCAGGACGACGAGCTCAACCCGTCGTTCATCATCCCGACCGTCTTCCACCCCGACGTGCCGAAGGCGGTCGCCGCGGCGGTCCGCGGCGCCTGAGCCTCCGGCCCCGGCTCGGTCACCGCGCGCTTCTCGGGCTGGCCTGTCCGCGCGCCGGAAGCTTCATCGGCCGGCCGACAAAACTCCCGGTTGGACGCTGAAGTTCCATCGGCCCACCGACAGTTCCAGCGGCCGGCCGATGAACCTCGCGACCCGCCGACCCCTGTCCAGCCTGTCCAGCCACCGGCCGACTCACTCCGGGACGCCCCGCACCTCGGCGGGGTCGCGGTGCTCGACGAGCTCGCGCAGGGCGAGGTCGCGCGCGCGGGCCGACGGGGCGGCGACCCGCACCGAGTAGGGGTGCTCCCGGTAGGCCGAGGTCAGCAGCCACCTGCCCGACTCGTCGGGCTCGGAGAGCCGCCACACCCAGCGGTTGACGCTGCCGTCCTCCGCGCGCGCGGGGGCCCGGTCGCCGTCCGCGTAGGTCCGATCCAGGCGCCGCACGGCCTTGCGCGCGTCGGGGACGGCGGCGTACGTCAGGGTCACCGGCTCGCCCCCGGCTCGGGCCCGGCAGGTCCAGCGGGCGGCGCGCCCCTCCTCCATGCCCGTGCAGGCGCGGTCGTCGAGGTCGACCGAGGGGAAGACCCAGGCCAGGCCGTCGAGACCGCGGGGGTGCGAGCACCCCTCGACGCCGTCGTCGCTGGTCGAGCCGTCCCAGCACCGGGCGGGCCCGGCAGAGGCGTCGGCCTCGTCGGGGTCGGCCAGCAGCATCCGAGCGCCGAGGCCCCCGGTGCCCACGAGCAGCACGAGGAGCGGGACGACGACGACCGCGGTGCGGGACATCAGGGCCTCCTCGAG
Organism: Nocardioides marmotae; assembly: GCF_013177455.1. Classification (NCBI taxonomy): domain Bacteria; kingdom Bacillati; phylum Actinomycetota; class Actinomycetes; order Propionibacteriales; family Nocardioidaceae; genus Nocardioides; species Nocardioides marmotae. The sequence goes on from NZ_CP053660.1 coordinate 48,147, forward strand.
CCGGCCTGGGCGAGGCCATCGTGCCCCGGCCGGCGGGTCCTGGGAAGGGTCAGCCGCCCACCGCGTGCAGCGCGGCCCCCACGACGCCGGCCTTGTTGAGCAGCGTGGCGGGCACGATCTCGGTGTCGAGGCCCAGCAGCGGGAGGAACTCGTCGGCCCGCTTGCTGATCCCGCCGCCGACGACGAACAGGTCGGGGGAGAAGAGCCGCTCGAGGTGGCGGTAGTACGCCGTCAGCCGCCCGGCCCACTCCTTCATCGAGAGGTCCTCGCGCTCGCGGGCGCTGTTCGCGGCGTGCTTCTCGGCGACGTGGCCGTCGAGCTCGAGGTGCCCGAGCTCGCTGTTGGGGACCAGCCGCCCGTCGTGGACCAGCGCCGAGCCGATGCCGGTGCCCAGCGTGGTGACGATGACCAGCCCGCCGCGGCCGCGCGCCGCGCCGTACCGCACCTCGGCCAGGCCGGCGGCGTCCGCGTCGTTGACGACGTGCACCTCACGGCCGGTGGCCTCGGTGAACAGCGCGTCGGCGTCGGTGCCGACCCAGGCCGGGTCGATGTTGGCGGCCGACCCGACGACCCCGTGGCGCACGATGCCCGGGACGGTCACGCCGACCGGGCCGGTGAGGTCGGGGAAGGCGGAGAGCAGCTCGCGGAAGACCTCGGCCACGACGGCGGGCGTCGAGGGGTGCGGGGTCCGCACCCGCACCCGCTCGGCGGCGAAGTCGCCGACCTCCAGGTCGACCGGGGCGCCCTTGATGCCGGTGCCGCCGAAGTCGATGCCGATCGGGGTCTGGGGTGCGGGAGTCGCTGCCATCCGGCCATCCCACCACGCCGGAGGGAGGGCCGGAGGGAGGGCCGGCGGGAGGACTGGGGAGAGGGTCGGGAGGAGGGTCAGCCCGCCGCCGCGAGCACCGAGCGCAGCGCGTGCACCAGCACCTCGTTGTCCGCCCGGTCGCGAACGGCGATGCGGAGGTGCGGGCCGAGCCCCTCGAACCCCGGCTTGCCCGCACAGTCCTTGACCAGCACCCGGTGCTCGCCGAGCAGCCGGCTGACGATGTCGGCGCCGCTGGCGCCCGTCGTGACCTCGCACAGCAGGTAGTTGGCCTGGGAGGGCAGCACGCGCAGCCCGTCGGTCGCCGCGAGCTCGGCGGTCAGGTGGTCGCGCTCGGCGCGGAGCCGCGCGCACGCCTCGACGTAGGCGGCCTGGTGGTGGCCGATGACCTGCAGGAAGTACTCCCCGACCGAGTTGACGTTCCAGACCGACAGTCGCCGCGCCACCCGGCCCAGCAGGTCGGCGTCCCGCGTCGCCAGGACCCCGAGCCGGGCGCCCGGGACGCCGTAGCTCTTGCTGATGCTCTTGACGACGACCGCCGCCGGGTGGGCGTCGAGGACGTCTTGGCGCAGCAGGCTGGTGGCGTGCGCCGGGTCGGCGAAGTCGACGAAGGACTCGTCGAGGAGCACGCGCTTGCCGGACCGCTCGGCCCGGTCGAGCAGGGTGAGGACCTCCTCGGTGCGCAGGCAGCGGCCCGAGGGGTTGTCGGGGTTGACCAGCACCAGCAGGTCGACCCGCTCCAGCAGGCGCAGGTAGTGCTCCAGGTCGGTCTCGAGGCCCCCGCCGGGACCGCGGACGGCCACCACCTCGGCGTGCGGGAAGCGCTTGACGTACTCCTCGAAGGTCGGCACGGTCACGCCGACGGTGCGGGCGCCGACCTCCTCGCCGAGGGCGGCGATGAGCTCGGCCGCGCCGTTCCCGACCAGGAAGCAGTCGGGCTCGCCGCCGAACATCTTGGCCGCCAGGTGGTTCTGCACCGCCGAGCAGGAGGGGTACTCGGTCAGCAGGGTGTCGAAGGAGCGGGCGAGCTCCTGGCGCAGCGCGGGGGTCGGGAAGTAGGGGTTGACCAGGTAGCAGAAGTCCAGGAGGCCGGGGAAGCGCCAGAACCCCCCGTGCCGGCGCAGGTAGTGGTCGTAGCGCTCCTCGGCGGGGGCGAAGAGCGTCTCGGCGATCTGGTGGTCCTGGACGTCGTCGATCTCGTACCACGCCTCGCCCTCGAGCGGCATGCCGACGAGCCCGTGGTGGTCCAGGCCCGCGATCACCCGCAGCACCTGCTCGTAGTAGTCGTTCGGGCCCACCGAGCGCACGTAGGCCTCGAGGAACGGCAGGTAGCGGTTCTTGATGAACTCCTGGGACAGCTTGTAGATGTTGACGGTCTTGAAGTACTGCCCCATCGCGGAGCCGTCGACCAGGTGCTTGGGGACGAACGCCTCGATCACCTCGTCACGGCCGAGGGTGACCATCGTGCCGTCCATCCAGGACCGGTACGCCGCGACCGCGGCGACGTCGGGCGCGGGGTGCGCGAGGAGCCGCTCGATGATCCGCGGCTCGAAGATCAGGTCGCTCTCCAGCAGGAGGGTGTCGTCGGCGGCGAGCTCCCCGGCCGCGAGGTAGAGGGAGTGGATGTTGTTGGTCGTGGCGTGGTCGGCGTTCTCGACGTAGGTCACCGGGACGCCGCGGTAGGCGGAGCCGATCGCGTCGCGGACGCCCTGGCCCCGGTGGCCGACCACGATGACGACGCGCTCGATGCCGTTGTCCACCAGCGCATCGAGGCTCCGCTCGAGCAGCGTGCGCCCGTGCACCTCGACCATGCACTTGGTGCGGTCCCTCGTCAGCCGCCCCAGGCGTCGTCCGACTCCCGCGGCCAGGATGAGTGCCTGCACGTCGCGACCTCGTCTTCGTCCGGGCGTCTGCGCCGGCCGGTGCCGGCGTGCCCTCGGCGCCAGTGAACGGGCGCGATACCGGCGGATCGCCGGCCGGCGGGGCAAAGTCCCGCAATTTGGTGACCCGCGAGCCCCCACCGCCGGGTTTCGCTGGGGGTCCCGACCCGACGACCCCTGTACGGAGGTGAGGACCATGCCCACGGTCCGTCCCGAACCGGGACGCCAGCTGACCGAGCTGTGGACGTTCTTCGCCGTCGACCCTGTCGGCGTACCGCTGTCGCGGAGGCTGGCGCGGGTCCGGGGCGTCACCCCGAACCGGCTCACCGCTCTCGCCCTGGCGCTGGGCCTGGCCGCCGCCGCGCTCATGGGGACGGGCCGGCTGCGCGCCGCCGGCGCGCTCTTCGTGCTCCGCTACTTCGTGGACTGCCTCGACGGGACCGTCGCCCGGATGCAGGACGCCTGCTCCACGCGCGGGGCGTTCGCGGACCTCGGGTCGGACATCGTCGGCGTCACGGCCGCGTACGCCGCCCTCGGCTGGTACCTCGTCGGCCACGGGCAGCTCGCCGGTGCCTGGCCCGTCGCGCTCCTCGGCGCGCTCGGGCTCTACAACTGGCTGCTGGGGCACCGCAAGCGGCTCGCGGCGGAGGCCGGCCTGGGCAGCGGCGGCTCGGCGCACCACTGGAACCGGTCGCGCGGGCCGGTGGGGTGGTGGGTCGGCTTCTGCGACCGGCGCGGGGTCTCCGCGGTCCCGTGGGCGGTCGAGGTGGAGATCGCCACCCTCGGCCTGGCCCCGCTGCTCCTCCCCACCAGCGCGCTCCCCGCGGCGTTCCTCGCCGCGCTGGCCTTCTACCTCCTCGCCGACGCGCTCAACGCCCGCCGGGTCTGGCGGGTGGCCGGCCACCTCGACGCGGCGCGTCGCGCCGAGGCCACGACCCCCGCGCCCGGCGTGGCCGCCGAGCGCGCGACCGACCCGCTGCTGCCCCAGGGAGCCCGCCCGTGAACCCGCCCGTGAACCCGCCCGACCGCCCCACCGTCGACGTCGTCATCGCCACCCGCAACCGTCCCGAGCTGCTGCGGCGGGCGATCGCCGCGGTGCTGGCCCAGACGGCCGACTGCGACCTGACCTGCCTGGTGGTCTTCGACCAGTGCGAGCCGGACGAGTCGCTCGCCGAGGAGGGGCCCGACCGCCGGGTCCGCGTGCTGGCGAACACCCGCAGGCCGGGGCTCGCCGGCGGCCGGAACACCGGCATCCTGGCCGGGACCGGCGACCTCGTCGCGTTCTGCGACGACGACGACGCGTGGCTGCCCGAGAAGCTCGAGGTCCAGCTGGCGCTCCTCGCGGAATCGGGGGCCGACACCTCGGTCACCGGCATCACCGTCGAGTACGACGGGCGCAGCGTCGACCGGGTGCCCACCGCCGACCAGCTGCGCCTGGAGAACCTCGCCCGTCGCCGGGTGATGGCGGCCCACCCCTCGAGCGTGGTCGTGCGGCGCGAGGCGCTGCTGGGGCGGATCGGCCTGGTCGACGAGGAGATCCCCGGCAGCTACGGCGAGGACTTCGACTGGCTGCTGCGCGCGGCCGTCTACCCGATCGCGGTGGTGCCGCGGCCGCTGGTGCGGGTGCGGTGGGGCGGCTCGCAGTTCTCCCAGCAGTGGCAGACCATCGTCGACGCGATCGACTACTCCCTGGGCAAGCACGCGGTCTTCCATCGCGACCCGCGCGCCCTGGGCCGCCTCTACGGCCGGCGGGCCTTCGCGCTGGCCGCCCTGGGGCGCCCCGAGGCGCGGCGCGCGGTGTTGCGCACCGTCCGGGTGGCGCCGCTGGAGCCCCGGGCCTACCTCGCCGCCGCGGTCGCCCTGCACGTGGTCAGCGCCGAGCGGCTGCTCCACCTGGCCCACCAGCGCGGGCACGGGATCTGAGCCGCCGGATCTGATCCGCCGGCACCGATGAGTCCCGTCCGCGCGGGCGGTCTGTGTCCTGGTGCGCCGGGCGAGCCGGTGTGCCGGGCGAGCCGGAAATCGGCTCGACCCGTCCGGCGGGCGCCGGGACACTGCTAGAGGTCCGGCTGGGCCGCCGCGTCCGGCGAGGACCCGGCCGGGCCCGGCCAGCAGAGCGAAGGAGCGCGGATGATCCACGCACGAGGTCTGGTGCAGACCTTCCACACCGGTCGTGGGAAGGAGAAGAAGGCGGTCCAGGCCGTCGACGGCGTCGACATCGACGTCGCGGAGGGGGAGGTGGTCGGCTTCCTCGGCCCCAACGGTGCCGGCAAGACCACGACGCTGCGGATCCTGACCACGCTGCTGCGGCCCACGGCCGGCACCGCCACCGTCGCGGGGTACGACGTCGCGACGCAGCCGGTCCAGGTGCGGCGCAGCATCGGCTACTGCAGCCAGGTCGGCTCGACCTTCTCCGGCGCCTACGCCGGCGACGAGGTCGTCGACCACGGGATGCTCTACGGGATGTCGCGCAAGGACGCGGTCGCGAAGGGCCAGGAGCTCTTCGACCGGCTCCAGCTCGACGGGCTGTGGCGGCGGATGCCCAAGAACATGTCCGGCGGGCAGAAGCGGCGCCTCGACATCGTCATGGGGCTCATCCACTCCCCGTCGCTGGTCTTCCTCGACGAGCCGACCACGGGGCTGGACCCCCAGGCGCGGGCGAACCTGTGGGAGCACATCGCGGACCTGCGCACCGAGCAGGGCGCGACGGTGTTCCTGACGACCCACTACCTCGACGAGGCCGACGCGCTCGCCGACCGGATCGTCGTCATCGACCGCGGCCGGATCGTCGCCAGCGACACCAGCGACAACCTCAAGGCGCAGGTCGCCGGCGACCTCGTCGTCCTCGAGGTGAGCGCCGACGAGCACGTCGCGGTCGCCCGCGACCGGCTGGGCTCGCTGGCCCCCGACGTCACCGTCGAGGGCCGTCACGTCCGCGGCCGGGTCGCCCGGGCCGGCCGCGTCGTCCCGGGTCTGCTGCGCGACCTGGACGCGGCCGGCGTCGCGCTCGACTCGATCGAGGTCGCCCGGCCGACCCTCGACGACGTGTTCCTGACCCTGACCGGGCGCTCGCTGCGCGACGCCGAGGCCCCGGCCGCGGGGCCCGACGGGGACGGCCCGCCCGCCGACGTACCCCTGCCGGCGGAGCCGTCGCCCACGCCCGGCGCCACCAGCCCGACGACGGGAGCCGCCCGATGAGGACCTTCCTGCGCGAGACGTCGATCGTCTTCAGCCGCCAGCTGCGGATGAACCTGCGCAACCCCGCCTGGGTGATCATCGGGATGCTGCAGCCGGTGCTCTACCTGCTGCTGTTCGCGCCGCTGCTGAAGCCGGTGATCGGTCAGCTCGGCGTCAACCAGTACACCTGGTTCGTCCCCGGGATGCTCGTCCAGCTCGGCATCTTCGGGGCGTTCTTCGCCGGCTTCAGCCTGATCGGGGAGTGGCGCGAGGGCGTCATCGAGGCCGAGCGGGTCACCCCGGCGAGCCGCTCGGCGCTGCTGCTGGGGCGGCTGGGCCGCGACCTGCTCCAGCTGCTGGTCCAGGCGCTGATCCTGGTCGGGCTCGGCCTGGTGATGGGCATGGAGTGGAACCCCGGCGGCATCCTGCTCGGCATCGTGCTGACGATCCTGCTGGGCGGGGCGTGCGCGGCGGCGTCCGACGCCTTCGCGCTGACGGTCAAGAGCGAGGACGTGCTGGCGCCGGTCATCAACCTGGTGATGATGCCGGTGCTGCTGCTCTCCGGGATCCTGCTGCCGATGAGCTTCGGCGCCGCCTGGCTCGACACGCTCGCGGACCTGATGCCGATCCGGCACGTCGTCGACGCGGTCCGCGGGGCGTTCTTCGGCGAGTTCGACGCCTCCACGATGGGCTGGGGCGTGGGCTGGACGGTGCTGCTCTTCGGCCTGGCCATGTGGTGGGGCGCCGCGGTGTTCCGGCGCGAGAACGCCTGACCGACGCCTTCCGCCCCCCCGGGCGGGGTCGTGGAACTTCATCGGCCCACCGCCGGTTTTGTCGGCCGGCCGATGAACCTGGCGGCTGGCCGACGGAACTTCAGCGTCCCACCGGGAGTTTTGTCGGCCGGCCGATGAAACGTCCGCCCGACGCCGGGGCCGCGAGGTTTACATCGGCGTACCTCTTGTCAAGCAGGTGTACAGACCGTACGGTTCTGTCAACCCGCATGGCAGGAGGTACGACGATGAACGCCATCCCGAACACGACCGTCCCCGAGGGCTCGACCGAGCAGTGGACGGACAAGAAGCGCTACCTGTGGCTGATCGGCCTGGTGGTCCCGTCCCTGGCCTTCCTGGCCTACGCCGGCTGGAAGCTGACCGGCTTCGGCGGCTTCTTCTGGCTCGGCCCGATCGTGATCCTCGTGATCGTCCCGGCGATCGACCTGGTCGCCGGCCTGGACCGCTCCAACCCGCCCGACGACGTCATCGAGGCGCTCGAGCAGGACCGCTACTACCGGTGGATCACCTACCTGTTCCTGCCGGTGCAGTACGCCGGGTTCCTCGGCGCGATGTACCTCATCGCCGCGGGCGACCCGCTCTCCGGGATCGGGCGCGGCAGCGGCGACCTCGCCGTGTGGGAGGCCGTGGGCCTGGCGATCTCGATCGGCTGCATCGGCGGCATCGGCATCAACACCGCCCACGAGCTCGGCCACAAGAAGGAGAGCCACGAGCGCTGGCTGTCCAAGATCGCCCTCGCGCAGAGCTTCTACGGGCACTTCTACATCGAGCACAACCGCGGCCACCACGTCCGCGTCGCCACCCCCGAGGACCCGGCCTCCTCCCGCGTCGGCGAGAGCTTCTACCGGTTCTGGCCCCGCACGGTGCTCGGCTCGCTGCGCTCGGCGTGGAGCCTGGAGAAGCGCCGCTACGCCCGCAAGGGCCAGCACCCCTTCCGCCTCGGCAACGACGTGCTCAACGCCTGGCTGATGTCGGCGGTGCTCTTCGCCGCGGTCGTGGCCTGGCTCGGCCCCGGCGTCCTGCCCTACCTCGCGCTCCAGGCCGTCATCGGCTTCTCGCTGCTCGAGGTCGTCAACTACATGGAGCACTACGGGATGCTGCGCCAGAAGGTCGGCGCCGGCACGCGGCAGCGCTACGAGCGGGTCGACCCCTCGCACTCGTGGAACTCCAACAACATCGCGACCAACGTGCTGCTCTACCACCTGCAGCGGCACAGCGACCACCACGCGAACCCGACCCGGCGCTACCAGACGCTGCGGGACTTCGAGGAGTCCCCGGTGCTCCCCACGGGGTACGCCGGCATGATCGTGCTCGCCCTCGTCCCGCCGCTGTGGCGCCGGGTGATGGACCCCCGCGTGCACGGCCACTTCGGCGGCGACATGTCGCGCGCCAACATCCAGCCCGGCAAGCGCGACCGCATCCTCGCGGCGTACCCGACCCCCGTCGTCGCGCCGACCGCGGCCGAGCGGGACGACCTGACCCCCGGTGCGGTCGAGGAGGTGCTCGCGGCCCGCTGCCCGAGCTGCTCCTACGTCTACGACGTCGAGGTCGGCGACGAGCACGAGGGGTTCGCGGCCGGCACGGCCTGGGCCGACATCCCCGCCGACTGGTGCTGCCCCGACTGCGGCGTGCGGGAGAAGGTCGACTTCGTGCCGCTGGCCCGGATGGACGCCTGATGGGCGCGCCGGCCGGCCCGGTGCGGATCGCCGTGGACCGCGACCTGTGCGAGGGGCTCGGGATGTGCGAGGCGATGGCCTCGGACTACTTCGAGCTCGACGACGACGAGGTCATGCACGTGCTCGACGAGACGCCGGCCGAGGCCGACCGCGGACGGGTCCACGCCGCGGTCGAGGCCTGCCCGGTGCTGGCGCTGCGCCTCGCCCCGGCCTGAGGGCCCCCTGACGACCCCGGGCCGATGGCCGGCGTACCCCCACGACCGGCCGCGGCCCGGGGTCCCGTTCCTAGACTGGACACATGACCCCGCCCGGCGCGACGCCGCCCACCACGCGCGACCGGGTGGTCGACGCCGCGGTGCGGATGACCGTCGAGCTCGGCTGGTCCCGCGTGACCATGGTGCGGCTGGCCGACGAGGTCGGGGTGAGCCGCCAGACGGTCTACAACGAGATGGGCTCCAAGGCCGGTCTCGCCGAGGCGATCATCGCCCGCGAGCTCGACCGGTTCCTCGGCGTGGTCACGCTCGCCTTCGACGAGCACGCCGACGACCTGGTCGGGGCGATCCGGGCGGCGACGCGCGCGGTGCTCGAGCTGGCCCAGGACAACCCGCTGCTCCACGCGGTCGTGAGCGCGACCCACGGGGCCGACACCGAGCTGCTGCCGCTGCTCACCACCCAGGCCGAGTCGCTGCTCAGCGCCGCCCAGGCGGTCGTGACCGAGCGGGTGGCGCCGTACGACGTCGGGCTGGAGCCCGAGCACCTCGCCGCCGCCATCGACATGGTCGTCCGCGTCGTGCTCAGCCACGTCATGCAGCCCTCGGACCCGCCGGCCCGCACGGCCGACCGGATCGCCTGGCTGGCCGGGCGCGTCCTGCGGGTGGGGTGACCGGCCCCGCCGCGGTCCGGCTCGGCACGCCGACCGGGCGGGCGGTGATCGCGGCGGCGACGCTGGGGTCGGGGCTGACCCTCCTCGACGGGACGGTCGTCAACGTCGCCCTGGTGCGGATCGGGGAGGACCTCGACGCCTCCCTCGCCCAGCTGCAGTGGGTGACCAACGGCTACCTGCTCTCCCTGGCCAGCCTGATCCTGCTCGGCGGCTCGTTGGGCGACCGGTTCGGCCGCCGCCGGGTCTTCGTGGTGGGCACGGTGTGGTTCGCGCTGGCCTCGCTCGCCTGCGGGCTCGCGCCGACCGCGGAGACGCTGATCGCCGCGCGGGTGCTCCAGGGGGTCGGCGGCGCGCTGCTGACGCCGGGCAGCCTGGCGATGATCCAGGGCGCGTTCGCCGCCGAGGACCGCCCGCGGGCGATCGGGGCGTGGTCGGGCCTGGGCGGCGTCGCCACCGCGATCGGGCCGTTCGTGGGCGGCGCGCTGGTCGACCACGCGAGCTGGCGGTGGATCTTCGGCGTCAACCTGCCGCTCGCGGTGCTCACCGTCGCGGTCGCGGTGCGCGCGGTGCCCGAGACCCGCGACCCGCACGCGGCCGGCCGGGTCGACCTGCCCGGCGCGGCCCTGGCCACCCTTGGCCTGGCCGGCACGACGTACGCCCTCATCGAGTGGGGCGACGCCCTCGCCCTGCCCGCCGGCGTGCTCGCCGTCGCCGCGCTGGTCGCCTTCGTCGTGGTCGAGCGGCGCCGGCCCGACCCGATGCTGGACCCCGCGCTCTTCGCCGACCGCACCTTCAGCGCCGCCAACGCGATGACCCTGCTGGTCTACGCCGCGCTCGGCGCGGTGATGTTCTTCCTGGTCATCGAGCTCCAGACCGTCGGCGGGTACTCCGCGCTGGCCGCCGGCACCGCGACCCTCCCGATCACCGCGTGCATGCTGCTGCTCGCCGCCCGCGGCGGGGCGCTCGGCGCCCGGATCGGCCCGCGGGTCCCGATGACCCTCGGCCCGCTCGTCATGGCGGTCGGGGTGGCGCTGCTCCTCGGCGTCGGCGCGGACGTCGACTACCTCACCGACGTGCTGCCCGGCGTGACCGTCTTCGGCCTGGGCCTCGCGCTCCTGGTCGCCCCGCTGACCGCGACCGTGCTGGCCGCCGCGCCCCAGGAGCAGGCCGGCGTGGCCAGCGGGGTCAACAACGCCGTCGCGCGGGCCGGGTCGCTGCTGGCGGTCGCCGCGCTGCCGGTCGCCGTCGGCCTCGGCGGGGAGCAGTACGCCGACCCGGTCGCGCTCGGCGAGGCGTACCGCTCCGCGATGCTGGCCTGCGCCGCCCTGCTCGTGCTGGGCGGGCTGGTCTCCTGGTTCGCGATCCGGCGCGACGTCCTGGCGGAGTGAGCGCCGGCCGGGGTGACGGCTTCGGCCGGTTCCGGTCGTTCGGCCCGGCCCGTTGCCGAGCGCGCCTACCCTGGGCCGGGGAGCTCGGGAGGGAGAACAGTGGGAACGACGCCTGCCCGCAGGGCCGCGCGGCTGCCGCTCGTGGCCGCGGCCGTGCTGCTGCTCGGCGCGTGCGGCGGCGGGTCCGCTCCGGCGCCCGCCCCGGCCCCCGGCACGTCCTCCGGCACCTCTTCCGCCGCCCCGCAGCCCGGCGGCGGGACGGCCTCGCCCGCCGGCGACTACGCCGTCGAGCCGCCCGGCCCGCTGCGCGGGAGCACCCTCGAGGGCCCCGACATGCTCGTCTACAGCCAGGACCCGCTCAGCGAGGAGATGGTCGAGCAGATCGCGGGGCTGCGCGGGGTCGACGCGGTCGAGCCGCTGGCGATGGCGCAGGTCCCGGTCGAGGACAAGGTCATCAACCTCGCGGCGGTCGACCCGGCGACGTACCGGCGCTTCGTGCCGGCGCCCAGCGCGCGCCTGCTCGAGGCCTGGCGGCGGGTGGCCGGCGGCGAGATCGCGGTGCTGCCGGAGATGAAGCGGAAGATCCCGATGGACGACCAGGGCTTCCTCTCCCTCGGCAACGTCCGCGACGCCCCGAAGGCGCACGTCGGTGCCTACGTCGCCCAGGTGCCGCAGGTCGACGCGGTCGTCAACGAGAAGTGGGGCGCGGTGCTGGGGATGAAGCCCGGCAACGCGCTGCTGGTCTCCACCGACATCACCGCACCGCAGGCGCTGCGCAAGCCGATCCAGCAGATCGCGGGCGAGGACGCCTCGGTGCAGATCCTCGGGCCCGACCTGGACACCAGCGTCCAGCAGACCGCGTTCCTGGTCGGCAGCGTCGCCGACGCCGTCGGCACGTTCAACTACACCGTGCTCGGCGGCGGCCGGATCGCCCCGGACCCGGCCTGGGTGACCGAGCACATCCGCACCGAGCCGGTGCCGATTCTCGGCGCGGTGACCTGCAACAAGGCGATCTTCCCGCAGCTGCGGGCCGCGCTGACCGAGGTCGTCCAGCGCGGCCTGACCGCCGAGATCAAGCCCGATGAGTACGCCGGCTGCTACTACCCGCGCTTCATCGCCGGCTCCACCAAGCTCTCCAACCACTCCTTCGGGCTCGCCCTGGACTTCAACGTGCCGGGCAACCTGCGCGGCACCGTCGGGGAGATGGACCGCACGGTGGTCGCGATCTTCAAGAAGTGGGGCTTCGGGTGGGGTGGCGACTGGCGCTACACCGACCCGATGCACTTCGAGATGGTCGCCATCGTGGAGCCGCGGACCTGAGCGCTCGTCTAGCCTGCCGGCATGCAACCGGCGCCGACGACCGTGTTCGCCGGCCGGTACCGCCTGCTCGACCACCTCGGTGAGGGCGGGATGGGCACGGTGTGGCGGGTCCTCGACGAGCGCGAGCAGCGGGTGGTCGCCGCCAAGGTGCTGGGCCGGACCGACGCCGTCTCGCTGCTGCGGTTCCTGCGCGAGCAGGCGACCCGGGTGGTCCACCCGCACGTGCTCACCCCGATCGGCTGGGCCGGCGAGGACGACCTGGTGCTGTTCACGATGCCGGTCGTCGAGGGCGGCTCGCTGGAGGACCTGGTCCGCCGCCGCGGCGGCCCGCCGCCCGTGTCTGCCCCCGTGTCGGCCCCGGCGCTGCCCCCGGTGCTGCCCCCGTTGCTGGCCGCCGAGCTGCTGCGCCAGCTGCTCGCGGGGCTCGCGGCGATCCACGCCGCGGGGGTCGTCCACCGCGACGTGAAGCCGGCCAACCTGCTGCTCCACCCCACCGGCTCCGGCCGGCCGCACCTGGTGGTCTCCGACTTCGGGGTGGCCGTGGACCTCGCGGGGCCGCGGCTGACCGAGACCGGCGCGGTCGTCGGCACGCCCGGATACCTCGCCCCGGAGGTCGCCGGCGGCGCGGCCGCGGCCCCCGCCGCGGACCTGTACGCCGCCGGGCAGGTCGCGCTGTTCCTCCTCCTCGGCGCCCCCGCCTCGGTCCCCGGCGCGCTCCCGGCTCGGCCGGACCGGGTGCCGGACGCCCTGTGGGACCTCCTGGCCGACCTCGTCGCCGCCGACCCCGCCGCCCGGCCGAGCGCCGAGGAGGCGCTCGACCGGCTCGGGCACCCGTCGCTGGCCTGGCACCCCGACGCCGTCGGCCACGTCCGGGTCGACGCCGTCACCGCGCCGCTGCCCGGCGCAGCGGGGGTGGCGGGCCGACGGACGCTGCCGGAGCCGACCCGGGTGCGGGCGCCGCGCGAGCCGCGCCGCCCCTCCGCGCTCCGCGCCGGCCTGGCGACCGTGCTCCTCGCCGGCGCCGCCGTCGCGCTGGTCCTGGCGCTGTGGCGACCCTGGGCCGGCCCGGCGGCGGAGCCGGACCCCGCCCCGGCCCCCTCGCCCTCGGCTCCGGTGAACCCCTCGCCGACTCCCTCGTCGACTTCCTCGTCGACCGGGCCGTCCGGGGGCGCTACCCCGTCCGGCCCCGCCCCGTCCGCACCCGGCTCGGTCGAGGTCGGCCGGGTGGTCACCCGGGTCGGCCAGCCCTGCGAGGCCGCCGAGCTCGGCCTGCGGGAGACCACGCTGGGCGGCGTCGACGTGGTGTGCCGCGCGGCGGGCGCCGGCGGGCCGGCCTGGCGGCGCGCCGGCTGAGGCGGTCAGGCCCGGCGGCGGACCACCACCGTGACGACCGCGCCGAGCACCAGCACGAGCACGCCGGCGCCGAGCACCCACGGGAGCGCCGACCCGCCGGTCGCGGCGGCGGCCTCGGTGTCGCCGGCCCCGTCCGCGGATCCGTCGCCCGCGGCGTCCTCGGCGTCGGCCGACTCCTCCGCGGTCGGGTCGGTGCCGTCGTACGTCGGGGCGCCGGCGGGTTCGCCGGTGACCGCGACCCGGAACCGGACCGTGACCGGCTGCGCCTCGTCGGTGCCCGGCTCGGCCTGCTCCCGCGACAGCGCGAGGTAGTGGTCGCCGGCGAAGGTGGAGGCCTGGAGGTCGGCCCAGCTCCAGCCGGGGTCGTTGGTGGGCACGGCCTCGCGGTTGCGGTAGCGGACCTCGGGGATGACGCGGGTGGCCTGGGAGCTCATCGTGGAGTCGCTGAGCGAGGCGATGCTCTTCAGGTTGGTGAACCGCAACCGGTCGGGGGTGAACAGGTCGGCCTGGACGTTGATGTAGGACGTGCTCGACAGCCGCACGACCTCGCCCGGGGCGGGCAGGTCGACCGTGACGGTGGCGGACTGGCCCCAGTCGACCGGCACGCGGTAGAAGACCTGCTCGCCGGGCAGCAGCGTCTCGCGGTAGGTGCCGTCCTCCAGCACCGGAGCGTCGGAGAAGCCGCCGCCGCCGACGACCGGGGTGCCGTCCCCCTGCGCCGGCGCGGGGGTCGGCTCGCCCGGCGCCCCGTCGAGCTGGGCCGGCAGGTCGGCCAGGTCGGTGACGACCGGCTCCTCGACGTAGACGACCTCGACGGGCGCGGGGCGCTTCTCGCCCTGGGTGCGGCTCACCGCGACGACCAGCTCCTCGCTGGTCGCGCACGGCTCGGCGGGCTCGACCGGCTCCTCGGTGGGGGTGCTGGCGGGGTCGCTGGCCGATCCACTGGCCGATTCGCTGGCCGATTCAGTGGGGGACGGGTCGGCCGCGGCGCTCGCCGCCGCCAGCTCCTCGGGGGTCGCGCCGTCGACGCGCAGGTGGAGGACGAGGACCTGGCCGAGGCCGAGCGGGTCGAAGCGCGACTCCCGCTCGCTCTCGCAGGTCTCGCCGGCCGGGGTGGTGACGGTGACGTCGAGGTCCTCGACGTCGAGGGTGCCGGCCGTCGCCAGCGGCCGGGCGGTCACGGAGAACCGGACGGTGGAGCCGGGCGTGCGGGCCAGCCGGTAGTAGCGGAGGGGGGAGCCGACGACGAACCGGTCGGTGTACTGCCCGGGCTCCAGCAGCGGGCCCTCCTCGGGGCGGATCGTCGCCTCGACGGGCTCGCCGGTCACGGTGAAGGGGCGGGTCGCGCGCTGGGAGAGCTTGGCGAGCGAGGCGGTGAGGGCCTCGGCGTCGGCGGCGTCGTAGTAGGTGCCGCCGCCGGCGTCGGCGATGCACTGCAGCTGGTCGCGGGCGGGGGCGCCGACGCCGAACCCGACGGTGTCGATGCGCAGGTCGATGCCGGACCCGACGAGGGCGCGGACGGCCTGGCAGGGGTTCGGGGCGCAGGTCTCCTCGCCGTCGGAGACCAGCACGATGGTGCGGCGGCCCTCGGGGCCGAGGTCCTTGACCGCCTCGCGCAGGGAGTGGGCGATGGGGGTCTCGCCGGTCGGTTGCGTCTGGTTGATGGCGGCGCGCAGGGCGTCGCGGTCCAGGGTGGCCAGCGGGGCGACGAGGCGGGAGTCGCGGCAGGAGTCGGAGCGGTCGCCGTAGACGCGCAGGCCCACGGTCGAGTCCTCCGGCAGGGTGTCGACCACCGAGGTCAGCGCCCGCTTGGCAGCCACCATCTTGGTGGTGCCGGACGGGTCGGGTTCCTTCATCGACCCGGACGCGTCGAGCATCAGCAGCAGCTGCCCGGGGTCCTCCTCGGCCGCCCCGAGGGCGTTTGCGGGGGCGGGCGCTGCGGCGGGTGCGGTGGCGGGTGCCGCGGCGGCGGTGGTCGCGGGTGCCGGTGTCAGCAGCACCGCGACGAGCGCGAGCAGGGCGGGCAACGAGCGGGCGGTGGTCCCCATGTGTGGTCTCTCCTCGGGTGGCCGTCGACACGACCATCCCCGCGGAGCGTGACCGGAAACCGGCTACGGTCGAGGCGTGCGGGTCGTCGAGGTGCGCAGGTACCCGGTCAAGTCGCTCCGGGGCGAGTCGCTGGAGCGCGCCGACGTCGAGGCCCGGGGGGTCGTCGGGGACCGGTGGTGGGCCCTGCGCGAGCCGGACGGGAAGCTCGGCAGCGGCAAGTCCACCCGGCGGTTCCGCAAGATGGCCGGCCTGCTCGAGCTCGCGGCGACGTACGACGGCGACGTGCCGGTCGTCACCCTCCCCGACGGCTCGACCTGGCGCGCCCCGGACCCGGCGCTCGACGAGGCCCTGACGGCGTACGTCGGCCGGCCGGTCGCGCTGCGGCAGGAGTCCGACGTCGAGCACCACGACGAGGGGCCGCTGCACCTGGTGACGACCGCGACGCTCGACCGGCTGGGCGCCGACGGCGCGCTGCTGCGGGCCAACCTGGTGGTCGACGTGCCGGGGATCCAGCCCTTCGCCGAGGACCTGTGGGCCGGCCGGGAGCTGCGGTTCGAGGACGGGCCGGTGCTCGTGGTCCGCGAGCCGATGCCGCGGTGCGTGATGGTCGGCTCCGCGGTGCTCCACGAGGCCACCCGCCTCAACGACGGGTCCGCCGGCGTCGTGGTCGACGTGGTCTCGGGCGGACCGGTCGCGATCGGCCAGCACGTCGTGCTGGGAGACCGAGCGCCCGCTCGGTAGCCTCCCCTCATGCGCGCTGCGAGAGTCCTCGACACCACCGGTCCCGCCGACGTCCGCGTCGAGGAGGTCGCCGAGCCCACGCCGGGCGCGGGCGACGTCCTGGTCGAGGTGCACAGCGTGGGCGTGTCCTTCCCGGACCTCCTGCTGAGCCGCGGGGAGTACCAGATGAAGCCCGAGGTGCCGTTCACCCTCGGCGTCGACTTCGCCGGCACGGTCGTCTCCGGGCCGGGCTTCGAGCCGGGCCAGCGGGTCGCCGGCGTCGGCGGCTGGGGCGGCGCGGCGGAGCTCGTGGCCAACCCCGCCGGATTCGTCTTCGCGCTGCCCGACGAGCTGTCGTACGACGAGGGCGCGGCGCTGCCGATGAACTACCTGACCGCCGACTTCACCCTCCACGACCGGGCCGGCCTGCGCGAGGGCGAGACCGTGCTCGTCCACGGCGCCGCCGGTGGCGTGGGCACCGCGACCATCCAGGTCGCCAAGGGCATGGGCGCGCGGACCATCGCCGTCGTCTCCACCGAGGAGAAGGCGAAGGTCGCGCGGGACGCCGGCGCCGACGAGGCGGTGCTCATCGACGGCTTCAAGGACGCCGCCAAGGAGCTCACCGGCGGCGTGGGCGTCGACGTCGTGGTCGACGTGGTCGGCGGCGACCTGTTCACCGACTCGCTGCGGGCGCTGGCGCCGCAGGGCCGGCTGATGGTCGTCGGCTTCGCCGCGGGCCAGAGCATCCCGCAGGTCAAGGTCAACCGGCTGCTGCTCAACAACATCGACGTCCGCGGCGTCGGCTGGGGCGCCTACGCGATGCTCCGCGACGGCTTCATGGCCCAGCAGTGGGAGCGGCTGGTGCCGATGATGACCTCCGGCGTGGTCAAGCCGCCGATCGGCACGACCTACCCGCTCGAGGACTTCGCCCAGGCGCTGCTCGACATGGAGGCTCGCCGCACGCTCGGGAAGTCGGTCGTCCGCGTCCGTGGCTGAGCCGCGGTCCCCGGGGTTCCTCCCGGCGCACCGCCAGCCGGGCTACCGGGTGCGCCTGGAGTGGGGTCCGACCGGCGCCGCCGCGGTGGCCGGCGGCGACCGGCCCGCCGACGTGGCCGTCGTCGTCGACGTCCTGTCCTTCACCACGACCCTCGGCATCGCCCTCGAGCGCGGCACCACCGTGCTGCCGTTCCGCTGGCGCGACGAGCGCGCCCGCGCGTACGCCGCCGCGCAGGACGCCGTCCTCGCCGTCGGCCGGCTCGAGGCGCGCTCGCTCTCCCGGACAGATGAGGCGGGTGCTCCGGGTGGTGGGCCGGTCGTCACCCTGTCGCCGGCCGCGATGACCCGGATCTCCGGGGTGCCGCGGCTGGTGCTGCCCTCCCCGAACGGTTCGACCATCTGCGCGGCGCTGGCCGGCGGTGTCGGTGGCTCCGGGGTTGATGGCGCCGGGGTTGATGGCGCCGGGGCTGGTGGGGCCGGGGCTGGTGGCTCTGGGGCTGGTGGCTCCGGGGCTGGTGGCTCCGGGGCTGGTGGCTCCGGGGTCGGTGGGGCCGGGGCTGATGGCTCCGGGGTTGATGGCTCCGGGGTCGGTGTTTCTGGGGCTGGTGGCTCCGGTGACTCCGGGGTTGGTGGGGCTGGGGTCGGTGGGGCCGGGGCTGATGTGGCCGGGGTCGGTGTTTCTGGGGCTGGTGGCTCCGGTGACTCCGGGGTCGGTGGTGGGGCTCAGGTCGCGGGGGCCGGCGGCGGGCCCGCGGTCGTGGCGGCCTCGCTCCGCAACGCGGCCGCCGTCGCGGACTGGCTCGCCCCGCGGGTCGCGGCCGGCGCGACGGTCGCCCTCGTGCCGGCCGGCGAACGGTGGCCGGACGGCTCGCTGCGGCCCGCCGCCGAGGACCTCTGGGGCGCCGGGGCGGTCCTCGCGGGGTTGCCCGCGACGCTCCTCGCGGACCCGGTCGCCACCTCGCCCGAGGCCCGGGTGGCCGTCGCCGCGTGGCGATCGGTCGCGGACCGCCTGCCCGCGGAGCTGGCCGCCTGCGCGGGCGGTCGCGAGCTGGCCGACCTCGGGTTCGCCGACGACGTGGCCGTCGCCGCGCAGGTCGGAGCCTCCGGCGTCGTACCGCTCCTCGTGGACGGCGAGTTCCGCCCCGCCCCGGTCATGTAACGGACCGTTCGCCACACTTCCTGCACGCTGCAACGTGCAGGAAGAGCGGCGAACGTTGCGTTACAAGCCGTACGCCGGCCCCACGCGACCCTCCCGACCCAGCAGCCCCACGGCAGGAGCGAGCGGGGGCTCGTAACGCGCCCCGCCGAGCCATCCCGAGCCGAGGCCGAGGCCGAGGCCGAGGCCGAGCCGAGCGCCCTCAGACCGCCCGCAACGGATGGATCGCGACGTCGCCGGCGAGGATCGGGCCGAGCACGCCGAACGCCTCGGCGACGTGCGGGGCGCCCATGTGGGCGTCGATGGCGGCCTGGGACTCCCAGGACTCGATGGTGACGAACGTGCCGGGGGCGGTGGCCGACTCGAAGGCGTCGTACTGCAGGCAGCCCTCGTCGTCGGCGAGGGAGGCGGCGGCGAGCGCGGCGAGGGCCGCACGGGCGGCCTCGGCCTGGTCGGGCTGGACGGGCAGCGTGGCGACGACGCGGATCGGGGCGCTCATGGCGCCGAACGTAGCGGTCCCGGCGGCCGGGCGTCGTGGGTCGCGGCGGTTAGGGTCGGTCCCGTGACGATCCTCGATGACGCCCGTCCGGGCATGGACCCCGACATCCGCCCGCAGGACGACCTCTTCGGCCACGTCAACGGCCGCTGGCTCGCCGAGACCGAGATCCCGAGCGACCGGTCGAGCTGGGGCCCGTTCGTGCAGCTGGCCGACGCGGCCGAGGCGCACGTCAAGGAGATCATCGAGGAGCTCGCGGCCGGCGACCCGGCGACGATGACCGAGGACGCCCGCAAGGTCGGCGACCTCTACGCCTCCTTCATGGACACCGAGGCCATCGCCCGGCGCGGCACCCGCCCGATCAAGCCGCTGGTCGACGCGGTCGAAGGCCTGCGCGACGTGCGCGACCTCGCGGCGTTCCTCGGCGAGTTCGAGCGGATCGGCGGGCACGGGCTCTTCGGCTCCTACGTCGACACCGACGACCGGCGCTCGGACCGCTACCTCTTCCACCTGGTCCAGGGCGGGCTCGGCCTGCCCGATGAGTCCTACTACCGCGAGGAGAAGTTCGCCGAGATCCGCGAGGCCTACCTCGCCTACCTCGAGCGGCTCTTCGCCCTCGCCGACCACCCGCACGCCGCCGCGGCCGCGCGCACCGTCCTCGAGATCGACACCCGCCTGGCCGCCGGCCACTGGGAGCGCGCCGAGACCCGCGACGTCCAGAAGACCTACAACCTGATGACGCTGGCAGAGATCAAGGCGCTGTGCCCGGCCTTCGACTGGGACGCCTACGTCACCAACCTCGGCGGCAGCGACCAGACCCTCGCCGAGGCGTGCGTGCGCCAGCCGTCGTACCTCGGCCACCTCACGACCGTGCTCGACGAGGTCCCGATCGACGCGTGGCGCCCGTGGCTGCTCAGCCACGTCCTGCGCAGCTCCGCGCCCTACCTGACCGACGACTTCGTCGAGACCAACTTCGACTTCTACGGCCGCACCCTCAACGGCACCCCCGAGCTGCGCGCCCGCTGGAAGCGCGGCGTCGCGTTCGTCGAGGGCGCGATCGGCGAGGCGGTCGGCAAGGAGTACGTCGGCCGGCACTTCCCGCCGACCGCCAAGGCGCTCATGGACGACCTGGTCGACAACCTGCTCGCGGCCTACCGCGAGTCGATCTCCCAGCTGGACTGGATGACCGAGGAGACCAAGCAGCGGGCTTATGAGAAGCTCGCGACCTTCCGGCCCAAGATCGGCTACCCCGAGAAGTTCCGCGACTACTCCGCGCTGCGGGTCACCGCCGACGACCTGCTCGGCAACGTCGCGGCCGCCGCGGCCTTCGAGACCGACCGGCAGCTGGCCAAGATCGGCTCCCCGGTCGACCGCGACGAGTGGTTCATGCTCCCGCAGACCGTCAACGCCTACTACAACCCCGGCACCAACGAGATCTGCTTCCCCGCGGGCATCCTGCAGAAGCCGTTCTTCAGCGCCGACGCCCACCCGGCGGAGAACTACGGCGGGATCGGCGCGGTCATCGGCCACGAGATCGGCCACGGCTTCGACGACCAGGGCGCCCAGTACGACGGCGAGGGCAACCTCAACGACTGGTGGACCGCCGAGGACAAGGCCGCCTTCGAGGTGAAGTCGAAGGCGCTCATCGAGCAGTACGACGGGTTCGAGCCGCGCAACCTGCCCGGGGAGCACGTCAACGGCGCGCTGACCGTCGGGGAGAACATCGGCGACCTCGGCGGCCTGACGATCGCCCACCGGGCCTACCTGATCTCCGAGGGCGGCACCGCCGCGGAGGAGGACCGGCAGCGGCTGTTCCTCAACTGGGCCTACGTGTGGCGCACCAAGCGCCGCACCCAGCAGGAGCAGCAGTACCTCACCATCGACCCGCACAGCCCGCCGGAGTTCCGCGCCAACATCGTGCGCAACCTCGAGGAGTTCCACGAGGTCTTCGGCACCCGCGAGGGCGACGGGCTCTGGCTCGAGCCGGACCGCCGGGTCCGCATCTGGTGACCCGCTGAGCGCCGCGCCCTCATCGCGAGGGCGCGGCGCGGCGTACGCCGCCGGGCGACCGTCCTCAGACCGAGGCCGGCTCCGGCCGGGCGGGAGCCTGCTCGGCCTCGACCACCGGCGCGAGGTCCTCGGTCAGGTCGCGGCCGCGGGTCTCGGGCAGCAGCTGCGCGCAGACCAGGCTGATCGCGGCCACGACGACGTTGTAGGTCGCGACGAGCCACAGCGTGCCGTCGCCCTTGGTCACCAGCCAGGCCGCGATCAGCGGGGTCAGGCCGGAGGCGAGGATGCCGGAGACCTGGTAGAGCGTGCTGAGCGCGGAGTAGCGGTAGCGGGTGTCGAACAGCTCGCTCCAGAACGCCGCGAGCGGCCCGTAGACCCAGCCGTAGATGATGCCGAGCCCGCCGACGAAGGTGAGGAAGACGCCGAGCGTCGAGCCGGTCTGGATCATCCAGGCGGCGGGGAAGGCGAAGACCAGCGCGAACGCCGCGCCCGAGGCGAACACCGGCCGCCGGCCCACGCGGTCGCTGAGCCGGCCGGAGACGAGCACCAGCCCGACGCCGAGCAGCGCGCCGACCATGATGCAGTTCAGCGCGGTCGACTTCGAGACGCCGACCTCGTCCACGGCGTAGGCGAGCAGGTAGACCGAGAACAGGTTGAAGGTGAACCCCTCGATGAAGCGGGTGCCCATGCCGAGGAACAGCGTGCGGCCCTGCCGGCGGAACAGCTCGGTCACCGGCATCGCCGAGACCTGCTTGTCCTCCTGCACCCGCTGGAAGGACGGGGTCTCCATGACGCTGAGCCGGATCCACGCGCCGACGGCGAGCAGCACGATGCTGAGCAGGAAGCAGACCCGCCAGCCCCACGCGAGGAACGCCTCGTCGGGCAGCTGCGAGGCGATCGCGAACGCCCCGCTGGCCAGGAACAGGCCGCCGGGCACCCCGACGTGGGCGAAGCTGCCGAAGAACCCGCGACGCCGCGCGGGCGCGAACTCCACGGCGAGGAGCACCGCGCCGCCGTACTCGCCGCCCACGCCGATGCCCTGGAGGATCCGCAGCACCACGAGCAGGATCGGCGCCCACACGCCGATCTGGTCGTACGTCGGCAGCATCCCGATCACGGCGGTGCCGACCCCCATGATCAGCAGCGTCCAGATCAGCATGGTCTTGCGGCCGATCCGGTCGCCGTAGTGGCCGAAGATCAGCCCGCCGATCGGCCGGGCGAGGAAGCCGACCGCGAAGGTGCCGAACGCCGCGAACTGCGCCGCCGGTCCGTCGAGCCCGTTGAAGTAGAGCTTGTCGAAGACCAGGCCGGCGGCGGTGCCGTAGAGGAAGAAGTCGTACCACTCGATGGTCGCGCCGACGGCCGAGGCCATCGCCACCCGGCGCGGGTCGGCGGGTGGCGGGTCGGCGGGTGGCGGGTCGGCGGGTGGCGTGGTCGCGCTCGCTGCGGCCGCTCCCGAGGTGCTTGCCATGGTTCGTCTCTCCTGGCGCTGGGCAGCCGGGGACCGAGGTCGTCGTCCACCGGCTGTGGATAAGTTTGTGTACCGAACAACGTGACAAACCATAGAAGGCTGCGCCTGTCGGGGCACGCCCGGGTCCACGGCTCGGTGACAGGCGTTGCCGATGCCGGGATCGGCGTCGCCGGGGATCGCCGGGGATCGCCGGGGATCGCCGGGGGGCATCGCCGGGGGGGCATCGCCGGGCCGGGTCGCGGGGTAGTCCGACACAGGAGCGCCCTTGCGGGGCCAGGAAAGGGCGCAGGTGTGGCGGACTATCCCCCGCCGGTGTGTCCGCGCCCGCTCCGCCGGGCCGGAGCTGTGGAGGGGGACCGCGGAGCGTCCGTGGCCGCTGGTAGACAGGTCGGCATGACCAGCCCCGCCGCCGCCCCGTCCCCGAGCAGCGCGACCGACGTCCGCGAGCAGGCCGAGGCGCACCTGCGCGCCCTGGTCGGCAGGGACGACGCCGTCCTGCGCGAGGACCAGTGGTCGGCCATCGAGGCGCTCGCGGTCGACCGCCGCCGCGCGCTGGTCGTGCAGCGCACCGGTTGGGGCAAGTCGGCGGTCTACTTCGTGGCCACCCTGCTGCTGCGCGGCCAGGGCGCCGGGCCGACCGTGATCGTCTCCCCGCTGCTGGCGCTCATGCGCAACCAGATCGCCGCCGCCGAGCGCGCCGGCATCCGCGCGGTGACGATCAACTCCACCAACATCGAGGACTGGGAGCCGACGCACCAGGCGATCCGCGACGGCGAGGTCGACGTCCTGCTGGTCAGCCCCGAGCGCCTGAACAACCCCGGCTTCCGCGACGAGGTGCTGCCGAAGCTGGCCGCCACCTGCGGGCTCCTCGTGGTCGACGAGGCGCACTGCATCTCCGACTGGGGCCACGACTTCCGGCCCGACTACCGCCGGATCCGCACGCTGCTGGCCGAGCTGCCCGACGGGATCCCGGTCCTCGCGACCACCGCGACCGCCAACGAGCGGGTGACCGCCGACGTCGCCGAGCAGCTCGGCCCGCTGGGCCAGCAGGTGCTGGTGCTGCGCGGGTCGCTGGACCGCGAGTCGCTGCGGCTGGGGGTGGTGCGGCTGCGGACGGCCGAGCAGCGGCTGGCCTGGCTGGCCGACCACCTCGCCGAGCAGCCTGGGTCGGGCATCGTCTACTGCCTCACCGTCGCCGCGACCCAGGAGATCGCGGACTACCTGCGTTCGCGGGGCCACGACGTGGCGGCGTACTCCGGGCAGACCGACACCACCGAGCGGCAGGCCCTCGAGCAGGACCTCGCTGCGGGCCGGGTCAAGGCCCTGGTGGCGACCAGCGCGCTCGGGATGGGCTTCGACGCGACGCTCGGCTTCGTGGTCAACATGGGCGCCCCGGCCTCACCGGTGGCCTACTACCAACAGGTCGGCCGCGCCGGCCGCGGCACCGACGAGGCGGTCGTCGTGCTGCTGCCGGCCACCGAGGACCGCGACATCTGGAACTACTTCGCCTCGCTGGCCTTCCCGCGCGAGGAGCTGGTCCGCCAGACCCTCGACGCGCTCGCCGCGGAGGGCCGGCCGATGAGCACGGCGGCGCTGGAGACCCGGGTCGAGCTGACCCGGACCCGCCTGGAGACGATGCTCAAGGTGCTCGACGTCGACGGCGCCGTACGCCGCGTGCGCGGCGGGTGGGAGTCGACCGGGCAGGAGTGGAGCTACGACGCGGAGCGCTACCGCCGGGTGAGCGAGGCCCGCGAGCGCGAGCAGCAGGCGATGCTCGACTACATCGCCACCGACCGGTGCCGGATGCGGTTCCTGCGCGACCAGCTCGACGACCCCGAGGCCGCCGACTGCGGCCGCTGCGACAACTGCGGCGGGCTGGACCTGTCCACCGAGGTCTCCGCGGCCGCGCTGGAGGAGGCCGGCGCCCGCCTCTCCCGCCCCGGCGTGGTCGTCGAGCCGCGCAAGATGTGGCCGACCGCGCTGGCCAACCTCGGGATCGACCTCAAGGGCAAGATCAAGGACGGCGCCTCGGAGGGGCGCGCGGTCGCCCGGCTGACCGACCTCGGGCACGGCCAGGCGCTGCGGGAGCTCTTCGCCCCCGGCACGCCCGACGGGCCGGTGCCGGTGCCGCTCGTCCGCGCGGTCGTCGAGGTGCTCGAGGAGTGGCGCCCGCAGGTCGACGCGATCGTCGTCGTCGAGTCCGCCACCCGCCCCACGCTGACCAGCGACCTCGCCTCCGGCCTGTCGCGCTACCTGAAGGTGCCGGTCGTCGGCACCTGGGCGGTCGTCGACCCCGACGTCGCCCCCGGCCAGGGCGCGATGAACTCCGCGCAGCGGGTCGCGGCCGTCGGTCGCCGCTCGGCCCTGCACGCCGACGTGCCCGAGGGGGCGCGGGTGCTGCTCGTGGACGACCGCTCCGACACCGGTTGGAGCCTCACCCTCGCCGCCCGTGCGCTGCGCCGGGCCGGGGCCGCCGAGGTGCTGCCGCTCGTCCTGGCCGTCACCGGCTGAGCGGCGCGGCCCCCGAAACGCCTCGTGCTGCCCACCGTGCGCCGGAGCGCACGCTGAGCAGCACGAGGGCTGGCGCGGGTGGTGCGGGTGAAGAGTCGGGCGTCAGTGCCCCATGAGGGCGGTCTGGTCGACCGGCTCGGCGGGGGGCTTGCGCGGCAGGAAGAACGCCGGCACGAGCACGACGGCCACCATGGCCGCCGCGATCCAGAAGGTGCCGCTGAAGACGCCGGCGAGGTCGTCTGTGAGGTCACGGAGGATCGTGGGCAGCTGCTCGGCGGGGATGCCGGTCTGCTCGAGGAACGCGCGGAGCTGCGACTCGTCCTCGATCTCGCCCAGGGCCAGGGCGGTCGGGTCGGCCTCGTTCTTGACCCCGTTGGTGAGCAGCACCGAGAAGATCGCGGTGCCGATCGAGGCGGCGACCTGCTGGACGATGTTGAGCAGCGTGGAGCCGCGGGCGACGGTGTGGCCGCGGAGGGTCTGCAGTGCCGCGGTCATGATCGGCATCATCGTGGCGCCCATGCCCAGGCCCATGACGAAGAGCGCGCCCGTCAGGAAGTAGTACGACGTCTCTGCGTCGAGCGTGGCGAACATCCCCATGCCGACGGTGATGACCGCGACGCCGACCAGGACGATCTTGCCGGGGCCGATCCGGTCGGTGAGCACGCCGGCCAGCGGCATCACCAGCATGGCGCCGAGACCCTGCGGGGCGAGCAGCAGGCCGGCGTCGAGGGCGCCCTCGCCGCGGACCTGCTGGAAGTACAGCGGGAAGAGCAGGCTGGCGCCGAAGAAGGCCATCGCGAAGAGCGCCATCGCGATCACCGCGATGGTGAGCGTGAAGTTCTGGAAGAGCCGCAGGTCGACCAGCGGGTGGGCGTTGCGGCGGGACAGGGCCCACGGGACGAAGGCGGCGATCAGCAGCAGGCCGATGATGGCCGGGACGAGCACCTCGGCGTCGAGGATCGTGCCGGTCTCCGGGATGGTCGAGACGCCGTACAGGAACGCGGCCAGACCGGGGGAGAGCAGCACCATGCCGAGCCAGTCGAAGGTCTCCGACGGCTCCACGTCGTCCTTGGGCAGCACGATCGCCGCGTAGACGATGGTCGCCACACCGATCGGGACGTTGATCAGGAAGATCCAGTGCCAGCTGGCGTTGTCGATCAGTGCGCCACCGAGGATGGGGCCGAAGATCGGGCCGAGCAGCATGGGCACACCCATGACGGCCATGACCCGGCCGAGCCGCTCCGGGCCGGCGGCGCGGGTCAGGATCGTCATGCCGAGCGGGACGAGCATGCCGCCGCCGAGGCCCTGGACCACCCGGAACGCGACCAGCATCTCCAGCGACGTCGCCGCGGCGCAGAGCGCCGAGCCGGCCGAGAAGAGCACGATCGCGATCAGGTAGAGCCGCTTGGTGCCGAACCGGTCCGAGGCCCAGCCGGTCAGCGGGATCACGCTGGCCAGGGCCAGGGTGTAGGCCGTCATCGTCCAGGCGACCTGGGCGGTCGTGGCGTCGAACTCGCGCTGGAAGGTCTCCAGCGCGACCGAGACGACGGTGATGTCGAGGATCGACATGATCGCGCCGAGGACGACGACGCCGGCGATCACGAGGACGTGGCGGTCGAGCTTGTCCGAGGCGGGGGCGCCGGGGCTCCCGGGCGGGGTGCTGGAGAGGTCTGTGCTCACCGCAGGAGGCTAGTGCGATTCCTTTACCCGGTCATCGGGCGGCGAAGTGGGCTTGGTCACCGTCGCGGCCCTGCGGGGCGGGGCCTCAGGCGCGGCCGCTGGAGGCGAGCGCGCGGACGGCGTCGCGCAGCCGCGGGTCGTCGGGCTCGACGCGCGGGCGGAACCGCCCGACGACGGTGCCGTCGGCGGCGATGAGGAACTTCTCGAAGTTCCACTGCACGTCGCCGGCCTCGCCCTCCTCGTCGGGGGTGCGCACCAGCTCCTCGTAGATCGGGTGCCGGCCCTCGCCGTTGACCTCGATCTTCTCGGTCATCGGGAACGTCACGCCGTACGTCGCGGAGCAGAACTCCGCGATCTCCTCCGACGTGCCCGGCTCCTGGCCCAGGAACTGGTTGCAGGGCAGCCCGACGACGGTGAACCCGGAGCCGGCCAGCTCCTCCTGGAGCGCCTCGAGGCCGGCGTACTGCGGGGTCAGCCCGCACTTGCTCGCCACGTTGACGAGCAGCGCCGGCCCGCCGCCGGTGATCTCGCCGAGGGTGGTCGGCGTGCCGTCGAGACGGTTGATCGGCTGGTCGAGGATGCTCATGGGGCGACCGTACCGGGGGTGTCGGCGAGACCGGTTACGGTCTCCGGAGTGAGCTTCGTGCCCGTCACCGGACCGGCCGCGTTCCGTCCCGGTGACCCGCCGCGCGACGGCGTGGTCGAGTTCAGCGACGACCGGCGGACCGTCGCGCTGCCGATGCGCGCCGCGCTGCCGGTGCTGACCAAGGCCCACGCCCGCGACGACGTCCACCCCAGCGTGCGGCTGCTCTCCGGCGCCGCCCTGCTCGGGCTGCGCCTGGTCGCGGCGGGGCGCCTGGAGCCGGCGGACGGCGACGGGCCGGCGTCCTGGCGGATCGCCGCGCTGGACGACTCCGACACCGACCGGGTGGTCATGCTCGCCCGCTCGCGGACGTACGACGGCGTGGACGCCGCGGCCGCGGAGGCGCTCGTGCGGCAGGTGCTCGACGCGGTCGCCGACGCCGTCCCGCGCACCGCGCCCCGGCCGGACCGCCGGCCCGCCGTCGCGGCGACCCGGTCGGGGAGCGGGCCCGCTCGACCGGGTGCCGCCCGACCGGGTGCCGCCCGACCGGGGGCCGCGCGGGCGGGCGGCGGGCGGGCCGACCCGGGATTCGCGGCGCGCCTCCAGGCCCGGATCGACCGGCACCGCACCGGCGGCGGGCGCCTGGGCGACCTGCCCTCGCTGGTGACCGTCTCGCTGCGGGTCGAGGCCGACGAGGAGGAGCTGGTCGCGGGCGCCGTGCGGCTGGTGCTCCAGGTGCACGACGAGCAGGACCCGCTCCACGTCTGCGACGCCGCGCGGCTCTGGGTCGAGACCGGCCCGGACGCGGCGCACGGCTTCGGGGAGCGGGCGCGCACCCACGCCACCATCGCGCTGCGGGCGGCGGCCGAGGCCTGGCCGGTGCTCGACCGGATGCTGGAGCTGCGGGTCCCCGACCAGATCACCCTCGACACCGACGAGATCGTCAGCCTGCTCGAGGAGGGCGTCGGCGCGCTGCGCGACCGGGGCGTCGACGTGCTGTGGCCGCGCAGCCTGGGCCGCGACCTCACCGCCCGGACCGTCCTCGACGCGGCGCCGGCGCGCGGGTCCGCGGCGGGCGGGGCCCGCGAGGAGCCGCTGGACAAGCCGGTGCTCGGCACCGAGGACCTCTTCGCGTTCCGCTGGCAGCTCGCGCTGCACGGCGAGCCGCTGACCGAGGAGGAGATGGACCAGCTGGCGAAGGCCGCCTCCCCGGTGCTCAAGCTGCGCGGGAGCTGGACGGTCGTCGATCCCGCGACCGCCCGCAAGGCCCGCAAGCGGCTGGTGCGGACCGCGACGCCCGCCCAGGCGGTGGCGGCCGCGCTCACCGGGAGCGTCCAGGTCGAGGACGCCGAGGAGCAGGTGGTCGTCGGCGCCAGCCTGCAGCGGGTGCGCGAGCAGCTGACCACCGCGGCCACCCGCGAGCCGGTGCCGCAGCCGGCCGCGCTCCGCGCCGAGCTGCGCGACTACCAGCGCCACGGGCTGACCTGGCTGGCCGAGCTCACCTCGCTCGGCCTCGGCGCGTGCCTGGCCGACGACATGGGCCTGGGCAAGACGATCACCCTGATCGCGCTCCACCTGCACCGCCGCGAGCGCGGCGCGACCGGCCCGACGCTGGTCGTGTGCCCCACGAGCCTGCTCGGCAACTGGGAGGCCGAGGTCGCCCGGTTCGCCCCGGGCACGCCGGTGCGCCGCTTCCACGGCTCGGGCCGCGACCTCGCCGGCCTCGAGGACGGCCTGCCCGGCACCGACGCCGGGTTCGTGCTGACGACGTACGGCACCGCCCGCCGCGACGCCGCCGTGCTCGCCGCGGTCGGCTGGGACCTCGTCGTCGCCGATGAGGCCCAGCACGTGAAGAACGCCCGCACCGCCACCGCCCGCGCGCTGCGCACCATCCCCTCGCGGGCGCGGGTCGCGCTCACCGGCACGCCGATCGAGAACGACCTCACCGAGCTGTGGTCGGTGCTCGACTGGGCCACGCCCGGCCTCCTCGGCAGCCGCAACGCCTTCCGCAAGGTGTGGGCCGCGCCGATCGAGTCCGGCCTGGAGCCCACCAAGGCGCGGCAGTTCGCCGACCTGATCGGGCCGTTCCTGCTGCGCCGCCGCAAGTCCGACCCCGGTATCGCCCCCGAGCTGCCCGCGAAGACCGAGACCGACCACCCGCTCCGGCTGACCCGGGAGCAGGTCGTGCTCTACGAGGCGTTCGTCCGCGACACGATGGAGCGCATCGAGCGCGCCGACGAGGACACCCGGCGCGGCCTGGTCCTCGCGCTGCTGACCGGCCTGAAGCAGATCTGCAACCACCCCGCCCAGTTCCTCAAGCAGTCCGGCGCGGTCCGGCTCGCGGGCCGCTCGCAGAAGCTCGACCTGCTCGAGGAGCTGCTCGCCACTGTCGTCGCCGAGGGCGGGGCCGCCCTGGTCTTCACCCAGTACGTCGCCATGGCCCGCCTCGTCGAGGCGCACCTGACCCGGCTCGGCATCGGCCACCAGCTGCTCCACGGCGGCACGCCGGTCCGCGAGCGGGAGGCGATGGTGGCCCGCTTCCAGGGCGGCGCGCCCGACGAACCGGCCCCCGTGCCGGTCTTCCTGCTCTCCCTCAAGGCCGGCGGCACCGGGCTCAACCTCACCCGCGCCGACCACGTCATCCACCTCGACCGCTGGTGGAACCCCGCGGTCGAGGAGCAGGCGACCGACCGCGCCTACCGGATCGGGCAGACCAAGCCGGTCCAGGTGCACCGGATGATCACCCGCGGGACCATCGAGGAGCGGGTCGCCGAGCTGCTCACCCGCAAGCGCGCCCTGGCCGACTCCGTGCTGGCCAGCGGCGAGGCGGCCTTCACCGAGCTCTCCGACGCCGACCTGCGCGACCTGGTCACGCTGCGGCCGGAGGCCTGAGGTGGCCGGCCCGACCCGGGTGGTGCACCCGCGCGTCCCCCCGCGGCGCGGCGGCGGGCGGGCGGCGAGCTGGTGGGCGCGGGCCTGGTCGCGGGCGGTCGAGGAGGCGGCGTACGACGAGGCGGACCTGGTCGCCGCCCGGCGGCTGGCCCGCTCGGGCCGGGTCGGCGGGATCATCGTCGACGTCGGGACGTTCGTCGCGGCCGTCGAGGACGACGGAGGGCTGTGGACGACCTCCGGCACCGTGCCGGTGCTGGACGAGGGGGCCCGCGAGGCGTTCGTCGAGACCGTCGCCGCCGAGGCCGGCCGGGTCGCGGCGCTGTTGGCCGGGGACCTGCCGCACGCCCTGGTCGAGCAGGCCGAGGACGTCGGGGTGGAGCTGCTGCCCTACGGCGGGGAGCTCGGCGCGACCTGCACCTGCGAGGGCTGGACCGACCCGTGCGTGCACGCCCTCGGGGTGCTCACCCAGCTCGGGTGGCTGCTCGAGGCCGACCCGTTCGTGCTGCTCCACCTGCGGGGACTGCCGCGCGAGGAGCTGCTCGCCCGGCTGCACGCCCGCTCCGGCCCGGCGAGCGCGGACGAGCCGACCGCGACCGACGAGGACACGGCGTACGACGCCGCGCTGCGCGCCGCCCGGGCGCTCGACCTGCTCGCCCAGGGCCACACGGTCGACCACCTGCTCTGAGCGGCCGGACGGGACCCCGGTCCGGAGCCCCCTCAGGGGCTCGGTCAGAAGTCGTAGCCGCCGCAGGCCCGGTCGCGCAGGGCGCGCCACGAGGGCTCCTCGACGGGGCCGGGCGCGATGTCGTTGAAGGCCTGGAGCGGCGCCATCCGGGCGGCGGTCGCCTCGTCGTAGCGGCCGGTGACGCGCTCCTCGGGGAAGCGCACGGGGTCGAGGTCGACGAGCATCCCCTGGAGCGCCCGGACCCAGATGCCGAGCTCGGGGTCGACGGGCATCCCGAGGTGGAGGTCGGGCATCGCGGTGGTCGGCAGCACGCACACGCAGCGGACCAGGTCGGTGGTGCCGTCGGTCAGCACCGTGACGCCGTCGCCCTTGTGGTCGAGGGTCATCCGCTCCGCGCAGGGCTCGGCGAGGTCGTCGTAGGGGCCGAGGTAGGCCGCCCACGTCGGCACCGGGTGGTCCTCGTTGGCGCTCCAGCGGGTGGCGCAGGAGTCGCGGGTGCGCAGGTACCGGACCCGGTCGCCGTGGTCGGCCACCGCTCCGCGCAGCGCGGCCGGGGTGTCGCCGACGGCCACGACGAGCGCGGCCTGGCCGGTGCAGCCGAGGTCGGCCCGCTCGACCCCCAGCCGCAGCGGGTCCGCGGCCTCCGGCTCGGGCGCCGGGCGGTCCACCAGCGCGGCGGTCACCCCGCCGCCGGCCCCGAGGACCGCGGCCAGCACCAGGACCACGAGCCGGCTGCGCACCCGTCGAGACTAGGCCGCGCGCGCGGCGGCGTCGCGCGGATCACCGGCGCGGGGGCGCCCGCGTCACTACGGTGACGGGCGTGACCACGACCCTCGCGCCCGCACCGGCCGGGGCCTCGCGCGCGGGCCTGGCCCCGCTCGTCGCCGTCCACGCCGGCCTCTTCGCGGGCGGGGCGGTCGCGCTCTCGCTGGACGCGCCGGCCCAGGGCTGGGGCGTGCTGCTGGTCGTGGTCGGGTACGTCGTCGCGCTGGCCGCGGTGTGCCGCGCGACCGGCCGCGCGGACCTGCTCGCGCTGACCGGGTTCCTGGCGCTGGTCTCGCTCTTCCAGCTGCTCCCCGACTGGGTCCTCGCCGACCTGGTCGGCACCCTGCGCTTCCCCGACACCGGCGGCCCGCGGGTCGACGACGTCATCCCGCTGGCGATGGCCGCGATGTGGGTCGCGCCGCTGTTCCTCGCCGTCGCGCTGGCGGGTGGCCGCCCCGGGCGGGCCGCGCTGCTGGCGGGGCTGGTCTTCCTCGGCGCCGAGGTGCTCGCCCCCTCCCTCGGGCTCTGGGAGCCGGCCGGGGAGACCCACCGCGTGCTCGGCGTCGCGCTCTACGTCCTGCCCGCCGAGGTCGCCCTCGGCTGGGCGACGGCCACCGCCTTCGCCGCGGTCCGCGGGCGCCCGCTCCCGGCCCGGGTCGCCGCGGCCCTGGCGGTCGCCACGTTCTACCTGGGCGCGCTGGTGCTGTGCCACTTCCTCATCGACGTCGCCGGCTGGCGGCTCGTGGCCTGACCCGCGGGTTCAGTGCGGCCGGGTCAGTGCGGGCGCACGCCGAGGGCGGCCAGCGCCATCTCGGCGAGCAGCGCGTGCATCGGCTCGTCGGGCAGGAGCCCGCTGTGCGGGGTGGAGTTGAGCAGGCCGAACGTCGCGTGCGCCATCGCCCGCGCGCGGTCGAGCGCCAGCCCCTCGTGCACCGACCGGAGCTGCTCGGCCCACAGGTCGACGTACTCACGCTGCAGGGAGCGGACCTGCTCCCGCGCGGTCGCCGGCAACGACTCCCAGTCGCGGTCCTGCACCACGATCAGCGCCCGCTGGCCCAGCGCGAAGGAGACGTGCCAGTCCACCAGCGCCGCGAGCGCGGCCGCCGCGTCCGGCGCCTCCTCGACCCGCCGCCGGCCGACCGTGAGCAGCTCCTCGCTGATCGAGACCAGCATCTCGGCCAGCATCGCGTCCTTGGACGGGAAGTGCTTGTAGAGCGCCGGCCCGCTGATCCCGCACGCCGCCCCCAGGTCGGCCACGGACACCCCGTGGAAGCCCCGCGCCGCGAACAGCTCGGCCGCGGTCGCCAGGATCTGGGTTCTCCGGCTCACCCCCGCAGGTTAGCGGTCGTTAACCGGGGCGGGTCGGGGCGTGGGGGTCGCGTCCCACCTTTAGGTGGGACGCACCCGCTTCCGGGTCAAAATATTGGCCCAGAAGCGGTCAAATCCCACCTAAAGGTGGTACGCGCGCCCCCTCCGCACCCTCAACCGACGAGGAACGCCCGCAACCGGTCGTGGTAGCCGGGCGGCTCGAGGAGGAACGAGTCGTGCCCCCAGGGCGAGGGGAGCTCGACGTGGTCGACGGCGACGCCGCAGGCGGCGAGCTCGCGGGCCATCCGCGCGGACTGGCCGGTGTCGAAGCGCCAGTCGCTGTCGAAGGAGGTGAGCTGGAAGCGGGTGGCGGTCGAGCGGATCCGGTCGGCGGTCCAGGGGTCGGCGAAGGGGTCGAAGTAGTCCAGCAGCCGGGTCAGGTAGAGGTAGGACAGCGCGTCGAAGCGGTCGAGGAACGTCTCGCCCTGGTGCTGGAGGTAGTGCTCGACCTCGAAGTCGGGCCCCATCGTCCAGTCGTCGCCGCTGCCGGTGCGGCGGCGGCCGAACTTCGTCTCGAGGGAGGCGGCCGAGACGTAGGTGATGTGGGCCATCATCCGCGCGACCTTCTGGCCCAGCCGCGGCTGGACGCCCTTCTCGGCGTACCGCCCCTCGTGGAAGTCCGGGTCGCTCATGATCGCCTCGCGGGCGACGGAGGAGAAGGCGATGTTCTCCGGGGTCAGCCGCGAGGAGGCCGCCACGACGACGGCTCGGTCGATCTCGTCGGGCGCGTCGATGACCCACTGGAGCACCTGCATCCCGCCGAGCGAGCCGCCGACGGCCGCGTGCAGCCGCGCGACGCCGAGGGAGGCGAGCAGCCGCCGGTGCACGGCGACCAGGTCGCTCATGTGCAGCATCGGGAAGTCCAGGCCGTACGCCGCGCCCGTGGCGGGGTTCGTCGAGAGCGGCCCGGTGGTGCCCGAGCAGCCGCCGAGCAGGTTGGCCGAGACCACGAAGAACCGGTCGGTGTCGACCGGCTTGCCCGGACCGATCAGGTTGTCCCACCAGCCGCGCTTCTTCGCGCCGAGGTGCAGCCCCGCGGCGTGGGCGTCGCCGGTGAGCGCGTGGCAGACGAAGACCGCGTTGTCGCGGGCGGGCGAGAGCTCGCCGTACGTCTCGTAGGCCACCTCGACGTGGTCGAGCCGGCCGCCGCCACGCAGGACCAGCGGGTCGTCCTCGGTGAAGAGGACGACCCGCTGGGTCTCGACGTAGCCGAGCGGACCGGTCACAGGCTGCTGCCGCGGAGCGTCACTTGGTGGCGGTCAGCGCCTGCTCGAGGTCGGCGATGATGTCGTCGACGTGCTCGATGCCGATCGAGAGCCGCACCATGTCCTCGGGCACGCCGGCCGCGACCAGCTCCTCGGGCGTGAGCTGGGAGTGGGTCGTGGTGGCGTTGTGGATCGCCAGGGACTTCGCGTCGCCGATGTTGGCCAGGTGGCTGAACAGCTCCAGCGACTCGATGAACGACCGGCCGCCGTCGCGCCCGGCCTTGAGGCCGAAGCTGACCAGGCCGCCGTACCCCTTGCCGGTGAAGGTGCGGTCCGCGACCTCCTTGTAGGGGCTGGACTCCAGGCCGGGGTAGCTGACCCACGACACGGCGTCGTGGCTCTCGAGGTACTTCGCGACCGCCAGCGCGTTCTCGCTGTGCCGCTCCATGCGCAGGTGGAGGGTCTCCAGGCCCTGGAGGAAGAGCCAGGAGTTCATCGGGGTGATCGCCGCACCGGTGTTGCGCAGCAGCACCGTGCGCGCCCGGATGATGTACGCCGCCGGGCCGGCCGCCTCGGTCCAGACCGCGCCGTGGTAGGCCGGGTCGGGCTTGGTCAGGCCGGGGAACCGCTCGGAGTGCGCGGCCCAGTCGAACTTGCCGGAGTCGACGATCACGCCGCCGATGGAGGTGCCGTGGCCGCCGATGTACTTGGTCGCGGCGTGCACGATGACGTCGGCGCCCTGCTCGATCGCGCGGACCAGGTAGGGCGAGGGCGTGGTGTTGTCGATGACCAGCGGCAGGCCCTGGGCGTGCGCGGCCTCGGACCAGGCGGGGAGGTCGATGACGTTGATCTTGGGGTTGCCGATGGTCTCGCCGAAGACCATCTTGGTCTTCTCGTCGACGTGCTGGGCGAGCTCCTCGGGCTTCTCGGGGTCGACGAAGCGCACCTCGATGCCGAACTGCGGGAGCGTGTGGGCGAACAGCGCGTAGGTGCCGCCGTAGAGCGTGGAGAGCGCGACGATGTTGTCGCCGGCGTAGCAGAGGTTCAGCACGGCGTACGTGGTCGCGGCCGAGCCGCTGGCCGTGGCGAGCGCGCCGACACCGCCCTCGAGCTGGTTGACCCGGTCCTCGAAGACCGACTGGGTCGGGTTCATGATCCGCGTGTAGATGTTCCCGGGCTCGGCCAGCGAGAACAGGTTGGCGGCGTGCTCGGTGTCGTTGAAGACGTAGGACGTCGTCTGGTAGATCGGCACGGCGCGCGCGTTGGTCGCGGGGTCGGCCTGCTCCTGGCCGGCGTGGACGGCGAGGGTCTCGGGGCTGTGCGGCACGGTGTTCCTCCAAAGGTGGGACGGGCGCGAGTCAGCGTATTGTCGACTGTTCAACTCGACAATGGGCGTCCGGAGGCCGGACGCGCCCGGTCGTTCGACGGTACCGGTTAACGATCGCTAACCTGCCAACGTGACCCAGGACCTGAGATCGTCCGTCGAGGACTTGCGGGAGCGGCTGGCGACCGCCCGGCTCGGCGGCTCGGCGGCTGCCCGCGAGAAGCACACCGCGCGCGGCAAGATGCTCGTCCGCGACCGCGTCGACCGGCTGCTCGACCCGGGCAGCGCGTTCCTCGAGCTGAGCCCGCTCGCGGCCACGGGGATGTACGGCGCGCCGGGGGAGACGCCGGTGCCCTCGGCCGGCGTCGTGACCGGCATCGGCCGGATCAGCGGGCGCGAGTGCGTGGTCGTCGCCAACGACGCGACCGTCAAGGGCGGCACCTACTACCCGGTGACGGTCAAGAAGCACCTGCGCGCCCAGCAGGTCGCGGCCGACAACCACCTGCCCTGCGTCTACCTCGTCGACTCCGGCGGCGCGTTCCTGCCGCTCCAGGACGAGGTCTTCCCCGACCGCGAGCACTTCGGCCGGATCTTCTTCAACCAGGCCAACCTCTCCGCGCGCGGCATCCCGCAGATCGCCAGCGTCATGGGCTCCTGCACCGCCGGCGGCGCCTACGTGCCGGCGATGTCGGACGAGACCGTCATCGTCAAGGAGCAGGGCACGATCTTCCTCGGCGGCCCGCCGCTGGTGAAGGCCGCGACCGGCGAGGTCGTCACCGCCGAGGAGCTCGGCGGCGGCGACGTGCACGCCCGCACCTCCGGTGTCGTGGACCACCTCGCCGAGGACGACGCCCACGCGCTCGCGATCGTCCGCTCGATCGTCGCCACCTTCGAGCGACCCCCGCACCGGGCCGGGTCCGGGTCCGCGGCGCCGTGGGAGGTGACCGAGGTCGAGGAGCCGGCCGAGGACCCCGAGACCCTGTACGACGTCGTCCCCACCGACACGCGCACGCCGTACGACGTGCGCGAGGTGATCCGCCGCGTCGTCGACGGCAGCCGGTTCCAGGAGTTCAAGAAGCTCTACGGCGAGACGCTGGTGACCGGGTTCGCCCGGATCTGGGGCCACCCGGTGGGGATCGTCGCCAACAACGGCATCCTGTTCGGGGAGTCGGCGCTCAAGGGCGCGCACTTCATCGAGCTGTGCAACCAGCGCGGCATCCCGCTGGTCTTCCTGCAGAACATCTCCGGCTTCATGGTCGGCCGGGAGTACGAGAACAAGGGCATCGCCCGCGACGGCGCCAAGCTGGTCACCGCGGTCGCCTGCTCCGTCGTCCCGAAGTTCACCGTCGTCATCGGCGGCTCCTTCGGCGCCGGCAACTACGGCATGTGCGGGCGCGCCTACGACCCCCGCTTCCTGTGGATGTGGCCCAACGCCCGGATCTCGGTCATGGGCGGCGAGCAGGCCGCCTCGGTGCTCGCGACCGTCGCCGGGAAGCCCGAGGACGAGGCGTTCAAGGCCCCGATCCGCGAGCAGTACGAGACCCAGGGCTCGCCGTACTACGCCACCGCCCGGCTCTGGGACGACGGCGTCATCGACCCCGTCGACACCCGCCGCGTGCTCGGCATGGGCCTCGCGGCCGCCGCCCACGCCCCGATCCCGACGCCGTCCTACGGCGTCTTCAGGATGTGAGGTCACCCCATGACGTTCTTCGCTCCCCCGCTTCGCTCCTCCGCGAACAACGCCACGGGGACCCCGACCCCTCGGAGGGCTGAGTCGTGAACATCCGCACCCTGATGGTGGCCAACCGCGGCGAGATCGCGCTGCGCGTCTTCCGCACCGCGGCCCGCCTCGGCATCCGCACGGTCGCGATCCACACCGACGCTGAGATGTCCGGTGGCGCTTCCGCGCCGCACGTCCTCGCCGCCGACGACGCGGTCCGGGTCGGCAGCTACCTCGACGTCGAGGAGGTCGTCGCGGCCGCGGTGCGGGTCGGCGCCGACGCGGTGCACCCCGGCTACGGCTTCCTGTCCGAGCGCTCGGCCTTCGCCGCCGCGCTGGAGGCGGCCGGCATCACCCTGGTCGGGCCGAGCGCCCAGGTCATGGAGCAGATGGGCCGCAAGGACCTCGCCCGCGACCTCGCGGTGACCGCCGGCGTGCCCGTCGTGCCGGCGTACGGCCTGGACGACGACCCGGCCGACCTCACCTACCCGGTGCTGGTCAAGGCCGCGGCCGGGGGCGGCGGCAAGGGCATGCGCGTGGTCCGCTCGGCCGCCGAGCTCCCCGAGGCCCGCGCGGCCGCCGCGCGCGAGGCGGCGAGCGCCTTCGGCGACGACACCCTGCTCGTGGAGCGGTACGTCGAGCGCGGCCGCCACATCGAGGTCCAGGTCCTCGGCGACACCCACGGCAACGTCGTCCACCTCTTCGAGCGCGACTGCTCCACCCAGCGCCGGCACCAGAAGGTGCTCGAGGAGGCGCCCGCCCCGACCATCGACGCGGGGCTGCGGCACCGGATCACCTCGGCGGCCGTCGCCCTGGCCGAGCAGGTCGGGTACGTCGGTGCGGGCACCGTGGAGTTCCTCCTCGACGCCGACACCGGCGAGTTCTACTTCCTGGAGATGAACACCCGGCTCCAGGTCGAGCACCCGGTCACCGAGGCGATCACCGGCGGGCTCGACCTGGTCGAGCTCCAGCTGCGCGTCGCCGCGGGCGAGCCGCTCGGGATCGCCCAGGACGAGCTGTGGATCACCGGCCACGCGATCGAGGCGCGGGTCTACGCCGAGGACGCCTTCGGCGGCTTCCTGCCCCAGGCCGGGCGCGCCGAGATCGTCCGCTGGCCGAGCGGGCCGGGCATCCGCGTCGACCACGCCCTCGAGGACGGCCAGGTCGTCTCCACCTCCTATGACCCCATGCTCGGCAAGGTCATCGCCCACGGCCCCGACCGCGAGTCCGCCCGACGGGCGCTGCTCCGCGCGCTCGACGAGACCGCGGTCACCGGCCTGACCACCAACACCGGCTTCCTGCGCGCGCTGGTCGCCGGCGAGGAGTTCCGCGACGCCACCATCGACACCGCCTGGCTGGACCGCCACGAGGTGCCGGCGCCCGGCCCGGACGAGGCCCGGCTCTTCGCCGCCTGGACCTCGGCGTTCCTCCTCGCCCCCGGGGTCGGCAGCGCGCCGCACCCCTTCCAGGCCGACGGCTGGCGGCTCTCCGGCCCGCCCGCGCCGGTCCTCGTCGAGCTCGACCGCCCGGTCGTGGTGACCGAGGCCCGCCTCGGGGTCCCCGGCACCGTCGACGGGGTCCCGGTCACCGCGGTCTCCGCGGCCCGCCACGTCGTCGTCCTCGAGATCGAGGGCCGCCGCCGCCGCGCGGTCGTCGACGCCCGCGCCCACACCGTCGAGGTGGTGCTCGACGGCCAGCGCCACGTCTTCACCAAGCCCGACGTGCTTGCCGACACCGGCCCCGCGGCCGGCGACGGCACCGTCGTCGCCCCGATGCCCGGCACGGTCCTCGACGTACGCGTCGAGGTCGGCCACCGGGTCGCGGCCGGGGACGTGCTCGGCGCGCTCGAGGCGATGAAGATGGAGTTCGCCCTCACCGCGCCGTACGACGGCACGGTCACCGCGGTCGAGGCCGTGACGGGCGCGCAGGTGGCGCTGGGGGCGCGCCTGTTCGAGGTGACGGGTACCGAGCAGGCATGAGCACCTCGTCCACCGGCCCCGGCCAGCTCCCCGCCGCCGTCACCGTCTACGAGGTCGGCCCCCGCGACGGGCTGCAGAACGAGGCGGCGCTGGTGCCCACCGAGGTCAAGGCGGCCTTCGTCGAGCGGCTCCTGGCCGCCGGCCTGCCCGTGGTGGAGGCGACCAGCTTCGTCCACCCCCGCTGGGTGCCGCAGCTCGCCGACGCCGCCGAGCTGCTCGGCCTGCTCGAGGAGCGGCTCGGCGACCGCGCCCGCGACCTGCCGGTGCTGGTCCCCAACGACCGCGGCCTGGACCGGGCCCTGGAGCTGGGCTGCCGCCACGTCGCGATCTTCGGCTCGGCCACCGAGACCTTCGCCCAGCGCAACCTCAACCGCTCCTTCGAGGAGCAGTTCGCGATGTTCGAGCCGACCGTGCGGCGCGCCCGCGACGCCGGCATGGAGGTCCGCGCCTACCTCTCGATGTGCTTCGGCGACCCGTGGGAGGGCGACGTCGCCGTCGACCGGGTCGTCGCGGCGGGCCGGCGGCTGCTCGACCTCGGCGCCGGGCAGCTCAGCCTCGGCGACACCATCGGGGTCGGCACGGCCGGCCGGGTCGGTGAGCTGGTGGCGGCGTTCGGCGCGGCCGGCGTCGGGCCCGAGCGGCTCGCGATGCACTTCCACGACACCTACGGCCAGGCGCTGGCCAACACCTACGCCGCGCTCCAGGCCGGCATCGCCACCTTCGACGCCAGCGCCGGCGGCCTGGGCGGCTGCCCGTACGCCGAGAGCGCCACCGGCAACCTGGCCACCGAGGACCTGCTGTGGATGCTGCGGGGGCTGGGCATCGAGACCGGCGTCGACCTGGACGCGGTCGTCGCCACCAGCGCCGAGATGGCGCGGCAGCTCGGGCGGCCCAGCCCGTCGGCGGTCGTGCGCGCCCTGGCAGGATCGGGGTCGTGAGCACCCGCCGCGTCTACCTCCACGTCGGGGCGCCGAAGACCGGCACCACCTACGTCCAGGACCGGCTGACCCTCAACGCCCGGACGCTGGCCAAGCACGGTGTCCACGTGCCGACCGGGTCGCCCCTGGTGACCCCGGCGCTCTTCCACTTCCGTGCCGCGCTCGACCTGCTCGACCAGGACTGGGGCGGCCCGCCCGGCCACGCCGAGGGCGCCTGGGACGCGCTGGTGCGCAAGGTCCGCCGTACCTCGGGCACCGTCGTGGTCAGCCACGAGATCCTCGCCCCCGCGAACCGGGCGCAGGTCGCCCGCGCCAAGCGCGACCTCGGCGGCCCCGGCACCGAGCTGCACGTCGTCTACAGCGCCCGCGACCTCGCCCGCCAGGTCCCGGCCGCGTGGCAGGAGAGCATCAAGCAGGGCCGCAAGTGGACCTACCGCCGCTTCCTCGCCCGCACCCGCGAGGGCCGGCCGTGGTTCTCCCGCGCCTTCGACCTGCCCACCGTGCTGGGCACCTGGGCCGCCGACCTGCCGCCCGAGCAGGTCCACCTGGTCACCGTGCCGCCGCGCCGGGTCGTCCGCGCGAGCAGCGACGAGCTGTGGCTGCGCTTCTGCCGGGCGCTGGGCATCGACCCGGCCTGGGCTCCGCGCGACAGCGACCGGACCAACCAGTCCCTCGGGATCACCGAGACCCAGGTGATCCGCCGGCTCAACCGGCGCATGGACCGCGCGACGCGGCGCGAGGCGGCCTACGACGAGCTGATCCGCGAGATGCTCGCCCAGGGCGAGCTCGTCGACCGGACCTCGGCGCCGGTCCGGCTGCCCCCCGAGATGTACCCCTGGGCCGAGGAGCAGGCGCAGCGCTGGATCGACTGGGCCGAGGGGTCGGGCATCGACGTGGTCGGCGACCTCGAGGAGCTGCGGCCCGGCCCGCCCCCGACCGAGCCGTGGCAGGACCCCGACCGGGTCCCGCCCAAGCAGCAGCTCGTCGTCGCCCTCGACGCCCTCGGCGCGATGACCCGCGAGGCCGCGCGCCGCAACGACCCCGAGCAGGCGCCGCTGCGCAAGGCCCGCGCTCAGCTCGACCGGCTGCGGCGGCAGTGACGTCCGGGACCTCGGGCGAGCGACGCGCCTGGGGGTGGGTCGCCTCCCTGCGCGAGGGCGGCACGACGCCGTGGGCGGCCTGGACCGGCGAGGCCGAGGCCCGCGGCCGGGTGCTCCCCGGCGCCCAGCAGCTGGAGCTGCTGCGCCGGGTCAACCTGGCCGGCCGCCCCACCCCCGAGCTGGTACGTCGCGTGCTGAGCGCGAGCGCGCCCGGTCGCGGCCGCCCCGACCTCGAGCTCGTCGGCGCCGTGGACCCCGGCCCGTTCGGCCCCCGGCCGGTCGACCCCGCCGACCTGCCCGACGACGAGCTGGTCCGCGTGGCCACCTCGGTGCTGGCCGACGACCTGGTGGCCACCGCGCTGCCGGACCTCCCGACCGCGCGGCGGCCCTGGCGCCGGCGCTTCCGCCTGGTCGGCGACCCCTGGCTGGCCGACGCGGCCCGCGCCGAGCTGCGCCGCCGCGGCCGCGCCCCCGGCGGCCGCGGCGCGCTCGCGCTGGTGCTGGCCACCGACCTCGCCACGATGCTCACCCACGCCTGGGCCCACCGGGTCCTCGGCGAGGGCGCGCCGCCGTGGCGCGACTGGCTCGGCGACGCCGTCGCGCGCGACCGGGTGCCGCCGCGGGTCGACGTGCTCGCCACGCTCCGCACGTGGGAGGAGCGGGGCGGGCGCGAGCGGGTCCGCCTGGTCCTCGACCCGGCCGCGCTGCCCCGGCTCACCGGCACCCGAACGCCGCTGGCCCCCGCGCCCGTGCTGCCCGCCGACGGTGTCGAGCTGGCGCGACGGACCGCCCCGGTGCTCGGCCTGCTCGTGCGGCCCGAGCGGCGCGCGCGGGTGCTCCGCGAGGTGCTCGTCCCGCGGCTGGTCGCCCTCGGCGGCCCGCCCCTCGTCGTACCTCCCGAGCACCGGGGGTGGGCGGACGAGCAGGCG
This sequence comes from Nocardioides marmotae, assembly GCF_013177455.1. Lineage (NCBI taxonomy): Bacteria > Bacillati > Actinomycetota > Actinomycetes > Propionibacteriales > Nocardioidaceae > Nocardioides > Nocardioides marmotae. Next base: position 90,018 of record NZ_CP053660.1, read on the forward strand.
GGGCGGGTGCACGCGGCCGTCCTCGCCGCTGGCTACCCTGTCGTCGGCGATCCCGGCCAGCTGCTGCCTCGGGAGGCCGCGGGGGCGCTGGAGCCGTCCGAGCACGGCGTGCTGGACCTCGCCGTGCGCCTGCTCCTCGCGGGCCCGGCCGAGACCCCGCTCGGGACCGCCAACGAGACCGCCACCACCACCGCCACCACGACCGAGACCGCCAGCGACGGGGGGAACGAGGACCGATGAGCGCCAAGGTGCTCCTCCACGTCGGCACCCCGAAGACCGGCACGTCCTACCTCCAGGACGTGCTGTTCCGCAACCAACGGGTGCTCGCCCAGCACGGCATCCTCTACCCCGCCGACCGCTTCGACGCCCACTTCCTGGCCGCGCTGGACCTGATGCGCCTGCCCTGGGGCGGCCTGGAGACCGAGGCCGTGGGGGCGTGGGACCGGCTCGCCGAGCGGGTGCGGGAGCACCGCGGCACCGCGATCATCAGCCACGAGATCCTCGCCACCGCGTCCCGCTCCCAGGTCGGGCGGGCGCTGGAGTCGCTCGGGCACGGCGCGGGCACCGAGGTCCACCTCGTGCTCTCGGTGCGCGACCTGGTCCGCCAGATCCCCGCGGAGTGGCAGGAGAACGTCAAGCACCGCAGCACCGTCAGCTACGCGGCGTTCCTCGACCAGGTCCGCGACCCCGCCCGGGAGAGCCGGATCGCCACGTGGTTCTGGGGCGTGCAGGAGATCCCCGACATCCTCGACCGCTGGGGCCACGACCTGCCCCCGGAGCAGGTGCACCTGGTGACGGTGCCGCCGCCGGGCGGCCCGCCGGAGCTGCTGTGGCAGCGGTTCAGCCGCACCTTCGGCCTCGACGACGTCGACCTCGACCTCCACGCGGAGCGCTCCAACCCCTCCCTGGGCGTCCCGGAGACCGCGCTGCTGCGGCGGATCAACCTGGCGGTCAACAAGGTCGTCGAGCCCGCCCAGTACCGCCCGCTGGTGCGCGAGCTGCTCGCCCACCAGACCCTCTCCCGGCGCACCCGCTCCCCGCGCCTGGCGCTCCCGCCCGACGTGCACCCCTGGGCCCAGCAGCTCGCGACCTCGTGGGCCGACGAGGTCTCCCGGCGCGGGTACGACGTCGTCGGCGACCTCCACGACCTGACCGGCGCCCCGCCGCTCTCGCGCTGGTCCGACCCCGACCGGCCCGCGGAGAAGCAGGTGGCCGGCGCCGCCGTCGAGGCGATCCGCGCGCTGCTGCTGGAGAACGTCCGCCTGCGCGAGGAGGAGGCGCGGCTGCACGGCGAGCTCGAGGAGAGCCGCCGGGCGCTGGAGCGCTCCTACCTGCGGCCCTCCTACCGGCTGCGCGAGAAGGTCGTCCGCCGCCTCCAGGGCGGCCGCGTCGGGCGCGGCGCGCTCGCGGTCTACCGCCGGGTGCGGGGCAGGAGCTCGCGGTCGGCGTAGCGGCCGACCCGCCAGGTGGCGTACCCGTCGGCGCCCATGCCGACGATCCCGCCGACCACCGGCACCCGCCGACCGACCGTGGTCGCGATCCGCTTGCCGGCGACCTTGGTGATCAGCTCCGAGGCGACCTCCGCGGAGACGATCGCGTCGAGGTCGGGGTCGTGCGCCGGCGCGGTGGCCAGCGCCATCGGCGGGGCCGGCAGCTTGCGCTTCTTGACCAGCTCGTCGACCTTGTCCTCGCCGAGCAGCGTCACCAGGACGGCATTGCGCACGCGCGGGTCCTCGAGGTCGTAGCCGCGCAGGTGGGCGATGCCGGCGATCATCCGGCACTGGATGAGCGCCTGGCCGGTGATGTTGGCCGGGATCGTCACCGCGGCGGTGACCAGCCCGCCGACGTTGGTGGTGAACCCGCTGGCGCCGGAGTACCGCACGTGGTTCTCGATCACCTCGTGCACGGCCCGGCCGACGTCGCCGCGCTGCTCGGAGAGCTGCTTCTCGGCCGCGGCGGCGGCCGCCGGGAGCGGCCCGACGCCCTGGATCGCGCGGTGCAGCGCCTCGCGGACGAACGAGGTGGTCAGGCCCGGCGCGAGCTGGGCGATCCGGGGGGCGAGCTGCCTGCCGAGGTGGCCGGTGACGCTGCGCTTGACGCTCATGGCGTCATCGTAGGGAGGGGTCGCTAACGTCGGCGCGTGCCCGAGCCCGCACGCCCGCCCGTCGAGCCCGTCGAGCCCCCGCCCTCCGCCTGGGCGTTCGGCGACCCGGCGCTGTACGACGCCGACGACGACCTGGTCGCGATCGGCGCCGACCTCGCGCCCGGGACGCTGCTCTCGGCCTACCGGAACGGGCTGTTCCCCATGCCCTCGGGCACGCCCGGGGACCCGGTGTACTGGTTCAGCCCGGTGCACCGCGGGGTGCTGCCGCTCGACGGGCTCGTGGTCTCCCGGTCGCTGCGCCGGGCCTGCCGCGACTACGAGATCCGGGTCGACACCGCCTTCGCCGAGGTCGTCGACGCCTGCGGCGATCCCACCCGGCCGCAGGGCTGGATCGATGCCGACATCCGGGCGGCGTACCTGCGCCTGCACGAGCTCGGCTGGGCGCACTCGGTCGAGGCGTGGCGCGACGGCGAGCTGCTCGGCGGGTTGTACGGCGTCGCGATCGGCGGGCTGTTCGCGGGGGAGTCGATGTTCCACCGGGCGCGGGACGCCTCCAAGGTCGCGCTCGTCGGGCTGGTCGAGCGGCTCCGCGACGACCACGCCGCCGACCGGCTGCTCGACGTGCAGTGGTCGACCCCGCACCTGGCCTCCCTCGGCGTGGTCGAGGTGCCCCGGGCGACGTACCTGGCCCGGCTGCGCCGCGCCCTGCGCCTGCCGCTGCCGGCGGGCCTGGCCCGGGGCGCGGTCCCGGGCGCGGTCCCGGGCGCCGACCCGGGCGCCGACCCGGGGCGGGCGATCGGCGAGGAGTGAAGCGTGCCAGGCTGGGCAGGGTGAGCCAGCGCCGTCAGGCCGACCGGCCCGCCGCCGCACCAGACACCGAACCCTGAGGACACCGATGCTTCTCTCCACGCTCACCCTGCGCCGCGCCGCCGCGACCTCCTCGCTGCTGCTGGTCGCCCCGTTCGCCGCCGCGTGCGGGGGTGACGACGACGCCAGCTCGGCCCCCGACGACGCCACCCCCGAGCAGTTCTGCGAGGCCTACAGCAGCATCTTCGACTCGCTGCTCTCCGCGCCGACGGACGCCAGCCAGGAGGAGCAGGAGAAGGCAGCCGTCGAGGCGCTCCAGGACTGGAGCGACCAGATGCGCGAGGTCGGCACCCCCGAGGAGCTGCCCGAGGACGCCCGCCGCGGCTTCGAGCTCGTGCTCGACGAGGCCTCCAGCATCGAGGACGTCAGCGACCTCGAGGACCTCCAGGACAGCCAGGACTACTCCGAGAGCGAGCAGGAGGACGCCACGGCGCTCAACACCTGGATCTCGGAGAACTGCGCGAACGCCATGCCGGGCATGCCGGGTGACGGGGAGAGCGCGGAGACCCCGGAGGTTCCCGAGGGCCAGGAGAGCTCGACGGAGTCGCCGGCTCCCTGATCGTCGGGCTGGTGCAGGAGTCCCCGGTTAACCGGGGACCCCTGCACACACCACGGCAGATTTGCCCCGATATGTGCAGGACTCCCCTGATAAGTCCGCGGCCCGCGGGCCTGCGGACGACCTGAGACGACCTCAGGCGACCTGGGGCGGCCGGCCGTTCTCGCTGACCATCGGCCGGCCGGCCGCCGCCCAGTCGAGCATCCCGCCGTCGAGGTTCACCACGTCGTGGCCCTGCTGGACGAGGTAGCCGACCGCCTGCGCGGATCGGCCGCCCACCCGGCACACCACCAGGACCTGGCCCTCCGGCACCTCGGCGCGGCGCTGGGGCAGCTCCATCAGCGGGATGTGCACCGCGCCCTCGATGTGCCCGTGCTCCCACTCGACCGGCTCGCGCACGTCGAGCACGCTCACGCCCTCCGGCAGGGGCTGCGGTACGCCGTCGATCGACACGGTCGGGATCGGGTTCATGGCTCCAGTGTGACCGGCGGACGGGCCGGCCCGGCAGGGCGGCCGCCGGCCACTGGCCGCCGCTACTTCAGCAGCTTCGACATCCGCCGGTCGGCGAGCGGCTTGCCGCCGGTCTGGCAGGTCGGGCAGTACTGCAGGCTGGAGTCGGCGAAGGACACCTCGCGGACCACGTCGCCGCAGACCGGGCACGGCTGGCCGGTGCGGCCGTGGACGGCCAGGTGCGACTTCTTCTCGCCCTTCAGCTCGCTGGCCGCCAGGCCCCGCGAGCGCTCGACCGCGTCGCCGACGGTGGTCCGCAACGCGTCGTACAGGGTCTGGAGCTCGTCGCCCTCGATCGAGCTCGCCGGCTTGTACGGCGACATCCGCGCCGCGTGCAGGATCTCGTCGGAGTAGGCGTTGCCGATGCCGGCGATCGTCCCCTGGTGGCGCAGCACGCCCTTGATCTGCTTGCGCCCCTCGCGCTGGAGGATCTCGCCGAGCCGCTCGACGGTGAAGTCGTCGGTGAGCGGGTCGGGCCCGAGCGAGGCGATGCCGGGTACGTCGAGCGGGTCGCGGACGACGTACATCGCCAGGCTCTTGCGGGTGCCGGCCTCGGTGACGTCGAGCCCCGAGCCGTCGTCGAGCACGATCCGGACCGCGAGCGTCGACTTGCTGCTCGGCTTCGGCGGGATCGCCGGCACCTCCTCGCGCCACCGGACCCAGCCGGCGCGCGCGAGGTGGAGCACCAGGTGCGTGCCGGAGCAGTCGAGGTCGAGGAACTTCCCGTGCCGCGTCACGTCGTCCACGAGGGTCCCCTCGAGCGCCGAGAGCGGCGGGTCGAAGGTCTTCAGCGCGCTGAACGCCGCGACGTGGACCGCCACGATCGCGCGCCCGTCGAGCCGGCCCTTGAGGTCGAGGGCCAGCGCTTCCACCTCGGGCAGCTCGGGCACGTCGCGAGTCTAGGCAGCGCGTCCAGGCCCCGTGCCCGAGAACGTGGGCGGGTTCAGGCGTCGTACTTCTCGCGGTGCTCCCCGCACCCCCGTGGGGCGACCCCGGTGACAAGCCGCCCCCGCGGGTGCACGATGGGCCGATGACCGCCGCGCGACCGCTCCCGGTCTCGGGCTCGATCCACCTCGACGCCCGGGGCGGCGCCCGCGCGCTGCGGGTCTCCTGGCACCACGAGTCCGGGCTGGTCGTGCTCTCGCTGTGGCGCGACGACACCTGCGCCGGCTCCTTCCGGCTCACCGTCGAGGAGGTCCCGGCCCTGATCGACGTGCTGCGCGGCGGGCTCGACGAGCAGTACGACCTGGCGGTCGGGGGAGCGCTACCTCCGTCGACACGCGTCTAGCGAATGCACTAGACGGGCAGATATCGCCGATACGGTCGCGGCATGGACCCGATCCGCAACCCGTACGCCCCCGGCGCCGGGCAGCGCCCGCCCGAGCTCGCCGGCCGCGACCGCGAGCTCGAGCAGTTCGAGATCACCCTCGAGCGGGTGGCGGCGGGTCGGCCGGAGCGGAGCATGGTGCTCTCCGGCCTGCGCGGGGTCGGCAAGACGGTCCTGCTCAACGCCCTGCGTGGCCAGGCCGTGCGCCGGGCCTGGGGGACCGGGAAGATCGAGGCCCGCCCCGAGCGGAGCCTGCGGGTCCCGGTCGCGCAGGCCGTCCACGCGGCCGTCCGCGAGGTGGCGCACCGGCACCGCGACCCCGACCGGGTCGACGAGGTCGCCGGCGTGCTCAAGTCCTACGCGCTGCGGACGACCCTGACCGACCGCAAGGGGCTCGGCTGGGTCCCGCCGCTGGACGTCCCGGCGACCAAGGGGCGCGCGGACTCCGGTGACCTCGAGCTCGACCTGCTCGAGCTGTTCACCGACGTGGCGAGCCTGGCCCGCGACCTCGGCGTCGGGATCGGGCTGTTCGTCGACGAGATGCAGGACATCGAGCCCTCCGAGCTCGCGGCGCTGTGCGGGGCCTGCCACGAGATCAGCCAGCAGGGCGCGCCGCTGGTCGTCGTCGGCGCCGGCCTGCCGCACCTCCCGGTCGCGCTCGCGGCCTCGAAGTCCTACGCCGAGCGGCTCTTCCGCTACGTCTCCGTCGACCGGCTGCCGCGCGAGATGGCCGACCGGGCCTGGCGGGTCCCGGCCGCGGAGGAGGGCGTCGACTTCGAGCCCGGCGCGCTCGACGAGCTCTACCGGCTCACCGACGGCTACCCCTACTTCGTGCAGGCCTACGGCAAGGTCGTCTGGGACGCCGCCGTCGGCTCGCCGATCACGGTCGCCGACGTCGCCGAGGCCGCACCGCTGGCGGAGGCCGAGCTCGCGATCGGGTTCTTCGGCGCCCGCTACGAGCGGGCCACCCCGGCCGAGCGCGACTACATGACCGCGATGGCCGACCTCGGCGCCGACGGCGACGGGCCGGTCGCCACCGCGGAGGTCGCCCGGCACCTCGACCGCAAGCCGCAGTCGCTCTCCCCGGCGCGCGACGGCCTGATCAAGAAGGGCCTGGTCTACTCGGGCGAACGCGGCTCGGTGGCCTTCACCGTCCCGCACTTCGGCAGGTTCCTTCGCGCTCGCTGACCCCCGTGGTGGAGCATGTCCCCGTGCCTCCCGACCCCGCCAGCGCGGCGAGCCGTCCCCAGGTCGTCGCCCACCGTGGGGCCAGCGACGAGCGCGCCGAGCACACGCTCGGGGCGTACGTCGCCGCGCTCGACGCCGGCGCCGACGCGCTGGAGTGCGACGTCCGGCTGACCGCCGACGGCCACCTGGTCTGCGTGCACGACCGGAACGTCCGCCGCACCGCGAGCCGGCGGGGGCTCGTGTCCACCATGGAGCTCGCGGAGCTGGCCGAGCTGGACTTCGCCTCGTGGAAGAACCCCTGGGCCGACCTCGACGACGAGGCGCCCGAGCGCGACGAGGAGCACCACCGCGTGCTGACGCTGCGCAAGCTGTGCGAGGTGGCCGCCGACTACGACCGCCGGATCGAGGTGGCGATCGAGACCAAGCACCCGACCCGGTACAGCGGCCTGGTCGAGAAGCGGGTCGTGGAGGTGCTGCGCGACTTCGGCTGGCACCGCGCCGGCACGCCGGCCCGGGTGATGAGCTTCAGCTTCACCGCGCTCCAGCGCATCGAGCGGCTCGCCCCCGAGGTCCCGCGGGTGATGCTGATGGAGCGCGCGCAGTACTGGCCCGCCCTGCGCCGGGTGATCGGTCGCGACTGGCTGGTCGGGCCCGGCGTCGAGGAGCTGGCCGACCACCCGTGGCTCGGCCCGCGGATCACCCGGGCTGGCCACGGCATGCACGTGTGGACCGTGAACACCCGCGAGCACCTCGACCTGTGCCTCGAGCTCGGCGTCCGTGCGGTCATCACCGACCGCCCGGCGTTCATCCTCGAGGAGCTCGGCGCCTAGTCTTCGAGGCATGGCGAAGAAGTCCCGCACCAAGTCCCGTACCGCGCAGCCGCTCGCCGAGGGCGAGGTCGGCCCGCGCCAGCCCTGCCCCTGCGGGTCGGGCAAGCGGTACAAGGCCTGCCACGGTGCGCCCGGCGGCGCCGCGCCCTACGTCGCGCGTCCCTTCGAGGGCCTGCCCTCGGAGTGCGACATCGTCGCGATGCGCGAGCTGGTGCCGGCCGCGACCGCCCCGCTGACCCTCAAGGACGACCCCGAGCGCCCCGTGCTGCTCGCCTCGCTGCTGCCGATGGCCGCGCCCGCGATGGCCCGCGAGAGCGGCCAGACCTGGCTCGGGCTGCAGGTCCAGCACTCCTTCGGCGACCCCTCCCGCGACCTCGCCGCCGCGCTCCAGGAGGCGCTCGCCGCCGAGAAGCCCGGGATCGTCGGCCTCGTCGAGCCCCCCGCGGAGGGCCCCCGCCTGCAGGACCTGATCACCGGCGACAAGCTTGAGGTGACCGTGCACGACGGCTTCGAGTTCTGGATCGCCGACCTCGAGGACACCACCGGGATGGAGGCCGCGCTCGAGCAGGCCAACAGCGCGGCCACCCCGACCGCCCGGCTGACCAGCGTCGAGGCGGCGTACTGGACCAACGTCGGCACCAAGGAGCACCTGCGCTGGGTCATGCCCGAGCCCGAGGACGACCTGCTCACCGCGCTGGCCCGGCTGCACGTGGCCGGCCGCGACGTGCTCGTGCCCGACTCCCGCTTCGTGGGCATGTTCCGCGCCCACGGCCTGCTCGCGCCGGTCTGGGACCTGCCGCTCGGCACCGGCGCCGAGGTGCTCGAGGAGCCGGCCGACCGGTTCGCCCAGGACCTCGCCGAGGCGCTGGCCGACACCTCCGACCTGACCTCCGAGCAGCGCGCGGCGCGGTCGGGCCTGGCGGGGCGTCAGGTCACCATCCGCTGACCCCGCCGCCTGGCACGGGTCACGACTAGCGCGACTCGACCACGGCGTTCAGCGCCTCGCGGAACGACGGCATCTCCTCGCACAGCCGCTCGACCGCCTCGGACGTGAGGTGGATGAGGTCGAGCGGGGTCAGCGCCACGATCGACGCGGTCCGCAGCGAGTGCCCGACGATCGCCTTCTCGCCCATGATGTCGCCCGGGCCGAGCTGGGCGATCTCCTCCTTGCCCCGGCGGACCGACACGCGGCCGTCGAGCAGGATGTAGGCCTTGTCGGCGGGGGTCCGCTCCGAGATGGGCGACCACCCCTCGGGCAGGTGGACCCGGGTGCCGGCGGCACTGATCCGGGCGACCTCCTGCGGGGTGAAGTTCTCGAAGAACGAGACGCTCATGTGCGTTCCTTCCTCACCGCGAACGGTGCGACAGCGGACCCTCCCCGCGCCAGATCCTCGCAGACCACCACCGAGGTGGGAAGGAGACGGGCACCACACCACCCCGCCCTGCGGCGCCCCGGTCAGGCGGGCAGCGGGTCCCGGGTGACCGGGCAGCTCATGCAGCGCGGCCCGCCCCGGCCCGAGCCGAGCTCGGAGCCCGCGATCCGGACGACCTCGATGCCGGCGGCCTCGAGCCGGTCGTTGGTCTCGACGTTGCGCTCGTAGGCCACCGCCACCCGCGGCGCCAGCGCCAGGGTGTTGTTGCCGTCGTCCCACTGCTCCCGCTCGGCGGTCACCGGGTCCAGGCCGGTGTCGATCTGGTGCAGCGTGTCGATCCCCATCGCCTTCGCGGCCGCGACCAGGAACGGCTCGGCCTCGGCGACGTGCAGGGTCAGCTCGCCGGCCTCCGCCCGCTCCGAGGCGGGTACGCCGCCGGCCGGGTCGGCCAGCGTGACGGCGTGGGCCCGGAGGGAGTCGGCGACGTTCGGGTACATCACGATCTTGTCGACGTCGACCATCGTGCAGACCGTGTCGAGGTGCATGGTCGCCCGCTCCTGGGCGATCGGGACGGCCAGCACCGTGTGGGCGAGGTCGGCCTGGAAGACCTGCCGGGCCAGCCGCTCGACGCCGGCCGGGGTGGTCCGCTCGCCGACGCCGACCGCGATGACGCCCGGCGCGAGCAGCAGCACGTCGCCGCCCTCGACGTACTCGCTGTGCCAGCCGTGGATGCGGCCGGTGCCGCGGAAGCGGGGGTGCTCGGTGTAGATCAGCTCGGTCAGCTGGGTCTCGCGCTTGCGAGCCGGCATCGAGAGCGAGGTGACCGCGACCCGGTCGCGCACCCACACGCTGGAGTCGCGGGTGAACAGCAGGTTGGGGAGCGGGTCGACGAGGAAGTCGTCGCTGGCCAGCAGCGAGGTGACCAGCCCGAAGCCGCCGCGGACCTCGTCGTTGCGGATGCCGGCGGTGAGGTACTCGGTCAGCTCGGCGGGCGAGGCCTCGCGGAGGAACCGCGCCAGGTAGGCCCGCATCGTGTCGCCGAGGTGCAGCCCGGACAGCGCCGCGGTGATGGCGTGGTGGCGGGCCGACTCCAGCTCGAGGGTCTCGGTCAGCAGCTCGGTCAGGTAGAGCACCTCGACCTCGCGCGCCCGCAGCGCCTCGGCGAAGGCGTCGTGCTCCTCCTGGGCGCGGGCGACCCACGGGATCCCGTCGAAGAGCAGCTTGTCGTTGTTGCGCGGGGTCAGCCGCTTGAGCTCGGGCCCGGGTCGGTGCAGGACGACGGTCCGCAGCCGGCCGACCTCGCTGTCCGCGCCGTGGGGGCCGGGGGTGCTCTCGGGCGCGGTCATGTCCAGGACTGTAGGGGGCCGGCGGTGGTCAGCCGAGCAGCTCCCAGATCAGGAACGCCTCCAGGACCAGGCACACCGCGGCGCCGGCGTAGAAGAGCACGTGCATCGGCAGCCAGCGCATCAGGGTGCGGCCGGCGAGCACGGCCAGGCCGCTCACGGCGAGCAGCGCGCCGAGCGCGCCGAGGAAGACCTCGAACGGCGCGTCGTACCGCGCCACCAGCGAGATGGTGAGCAGCTGGCTCAGGTCGCCCCACTCCGCGGCCAGCAGCACCAGGAACGAGGCGAGCACCGCCCGCCAGCCGGTGGCCGGCTTCGCCTTCTCGGCGAACTCCTGGCCCTCGTCGGCCGCCGCGTCACGCTGGTGGGCGCGCGCCTCGCGCAGCAGCACGAACGCGCCGATGAGGAACAGCACGGCCGCCGCGATCTTGACGACCTCCTCGGGCAGGAAGGAGGCCGCGTGGCCCAGCAGCACCGCGATCGTGGTCTGCACCGCGAAGGCCAGGCCGACCCCGAGCCACACCAGCAGCGGGCGGTAGCGGGTGGAGAGGACGAGCGTGGCCAGGAAGGTCTTGTCCGGCAGCTCGACGAGGAAGATCGTGCCGAAGGCGATCGCCGCGACGGCGAGGTCCATGGGGTGCTGCTTTCTCGCGGGAGGGGGCGACGGTGAAGCGTAGGTCGCCGGCCCGCCGCTCGCGCAGCGGGTACCTCAGGCGCGGAACGGGTCGGCGGGGTAGACGCCGAGCACCTTGATGTCGGTGGTGAAGAAGGCCAGCTCCTCCAGGGCGCGGGCCAGGGCGGGGTCCTCGGGGTGGCCGTCGACCTCGCAGAGGAACTGGGTGGCGGTGAACTCCCCGCCGACCATGTAGCTCTCCAGCTTGGTCAGGTTCACGCCGTTGGTCGCGAACCCGCCGAGCGCCTTGTAGAGCGCGGCGGGCAGGTTGCGGACGTTGAAGATGAAGCTGGTGACCACCGGGCCGGCCCCGCGCTCGGCCTGGATGAGCTCGGGGGAGAGCACGACGAAGCGGGTGGTGTTGTGGTCCTCGTCCTCGACGTCCTCGGCCAGCACCTCCAGCCCGTAGATCTCGGCGGCCAGCGGCGGGGAGATCGCCGCCTGGGTCGGGTCGGCGGCCTCGGCCACCTCGCGCGCGGCGCCGGCGGTGTCGCCGGAGATGACGGGGGTCAGCCCGTGCTCGCGGATGATCTTGCGGCACTGGCCGAGCGCGTGGACGTGGCTGTGGACGGTCCGGATCGTGTCCAGCGAGGCGCCCGGCACCCCCATCAGGTGGAACCGGATGCGCAGGAAGTGCTCGCCGATGATGTGCAGGCCCGAGCCGGGCAGGAAGTGGTGGATGTCGGCCACCCGGCCGGCGATGGAGTTGTCGATCGGGATCATCGCCAGGTCGGCGCTGGGTTCGATCCCGGGGCCGGGCTCGACGGCGGCGAAGACGTCCTCGAAGGACGCGCATGGCACGGCCTCCCAGTCGGGGTAGTGCTGGGCGCACACGATGTGGGAGTTGGCTCCTGGTTCGCCCTGGTAGGCGATGCGTCGGGCGTCGGGCACGGCCGCAGTCTAGGGTCGGCGCCGTGGTCGTCCTCGTGGTGCTCTCCCTGCTGGTCGCCCTCCTCGCCGTGGCCTTCGCGGTCCTCGCGCTGCGGCGTACGGCCTCCGGTCCTCGGACCGCGCCGGTCGACGCGCTCCCCGAGGACGTGCACGGCCTGCGTCAGGAGGTCGCCGCGCTGCGCGCCGAGACCCGCGACGCGCTGCGGCACCTCGCGGTCGTGCGGTACGACGCGTTCGGCGACATGGGCGGGCACCTGTCCTGGTCGCTGGCGCTGGTCGACGACGGCGGCAACGGCGTGGTGCTCACCTCGATCCACGGCCGCAGCGACTCGCGCACCTACGCCAAGACGGTCGCGGGCTGGACCTGCGAGCAGCAGCTCTCCCCCGAGGAGGAGGAGGCGATCTCCGCCGCCCGCCCCTGAGCAGCCCCTGACCAGCCCTGACCAGCCCTGACCGGCTGCCGAGCAGCGGTCAGCGGGGGACGCGCACGAGCAGGCGTCCGTGGATGCACTCCATGCTCAGCTCGCGGCCGGGGCCGATGGAGTCGCCGTCGAGCTGGCGCGGGGTGTCCTTCTCGGCGCGCACCACGACCGAGGCGCCGGTCTTGCGGTCGACGAGCTCGTCGGTGTGCGGCCGCTTGAGCATGACCCGCCAGGCGAGCGGGACCCAGGCGAAGAAGTTGCCCGGGTGCAGGATCACCACGTCGAGCTGGCCGTCGTCGATGGCGGCGTCGGGCAGCAGCGGCATGCCGGCCTGGAGGAACCCGACGTTGCCGACCACCACGGTGCGGGCGCGGTGCTTGGTGAACTCGCCGCCGTCGACGGAGATCTCCACCTTCACGGCCGGGAACATCAGCGACTTCAGCCCGGAGACGACGTAGGCGACCCAGCCGACCTTCTTCTTCAGCTCCTCGTTGACGCCCTCCATGATCGCGGCGTCGAAGCCCATGCCGGCCATCACCATGAAGTGGGTGTCCGGCTCCACGCCGTCGCCCTCGACGCGCACCAGGTCGATCGCACGGTCCTGCCCGTTGAGCCCGATGTCGATGGCCGAGCGGAGGTAGAGCGGGATGCCGAGGTTGCGGGCCAGCAGGTTGCCGGTGCCGGCCGGGATGATGCCGACGGGGATGCCGGTGCCGGCGAGCTCGGCGCACACCTCGCGCACCGTGCCGTCGCCGCCGCAGACGAGGACCAGGTCGGACCCCTCGACCGCGGCCTGCTCGGCCATCCCGCCGCCGGGGTCCTCGACGGTCGTGTAGTGCCACCGCGGCTCGGACCAGCCGGCGTCGCGGGCCATCGCGGTGACCGTGGCGCGGAAGTCGTCGAGGTCCTCGACCTTGATCGGGTTGACCACGACCGCGAGCCGGTGCTGGGACTCGAAGACCTCGGGCAGCGGCTCGGAGCGGCCCGCGATGCTGCGCGGCAGCGGGTTGAGCACCGCGAGCCCGAGCAGCACCATGCCGGCGCCGAGCAGCACCCCGCCGATCACGTCGGAGGGGAAGTGCCGGCCCAGCAGCACCCGGTCCAGGCAGACCACGACGACCAGCACCACGATGCCGACGTACGCCGGCCGGCGGGCGCTCGAGCGGCGCACCAGCATCGCGACCAGCACGACGAGCACGCCGCCGAAGGCCGCCACCGAGGACGCGTGGCCGGAGGGGAAGGACTTGGTGCTCAGCAGCGCCTCGCCCAGCTGCCACTCCGGCCGGTCCCGGGCGGTCCACAGCTTGATCCCGGTGGTCGCCAACGACGTGGCGACCATGACGGCCACGACGTACGCCGCCGCGCGGACGTGCTTCTTGGAGAACATCGCCGCCGCGACCACGATCGTCAGGATCGTCATCCCGATCGTCGAGAACGCGACCTCGATCCAGCGCAGCGGGCCGGACAGCCAGTCGACGTCGACCGCCCACTGCTGGGCGGGGTCGCCGCGCTCGTCGAAGGCGGCGAGCGGGCCCCAGCCCTGCACGACCCCGATGCCGAGCAGCGCCAGGAGCACGAAGAAGGCGGCGGCCCAGGTCAGGGGGGCGACGCGGGGGCGGTCCAGCACCTCGACAGTATGACCCGCCGGTAGCACGTGCCCGGAACTCGCGTGAGGCGCCCCGAGCCCGGCGGCTAGCCTTGCCGACATGATCGACCCCCGCATCCTCCGCGACGACCCCGACCGCGTGCGCGCCGCCCAGGCCAAGCGCGGGCTGTCCGACGAGGTGGTCGACCGCGCGCTCTCCGCCGACGCCGCCCGCCGCGCCGCGATCGGCACCTTCGAGTCCCGCCGCGCCGAGCAGAAGCAGCTCGGCAAGCAGGTCGCCAAGGCCCAGGGCGAGGAGAAGGCCGACCTGCTGGCTCGCACCAAGGCGCTGGCCGCCGAGGTCAAGCAGGCCGAGGCCGCCCAGGCCGCTGCCGAGGAGGAGTGGCAGGCGGCGCTGATGTCGCTGCCGAACCTCGCCGCGCCGGAGGCCCCCGAGGGCGGCGAGGACGACTTCGTGGTCCTCGAGGAGATCGGCACGCCCCGGGACTTCGTCGCGGAGGGCTTCGAGCCGCGCGACCACATCGAGCTCGGCCGGATGCTCGGCGCGATCGACCTCGAGCGGGGCGCCAAGGTGTCCGGCTCGCGCTTCTACTTCCTCACCGGCGTCGGCGCGCAGCTGGAGCTGGCGCTGGTCAACCTCGCGATGGAGCAGGCCCGCGAGGCCGGCTTCACCCAGGTCGTCGCGCCCTCGCTGGTGCGCCCGCGGGCCATGGAGGGCACCGGCTTCCTCGGCCAGGCCGCCGACGACGTCTACCGGATCGAGGGCGAGGACCTCTACCTGGTCGGCACCTCGGAGGTGCCGATGGCGGCGTACCACTCCGACGAGATCCTCGACGGCGCGTCGCTGCCCCTGCGGTACGCCGCGTTCAGCCCCTGCTTCCGCAAGGAGGCCGGCTCGCACGGCAAGGACACCAAGGGGATCATCCGCGTCCACTGGTTCGACAAGGTCGAGATGTTCGTCTACTCGACCCTCGAGGAGTCCTACGCCGAGCACCAGCGGCTGCTCGGGTGGGAGAAGGAGTTCCTCGACAAGCTCGAGCTGGCCTACCGCGTCATCGACGTGGCGACCGGCGACCTCGGGCTCTCCGCGATCCGCAAGTTCGACTGCGAGGCCTGGATCCCCACGCAGGGCCGGTACCGCGAGCTCACCTCGACCTCGAACTGCACCGAGTTCCAGTCGCGCCGCCTCGACATCCGGGTCCGCCAGGACGGCGAGGTGAAGCCGGCCGCGACGCTCAACGGCACGCTGACCGCCATCCCGCGCACAATCGTGGCGATCCTCGAGACCCACCAGCAGGCCGACGGGTCGGTGCGCGTCCCGAAGGCGCTGCAGCCGTACATGGGCGGCCGCGAGGTGCTCGAGCCGGTGGCCCCGTGAGCGCACCGGCCCCGGGCACCGACGGCTGGCAGCCGAAGGTCGTCGCGCTCGACATCGACGGGACCCTGCTGAAGTGGGTCGAGGGCGGCGGGAGCACCCACGAGGAGATCGCGCCCGCCGTGTACGACGCCGTGCGCCGCGTCCGCGAGGCCGGCGGCCACGTGGTGCTCGCCTCGGGTCGCTCCCCGCACGGCATGACGACCATCGCCGACCTGCTCGACCTCCACCCGGGCGTGCACGTCGACGACGACCCGCTGTGGGTCGTCGCCTCGAACGGCGCGGTGGTCTTCCGCTACCCGCCGTTGGAGGTCGTCCACGAGGAGACCTTCGACGCCGGGGAGGCCGTCAAGGCCGTCCTCGAGCGGCACCCGAAGGCGCTGGTGGCCGTCGAGGAGCGCGGCGTGGGCTACCGCGTCACCTCGCACTTCCCCGAGGGCGAGCTGTCCGGCGACATGATCGTCACCGACCTCGAGGACCTCGTCGCCGGCCCGGTCAGCCGCGTGATCATCCGCGACCCCGAGGCGACCGCCGACGAGTTCGTCGCCCTCGCCGCGGAGCTCGGGCTGCACGGCACCAACTACATCGTCGGCTGGACCGCCTGGCTCGACATCGCTCCCATCGGCGTCTCCAAGGCCTCCGGCCTCGAGCGGGTCTGCGCCGAGCTGGGCTGCACCGCCGCCGACGTCCTGGCGATCGGCGACGGCCGCAACGACATCGAGATGCTGGAGTGGGCCGGCCGCGGGGTGGCGATGGGGCAGGCCATCGAGGTCGTCCGCGCGGCCGCCGACGCGGTGACCGCCACGGTCGGCGAGGACGGCGCGGCGCAGGAGATCGCGCGCTGGTTCCCCGCGTGACCCTCCCCGCGATGCTCAGCACCGAGCGGCTGCGCCTGCCGCTGTGGACGGCCGACGACGTCGCGGCCTTCCGCGCCGGCGAGCGCCGTCCGGGCTGGCACGCGGACTACCCCCGCCGCGACGACCTCGACGCGACCACGATCTGGCGCGACGGCGACCCGTGGGGCCCGCGGCACGTGGTGCGCGGCGTCACCGCGCTCGGTTCGATCGGGTTCTTCGGCCCGCCCGAGCCGGCGGCCGACGGCGTGCCCGAGGTCGAGGTGGGCTACGGGCTGGTCCCCGAGGCCCGCGGCTACGGGTTCGCCACCGAGGCGCTCCAGGGGCTGCTCGCCGAGGCCGACCGGCACGGGGTGCGGGTCCGCGCCAGCGTCGAGCCCACCAACGCCGCGAGCATCCGGGTGCTCGCGAAGTGCGGCTTCACCGAGCTGCGGGGCGCGAACGAGGAGGGCGAGCTCGTCATGGCCCGCCCGTTGCCGACGTGAGGCCGAGGTGAGGCGCCCCCGCCTGGTCGCCACCGACCTCGACGGCACCCTGGTCCGCTCCGACGGCACCGTGTCGGACTACACCGCCGAGGTGCTCGCGAAGGTCGAGGCGCTCGGCGTCCCGGTCGTCTTCGTCACCGGCCGCCCGCTGCGGTGGGCCGAGGAGGTCTTCGAGCACGTCGGGGAGCACGGCCTGGCGATCGTCTCCAACGGCGCCCTGGTCTGGGACGTCGCCCGCAGCAGCGTCCACCTCGAGCGACCCATCCCGCCGGGCGTCGCGCTCGAGGTCTGCCGCGACCTGCGCGCGGCCGTGCCCGGCACGTCGTACGCCGTGGAGGACCTGGACGGGATCGGCCTGGAGCCGCACTTCATGGAGCGCTACCCGATGCCGCTCGGTTCGCGCCGCGGCCCGGTCGAGGACCTGCTCGCCCGGCCGCCGCTGAAGCTGCTGGTTCGCCACGAGGAGCTCGGGGCCCAGGACTTCTGGGACCGCGCCGAGGAGGTCAACGCCGGGCGGCTCACCTTCACCTGGTCCTCCTCGACCACGCTGCTGGAGGTCAGCGGACCCGGTGTCACCAAGGCCTCGACCCTCGAGCTGCTCTGCACCGACCTCGGCGTCGGCGCCGAGGACGTCATCGCCTTCGGCGACATGCCCAACGACCTGCCGATGCTGTCCTGGGCCGGGACGGCGTACGCCATGGCCGACGCGCACCCCACCGTGACCGCCACCGCCTCGCACGTCGCGCCCGGCCACGACGAGGACGGCGTCGCGCGGGTCCTGGCTGGTGTCTTCGACCTCTGATCTGTTCTGATGCTCCCCGTGCTCCGACGTGCCCTGGCGACCGCCCTGCTCGGCGCCGCGTGCGTCGCGGGGCCGGTGGCCGCCCCGGCCGTCGCCGCACCGGCGGCCCCGCCCGCCTGTCCGACGGTGACCGTCCAGGACGCGACCCGGCGGGCCGACGCCGTCTTCCTCGGCACCGTGGAGTCCGCCGCGCGGGCCGGCTCGTCGGGGTCGACCACCCGCTACGAACAGCAGGTCACCGTCGAGCGGGTCTGGAAGGGCGGGCTGTCGACCGAGCAGGTGGAGGTCCGCACCGAGCGCGTCGCCGGCGCCGGCGGCCGGTCCTGCGTCGCGGGCCTCGGTGAGCTGGCCACCGGCACCACGTACCTCTTCTTCGTCGAGCGTCGCGCCAACGGCTGGAGCGCCGACGGCGCCGGCCGCACCGCCCCGGCCGATGACCAGATCGTCGGCCAGGTCACCCGGCTGCTCGGCCCCGGCACCACGCCGGTCGCGCCCGCGCCGGAGACCGCCGCGTTCACCCGGGTCGCCGACAGCGAGCCGGCCCCGCTGACCCGCACCGCCGCCCCCGGGCTGGCGATGGTGATCGTCGGGCTGCTCGGGCTCGCCGTGGTCCGGCGCCTCGGGCGCCGCTAGGACCTGCTGCCGGGAGCTGCCCGGCCCTTCCCGTCGTACGACGGGAGGGGGTCAGAGGTACATGCCTCCGGACTCGCCGGGCGCGGCCGCGCCGCCCGGGTCCTGCCGCGGCTGCTGGCCCATCGTGGGCATGGCGCCGGCGGCGCCGGGCACGGCGCCGGGCGGGAGCGAGCGGCGGATCTGCTCGAACTGCGCGCGGGCGGCGACCTGCTGGGCGTAGATCGCGGTCTGGATCCCGTGGAAGAGGCCCTCGAGCCACCCGACGAGCTGCGCCTGGGCGATCCGGAGCTCGCCCTCCGACGGCGTGGCGTCCTCGGTGAAGGGGAGCGCGAGCCGGCTCAGCTCCTCGACCAGCTCGGGCGCGAGCCCGGCCTCGAGCTCCTTGATGGAGGCGGCGTGGATGTCCTTGAGCCGGTTGCGGCTGGCCTCGTCGAGGGGCGCGGCCTTCACCTCGTCGAGGAGCTGGCGGATCATCCCGCCGATCCGCATCACCTTCGCCGGCTGCTCGACCAGCTCGGTGACCGAGCGCTGCTCCTCGTCCTCCTCACCGGCAGGCTCGGGAGCGCCGCCCACCTGCTCCTGGAGGGCCGAGACGGGCACGGACCCCAGGGGCTGGCCGTCGGGGCCGACGACGACGACGTGCTGCTGGGGCTCCTCCGCAGGACCGGTCATGACTTCGAACATAGTCCCTCCCACCCAGCCCGGCGGGCTCAGAGGGTCAGCACGATCTTGCCGGTGTGCTCGCCGGACTCCATCAGCTCGTGCGCGCGCACGACGTCCTCGAGCGGCATCGTGCCGTGCACGACCGGGCGCACCGACGCCTCGGCGAGCAGCGGCCAGACGTGCTCGACGACCGAGGCGCAGATCGCGCTCTTGCCCTCGACCGGTCGGCCGCGCAGCGAGGTGGCGATGACCGCGCCGCGCTTGCCGAGGAGCTTGGCGATGTCGAGCTCGCCCTTGGTCCCGCCCTGCATGCCGATGATGACCAGCCGGCCCTCGGGGGCGAGGACGTCGACGTTGCGGCCGAGGTACTTCGCGCCCATGTTGTCGAGCACCACGTCGGCGCCGGCCCCGTCGGTCGCGGCCCGCACCGCCTCGACGAAGTCCTCGTCGCGGTAGTTGATCGTCACGTCCGCGCCCAGCTCGCGGCAGTACGCCAGCTTCTCGGCCGTCCCGCTGGTGGTCATCACCCGCGCGCCGGTCGCCGCGGCGAGCTGGATCGCGAAGGTCCCGATGCCGCCGGCGCCGCCGTGCACGAGCAGGTTCTCCCCGGGGCGCAGCCCGGCGACCATGAACAGGTTGGACCAGACGGTGCAGGCGACCTCCGGCACGGCCGCGGCGGTGACCAGGTCGATCCCGTCCGGCACCGGCATCACCTGCCCGGCGGGCACGACGACCCGCGAGGCGTAGCCGCCGCCGGCGAGCAGCGCGCACACCTCGTCGCCGACCGCCCAGCCCTCGACGCCCTCGCCGAGGGCCGCGACCGTGCCGCTGCACTCCAGGCCGATGACGTCCGAGGCGCCCTTCGGAGGCGGGTAGAAGCCCTGCCGCTGAAGCAGGTCGGCCCGGTTGACCGCTGTCGCCGCGACGGCGATCGCCACCTCCCCGGGCCCCGGCTCGACGTCCGGCACCTCCTGCACGCTGAGGACCTCCGGCCCACCGGCCCCGTCGGCGATCACGGCTCGCATGCGCCCACCCTAGGAGGCGTGCCGAGGGATCAGTCCGCGCCGTCCCCGCGGTGGTCGACCGCGACGTCGTCCGGGGCCGGTACGTCGGGGTCCGGCGCGCCGGCCGGCCGGTCCCAGGCCTCCGCGAGCCGCTGCGCCCGCGCGGCGAGCCGCTCGACGCCGGCCGGGTCCGCGCCGGCCGCCCCGGCGGCGTACCCCAGGAGGTAGGCGGTGATCGGCGCCGCGGGCCGCTGGACCGCGTGGGCGACGACGCGGGCGAGGTCGAGCACGAGCGCCTCGTCCATCTCCTCCTCGACCCCGAGGACGTCGCTGAGCTCGTCGATCCAGTCGTGCAGGTCCACGGCGACACGATGACCGACCGGCGGGGCGCCCCGCAACCGGGTCAGAGGTCGCGCAGGTCGGCCCAGCTGTCCACGTCGCGGTGCTCGCGCCCCTCGGCGGGCACGGCCGCCAGGTCGAGCGGCGCGAGGAGCCGGTGCAGCGCGGCGCCGTGCTGGTCCTCGTGGTCGGGCCGCACCGCGTCGAGCCGGGCCAGGTCGAGCACGAGCGCGAGCTGCCGGCGGCCGTCGGGCCCGACCAGCGCGGCCCCGTCGCGGCCGGCGGCGGCCTCGTGGAGCCGGCGCAGCGTCCAGGGCGTCACGTGCGGCATGTCGACGGCCAGCACCGCCAGCGTCGGCGTGCTCCGCAGCAGCGCGTCGCGGCCGGTGAGCAGCGCGGCGACGGGGCCGCCGTACCGCGGGCTCTCCCGGACGAACGTCACCGGCCGCTCGGTCGGCACCGGGTCGCCCACGACCACCACCTCAGCGGCGTCGACGACCGCGTCGAGCGCGTGGGCGAGCAGGGTCCGCCCGGCGACCTCCACCGAGGCCTTGTCGGCCCCGCCGAGACGGGCCGCGCGGCCGCCGGCCAGGACCACCGCGCAGAAGCTCTCGAGCACCGCTCGATCCTGCCCCACCCGGGCGGGAGTGGCACGCTGGGTCCGTGCGCTCCCCGCTGCGTGTGTCCCTCGTCCAGGAGGCCGCCGGCCTCGACCCCGCCGAGAACCGGGCCCGGCTCGACGCGCTCGTGCCCGGCGACACCGACCTGGTCGTGCTGCCCGAGGCGTTCGCCCGGGACTTCGGCGAGGCCGGCTCCGACGTGGGTCCGTACGCCGAGCCGGTCGACGGCCCGTTCGGCACCGAGGTCGCCCGGGTCGCCCGCGAGCGCGGCACGACCGTCGTCGCGGGGATGTTCGAGACCGGCCCCGACCCGGCCCGCCCCTACAACACCCTCCTCGTCCGCGGCGGTGCCCAGGCGGCGTACCGGAAGGTGCACCTCTACGACTCCTTCGGCTACCGCGAGTCCGACCGGCTCACCGCCGGCGAGGTGGAGCCGGTGGTCCTCGACGTCGCCGGCACCCGCGTGGGCCTGATGACCTGCTACGACCTGCGCTTCCCCGAGCTGGCCCGCCTGCTCGTCGACCGGGGCTCGGAGGTGCTCGTGGTGCCGGCCGCCTGGGTCGCGGGGGAGCGGAAGGTCGACCACTGGCGCACCCTGGTGCGCGCCCGCGCCATCGAGAACACCGTGTTCGTCCTCGCCTGCGGGCAGCCCGCCCCGCGCTACAGCGGCCACTCGCTGGTCGTCGACCCGCTGGGCGACGTGCTCGCCGAGGCCGGCGAGGGCGCGGGGGTGCTGAGCGCCGAGCTGCGCCCCGAGGCGCTCGAGCAGGCCCGCCGGACCAACCCCTCCCTGGCCAACCGACGTCTGTAACGTTGCTCGCCATGCCCCGCGCCACCCCCCGCCGCCGCGCCGAGCCACCGAGCCCGGCCCCGCCGGAGCGCCGGGAGCCCCGGGAGGCCGGGGAGGCCCGGGGTCCACGGGCGTGGTGGTCGCGGTGGTCGCGGGGGAGCGCGCCGCAGGTGAGCGGGCGGACCAAGGTGACGATCGCCTGGGTCGTCGTCGGGATCGCCGTCGCCGCACTGGTCGCCGGGATGGTTCCGGTCGGTCCGGGCTGGCTCCCCGGCGTCGGGTCGGTCGCCGTCGCGACGACGTACACCTGGGCGCTCGGGGCGCGCACCGGCGGCCGACCCCTGCTCACCGCGGCCGCGGCCCTGCTCGTCGGGGTCGTCGCCCTGGTCTCCGGCAGCGACGTCCTGCGCACCGGCGCCGCGGTGCTGACCTGCGTGGTGAGTGCGGTGCTGGCGGTGATGGCGACCGTGCCGGCCCGGCGGTTCTGGGAGGCGGCGCGGGAGTGCTCCTTCGCGCTGTTCGTCGCCGCGATCGGTGGGCTGGCCACCGTCGGCTTCGAGCCGCGGGTCGCCCTGCTCCGCTTCGAGTACGTCACCCTCGGGCTGGCGCTCGTCGGAGTCTTCCTCCTCGTCCACCGCCTCGGCGCGGGCCTGCACGGGCTCGGCCGCCGCGGGGTCGTGGTCGTCCTCCTCGGCACCGGGGTGCTCGCGATCACGCTGGCCTACGCCGAGCTGCTGCGCCGCTACGGCACCCCCGGCCTGGTGGACTCGCTGCTCGACGTGGTGCGCTGGAGCCGGGACAACCTCGGCGCGTTCCCGCGGCCCATCGAGACCGTCCTCGGCGTCCCCGCCCTGGTCTGGGGCTGCCACATGCGCGCCCGGCGCCGGCAGGGCTGGTGGGTCTGCGCCTTCGGCGTGTGCGCGACCGTGCCGGTCGCCAACGCCCTGGCCAACCCCTCGATCTCGCTGCTCGAGTGCGCGCTGTCGCTCATCTACGGCGCCCTCGTCGGGCTGCTGCTCGGGTACGCCGTCATCCGCGCCGACCTGGCCCTGACCGGGCCGCGGGGCCGGCGGTCGCGGCGCGCCGAGGAGGCGGCCGCCGGGCGCCCGGAGCCGCGGCGTACCGACGCGCTGCTCTGACCCGGGCCCCGAGTCGGATCTGGATCGGAGCTAGAGGAGGACCTCGACGAGCACGTCGCCCTCCTGGACGACGTCGCCGGCCGCGACCTTGACCGCGCGGACCGTGCCGGCGTGCTCGACGACGACGGGGATCTCCATCTTCATCGACTCCAGCAGCACCACGGTGTCGCCGGGGGCGACCGCCGTGCCCGGCTCCACGACCACCGACATCACGTTGGCGACCATCTCGGCGACGATCTCGCTGACCTGCTCCCGGGGCATGCTCGCGACGCTAGCCGTTACCCGGGGGTACCCGCGCATCCGCCGCGGGCGGGCCCGGCGGAGGCAGGTGCTGGCAGAGGGGGCGGGATTCGAACCCGCGGTAGGTCTCCCTACGACCGCTTTCAAGGCGGTTCCGATCGGCCACTCCGGCACCCCTCCGTGTCGGCTGCGCGCAGGGCGGCGGCCGACGGGAGGAGTGTAGGAGACGCCCCGCCCGCGCCGCCGGGTTCCGGCCCGGCCCCGACCCGCCGGGAGCCTGCGACCCGGGCCTGGAGGACAATCGGGGGCATGTCCGACGCAGCACCCTCCGCAGCCTCCGGCGCGCCGCAGCCCGGCACGACGCCCACCGAGTACCGCCTCGCCCCGACCGTGGCCGTCCGGTTCGTCGGCGCCGCGCTCGTGCTCCTCGCCGTGCTCGTCCTGGTCGCCACGGCCCTGGTCGCCACCGGCCTGCCCGGCGACGTCGTGGTCGTGCTCGCCGCCCTCGGTGTCCTCGGCGTGCTGGCGCTCGGCTGGTGGCTGCGCTCGGGGCTCGCGGTGGTCCGCTTCGACGACGCCGGCTACCGCGTCCGGCTGGTGCGCGGCGCAGGCGTGAAGCAGGCGGCGTGGAGCGAGGTGCAGGAGGCGCAGACCGCCTCGCCGCGCGGCATCCGGTGCATCGTGCTGCGGCTGGTCGACGGCCGTACGACGACGATCCCGGTCGACGTCCTCGCCGGGGACCCCGACGAGGTGGTCCGCGAGCTGCAGGTGCGGCTGCGCCGCGGCGAGGGCCTCCGGCCCCTCTGAGGGTCTGCCGGCGGCCCTGATTGGCCGCGGCGGCTCGGCGCCTTGTAGCCTGTGCGCGCTGTCGAGGAGGCGTCGCCTAGTCCGGTCTATGGCGCCCGCCTGCTAAGCGGGTTGAGGGCTACAACCCTCTCGCGGGTTCAAATCCCGCCGCCTCCGCCAGCCCGACCCCCGCGCGGCCCGCCGCGCGGGGGTCGTCTGCACTACCCTGCAGACCGGCGCTGACCGGCGGCCGAGCGGGGCCCACCCCGGCTGCAGGTTCCTGCACTGCACATTTGTGAGCCAGCGTCCGGGGTCTCCTGCCGGCCCGGTCGGGCCAGACTGGGGCCCGGCGCCGGCACGGGCGCCGGACACAGGACACAGAGGTGGGACTCATGAGCATCGTTCGCAAGGTCGGCATCACCGTCGCAGCAGCAACCGTCAGCATCGGTCTCCTCGCGGTCTCCGCGCCCGCGGCCCAGGCCGACACCACGTGGGGCTACCGGGTCGCTCCCACGGCCGGGAAGTAACCCCCCGACCCGCCCGGGCACGCTGCCCGTCCCCCCGGTGGCAGCGTCCGCCGTCCCGTCCCCCCAACCCCGGACGGCGCCCGGGCCGTCTCGAGACCGGCGACCGCACAGGTCGCCGGTCTCGATGCATCTCCGGGCCTCCTGTGGCCTCGCCCGGGTACCGGCTCACTCCTCGCCGGAGAGGCCGCGCTGACCGATCGTGTAGCCGAGCTGGAAGCGGGTCTCGGCCTCGAACTCGTGCTTGAGGTCGGCGACGTAGCCGGCGTAGGTGCGGGGGCTGACGCCCAGCCGCTTGGCCGAGACGGGATCGGGGTGGCCCTCGATCAGCATCCGCAGCGTCATCGCCCGCTGCTCGGCGGCGATGTCCTTGAGCATCGTCGCGCTGCGGCTGGTGAAGGGTCGGGCGCGTGCCCAGGATCGCTCGAAGACGTCGACGAGGTAGGCCACCACCGACGGCTCGCGCACGGCCAGCGCGACGCTCAGGTCGTCGCCGCTCGGGATCAGCGCCACCCGACGGTCGATGACGATCATCCGGTTGAAGAACTCATCGAGCGTGCGGACCTCCGCGCCGCGGGCGGTCACCTCGGCGACGTACTCCCGCGTGGCCGAGCTGCGGCGCGCGCTGTGCTGGTAGAGCGTGCGGATGCGGGCGCCGCGCTCCAGCAGGGCGGTGTCGCGCTGGATGCCGACCGCCAGCAGCTTGGGGTCGCGGCCGGTCTGCGGCTGGGCGGTCAGCGCCTCCTCCTGGCACTCCGCGACGAGCGCGGCGAGGAAGGGCTCGATCGCCTCGGCGCGCAGGTAGGTGAAGGGGCCCACGTCGGCTGCCTGCGGCGTACGACGCCAGGCCTGGCCGAGCGTGGCCAGCGTCGAGGACCAGGCGGCCGACTCCTCGAGCAGCCGGGCACCCTCGCGGCCCAGCGGGGAGACGACCCGCGCGACGCTGCTGGTGGGGTCCTCCGGCAGCCAGCGGTCGGTCTCGGGGTCCAGGCGCGCCAGGCCGAGCTCGGCCAGCAGGTCGAGGGCGCGCCGCACGGTGCTCGCGGGTTCGCCGTCCGTGCCGTCGTGGCCCAGGCGGGGATCGTCGGCCGGCAGGCCCGACCCGGCGAGCATCTCCTCGTACAGGGGCGCGGCGACCTTCTCGAAGAGCTGCCGATCCTGTGCGTCGTAGGCCGCCACGGACCACCCCTTGCTTCCCTCGCTGCCGCCCCCGGGACCGGGCCCATGGTCCCACACGCACCGAGGGCCCCGTCCGGTCGGACGGGGCCCTCGGGATGAGGCGGGTGGTGCGGGTGGGGCTCAGACGCCGAGGCGGGCCTTGAGGCCGTCGAGCTCGGTCCAGAGCACGGCCGGGAGGTCGTCGCCGAACTTCTCGAACCACTCCTGGATCTGCGGGATCTCGGCCTTCCACTCCTCGGGGTCGACCTCGAGGGCGCGGCGCAGCGCGTCCTCGGAGAGGTCGAGGCCCTCGACGTCGAGGGCGCCCGGCGCCGGCACGCGGCCGATGGCGGTCTCCTCGGCGGCGGCCTGGCCGTCGATGCGCTCCACGACCCACTTCAGCACGCGGCTGTTCTCGCCGAAGCCCGGCCACAGGAAGCCGCCCTCGTCGTCGCGGCGGAACCAGTTGACGTAGAAGATCTTCGGCAGCTTGGCCGCGTCGTTGTCCTTGCCGACGTTGATCCAGTGGCTGAAGTAGTCACCGGCGTTGTAGCCGATGAAGGGCAGCATCGCCATCGGGTCGCGCCGGACGACGCCCACCGCGCCCACCGCGGCCGCGGTGGTCTCGGAGGAGAGCGTCGCGCCGAGGAAGGTGCCGTGGGTCCAGTCGCGGGCCTCGAAGACCAGCGGGACGGTCGTCTTGCGGCGGCCGCCGAACAGGATCGCGTCGATCGGCACGCCGCGCGGGTCGTCGTACTCCTCGGCGAGGATGTCGCACTGCTTGATCGGCGTGCAGTAACGGCTGTTCGCGTGGCTGGAGAGCTCGTCGGACTCCGGCGTCCACGGCTCGCCCTTCCAGGACGTGGCCTTGGCCGGCGGGTTCTCCAGGCCCTCCCACCAGACGTCGCCGTCCTCGGTGAGCGCGACGTTGGTGAAGACCGAGTTGCCCTTCTCGATGGTCTTCATCGCGTTCGGGTTGGTGTGGTAGTTCGTGCCCGGCGCGACGCCGAAGAAGCCGTACTCGGGGTTGACCGCCCACAGGCGGCCGTCCTCGCCGATCCGCATCCAGGCGATGTCGTCGCCGAGGGTCTCGACCTTCCAGCCCGGGATGGTGGGCTCGAGCATGGCGAGGTTGGTCTTGCCGCAGGCGCTCGGGAAGGCCGCCGCGATGTACTTGACCACGCCCTGGGGGCTGGTGAGCTTGAGGATCAGCATGTGCTCGGCGAGCCAGCCCTCGTCGCGGGCCATGACGCTCGCGATGCGCAGGGCGTAGCACTTCTTGCCGAGCAGCGCGTTGCCGCCGTAGCCGGAGCCGAAGGACCAGATCGCGCGCTCCTCGGGGAACTGCACGATGTACTTGGTCTCGTTGCACGGCCAGGCGACGTCCGCCTCGCCCTCGGCGAGGGGGTGGCCCACGGAGTGCACGGCCTCGACGAAGTCGGCCTCGAGCTCCTCCATGCGGCGCAGCACGTTGGTGCCCATGCGGGCCATCACGCGCATCGAGGCGGTGACGTACGCCGAGTCGGTGATCTCGATGCCGAACATCGGGCGCTCGGACTCGAGGTGGCCCATGACGAAGGGGATGACGTACATGGTGCGGCCCTTCATGCAGCCCTCGTAGAGGCCGTTCATGAGGGACTTCATGTCGTCGGGGGCCATCCAGTTGTTGGTGGGCCCCGCGTCCTTCTCCTCGACCGAGCAGATGTAGGTCCGGTCCTCGACGCGTGCGACGTCGATCGGGTCGGAGGCGGCGTAGAAGGAGTTCGGCTTCAGCTGCGGGTTGAGCCGGGTGAAGGTGCCCGTGGACTCGAGCGCGCGGGTCAGCTCGTCCCACTCCTGGTCGTCACCGGTGCACCAGTGGATGCTGTCCGGCTGCATGATCGCGGCCCACTTCTCGACGAAGTCGGCGATGCCTCGGTGGGTGGTCGGTGCCTGCGTCTCGGCGGTCATAGCCTTTAGTTCCGTTCCCTCTCGCGCATTCGCGGTGGACGCCCGCGCTCCCGCGTCGGTGCCTCCGGCCGTCGAGCGTATCGACGGTGTGTCGTGGAGCTGCTGTGGATCGCACGGCCTCGTTGTCGGCGACTTTTGTGCGTTCGTTTGTGTGTGCACCGGGGTTCGACGAGGATGCGCCGGGCCTCCGGTCCGCTGAATGTACCCCCGGCCTCTGGGGGCCACTATTGGATCGTTCAACGGCTGGTGGCGCAGATCACAGTCGCGCCGAGGCGGGGTCGGATTTCGGCTTCCCGGGCCCTGTCGGCTAAGGTCTTCCCTTGTCCGCCGAGGTGCGGACGGGCGCCTGTAGCTCAACGGATAGAGCATCTGACTACGGATCAGAAGGTTTGGGGTTCGAATCCCTACAGGCGCGCAGGACGTGAACGGCCCCCACCGGCGGTGGGGGCCGTTTCGTCGTTCCGGGGACGGCTGGGGGACGACATCGGGCCGGTCCGCTGGACGAGCTCAGGGCTTGCGGGGCAAGGGGCTGTAGAAGACCAGTCCGTTGCCCTGGCTGTCGCGGACCACTGCGCGCCGTTCGTGCGCGCCATCGGCCGGTCCCTGGACCACCTGCCCTCCTGCGGCCTCGACCGCCCTCGCGGCGGTGTCGACGTCCTCGGTCTTGATGCCGACGACGACCGAGCCCGGTAGGGGGTGGTCGCTCGCCGTGGCGAGGGCAAGGGTCACGGCTCCGCCGTCGAGCGCTGCGTAGCGTTCGCCGTCGCGGAAGCGCAGGGTGTAGCCGAGGCTTTCGTAGAACCGGATCGAGGCATCGAGGTCCTCGGTGGACAGGATGACCTGGCGGATGTTGTGAGCGCTCATGGTGGTGGTCCTTCTGGTCCTTTCCCGTAGGGGCCGGCCTGGCCCTCGGGGCGACAATGGCGCTCCTGAGGCCTTCCTGCCCCTAAAAATCTACCGGACGATTGGTTGACGTCGCCGAGTGGCGTGGCTAGTTTCATTGTTTGTCCGAGGCTCGTCTCGGCGTGATGTCGAGGAGTGCGAATATGTCGGTTCGGCGGGCGACGGGTGCTGTGGGGCTGTTGCTGATGGCCTCGGCGATCACCGCGTGCGGCAGCGGTGACGACGACGGTGCGACGGCAGGTGCCTGCGGCCCGACGAGCGAGCTGCGGTTCGGCGTTCACACCGAGGTGCGTGGCTTCGACGTGGTCAACGGAGGCACTGTCGGCGTCGCCGGTGGCCACGAGCGCTCGGCGGTCTTCGACACGCTGATGGAGTACGACGCCGGGACGGGTGATTTCGTCCCCCGGATGGCGGAGTCTTTCGAGCCGAACGAGGACTACACCGAGTGGACGCTCACCCTGCGTGACGGCATCACCTTCAACTCGGGCAACCCGGTGACGACCGAAGCGGTCAAGTTCTCGGTCGACCGACACGGCGCCGACGACACGGTCTCGCTGTTCAAGGCGCAGATGGACGTCATCGAGTCGATGGAGGTCACGAGCGATCTCGAGATGAGCTTCCGGCTCAAGGACGCTCAGGGCGACTTCCCAGCCGTCTTCGCCACTGCGCCGGGCATGTTGGCCGACCCGGCCGTCTTCGAGGAGGCGGGCCCGGAGGAGTTCGGCGTGGATCCGAGCGCGGGCGCCGCCGGGCCGTACAAGGTGGCCAGCTACACCCAGGGCGAGGAAGTGGTCCTGACCCGGAACGAGGACTACTGGGGCGAGGGCGAGTTCTGCATCGGGACCTTGCGGTTCGTCTACGTGGAGGACGAGGAAGCGCGTCGGGACAGCTTCCTCAACGGTGAGCTCGACATGGCGTACTTCAACGACGCCTCGGTGATCGACGCCGTCCGTCGCGCTCCGCGTGAGATGCACACGAGCATCGGATGGGGTGCTGCCACCGTGCTGATCAATCACGGCACCGGCGGCGTGGACCGTCCCGGCAAGGACGTGCGGGTCCGGAAGGCGATCGCCCATGCCCTCGACCCCGAGGTGATCGACGACCGTGCCACCGGCGGCACCGGGGTGCCCAGCACCGCCCTGGTGACCGACGAGTCCATCCTGTGGTCCGAGGGACTCGAGGGCCCGGCACACGATCCGGCGGAGGCCAGCAGCCTGCTCGCCCAGGCGAAGGCCGACGGGTACGACGGGAAGATCACGCTCTCGTGTGACAACGCCCCCGCCAAGGTGGAATGGGCACTGACCGTCGAGGCGATGCTGGAGAAGATCGGTTTCGACGTCACTCTGGAGAACTCACGCTCGCTCACGGACCACCGAGAGCTCTTTTTCACCGGCAACTACGACCTCAGCTGCTTCGCGATGAGCGTCGACGAGAGCCTGCCGTGGGTGACCTTCCAGACCACGCTGGGACAGGACACGGTGGCGCAGAGCCGCGTCGGCTATCGCAGCCCCGCCATGGGCCGGGCCATGGACGAGCTGCGAGCGGCGGGGACGGTCGAGGAGCGCCAGGCTGCCCTCTTCGAGATGCAGGCGATCTGGAACGAGGACGTCCCGATGGCGATCACCGCTCACGGGCGCCAGGGACTGGCGTGGAACGAAGGGGTCGAGGGAGTGCAGTTCAGGCACGCCGGGATCTCCCTCTTCGACGACGCCACGATCGATCGGTGAGGCGCGACGTGGGCTTCACTCGCGCCCTGTGCAAGGAGCCGGGCCCGTTCGGGATCAACGCCAACCCGGTGCGCCGGGCCGGGCGGAGTCGACCTCCTCGCCGGCAACGGCGCTGCCGCTCCTCGTTGGTCAAGCGTGCGACGTACCCCCGACCTCCCGAGCCCTGCCTGCTCACGACGGCGGTGGTGGCCCGCCCGCGGCCTGTCAGCGCGCCGGCCTGATCGGCGCCCTCAGGAGAGGTACGCCGGCAGCGTCTCGAACCCGCGCAGGATCCGGGTGTCGCGGCGGGTGGGGCCGGGTGCGAGCCGCAGGTCGGGGAAGCGCTCGGTGATCCGCTGGAGCCCGACCTGGCCCTCCATCCGGGCGAGCGCGGCGCCGAGGCAGAAGTGCCGCCCGGCGGAGAAGGACACGTGGTCGGCGGCGTTCTCGCGGGTGACGTCGAAGCGGTGCGGGTCGGTGAAGACCTCGGGGTCGCGGTTGGCGCCGGCGAGCAGCGTGGTGACCACCGCGCCGCGCGGCATCCGCACGCCCGCGACCTCGGTGTCGCGCAGGACCGTGCGGCCGGTCAGCAGCACCGGCGGGTCGATGCGCAGCACCTCCTCGACGGCGGTGGGCCAGCGGTCCGGCTCGGCGGCGAGCAGCGCGCGCTGGTTGGGGTGGTCGTGCAGCAGCGCGATGCCGTTGGAGAGCAGGTTGACGGTCGTCTCGAACCCGGCGGCGAGCACGAGGCCCGCGGTCGCGATCAGCTCGCGGTCGGTCAGGGCGACGCCGTCGTCGTCGCGCGCGGCGACCATCTGGCTGAGCAGGTCCTCGCCGGGGTCGCGGCGCTTGGCCTCGACGTGGTCGGCCAGCCAGGCCTCGAACGACGCCAGGGCGCCCTCGACGCTGCGGAACCGGCGCCAGGACAGGCCGAGGTCGAGGCTGGGCGCGGCGGCGGTGCCGAAGTCGAGGACCGTCTTCCGCTCGGAGTCCGGCACCCCGAGGATCTCGGCGATCACGGTGACGGGGAGCAGTGCGCAGTAGGCCTCGACCAGGTCGACCGGGCGGTCGCCGGCCTCCCTCGCCAGCGAGGTCAGCAGGTCGTCGGCGATCTCCTCGGTGCGCTCGCGGAGCCGCTGGACGGCGCGGACCGAGAACACCCGGGTCACGAGCTTGCGCATCCGGGTGTGGTCCGGGGGCTCGGTGACCAGCAGGGAGGGTGGGGTGAGCGGGCCCATCGGGGTGGTGCGGTGCGCCCAGCGGCCGAGCCGGCCCAGCGGACCGGTGCCGGTGCCGAGGTCGATCCCGGCGCGGACGTCGGGGTTGGCCAGCACCTCGCGGACCACCGGCAGGGTCGCGGTGACGTAGGCGTAGCGCGAGCGGTGGAGCGGCCCGCTGGCCCGGATGGCGTCGAAGAGGTCGACCGGCACCTCGCTGGTCGTGCTGCTGGCGACGATCAGCCGGCCGTGCAGGTCGCCCCGCCGGGCGGCGGCGCCGATGGCCGTCCGGGGCAGCGCGTGCCCCAGGCCCCAGCGGACGGCCGGGCGGGCGGCCGAGCGCAGGGCCTCGGCGCGGGGCGCGAGCGGTCGGGTCGCGGTCCGCAGCAGCACGGGGCCTCCTCGGCGGGGTTCGATCCGCGGGTTCGATACCGGCGGGTATCCGATACCTTCCGGTATCGTCCGGCGCATGTCAACGGTCCCGCCCCCGCCGGGGGAGGTACGCCGCCGGCCACCGCGCGACGAGGTGCGCCGCGCCCTCCTGGACGCCGCGGCCCGGACGTTCGCGCGCCAGGGGATCGATGCCGCCAGCCTCGACGACGTGGCGGCCGCCGCGGGCTTCACCAAGGGCGCGGTCTACTCCAACTTCGGCAGCAAGGAGGGCCTGGTCGCCGCGCTCGTCGACGACCGGGTCTCGGCCTACCTCGACCTGGGCCTCGCCGCGGTCGCCGACACCGACGCGACGCTCCCCGAGCGCGCCCGGATGCTGGGCGACCGGCTCACCGCGGCCACCGACGAGCAGCACGACTGGCACCTGCTCTTCCTCGAGCTGTGGCAGCGCGCGGTGCGCACCGGCCGCACCGACGGGCCCTTCGGCGAGCGCCGCCGCGAGCTGCACGCCGCGGTCGCCGCCGCGGTCGCGGCGCACGCGGAGGAGGCGGGCGCCGAGCTGCCCCTGCCCGCGGGGTCGCTGGCCACCCTCCTGCTGGCGCTCTCCAACGGGCTGGCCATCGAGCGCCTGGTCGACCCCGCCGCGGTCCCCGACGACCTCATGGGGCGCGCGCTGGCGCTGCTGGTCAGCGGCGCCGCGCCGGCCGACCCGGTCGACCCCGCCGGGCCGGATGGACCAGATCACCGCTGACCTGGGCGTTTGTCACTTCGGTCGGACGGGCACCAGCCCGCCACCCCCGAGAGAAAGGTGAACCATGAACACCCGCACCATCGCCATCGTCGCCCTGATCATCGCCGTCATCGTCCTGGCTCTGATCCTCCTCTGACCACCTCGCTGACGGCCGTCCGCCTCGGCGGGCGGCCCGACCTCCCGCTGCTGGTCCTGGGCCCCGCGCTCGGGACCTCGGCCACCGCCCTGTGGGGGCCGTGCGCCCGCCTCCTGGGTCGCGACCTCCAGGTCGTGGCGTGGGACCTGCCGGGTCACGGCACCAACCGGGTCGACCCCGACGCCGCGGACGACCCGCTGACGGTGCCGGCCCTCGCAGCCGCGGTGCTCGACCTCGTCGACACCATGGCGCAGGGCCTGCACCGGCCGGCCTTCCACTACGCCGGCGTCTCCGTCGGCGGTGCCGTCGGCCTGCAGCTCGCCCTCGACGCCCCCGACCGGCTCGAGAGCCTCACGGTGCTCGGCACCACCGCCCGCCTCGGGGACCCGGACTCCTGGGCCGAGCGGGCGGCGACCGTCCGCGAGCGCGGCACCGAGGCGCTCGTGGAGATGTCCAGCGGGCGCTGGTTCGCCCCCGGGTTCGTCGAGCGCGAGCCGGACCGGGCGGCGGGACTGCTGCGCTCGCTCACCGACGCCGACGACGAGGCGTACGCCGCGGTGTGCGGCGCGCTGGGCGGGTTCGACGTGCGCGAGCGGCTGGGCGCCGTCACGGTGCCCCTGCTCGCGGTCGGCGGCTCCGCCGACGTACCCGCTCCTCCGGAGGAGGTCCGCGGGCTGGCCGAGGCCGTGCCCGACGGGCGCGCGGTGGAGCTGCCCGACGTGGCGCACCTGGCGCCGGCCGAGGCCCCGGAGGAGGTCGCCCGGCTGGTCCGCGAGCACGCGCTCGGGCCCGAGCAGGACGCGCCCGGGCCCGAGGCCGAGCAGCTCGCTGCGGCCGTGCACGCCGCCCGCGCGGCCGGGCTCACCGCCGCCGAGGTCGAGGCGCTGGTCCGCGCCGCGCTCGCCGGGGAGGACCCGCCGGCCGGCTGACCGGGGTGGACGGGCTTGTCAGACTCGACGACATGAGCGAGGAGCGCCCGATCGAGTACTGGCTGACCGACATGGACGGCGTCCTCGTCCACGAGGACGTGCCGATCCCCGGCGCCGGGGAGTTCCTGGAGGCGCTGCGCACCTCGGGTCGCCGGTTCCTCGTGCTCACCAACAACTCGATGTTCACCCCGCGCGACCTGCGCTCCCGGCTGCTCGCCAGCGGCATCGACGTGCCGGAGCGGGCGATCTGGACCTCCGCGCTCGCCACCGCCCAATTCCTCGCCGACCAGCGGCCCGAGGGGCGGGCCTACGTCGTCGGGGAGGCGGGCCTGACGACGGCGCTGCACGACATCGGCTACGTGCTCACCGACCGCGACCCCGACTACGTCGTGCTCGGGGAGACGCGGACCTACTCCTTCGAGGCGATCACCCGCGCGATCCGGCTGATCGACGCCGGCGCGCGGTTCATCGCCACCAACCCCGACCCGAGCGGGCCGAGCCAGCAGGGCAAGCTGCCGGCGACCGGGTCGGTGGCCGCGCTCATCAGCACCGCGACCGGGCGGACGCCGTACTTCGTCGGCAAGCCGAACCCGCTGATGATGCGCTCGGCGCTGAACCGGATCGACGCCCACTCCGAGTCGGCGGTGATGGTCGGGGACCGGATGAGCACCGACATCGTCAGCGGCCTGGAGGCCGGCCTGCGCACCGTGCTGGTCACGACCGGGTCGACCCGGCGCGAGCAGGTCGAGACCTTCCCCTACCGGCCGACGCGGGTGGTCGACTCGGTGGCCGACCTGGTCGAGGTCGCCCGGCGCGGCTCGTTCGACTGAGCTCCCGGCCCGGTCCGACCGCCCGTCGGACGGCCCGTCAGACGGCCCGTCAGACGGCTCGCGCCGCGGCGCGGCCGGCGACCCGCCCGGAGAACAGGCAGCCGCCGAGGAAGGTCCCCTCGAGCGCGTTGTAGCCCATCATCCCGCCGCCGCCGAAGCCCGACACCTCGCCCGCGGCGTACAGGCCGGGGAACGCGCTGCCGTCGGCGCGCAGGCAGCGCCCCTCGAGGTCGGTCTCCAGCCCGCCGAGGGTCTTGCGGGAGAGGATGTTGAGCCGTACGGCGATGAGCGGGCCGGCCGCCGGGTCGAGCAGCTTGTGGGGGCGGGCGACGCGGATCAGCTTGTCGCCGAGGAACGTGCGGGCCCCGTGGATCGCGGTGACCTGGGCGTCCTTGCTGTAGGTGTTGTCCATCTCGCGGTCGCGCGCCTCGACGATCGTGCGCACGCGGGACACCTCCAGCGGCGGGACGTCGTCGTCGGCGACCCGGTTCATCCCGGCGACGAGCTCCTCGAGCGTCTCGGCGACCACGAAGTCCTCGCCGTGCTGCTTGAACGCCTCGACCGGCCCGGCCGCGCCCTTCTTGACCCGGGAGAGCAGGAGCTTGAGGTCCTTGCCGGTGAGGTCGGGGTTCTGCTCGGAGCCCGAGAGCGCGAACTCCTTCTCGATGATCCGCTGGGTGAGCACGAACCAGGAGTAGTCGTGGCCGGTGGCACGCAGGTGGCGCAGCGTGCCGAGGGTGTCGAAGCCGGGGAAGTACGGCGCCGGGAGGCGGTTGCCCTCCGCGTCCAGCCACAGCGAGGAGGGGCCGGGGAGGATCCGGATGCCGTGGTCGGCCCAGATCGGGTCCCAGTTGCGCAAGCCCTCGACGTAGTGCCACATCCGGTCGGGGTTGACCACGTTCGCGCCGGCGTCCTGGGTGATCTGGAGCATCCGGCCGTCCACGTGGGCGGGGACGCCGGCGACCATCCGCTTCGGCGGGGTGCCGAGCCGGGCGGGCCAGTTGCGGCGCACCAGGTCGTGGTCGCCGCCGATCCCGCCGCTGGTCACGACGACCGCCGCGCCGCGCGCCTCGAAGTGGCCGACCACCGTGCGGCTCGACGGCCGGCCGCGGTCCACGGAGGTGGGCTCCAGCAGCGCCCCGCGTACGCCGACGGCCGCGCCGCCCTCGACGAGCAGCTCGTCGACGCGGTGCCGGAAGCCGAGGCGGATGCGGCCGGTGGCGACGTGCTCGCGGACCCGGCGCTCGAAGGGCGCGACGACGCCGGGGCCGGTGCCCCAGGTGATGTGGAAGCGGGGCACGGAGTTGCCGTGGCCGCTGGCGGTGCCGTCGCCGCGCTCGGCCCAGCCGACGACCGGGAAGACCCGGTGGCCCATCTGCCGCAGCCAGGCGCGCTTCTCACCGGCGGCGAACTGCAGGTAGGCCTCGGCCCACGCGCGGGGCCAGCGGTCCTCGGGCCGGTCGAACTGCGCGCTGCCGAACCAGTCCTGCCGCGCCAGCTCCAGGCTGTCCTTGACGCCCATGCGGCGCTGCTCGGGGCTGTCGACGAGGAACAGCCCGCCGAGGCTCCAGAAGGCCTGGCCGCCGAGGCTCTGCTCGCCCTCCTGGTCCAGCAGGAGCACGCTGCGGTCCGCGTCGGCGGCCTCCGCGGCGGCGACCAGGCCGGCGAGGCCGGCTCCCACGACGACGAGGTCGGCGCTCCACCCATCCATGCCCGTCATGCTCCCACCGGGTCGGGGCGGTCAGGCCAGCGACCAGTCGACGGCCGCGACGAGGTGCTCGCCGGCGAGCCCCTTGAGCTCCACGGCCCGCGGCTGGTCGAGGACGACGTCGTCGAGGTCGGCGAGGGCGTCGGCGACCGGTCCGCTGACCAGCACCTCCCCGCCCTCGGCGAGGGCCGCCACCCGGGCGGCGTGGGCGACGTTGCGGCCGAAGATGTCGTTGTCGCGGTGGACCACGTCGCCCTGGTGCACGCCGATCCGCACCGCGACCGGCGTCCGCCCCCGCAGCCGCCCGCGGTCCAGGGCGCGCTGGATCGACGCGGCGCAGCGCACGGCGGCCTCGGCGGTGGGGAAGGCGACCATGAACCCGTCGCCCTGGGTCTTCACGACGTGGCCGCCGTGGCGGGCCACGCGGTCGCGGACCAGCTGGTCGTGGCGGGCCAGCAGCCGCACGAACGCCTTGTCGCCGAGCTGGTCGTTGAGCGCGGTGGAGCCCTCGATGTCGGAGAAGAGGATCGCGACCGTGCCGTCGGCCCCGGCCATCCGGACCAGGTCGGGCCGCTCGACCTGCGCCCACCCGGCCAGCTCCTCCACCGAGCTGCGCAGCGCCCCGCCGAACCCCTTCTCCCGCACGAGCGCGGCGGTCTCCCACACCGCCTTGACCACCTCGTCGGGCCGCGGCACGAGCCGCCGCGGCGGGCGCCGCTCGCCGCGCAGGGCGGCCACCTTGGCCCGGAGGAACCGGACCCGCCGGCGACTGCCGAGCCACAGGCCGAGCAGCACCGCGAGGCCGACGGCCTCGAGCACGACGGCGACGACCAGCAGCAGCGTCGAGGTGCTCACCGGAGGATCATCGTGCACCCGCCCGGTCGCGTGGGCCGTTGTCCGAGAAGCGCCCCGCCCGGCCGCCGGGGCCGGCGCCCGGGCCGGCGCCCGGCAGCCGCCAGGGCCGAAGGCAGGTGCCCGGCAGGGCCGGACGGGACCTCGACACGCGACGCGGAGGCCACCATGCTGGAGGGTCGGGAGGTCGTCATCGTCGTCACGCACCACAGGCAGCTGGCCGCACGCGTCCCCACGCGGTGCGCCGGCGACCCTGCCTGCCCGGGTACGCCCCGATGACCGGGCGCGTGCGCGCGCTGCCCGCGGTGCTGCTGTTCCTGGTGGTGCTCGCGGTGCTCGCCGGCGCCGCGACCTGGCTCCAGCAGGGGGTGCTCGACCCCGCGCGCGGCCGGCCCGCGGGCCCGATCATCGGCGGCGCGCCGGCCGATGGGCCGGTCGGCCCACCCGAGGCCGCGCCGGCGCCCGCCGGGGCAGCCGGGGCGGCCGGGGGCTCCGGCCGGTCCGCGAGCGGTGTCGCCGGGCGGTCGCCCGGCGACGTACCGGTGGTGGACCCGGGGTGGGCGGCCACCACCGCGGAGCGCGCGGGGATCCCGCTGCCGGCGATCACGGCGTACGGCCGGGCGACGCTGATGGCGCCCGCGGGCTGCTCGATCGGCTGGACCACGCTCGCCGGCATCGGCTGGGTGGAGTCCCAGCACGGCACGATCGACGGCCGCACGCTGGGCGCCGACGGGCGCTCCTCCGAGCCGATCCTCGGCCCCGCGCTCGACGGCCGCGGCAAGGTCGCCGCGATCCGCGCGACGCCGTCCTCGACCCGGTGGCACGGCAACCCCACGTGGGACCACGCCGTCGGGCCGATGCAGTTCATCCCCTCGACGTGGGAGCGGTGGGCCGCCGACGGGGACGGCGACGGGACGGCCGACCCGAACGACGTCGACGACGCAGCGCTCGCCGCGGTGGGCTACCTGTGCGCCGACCGCCACGACCTCACCACCGGCGCGGGCTGGTCCGCGGCGGTGTTCTCCTACAACCACGCGCAGGAGTACGTCGTGGCCGTGCACGCCGCGGCGACCTCCTACGCCGAGCGGACGGGGTGAGCGGATGACGCTCGACGCGACGGAGCTGGGGGACCGGGCGGACCCGGCAGGCGGGGCGGACCGGACGGGGACCTTCGGCGCCGCCGAGATCACCGAGGCGTACGCCGCGTTCCAGGAGCGGGTCGCGGGGTTCACCGCGAGCGGCGACTGGCACGGGTACGCCGACCTGTTCACCGAGGACGCGACGTACGTCGAGCACGCCTACGGCACCTTCCGCGGCCGCGAGGAGATCCGCGCCTGGTCGGTCCGGACGATGACGAGCTTCCCCGGGCGGGTGATGACCGGCTTCCCGCTGGCCTGGTCGACGATCGACGTCGAGCGCTCGCGGCTGGTCTGCGAGGTGCGCAACCTGATGCCCGACCCCGGCGACGGCTCGGTGCACGAGGAGTCGAACCTCACGATCATGACCTACGCCGGCGACGGGCTGTTCTCCCGCGAGGAGGACGTCTACAACCCGCTGCGCTTCCTGCGCACCACGCTGCGGTGGGCGGCCGTCGCCGAGGCCCACGGCCGCCTCGACGAGGACGGGCGGGCCTACGTCGCGACGTACGGCGGCGGGCCGGCCGGCGCTCGGGGTGGCGGATGACCGCCGCGCCGGCGTGCGCCGGCTTGCCCCGTTCTGGGATGCTCGACCCCATGCAGGATGGGGTCGAGACCGTGGAGCGGGACCGGTGAAGGGGGCGGCCCGTCGGGTGACGCTCGAGGTGGTCGGCTGGGTCCTGGTCGTGGCCGGCATCGCCGCGCTGGTCCTCCCCGGCCCGGGACTGCTCATGCTCTTCGGTGGTCTCGCCGTGCTGAGCCAGCAGTACGAGTGGGCCGAGCGGCGCCTGGACCCGGTGAAGTACCGCGCGCTCCGGGGCGCCGCGGAGTCGGTGGAGACCCCGCTCCGGATCGCGCTCACCACCACCGGCGCGCTGGTGCTCGCCGCCGCCGGCGTGCTGTGGATGGTCAAGCCCGACGCCCCGACCTGGTGGATGCTCGCGGACTCCTGGTGGCTGCCCGGCGGCATCGCCACCGGCATCACCCAGATCGTCTCGGCGATCGTCGCGGTGGGGCTGCTCGTCTACAGCTACCGCCGTTTCCACGGCAAGCCGCACGCCGTCGCCGCCCTCGAGCGCGACACGCACCGCGCCGACCACAGCGACCGCGCCGCGGGCTGACCCCTCGCTCGGCGCGGCCTGCCCCGGGCTCAGCCCGCCGATCTCAGGGCAGCGAGCAGAGGATCGGGATCGGCAGGAGCTCGCAGAGCGGGTCCAGCGGGCTTCCGCCCCCGCACGGGTCGGCGGTCGGGCTGGCGGTCGGTGACGTCGTGCTCGTGGGGGTGGCCGTCGGCAGCGGGCTGGTGGTGACGGAGGGGGAGCCGGTGGCGGTCGGCGACGGGTCGCACGTCGGGTCGGCGCTGGGGCTCGGGCTGATCGTCACGGTCGCGGTCGCGGTGGCGGTCGGGCTCGTGCTGCCGCTCGGGGAGGTGGTGGCGGTCGCCAGGGCGCGGCAGTCGGCGAGGTCCTGGCGGGCGGCCTCCCGGTCGGCGCGCGCCTGGGCCAGGTCGCGCCGGACCCGCTGCTTGGCCGCCTTGGCCGCGGTCAGCTTCTTCTTCGCCCGGGCGCGCTGCTGCGAGCCCTTCGCCGCCTGCTGGTAGGCCTTCCGGGCCGCCTTGACCTTCTCGTTCTTCTTCGTCAGCGACCGCGAGAGCCGGTCGGCGCGGGCAGCCTCGTCGTCGAAGGCGTTCTGCTCGGCGATGCAGTTCGGCGGCGCCGCCGCGGCGGAGGTGCCCGCGGAGGTGAGCAGCACCCCGGTGCCGACGACCGAGCCGACCACGAGGGCGACGGCCGCGACCGCGGTCAGGAGCTGGCGGAGGACGGGGTGCGACATGGCGACTCCTGGGGCTGGCGGGACCTTCCACGGGGTCAACGAGCCAGGCCGGGGCAGGTTAGGCACCCGGTGTGCCGGAGATCACCCCGCCCGGAGGCTCAGCGACCGCAAGATTGTCCGACAACCGTGGTGCCAGGCCGTACGATTTCCCGTGAGCGGCCCCGGCTGACCACGCGCCGGCGTGCGCCGCTCGGCTCCACCCAGCAGCAACCACCCAGCAACGACCCTCGCGGTCGTCCCGCCACCGCGGGACGGCCGCGTCGTACGTGCGCGCCACCGCGCGCCAAGGAACAGGACGGACCAGCAGTGCCCCTCGAGCTCGCGAGCCTGATCGGACTCGCCGCCACCCTTCTCGCCTTCGGCTACACCGTGCCGCAGTTCCGCAAGCTGCGGCGCACGACCTCCGCGGCCGGCGTCAGCGTCGCCGCGCTCGCCTGCTCGAGCATCAGCAACCTGGCCTGGACGACGTACGGCGTCATCGAGCGCGACGTGTGGGTGGCCCTGCCCGCCGCGGTCAGCATCCCGGCGACCCTCGGCGCGCTCGTGCTGGCCTGGCGCCGGGGCGGCTCGCGCGACCGGCTGTGGCTGCCGGTGCTGTGGACGGGCGTCGTCGGGGCCGCCGGCCTCTCCGCGCTGTGGGTCGGGCCCGGCCCGGCCACGGTCGTCCTCGGCTGCTCGGTCGCCCTGCTCGTGACGCCGGCCGCGCTCACCGCCTGGCGCAGCCACGACGTCGCCGCGATCGCCGTCTCCGGCTGGGTGATGCTCATCGTCGACGCCGGGTTCGCCGGTGCCTACGGCGTGCTCGCCGGTGTCGAGGCGAACGTCATCTACGCCGCCGTCGCCACCCTCGGCTCGATCGCGATCCTCGTCCGGGTCGGCCTGCCCGCCCACGTGCACGCCCGGCTGGTCCGCCTGCCCGCGCCGGCCGGGTCCACCGACGAGCTGAGCCTGGTCGCCTAAGCCCTCCCGCCGCCCGGCCGCACCGGGCCCACCTCGGGGGGTCTGTCGGCGCCGGATGGCATGCTGCGCCGCGTGCCGCTCCACCTCCACTCCGCCCCGCGGACCGACCTGCTCGCCGACGCGCTCGGCGAGCTGTTGTCGCGCCCGCTGGCGGACCCGTTCGCGGAGGAGGTCGTGGCGGTCCCGGCCAAGGGCGTCGAGCGCTGGCTGACCCAGCGGCTCTCCCACCGGCTCGGTACGTCGCCGGGCGGGGCGGACGGGGTGTGCGCGGGCGTCCGGTTCCTCAGCCCGCGCTCGCTCGTCGGGCTGCTGCTCGACCGTGACCGCGACGACCCGTGGGACCCCGACCGGTTGGTGTGGCCGCTGCTCGGCGTCATCGACGACAGCCTCGACGAGCCCTGGTGCGCCACGCTGGCCCGCCACCTCGGGCACGGTCTCGACGGCGAGGAGGCCGCGCTGCGGCGCAACCGCCGCTGGTCGGTCGCGCGGCGGCTCGCCGGGCTCTACGCCTCCTACGCCGTCCAACGACCCACGCTGGTGGCCGACTGGCGCGCGGGCTGCGACACCGACGGGGCCGGCGGGCCGCTCGACGAGGACCTCCACTGGCAGGCCGAGCTGTGGCGCCGGCTGCTCGACCGGGTGCCGCTCGACCCGCCCGACGTCCGCCACGCCGCCACCCTGGCCGCGCTGCGTGCCGGGGGCGCGGGGCTCGACCTGCCCGACCGGCTCTCCCTCTTCGGCCACACCCGGCTGCCGGTGACCGAGGTCGAGCTGCTCGGGGCCCTCGCGGAGAGCCGGGAGGTCCACCTGTGGCTGCCGCAGCCCTCCCCGGGCCTGTGGCGCGACCTCGCCGACCTCGCCGACCTCGCCGACCTCGCCGGCCCGGTGGTCCGTGCCGACGACGACACCGCCCTGCGGGTCGGCCACCCCCTGCTG
Source organism: Nocardioides marmotae (assembly GCF_013177455.1). Taxonomy (NCBI): domain Bacteria; kingdom Bacillati; phylum Actinomycetota; class Actinomycetes; order Propionibacteriales; family Nocardioidaceae; genus Nocardioides; species Nocardioides marmotae. The sequence continues at coordinate 131,357 of NZ_CP053660.1, forward strand.
GCCTCGCTCGGCCGCGACACCCGCGAGCTGCGCCGGACGCTCGCCACCGCGCCGGCCGAGGAGCACGAGCACGACCCCGCGACCGAGCCGCCCGGCACGCTGCTCGGCTGGCTCCAGGACGACCTGCGGGCCAACGCCGCCCCCGACGCCACCACCCGCGCCGGCCGCACCCTCGCCGCGGGCGACCGCAGCGTCCAGGTCCACGCCTGCCACGGTCCCGCCCGCCAGGTCGACGTGCTCCGCGAGGTGCTCGTCGGGCTGCTGGCCGACGACCCGACGCTCGAGCCGCGCGACATCCTCGTCATGTGCCCCGACATCGAGACCTATGCGCCGCTGGTCGCGGCCGGGTTCGGGCTGGCCGACGTGGTCCCCGACGACCGCGGCCACCCCGCCCACCGGCTCCGCGTGCGGCTCGCGGACCGGGCGCTGACCAGCACCAACCCGCTGCTCTCGGTCGCGGCGCGGCTCGTCGAGCTCGCCGGCGGGCGGGTCACCGCCAGCGAGGTGCTCGACCTGATGGCCGCGGAGCCGGTGCGCGCCCGGTTCCGGCTGACCGACGACGAGCTGGCCCGGGTCACCCGCTGGGTCGGTGACGCCGGCATCCGGTGGGGCCTCGACGCGGAGGGCCGCGCGGGCTTCGCGATGAACCGCTTCGAGCACAACACCTGGCGCGCCGGCCTCGACCGCGTCCTGCTGGGCGTGGTGATGAGCGGCGACGACCACCGCCACCTCGGCCGCGGGCTCCCGCTCGACGACGTCGGCAGCGGCGACATCGACCTCGTCGGCCGGTTCGCCGAGCTGATGGCCCGCCTCGAGGAGTGCCTGCGGGCGCTCGGGTCGGCCGGCAAGGTGGGGGACTGGATGGCCGCGCTCCACGAGGGCGTCCGCGCGCTCACCGACGTCCCCCTCGACGACGCCTGGCAGCTGCCGCAGCTCGAGCGCGAGCTCGCCCGCGCGGTGGAGTCGGCGGGCGCGGGCGCCGACGTACCGCTGCGGCTGGCCGACGTCCGCGCGCTGCTGGAGTCGCGGCTGGCGGGGCGCCCGACCCGGGCCAACTTCCGCACCGGCACGCTCACCGTCTGCACGATGGTCCCGATGCGCTCGGTGCCGCACCGCGTGGTCTGCCTGGTGGGCCTCGACGACGGGGTCTTCCCGCGCACCGGCTCCGTCGACGGCGACGACGTGCTCGCCCGCCGCCCGTTGACCGGCGAGCGGGATCCCCGCAGCGAGGACCGTCAGCTGCTCCTCGACGCCGTGATGGCCGCGACCGAGACCCTCGTGGTCACCTACACCGGCGCCAACGAGCACTCCGGCGCCGCCCGCCCGCCGGCGGTCCCGCTCGGGGAGGTGCTCGACGCGCTCGACCGCACCACGGGCGCGCCGGTCCGCGACCGCGTGGTCGTGCGCCACCCGCTCCAGCCCTACGACGCCCGCACCTTCACCGACGGCGCCCTCGGCGTCCCCGGTCCGTTCGGCTTCGACGAGCCCGCCCTCCTCGGTGCCCGCGCCGCGCTCGGGGAGCGGCACCCGCGCCCGCCGTTCCTGCCCGGCCCGCTGGCCGAGCGGGACACCGAGGACGTCGCGCTGGCCGACCTCCACGACTTCCTGCGCCACCCGGTCCGCGCGTTCCTGCGCCGCCGGCTCGACATCGGCAGCCCCCGCTCGGCCGAGGAGGTCAGCGACGCGATCCCGGTCGACCTCGACGGGCTGCGCTCCTGGGAGGTCGGCGACCGGCTGCTGACCGAGCTCCTCGCCGGGCAGGACGCCACCGCGGTGCTCACCGCCGAGCAGCTCCGCGGCTCGCTCCCGCCGGGCCGGCTGGGCCACCAGAAGCTCGACGAGGTGGCCCGGGAGTCCCAGCAGCTGTGGGACCACACCGCCGACCTCCGGGTCGGCGCCGCGCGCAGCATCGACGTCGACGTGGCCCTCGGCGACGGCCGCCGGCTCAGCGGCGTCGTCCAGCGCGTCCACGCCACGCGGATCGTCACGCTCACCTACTCCCGGCTCAAGGCCAGGCAGCGGCTGGCCTCCTGGGTCGACCTGCTCGCGCTCAGCGCCGGCCGCCCCGACGAGCACTGGACCGCCCACGCCGTCGGCCGCGACAAGGCCGGCCCGAAGCGTGCCCTGTCCGGGCCGCTCGACCACCGCGCGACGGACTGGCTGCGCCGGCTCGTCGAGCTGATGGACCTCGGCCTGAGTCGTCCGCTGCCGATCCCGGTGGCGACCGCCCACGCCTGGGCGGAGGCGCACCTGCTGGAGCTGATGGGCAACGACCGCTCGCCCGCGCAGGCCGCCGAGCGCGAGTGGTGCACCAACCCGGGCAACCCGTGGGGCATCGAGAACGAGGACGCCGACCCCCACCACGTCCGCGTGTGGGGCGAGCGGGCCCCGGTCTCGGTCCTGCTCGACGCCGGCCTGGCGACGTACGCCTGGCAGGTGTGGGAGCCGCTGCTGACCGGCGGGGAGCGGGTGGCCGCCCTGTGAGCGCCGAGGCCTTCGACATCCGCGACCCGCTGCCGACCGGCACCACCCTGCTCGAGGCGAGCGCCGGCACCGGCAAGACCTGGACCATCGCCGCGCTCGTGACCCGGTACGTCGCCGAGGGGGCCTGCCCGCTCGAGCGGATGCTCGTGGTGACCTTCGGCCGCGCGGCCAGCCAGGAGCTCCGCGAGCGGGTCCGCACCCAGCTGGTGGAGGCCGAGCGCGCGCTCGCCGACGACCCGACCCTGGCGCCGGCGGAGCCCTCCGCCCTCATCGACCTGCTGCTCGCCTGCGACGAGGGCGAGCGGGCGCGTCGGCACCGCCGGGTCAGCGAGGCGCTCGCCGGGTTCGACGGCGCGACGATCGCGACCACCCACCAGTTCTGCTCGATGGTGCTGGGCTCGCTGGGCGTGGCCGGCGACACCGACGCCCGCGCGCGGCTGGTCGAGGACCTCGACGACCTGCTGACCGAGGTGGTCGACGACCTCTACCTGCGCGCCTTCGCCTTCGCCGAGACCGACCCGGCCTTCAGCCGCGCGGAGGCGATGGGCATCGCCCGGACCGTGGTCGGCGACCCGCAGGCCCGGCTCGAGCCCGCCGACCAGGACCGCACCACGCCCGCCGGCCGCCGGGTCGCCTTCGCCCGGGCGGTCCGCGCCGAGATGGAGCGCCGCAAGCGGCGGCTCGGCGTGCTGTCCTACGACGACCTGCTCGCCCAGCTCGCCGACGCCCTCGAGCACCCCGACGCGCCGGCCCGCGCGCGGATGCGGCAGCGGTGGAGCATCGTGCTGGTCGATGAGTTCCAGGACACCGACCCGGTGCAGTGGCAGGTGCTCGACCGGGCCTTCACCGGGCACGCGACGATGGTGCTCATCGGCGACCCGAAGCAGGCGATCTACGCCTTCCGCGGCGGCGACGTGACGACGTACCTCCAGGCCGCGGCGACCGCGACCACCACCAAGACGCTGCCGGTCAACTGGCGCAGCGACGAGGCCCTGCTCGACGCCTTCCAGACCGTGCTGCGCGGCGCCGAGCTCGGCGACCCGCGGATCGTCGTGCACGACGTGACCCACCACCACGCGGGCTCGCGGCTCGCGGGGGCGCCGAGCACCGCGCCGTTCCGGCTGCGGGTGCTGCGCCGCGACCAGCTCGGCCGGCGGGGGACCGCCCCGCTCTACGTCAGCCAGACCCGGCCCCACATCGCCCGCGACCTCGCGCTCGACGTGCGCCGGCTGCTGGCCTCCGGGGCGACGTTCGAGGGCCGGCCGCTCGAGCCCCGCGACGTGGCCGTGATCAGCTACCGCCACGCCGACCTGGCCGCGTGCCGGGCCGCGCTGCACGAGGTCGGGGTGCCGGCCGTCATCGCCGGCGGCGGCAGCGTCTTCGCCACCCCCGCGGCGACCGAGTGGCTCGAGCTGCTCGAGGCGCTCGAGCAGCCGCACCGCAGCGCGCGGGTGCGGACCGCGGCGCTGACCTGCTTCTTCGGCCACACCGCGGCCGAGCTCGACGCCGGCGGCGACCGGCTGACCGACGACGTCGCCGACACGCTGCGCTCCTGGGTCGAGGTCTTCACCCGCCGCGGCGTCGCCGCGGTCCTCGAGGCCGCCACCGTCGGCGGCCTGCCCGCCCGGGTCCTCGCCGAGGTCGGCGGCGAGCGCCGGCTCACCGACCTGCGCCACCTCGGGGAGGCGCTGCACGAGGCCGCGCTCACCGAGCGGCTCGGCCTGGTCGCGATGGTCACCTGGTTGCGCCAGCAGATGGCCGACGCGCAGGAGGGCCGCGGGGCCGAGCGGACCCGCCGGCTGGACTCCGACGCCGCCGCGGTCCAGCTGGTGACGATCCACGCCAGCAAGGGCCTGGAGTACCCCGTCGTCTACCTGCCCGCCCTCGCCGACCGCAACGTCCCCAAGCCCTCGACCCCGCTCTTCCACGACGCGCAGGGCCGCCGCTGCCTCGCGGTCGGCGGTCCCGGCGGGGACGGCTGGGACGACCACGTCCGCCGCTGGGCCGACGAGGAGGCCGCCGAGCACCTCCGCCTGCTGTACGTCGCCCTGACCCGCGCCCGCTCCCAGGTCGTCGCCTGGTGGTCGCCGACCCGCAACACCCCCAGCTCGCCGCTGCACCGGATGGTCCTGGGCCGCCGGCCCGGGATGGCCGAGGTGCCCGCCGAGTTCGCCAACCGCAGCGACGACGAGGCCGCGGAGTTCCTCACCCGGTGGCAGGCCGCGGGCGGGCCGACCGTCGAGCCGGCCGTGCTCGCCGACCCGGGGCCCGACCCCGAGCGGCCCGCCCTGCCGGCGCTCGGCCTGCGCCGCTTCGGCCGCGAGGTCGACGTGGCGTGGCGGCGGACGTCGTACTCCGCGCTGACCCGCGTGGAGGTGGTCGCCGCCGCGGCCGCGCCCGGCGGGGTCGGCAGCGAGCCGGAGTCGGTCGCGAAGGAGGACGAACCCGCCTTGCCCGTGCCCGCGCCGGCCACCTCCGCTACCGAGGAGGCGGCGCCCGCCGCCGGGGAGGCCGTGCTCTCCCCGATGGCCGACCTGCCGGTCGGGGCGACCTTCGGCTCCCTGGTCCACGCCGTGCTCGAGCACGCCGACCCCGACGCGCCCGACCTGCGCGAGGAGCTGCTCGGCCACGTCCGCGAGCAGCTGGTCCGCTGGCCGGTGCCGCTGGACCCCGAGCGCCTGGCCGACGCCCTCGTCGCGGTCTGCGACTCCCCGCTCGGCTCGGTCGGCGGGACGGTCGCGTCCACCACGCTGCGCCGGGTGCCGCTGCGCGACCGGCTGCGCGAGATGGAGTTCGAGCTGCCGCTGTCCGGGGGCGACCTGCCGGCGGCCGGTGGCCGCGGCGCCCGGCTCGGCGACCTCGCGCCGCTGCTGCGCCGCCACCTGCCCGAGGGCGACCCGGTGCGGGCCTACGCCGACCAGCTCGACCAGCCGGCGCTCGGCGCGCAGAGCCTGCGCGGCTACCTGACCGGCTCGGTCGACGTGGTGCTGCGGCTGCGCGACGAGCAGGGCCGGCCGCGCTACGTGGTGGTCGACTACAAGACCAACTGGCTCGGCCCGATCGACGAGCCGCTGACCGCGGCGGCGTACCGCCCCGACGCGCTCGCCGGCGCGATGGGCCACTCCGACTACCCGCTCCAGGCGCTGCTGTACGCCGCGGTGCTGCACCGCTTCCTGCGCTGGCGCCAGCCCGGGTACGACCCCGAGGTGCACCTCGGCGGGGTGCTCTACCTCTACCTGCGCGGCATGTGCGGCCCCGGCACCCCGCTCGTGGACGGCGAGCCGTGCGGGATCTTCACCTGGCGTCCGCCGGTCGCGCTGGTCGAGGCACTCTCCGACCTGCTCGACGGCCGGGTCGACAGCCGGGGTTCCCAGGAGGTGTCCGCATGACCGAGCTCTTCGAACCGGTCGGCGACCACGACCACCGCCTCGCCCGGGGCGCCGACGGCCTGCTCGGCGCACTCAACCGGGCCGGCCTGCTCGAGGCCGGCGACCTGCACGTCGCCACCCGGGTGGCCGACCTCGCGGGGGAGACCGGCGAGGGGGCGGACGCCGAGCCGGTGCTGCTCGCGCTCGCGCTGGCGGTCCGCGCGGTCCGGCACGGCTCGGTCGCGGTCGACCTGACCCGGTTCCCCGACCTCGTCCGCGACCTGGTCCCCGGGCTCGCGCTGCCCGAGCCGGAGGCGTGGCTGGCGGCGGTCGCCCGCTCCCGGCTCGTCGGCAGCGGTGCCCTGCGGCTCGAGCACGGCCTGCTCTACCTCGACCGCTACCACCGGCTCGAGCAGCAGGTCTGCGCCGACCTCGTGGCCCGGGCCGAGCAGCCCCCGCCGCCCGTCGACGAGGCCGCGCTCGCCGCGGCCCTGGATCGCGTGGGCGGCGGCCGGCTCAGCGACCAGCAGCGCGACGCGGCCGACCGCAGCGTGCGGCAGTGGACCACGGTGCTGACCGGCGGCCCCGGCACCGGCAAGACCACGACGGTCGCGCGCATCCTCGCCGTCCTCGCCGACCAGGCCGCCGCCCGGGGCGAGCGGCTCTCGGTCGCCCTCAGCGCCCCCACCGGCAAGGCGGCGGCCCGGCTCCAGGAGGCGGTGGAGACCGAGCTGGCCGGGCTCCCGGCCGAGGACCGCGACCGGCTGCTGCGGACCAGCGGCCGTGGTCGCGGGCTCGACGCGATGACCCTGCACCGGCTGCTGGGCTGGCGGCCCGACAACGCGACCCGGTTCCGGCACGACCGGACCAACCGGCTGACGTACGACGTGGTCGTGGTCGATGAGTCCTCGATGGTCGAGCTGACCCTGATGGCGCGCCTGCTCGAGGCGGTCCGCCCGCAGGCGCGGCTGCTGCTGGTCGGCGACCCCCGCCAGCTCACCTCGGTCGGCGCCGGCGCCGTCCTCTCCGACCTGGTCGCCGGGCACGAGGGGGACCCGGCCTCCCCGGTGGTCTCGCTGACCGAGAACTACCGCTCGACCGAGGACATCAAGACCCTCGCCGAGGCGTTGCGCACCGGCACGGCCGACGAGGTCCTGGCCGCCCTGCGCACCCCGTCGCCGGAGGTGGAGTACGTCGAGACCGACGACCCCGCGGGCGTGCTGCGCCCCGACGCACTCGCCTCGGCCCTCGCCGTCCGCCGGGCCGCCGAGCGCGGCGACGCCGAGGCCGCGGTCCACGCGCTCGACGACCACCGGCTGCTCTGCGCGCACCGCGAGGGGCCCTACGGCGTACGCGTCTGGAACCGCACCGTCGAGCAGTGGCTGGCCGAGGAGATCGGCGAGGACCTCCACCACCCGTGGTACGTCGGCCGGCCGCTGCTGGTGACCACCAACGACCACGCGCTGGAGGTCTACAACGGCGAGACCGGCGCGGTGGTGCTCGGCGAGGACGGCCGGGTCCGCGCCTGGATCGCCGGCTCCGGCGGCCTGCACGACTTCGCCCCCGGCCGGCTCGACGCGGTCGAGACGATGCACGCGATGACCATCCACAAGAGCCAGGGCAGCCAGGCCCGGCGGGTGACCGTGCTGCTGCCGGAGGAGGGGTCGCGGCTGCTCAGCCGCGAGCTCTTCTACACCGCGGTCACCCGCGCCCAGCAGCACGTGCGCGTGGTCGGCTCGGAGGCGGCGGTGCGGGCCGCGGTGGAGACCAGCGCCGAGCGCGCCACCGGCCTGCGCCAGCGGCTCCAGGCCGCCCGGGCCGCCCGCGCGGCCGGGTCCGGTGCGTGACATCGGGAAACCATCACGCAACCTGCGCGGTCTAGGGTCCGGGCATGCCCTTCCTCCTGCGCGTCGAGCTGCCCGACGTCCCCGGTTCGCTGGGCCGCCTGGCGACCGCGATCGGTGAGGCCGGCGGCGACATCGAGGCGATCGAGATCGTCGAGAAGCGCCACGACGGCACCGCGCTCGACGACGTGCTGCTCGAGATGTCGGGTGGGGCGATGCCGGACTCGGTGGTCTCGGCCTGCAACCAGCTCGACGGCGTGCAAGTGGTGTGGATCAGCCGGTACGCCGCCGGCGGCAACCTCGTCCTGGACCTCGAGGCCGTCGAGGAGCTGACCGCGAAGCCCGCCGAGGCCGTGGACCGCTGTGTCGACCTGCTGCCGATCACCTTCCGCGCGGACTGGGCCGCCCGCGTCCACCGCGTCTCCGGCGTCCGCCACCGCACCGAGGCCGCCCCCGACGGCCTGGAGTTCGTGGAGATCGACCGCACCGAGCGGCTCGAGATGGAGGGCGACGACGTGACGATCTACGCCGCGGTCCGCCTCGACGGCAACGAGATCATCGTGATCGGCCGCCGCGGCGGCCCGGAGTTCCTCGACTCCGAGCTCGCCCGGCTCGACCACCTCGTCGGCCTCGCCCAGACCATGGCCCGCGTCGGCTGACCCCCGCCCCCGGGCGGGATAGTCCGCCACACCTGCGCCCTGGATCTCGCCGCCAAGGGCGCGTGTGTGTCGGACCATCCCGGCAAGGGCGCGTACGTGGCGGACTACCCCGCGACCCGAACGCGGAGAGGCTCAGTCCTCGACGCGCTCGAGGAGGAAGACGGGGATCTCCCGGTCGGTCTTCTCCTGGTACTCCGCGTACGGCGCGTACTGGGCGACACAGCGCTCCCACCACTGCGCGCGCTCCGCGCCGGTGGCGACCCGGGCCCGGTAGAGCGCCGGCTCGGGGCCGTCCTGGAGCTGGACGACCGGGTGGGCGAGGAAGTTGGCGTACCAGCCGGGGTGCTCCGGGGCGCCGCCCTTGGAGGCCACCGCGGCGTACACGCCGTCGTGCTCGACCCGCATCACCGGGTTCTTCCGCAGCTTGCCGGACTTGGCGCCACGGGAGGTGATCACGACGATCGGCCACTCCGGCTTGTCCATCAAGGTGGCGGCCTCGCGGCCGCCGGTGCGCTCGTAGGTCTCGACCTGGTCGCGCACCCACTGGTCGGGGCTGGGCTGGTACTCACCGTCCAAGAGGTCCATGCCTCTCCGGAGCCCCGACCGGCGCCCACCTATTCCCGGGGCCCCGGCGCGCCCCGACTAGGGTCGGGCGCATGAGCGCGATCGACGGGGTGTCGGAGATCTTCGACGCCGAGCAGTGGGACGCGGTCCCCGGCTTCGAGGACCTGACCGACCTGACCTACCACCGCGCGAAGGCCCACGGCACCGTCCGCGTCGCCTTCGACCGGCCCGACGTGCTCAACGCCTTCCGGCCGCACACGGTCGATGAGCTGCTCCGCGTCCTCGAGCACGCCCGCACCAGCGCCGACGTCGGCTGCGTCCTGCTCACCGGCAACGGCCCGAGCGAGAAGAACGGCAAGTGGGCCTTCTGCACCGGCGGCGACCAGCGCATCCGCGGCAAGGCCGGCTACCAGTACGAGGACGTCGCCGCCGGCTCGGCGGACACCGGCGCCGAGCAGCCCAGCCCCATCGACAAGGCCCGGCTGGCCCGGCTGCACATCCTCGAGGTGCAGCGGCTGATCCGGTTCATGCCCAAGGTCGTCATCTGCGTGGTCCCCGGGTGGACCGCCGGCGGCGGGCACAGCCTGCACGTCGTGTGCGACCTGACCCTGGCCAGCATCGAGCAGGCGCGGTTCAAGCAGACCGACGCCGACGTCGGGTCCTTCGACGGCGGGTTCGGGTCGGCGTACCTCGCCCGCCAGGTCGGCCAGAAGTTCGCCCGCGAGATCTTCTTCCTTGGCCAGGAGTACTCCGCCGAGGACGGCGTCCGGATGGGTGCGGTCAACCGCGCCGTCCCGCACGCCGAGCTCGAGGCGACCGCGCTGGAGTGGGGCCGGCTGATCAACGGCAAGTCCCCGACCGCGCAGCGGATGCTGAAGTACTCCTTCAACGCCATCGACGACGGCCTGGTCGGGCAGCAGCTCTTCGCCGGCGAGACCACCCGCCTGGCCTACATGACCGACGAGGCGCAGGAGGGGCGCGACCAGTTCCTGGAGAAGCGCGACCCCGACTGGTCGCCCTACCCCTGGTACTACTGAAACGGCTAGGGCACCGGCCGCCCGTGCGACGTCTCCTGCTCCTCGCCGCTGCGCTGGCCGCGGCCGGCGGCACCGTCACCGGCATGGTCGCGTGCACCGCGCAGCCGCAGGACCTCTCCGCGGAGGCGCTCGCCGAGGAGGTCGCCTCGCTCTACCCGGGCGCGGGGGACACCCGCGTCGACGTCCGCTGCGACGGACCCCTCGCGGCCGAGGTGGGTGCCACCCGGGACTGCCGGGTGGCGGTGCGCCGCGACGTCGTCACGGTGCGCGCGAGGGTCACCGAGGAGGGCGACGCCGGCCCGGTCTTCACCACGGTGCCGGTCGTGGCGGCTGACCGGGTCGCGCGGACGGTCCTGCGTGGCCTCGGCGAGGACGGGTACGTCGTCGGGGAGGTCGTCTGCGCCGGTGACCTGCTCGGCGTGGTCGGTGCATCCGTGTCCTGCCGGGCCGCCCCGCCGGACGGCGAGGGGCGCACCGAGGTCGAGGCGATCGTGCGCGCCGTCGACGGCCTCGACGTACGTCTCCGGTTCCGTCTTGCGGGGTGACCAGCGAGACGCCCGGCGACCTGACAAACTCGGCGGCATGAAGGTCGTCGTGCTGACCGGGGCCGGTATCTCCGCGGAGAGCGGGGTGCCCACCTTCCGGGACGCCGACGGGTTGTGGGAGGGGCACCACGTCGAGGACGTCGCCACGCCCGAGGCGTACGACGCCCAGCCGTTCGTGGTGCACCGCTTCTACGACGCCCGCCGCAAGGCGCTGGCCGCGGTGGCGCCCAATCCCGCCCACCACGCGCTCGCGCGGCTGGAGGAGGCGCTCGGCGACGACCTGCTCGTGGTCACCCAGAACATCGACGACCTGCACGAGCGGGCCGGCTCGAGCCGCGTGCTGCACATGCACGGCGAGCTGCTCTCGGCCGTGTGCCGTGCCTGCCGCAGCCGCTCGCGCTGGGAGCGCGACCTCGCCGACCTGCCCCCGTGCCCGCGCTGCGGCACGCCGGACCTGCGCCCGGACGTGGTCTGGTTCGGCGAGATCCCTTATGAGATGGACCGGATCTACCTCGCGCTCGAGTCGGCCGACCTGTTCGTCTCGATCGGCACCTCGGGCGCGGTCTACCCGGCCGCCGGCTTCGTGCAGCAGGCCGCGGCGTACGGCGCCCGCACCCTCGAGCTGAACCTCCAGGTCAGCGAGGTCACCACGCTCTTCGACGAGACCCGGCACGGCCGCGCCGGCGAGCTCGTCCCCGCCTGGGTCGAGGAGCTCCTCGGCCGCTGACCGGCGCCCCGACCCCGGTCCACGCCCGGGCCCCTACCCCAGCAGCACCCCGACGTGCGGCGGCAGTGCGAGCGCGCCGCCGGGGAGGTGCTCGGCGCCGGTGGGGGTGGCGAAGAGGACGGTGAGGTCGGGGTCGACGGTGAGCTCGGCGGGCTCGTCGCCGAAGTTGATCACCATCAGCGTGCCGGCGCGCTCCATCGTGAAGACGCGGGCGGCCTCGTCGGCGGTGCAGGAGATCGAGGTGAACGCCGGGTCGGTGAGCGCGGGGACGGTGCGCCGCAGGGTCGCCAGCCGGCGGTAGACGTCGAGCAGCACCGCGTGCCGGCCCTCGGCGAGCTCGCTCCAGTCCAGCGTGGAGCGGCGGAAGGTCTCCGGGTCCTGGGGGTCGGGCACGACCGCGGGGTCCCAGCCCATCTTCGCGAACTCCGCGATCCGCCCCTCGGCGGTGGCCTTCCCGAGCTCCGGCTCGGGGTGGGAGGTGAAGAACTGGAACGGCGTCGAGGCGGCCCACTCCTCGCCCTGGAAGAGCATCGGCGTGAACGGGCCGGCCAGGGTCAGCAGCGCCGCGCAGGCCAGCTGGTCGTCGTCGAGGGCCTCGGCGATCCGGTCGCCGACGGCGCGGTTGCCGATCTGGTCGTGGTTCTGGTTGGCGACCACGAGCCGCCAGGTGGGCATCTTCTCGGTGTCGATCGGCACGCCGTGGTCGCTCTCGCGGAAGGAGGACCACGTGCCGTCGTGGAAGAAGCCCCGCTCGCAGACCTTGACCAGCGCCGCGAGCGGCTCGAAGTCGGCGTAGTAACCGGTCGTCTCCCGCGTCAGCGCCACGTGCACCGCGTGGTGGAAGTCGTCGCTCCACTGCGCGTCGAGGCCGTAGCCCCCGGCCTCGCGCGGCGTGACAAGCACCGGGTCGTTGAGGTCGGACTCGGCGATCAGGGTGAGCGGCCGCCGCAGATGGGCCGAGAGCGCGGCCACCTCGACCGCCATCTCCTCGAGCAGGTGCACCTCGGAGGTGTCCACCAGTGCGTGCACGGCGTCGAGCCGCAGCGCGTCGACGTGGTAGTCGTGCAGCCACATCCGCACGTTGTCGAGGATGAACCGGCGCACCTCCGCGGACCCCTCGCCGTCGAGGTTCACCGAGTCGCCCCAGGTGTTGCGCCCGCTGGTGAGGTAGGGCCCGAAGACCGGCAGGTAGTTCCCGCTCGGCCCGAGGTGGTTGTAGACGACGTCCTGCACCACGCCGAGGCCGGCCTGGTGGCAGGCGTCGACGAAGCGCTGGTACGCCGCCGGGCCGCCGTACTGCTCGGCGACGGTGTGCCACAGCACCCCGTCGTAGCCCCAGTTGTGCGTGCCGTTGAAGCCGTTGACCGGCAGCAGCTCGACCAGGTCGACGCCGATCTCGCGCAGGTGGTCCAGCTTCCCGATCGCTGCGTCGAGGGTGCCCTCGGGGGTGAACGTGCCGACGTGGAGCTCGTAGAGCACCGACCCGGCCAGCTGGCGGCCGGTCCACGCCCCGTCGCCCCAGGTGTACGACGCGGGGTCGTAGGTGCGCGACCGCTCGTGCACCCCCTGCGGCTGGCGGCGCGAGCGCGGGTCGGGCAGCACCACGTCGGAGTCGTCGACGAGGTAGCCGTAGTCCACCTCGCCGTCGGTCGGCACCGGCTCCAGCGGCGTCCACCAGTCGTCGTCCCCGCGGGTCATCTCCACGACCTCGGTCGCCTCGGCGGGACCGATCGCGAGCCGGACGCGGGAGGGCCGCGGCGCCCACAGGTCGAACGGGCCGCGGGCGGGCGGGCGGGCCCCGGAGATCAGGCCAGCGGTGAGGCCGGAGGTGGGCACGGTCATCAGATCAGTCCTCCCGGACGAGCAGGGCCACGGGGCACTCGGCGAGCAGCTCGGCCAGCCGGGGCGAGGCGGGCCGGTCGGTCACGACGTCGCGCCACCGGCCGGGCGGCAGCGCGAGCGTGGTGTCGCCCCAGCCGCCGCGGGCGGCCAGGCCGACGGGCAGGCGGGTGACCACGGCGATCGCGCCGCCGCGGTCGTAGGCGAGCGCGTGGTCGGCGGCCGGCCCCTGGGCCGGCACGGCGACGTACCCGTCGAAGAGCTCGGGCCGGTCGCGGCGCAGGGTGAGCGCGGCGTGGGCGACGCGCATCTTGGCCGAGCCCGGGTCGTCGAGCGCCGCGCCGAGCGGGGACCACTCGGCGAGCTCGAGCATGGTGCGGCGGGCCTCGAAGTCGACCGGGCGCCGGTTGTCGGGGTCGACGAGGGACTGCTCCCACAGCTCGCTGCCCTGGTAGACGTCGGGGACGCCGGGCAGCGTGATCGAGAGCAGCTTGGCCGAGAGCGCGTTGACCCAGCCGGGGCCGACGACGAGCGGCAGGAAGCCCTCGATCGTGGCGCGGACGTCGTCGCGGTCGAAGGCACCGTCGACGGCGGCGTGCACCGCGGCCTCGTAGGCCTCGTCCGGCTCGGTCCACGTGGTCCGGTCGCCGGCCTCGCGCATGGCCTTCTCGGCGTACCCGTGCAGCCGCGACCGGAGGTCGGGGTCCGAGGGCAGCCAGGCGCCGAGGACGGCCTGCCACAGCAGGGAGGCGAAGCCGGGGTCGGGCAGCGGCACGAGCGCCAGCAGCCGGTCCAGCGTCGCCGTCCACGCCTCGGGCACCTCGGCGAGGGCGGTGATCCGGGCCCGGACGTCCTCGCCGCGCTTGGTGTCGTGGGTCGACAGCGTCGTCATCGCGTGCGGCCAGCGGGCCTGGCGCACCAGCATGTGGTCGTGGAAGGTCTCGGGGTCGAGGGAGAAGACGCTCGGGTCGCCGCCGACCTCGTTGAGCGAGGTGAGGCGGGAGTAGCGGTAGAACGCGCAGTCCTCGACGCCCTTGGCCATCACCATGCCGCTGGTCTGCTGGAAGCGCCGCGCGGGCGGCGTCCACGGGTCGGCGAGCACCGGCAGCAGCGCCTCGAACGTCGCCACCAGGTCCGGGCGCTGCGCCCGGGCGGCCGCGAACGCCTGGTCGAGGTGGGCGCGGCCCTCGGGCAGGTAGGAGCGGTAGACCGGGAAGCAGGCCAGCAGCTCGGCCACGGCGTCGACGATCCGCGCGGTCGTGGTGTCGGGGCCGGCCGGCAGGATCCGGCGCACCTCGCGGGTGATCCGCCGGACCTCGCTGCCCAGGATCCCGTCGGCGACCTCGCGCTTGGTGTCGTGGATCATCGCGTGCCAGTCGACCGGCCCGCCGCGCAGCCGCGCCTCGAGCGCGTCGAGCGGCTCCTGCCCCGCGGGGTCGGTCAGCACCCGGTCGACGTGGGCCAGCACGTCGTACCCCGTGGTGCCGGCGGTCGCCCAGTCCACGGGCAGGTGCTCGCCGGGCTCGAGGATCTTCTCGACCAGCACGTAGGCGCCGCCGGTCAGCTCGGCGAGGTCGTCGAGGTAGCGCTTGGGGTCGCGCAGGCCGTCGGGGTGGTCGACCCGCAGCCCGTCGACCAGGCCCTCCTCGAACCAGCGCCGCACCTCCTTGTGCGACTCGGCGAAGACCTCGGGGTCCTCCACGCGCACCGCGGCCAGGCTGTTGACGGCGAAGAAGCGGCGGTAGTTCAGCCCGTCGTCGGCGACCTGCCAGTGCACGAGCTCGTAGTGCTGGCGGGCGTGGACGGCGTTGGCGTCGTCGCCCTCGGACCAGGTTCCAGGAGCCACCGGGTAGTGGTTGTCGTGGTAGAGCAGCTCGGCGCCGTCGGGGGTGTCGACGACCCGGAGGTTGCCGATCGCCCCGGAGGGGTCGAGGTCGTCGTCGCCGACGACCGGGATCCGGATCCGGCCGTCGCCGGCGGCCCACTCGATGTCGAAGGCGGTCGCGTGCTCGGATGCGCGGCCGTGCTTGAGCACGTCCCACCACCAGGTGTCCTCCGAGGGGGCCGCGACGCCGACGTGGTTGGGCACGATGTCGACCAGCACGCCCATCCCGAGCCGCCTGGCCTCCGCCGACAGCGCGGCCAGCCCGGCCTCGCCGCCCCGGGCCGGGTCGATCCGGTCGTGGGCGACCACGTCGTAGCCGTGGGTGCTGCCGGGCTCCGCGGCCAGCAGCGGGGAGAGGTAGACCCAGTCCACGCCGAGGTCGCGCAGGTACGCCAGCCGGCGGGTTGCCTCGAAGAGGTCGAAGTCCTCGCTGACCTGGAGCCGGTAGGTGCTGACCGGCACCCGCTGGCCGTCGGCGGGGCCGGGGTCGCGGTGCTTGCCCTCCACGCTCAGTCCTGCCCGTTCTCGATCAGCGCGGCCACCGACGCCGCGACGGAGGTGTCGACCTCGGCCTCGGGCGCGGAGTGCTGCTGGAGCACCACGAGGCTGTGGGTCTCCAGCCAGAGCGTCGAGCCCGGCTTCAGCGCGGTCGCGTCGCTGTCGTGGCCGGTGTCGACCACGACGTCCCACCCGGCGGCGTACTCATCGGGCGGGAGGGTGACCTCGGTCGGGCCGTCGGCGTTGAAGTAGAGCAGGAAGTGGTCGTCGAGGATCCGCTGGCCGCGCGCGTCGAGGCCGGCGATGCCGTCGCCGTTGAGGTACATGCCGATCACCTGCTGGCCGGCGGTCCAGTCGCCGTCCTCCATCGGCCGGCCCTCGGGGTGCAGCCAGACGATGTCGTTGAGCCGCTCGCCGTCGCCGGTGCGGACCTCGGAGCCGGTGAAGAAGCGCTTGCGGCGGAACGTCGGGTGGGCGCGGCGCAGCTCGGCGATCGCGGCGGTGAACTCCACCAGCGCGGTGTCGGCGCGGTCCCAGTGCATCCAGGCGATCTCGGAGTCCTGGGCGTAGGTGTTGTTGTTGCCGTCCTGGGTGCGGCTCATCTCGTCACCGTGCAGCAGCATCGGCACGCCCTGGCTCAGCAGCAGGGTGGCCAGGAAGTTGCGCTGCTCGCGCGCCCGGGCGGTGAGCACCTCGGGGTCGTCGGTCGGGCCCTCCACGCCGTGGTTCCACGAGCGGTTGTGGCTCTCGCCGTCGTTGTTGTCCTCGCCGTTGGCGTCGTTGTGCTTCTCGTTGTACGACACCAGGTCGCGCAGGGTGAACCCGTCGTGGGCGGTGACGAAGTTGATGCTCGCGAACGGCCGCCGGCCGGAGTGCTCGTAGAGGTCGGAGGAGCCCGCGAGACGGCTGGCGAACTCGCCGAGCGCCGGCTCGCCGCGCCAGAAGTCGCGCACGGTGTCGCGGTAGGCGCCGTTCCACTCCGACCACTGCGGCGGGAAGCCGCCGACCTGGTAGCCGCCGGGGCCGATGTCCCACGGCTCGGCGATCAGCTTGACCTGCGAGACCACCGGGTCCTGCTGGACGAGCTCGAAGAACGTCGCCAGCCGGTCGACCTCGTAGAACTCCCGCGCCAGGGTCGAGGCGAGGTCGAAGCGGAAGCCGTCGACGTGCATCTCGGTGACCCAGTAGCGCAGCGAGTCCATGATCAGCTGCAGGGAGTGCGGGTGGCCGACGTTGAGGCTGTTCCCGGTGCCGGTGTAGTCCATGTAGTAGCGCTTGTCGTCATCGACGAGGCGGTAGTAGGCCTGGTTGTCGATGCCGCGGAAGCTCAGCGTCGGGCCCAGGTGGTTGCCCTCGGCGGTGTGGTTGTAGACCACGTCGAGGATCACCTCGATGCCCGCGGCGTGCATCGCCTTGACCATCGACTTGAACTCCTGGACCTGCTGACCGGGCTCGGCCGACGCGGCGTACTCGTCGTGCGGGGCGAAGAAGCCGAGGGTGTTGTAGCCCCAGTAGTTGCGCAGGCCCTTCTCCAGCAGCGTGCTGTCCTGGACGAACTGGTGGACCGGCATCAGCTCGATCGCGGTCACGCCGAGCTTCTGCAGGTGCTCGGTGACCGCGGGGTGGGCCAGGCCGGCGTACGTCCCGCGCTGGGCCTCGGGGATGTCGGGGTGCAGCTGGGTCAGGCCCTTGACGTGGGCCTCGTAGATGAACGACTCGTTGTAGGGGACGCCCAGCGGGCGGTCGCCCTCCCAGTCGAAGAACGGGTTGATCACCACGCCCTTGGTCATGTGGGCGGCGGAGTCGTCGTCGTTGCGGGAGTCGGGGTCGCCGAAGTCGTAGCCGAAGAGCGCCTGGTCCCAGTCGATGGTGCCGCTGGTCGCCTTGGCGTAGGGGTCGAGCAGCAGCTTGTTGGGGTTGCAGCGGTGGCCCTGGGCCGGGTCGTGCGGGCCGTGCACGCGGTAGCCGTAGCGCTGGCCGGGCTGGACGGCCGGCAGGTAGCAGTGCCAGACGAGCGCGTCGACCTCGGTCACCTCCACGCGCGTCTCGGCGCCGGACTCGTCGAAGAGGCAGAGCTCGACGCGGTCGGCGGCCTCGCTGAAGAGGGCGAAGTTCGTGCCGGTGCCGTCGAACGTCGCGCCCAGGGGGTACGGCTGGCCGGGCCAGACCTCGGTCATGGAGTGCCCTTCGTGGTGCGTGCGTGGTGGATTTGGATCGATCGAAGTCCGGGGCGCGCGGGAACGCCCCCGGGGTGCGTCCGATACCCACTCCGCCCCGTGGGAACCGTCACCCTGCGGGGTGTGCTACCGGTGAGTAGGATCGGCCGCATGAAGCGCGACATCTACGACGAGGACCACGAGGCGTTCCGGGGGTCCGTCCGGGAGTTCCTGGAGCGGTCGGTCATCCCCCACGTCGACGAGCACGCCGAGGCCAAGGCGATCCCGCGGGAGTTCTGGCTCGAGGCCGGCAAGCAGGGCTTCCTGGGCCTGGAGATCCCCGAGGAGTACGGCGGCGCGGGCGCCGGCGACTACCGGTTCAACACGGTGCTCGCCGAGGAGCTGTCCAAGGTCAACGCCGCGCTGGGGTCGTGCTGGGGCATCCACGCCGACATCACCGCGCCGTACCTCGTGGAGCTCGGCACCGAGGAGCAGAAGCAGCGCTGGCTGCCCGGCGTCGCCGCCGGCGAGATCCTGCTCGCGATCGGCATGACCGAGCCTTCCGGCGGCTCGGACCTCGCCGCGCTGAAGACCACCGCCGTCCGCGACGGCGACGACTGGGTCATCAACGGCTCCAAGACCTTCATCACCAACGGCTACTCCGCCGACCTGGTCATCACCGCGGTGCGCACCAGCCCGGAGAAGAAGGCCCGCGGCATCACGCTGTTCGCGATCCCGGCCGACGCCGAGGGCTTCAGCCGCGGCCGCAAGCTGGACAAGGTCGGCCAGCCGGAGTCCGACACCGCCGAGCTGTTCTTCGAGAACGTCCGGCTCTCCGACGACCACGTCGTCGGCGAGGTCGACATGGGCTTCATCCACATGATGCAGAAGCTTCCCCAGGAGCGGCTGGGCTGCGCGATCTCCAACCTGGCGCACGCCAAGCAGATCTTCGAGGAGACCGTCGCCTACACCAAGGAGCGCACCGCCTTCGGCGCCCCGATCGGCACCTTCCAGCACAACAAGTTCCTCATGGCCGACATCGACACCCAGATCGACGTCAGCCAGGCCTTCATCGACCGTTGCGTGGAGCTCCACGACCGCGGCGAGCTGACCCCCGTCGACGCGGCCAAGGCCAAGCTGTGGACCTCGGAGATCCAGAACCGGATCCTCGACCACTGCGTCCAGCTGCACGGCGGCTACGGCTTCATGAACGAGTACCGCGTGGCCCGCGCCTGGCGCGACGCCCGCGTCTCGCGGATCTGGGCCGGCTCGAACGAGATCATGAAGGAGCTCATCGGCCGCGACCTCGGCCTCTGAGCATCCTGGTTCCTGAGCAGACGATGTGCCGGGGGCGCCGACGGCGCCCCCGGCCTCACACCGAACTCAGGCCGGGCTCACACCTCCGGCGGTGACCCCAGCCGGCGCAGGGAGTCGATGAGCTCGCCGGCGGGCATCGTGGCCGACGCCGTCCGCAGCCGCTCGACCAGCCCGCCGGACAGCGGCTCGAGGCCCTGGACCTCCTGGTGCAGCCGCTCCATCGTCGCGTCGAGGGCGTACGCCGTGTCCGCGGCCTCCTTGAGCCCGGCGAGGAGGTCGGCGGGGACGTCGCGGCGGTACTTGTAGTAGATCTTGTGCTCGAGGCTGGCCCAGAAGTCCATGGCGATGGTGCGGAACTGCACCTCGACCACGACCGGGACGGTGCCCTCGGAGAGGAACACCGGGACCTCGACCAGCGCGTGCAGGCTGCGGTAGCCGTTGGGCTTGGGCGAGGCGATGTAGTCGCGCAGCTCCAGGGTCGTGACGTCCTGCTGGGCCATGAGCAGGTCGACGACGTGGTAGACGTCGGAGACGAAGCTGCACACCACCCGCACGCCGGCGATGTCGGTGATCTCCTCGCGCACGCGCGCCAGCGGGTCGGGCCCGTCGAGGTCGATCCCGCGCCGCTGCATCTTCTCCAGCAGGCTCTCGGGCGACTTCAGCCGCGAGCTCACCTGCTCGATGGGGTTGTAGTCGTGCAGGTGCGCGAACTCATCGCGCAGGATCGACAGCTTGGTGACGACCTCGTCCATGCCGAAGCGGTGCTCGAGGAGGAACCGCCGCACGGTCTCGTCCCAGCTCGGAGCGCTCTCCATCACCGGCCCAAGGTACGCAACCGCTCGCCGGTCCCGGACCCGGGTGCCGCCGCGGCCCGGGTCGTAGGGTCGCCGGGTGCGCCTCTTCGCCGCCCTGGTCCCGCCCGAGGAGGCGGTCGAGCACCTCGACGACTTCCTCGAGGCGCGCCGCGAGGCCGGCCCGTTCCGCTGGACCGCGGCCGAGCAGCTGCACCTGACCCTGGCCTTCTACGCCGACGTGCCCGACCACGCGCTCGACGAGCTGGTCGAGCGGCTCGGCACGGCCGCCCGGCGGCGTACCCCGTTCCGCGCGCGGGTCGCCGGCGGCGGCGCGTTCCCCGACGTCGCCCGCGCCCGCGTGCTGTGGGCGGGGCTCGACCTCGACGAGGGCGCGGCCGCCGAGCTGGACCGGCTCGCTACCGGGTGCCGCAACGCCGCGTCCCGCAGCGGGGTCGGGGTCGACGGGCAGCGCTTCCGCCCGCACCTGACCCTCGCGCGGCTGGGCCGCCCGGCGGAGGTCACCCGGTGGGTCCGGCTGCTCGACGCCTACGCCGGCCCGTCGTGGACCGCGGACCGCGTCACGCTGGTGGAGTCCCACCTCGGGGAGGGGCCGCGGCGCCGCCCCCGCCACGAGGTGGTCGCCGATCTCCCGCTCGGCGGGGTCGACCTGGGCTAGGTTGCCGCACGTGAGGCACAGCGTGAGGCCGGTCACATGAGGATCGCGGTGGTCCGCGAGACGCGCGCGGGCGAGACCCGCGTGGCGCTCGTGCCCGACCTGGTGCCGCGCCTGGTCGGCCTGGGCCACGAGGTCCTGGTCGAGCCCGGCGCGGGCCTCGGCGCCCTCCACGCCGACGAGGAGTACGCCGCCGCCGGGGCCGTCCTCGACGAGCGGGCGGTCGAGGCGGCCGACCTGGTGCTCGCGGTCCAGCCGCCCGACGTGGGGACCGCCCGCCGGATCCGGCGGGGCGCGGCGCTGGTCGCGTTCCTCGCCCCCGGCCAGGAGCTCGGCCTCGTGGCGGACCTGCGCGAGCTCGGCGTCACCGCCTTCGCGATGGAGCTGGTGCCGCGCACCTCGCGGGCGCAGTCCATGGACGCGCTGTCCTCGCAGTCGCTGGTCTCCGGCTACCGCTGCGCGATCGTCTGCGCGGGGCTGCTGCGCCGGTTCTTCCCGCTCAACATGACCGCCGCCGGCACCGTCCCGCCGGCGCAGGTGGTCGTCCTCGGCGCCGGCGTGGCCGGCCTCCAGGCGATCGCCACGGCGCGCCGGCTCGGCGCGGTGGTCAAGGCCTACGACGTCCGCGCCGCGGCCGCCGAGGAGATCCGGTCGATGGGGGCGCAGGCGATCGAGCTGGACCTGCCGACCCTCGACGGCGCGGGCGGCTACGCCCGGGAGATGTCGGAGGAGCGCGCCGCCCTCCAGCGCGAGCTCCTGGCGCCGTACGTCGCGGCGGCCGACGGCCTGATCACCACCGCCGCGGTGCCGGGCCGGACCGCGCCGGTGCTGGTCACCGCCGCGATGGTCGAGGCGATGCGGCCGGGGTCGGTGGTCGTCGACCTCGCGGCCGACTCCGGCGGGAACGTCGAGGGCTCGGTGCCCGGCGAGGTGGTGCGCCTGGGGCACGCGCAGGTCTGGGGCGGGCGCAACGTGCCGGCCCAGATGCCCGGGCCGGCCTCGCGGCTCTACGCCCAGAACGTCGTCAGCCTGGTCGAGCTGCTCACCGTCGACGGGGCGCTGGCGCCCGACCTCGGCGACGACATCCTCGACGCCTGCTGCGTCACGGCCGACGGGGTCGTGCGCCACGAGCCCACCCGCGCGCTGCTGGAGGAGGTCTGATGGACGAGTCCGTCGTGTGGCTGACGATCTTCGTGCTCTCGGTGTTCGTCGGGGTCGAGGTCATCGCCAAGGTCTCCTCGACCCTGCACACCCCGCTGATGTCCGGCGCCAACGCCATCCACGGGATCATCCTGCTCGGCGCGGTGCTGGTCACCGGCACGGCCGACTCGACCCCCACCCTGGTCGTCGGGCTGGTCGCCACGGTGCTCGCGGCGGTCAACCTGGTCGGCGGCTTCGTGGTGACCGACCGGATGCTCCAGATGTTCACGCGGCGCCGCCCGGGCGGTGACCGCCGGTGACCCCGACCTGGGCCCAGCTGGTCTACCTCGGCTGCGCGGTCTGCTTCATCCTCGCGCTCAAGGGCCTCGCCGGTCCGCGCACGGCCCGCGCCGGCAACCTCCTGGGCGCGGGCGCCGCGGCCGTCGCGGTGGCCGTGCCGTTCGCCCACGTCGACCTCGACCACGTCGCGCTCATCCTCGCCGCGATCGCCGTGGGCGGCATCGTCGGTGCCGTCGGGGCGCGTCGGGTGCAGATGACCCAGATGCCGCAGCTGGTCGCGCTCTTCAACGGCGTCGGCGGCGGGGCGGCCGCGCTGGTCGCCCTCCTCGAGCTGGGCCACCTCGGCCCGGCCACCCCGGGCTTCGACCTCGTCGCGACCGCGTTCACCGTCGCGGTCGGCGCGGTCTCCTTCGCCGGCTCCGTCGTCACCTTCGCCAAGCTCCAGGAGCTGATGACCTCCCGGCCGGTGGTCTTCCCCGGCCTGCCGGTGCTCTTCGCGGTGCTGCTGCTCGCCGTGCTCGGCCTCGCCGCGCTGGTCGTCACCGAGGCCTCGGTCGGCTGGGGCGTCGCGCTGGCCCTGGTCGGGCTCGCCGCGGGCGCGCTGCTCGTGCTGCCGGTCGGCGGTGCCGACGTACCCATCGTCATCTCGCTGCTCAACGCGCTCACCGGCCTCACGGTCGCCGCCGGCGGGTACGTGCTGGGCAACGTGGTGCTGCTCGTCGCCGGCACGCTCGTGGGCGCCTCCGGCTCGTTCCTCACCCTGCTGATGGCCCGCGCGATGGGCCGCTCGGTCGGCAACATCCTCTTCGGCGCGCTGCGCGGCGGGTCGACCCTGGGCGCCGGCGAGGCCTCCGACCGGCCGGTGCGCAGCGCCGGGGCCGAGGACGTCGCGATCTCGCTGGGGTACGCCGAGCGGGTCGTCGTCGTGCCCGGCTACGGGCTCGCGGTCGCCCAGGCCCAGCACACCCTGCGCGAGCTGGTCGAGGTGCTCACCGCCCGTGGCGCCCGCGTCGACTACGCGATCCACCCGGTCGCCGGCAGGATGCCCGGGCACATGAACGTGCTGCTCGCCGAGGCGCAGGTGCCCTACGAGCAGCTGGTCGAGATGGACGACATCAACCCCGACCTGCCGCACACCGACGTGGTGCTGGTCGTCGGCGCCAACGACGTGGTCAACCCCGCGGCCCGCAGCAACCCCGACGCGCCGATCTACGGCATGCCGATCCTCGACGTCGACCAGGCGCGGCAGGTGGTCTTCCTCAAGCGCTCGATGCGCCCGGGCTTCGCCGGCATCGAGAACGAGCTGCTCTTCGACCCCCGCACCACCCTGCTGTTCGGCGACGCCAAGGAGTCCCTCACCCGGCTGCTCGCCGCGGTCAAGGCCCTCTGACCACCGTCCTGCCCCCGGCTTTCCGCCGAGTGCTCACTTCTGGCGGGCCGAGTGGGCACTTCTGGTGAGCCGAGTGGGCACTTCCGGCGAGGCGAGTGGGCACTTCCGCGCAGGTGTGGTCGCCCGGCCGGCCAGAAGTGCCGACTCACCAGGTCAGAAGTGCCGACTCGGCCGGTCAGAAGTGCCGACTCGGCGGGGCAGTCGGGTCAGTGCGCGACGCCGTACAACCGGTCGCCGGCGTCGCCGAGGCCCGGGACGATGTAGCCCTTCTCGTCGAGCCGCTCGTCGAGGGCGGCGGTGACGACCGTAACCGGGACGTCGAGGCCCTCGAGCTCGCGCTCGAGCCGCGCGCAGCCCTCGGGGGCGGCGAGCAGGCAGATCGCGGTGATGTGGTCGGCGCCGCGGTCGGTGAGGAACTTGATGGCCGCCGCGAGGGTGCCGCCGGTGGCCAGCATCGGGTCGAGGATGTAGCACTGGCGCCCGGAGAGGTCCGCGGGCAGCCGCTCGGCGTACGTCGAGGCCTGGAGGGTGTCCTCGTTGCGCACCATGCCGACGAAGCCGACCTCGGCGGTCGGCAGCAGGCGCATCATCCCGTCGAGCATGCCCAGCCCGGCGCGCAGGATCGGCACGACCAGCGGCTTCGGCGAGGCCAGCGCGGTGCCGGTCGTCGGCGCCACCGGCGTCTCGATGGAGTAGCTCTGCACGCGGACGTCGCGGGTGGCCTCGTAGGCCAGGAGCGTGACCAGCTCGTCGGCGAGGTGGCGGAACGTCGGGGAGTCGGTGTGCTTGTCGCGCAGGACGGTGAGCTTGTGGGCGACAAGGGGGTGGTCCACGACGTGGGTGCGCATGGGTGAACTCTAGGCCCCGGGGTCCGCGCGGGGGTTGGCCCCACGGCGGGGGCGTGCCACCCTGGACGGGTCCGGATCCCGCCAGCACGAGGAGGGGCGCCGTGTCCGACCAGCTCGACGCCGTCGACTTCGCCGTCGCGGCCTACCGCGAGGACGGCGCGTGGACCGTCGCCGAGCTCGTCCACGACCACCTCGACGACGTCGCGACCCTCGCCGACGGGCTGCGCCGGCTGCCCGGCGATGCCGGCGCGCTCGGCATGGTCGCGATGGACGAGGACTTCTTCCTCCTCGTCCGCGTGGCGGGCCCCAGCACCCGCGTGCTGCTCTCCGACATCACCGCCGCCGACGAGTGGGACCTGGCCGCCTCGGCGGTGGAGTTCCTGCGGCTGCCGATGCCCGAGGACGACGACGACCAGGTGCCGGCCGGCGACCTGGCCCTGCTCGGGGATCTCGGCGTGGACGCGCTCGACCTCGGCGACCTGCTCGACGACCCCGACCTCTACCCGGACGAGGTGCTCTCCGACGTCGCCCGCCGGTTGGGCTTCGGCGAGCTGTTCGACGACGCCGTGGGGCTCACCTCGGCGTGAGCGGAGCCCAGCGCTGGCGCGAGCCCATGCTCGCCGCCCTGGACCAGGCGCGCGCCGCGCTGGCCACCGGCGACGTCCCGATCGGCGCGGTCGTGCTCGACCCCGACGGCGTGGTCGTCGGGACCGGCCGCAACGTGCGCGAGGCCGAGGCCGACCCCACCGGGCACGCCGAGGTCGTCGCGCTGCGCCAGGCCGCCCGCAGCCGCGGGGAGTGGCGGCTGGACGGCTGCACGCTCGTGGTCACCCTCGAACCGTGCACCATGTGCGCCGGCGCCGCCGTCCTCGCCCGCGTCGAGCGGGTCGTGCTCGGTGCCTGGGACCCCAAGGCCGGCGCCGTCGGCAGTCTCTGGGACGTCGTCCGCGACCGCCGCCTCAACCACCGGCCCGAGGTCGTCGGCGGGGTGCTCGCCGAGGAGTCCGCCGCGCTGCTCGAGGAGTTCTTCCGCGGGCACCGGCAGCCGGGCCCCGCCTGATTTCGTGGGCCTCGCCGCCCTCCGGTACATTCTGCCGCGGTGGCGTGTCCGAGCGGCCGAAGGTGCATCACTCGAAATGATGTGTGGGGTCAAACCCACCGTGGGTTCAAATCCCACCGCCACCGCCAGCCAGCACGAGAGCCTCGCCCGGCATGCCGGGCGAGGCTCTCGTCGTTGCGCGGCTTAAGGTCGTGCCATGGACCGCCGATGAGCAAGATGGACAACCTGCGTGCGCTCCGCGAGGCCCGCTACGAGCAGGACCGGGCGACCCGGTCCGTCCCCGCCGAGGACGCCGCGCCGCGGAAGACCCGTACGCCGGCGGCGCGGACACCCGCCAGGAAGCCTGCGATCGAGACGACCGCGGCCCCCTCGACGGACGCCGCCTGCGGGCACAGGGCCATCAGCGGGCGGGCCTGCACCAGGCCCGCCGGCCACGCGGAGAAGAACCACCGGTACGCCTGAGAGCGGTGACGTCCGCGCGCCGGACCCGGACCCGGACCGGGCCCCGACCCCGGCCCGCGACTGCGGTCGACCCGGCCCGATGCGGCAGGCTGGGACCGTGACGGAGGAGCAGCGGGCGGCACTGGGCGAGGACCTCGCGACGTGGATCGAGTCCCTGGGGCTGGAGGGCCACCTGACCGAGGCCGGCCTGCCGACGTTCCGGCGGGACGGCGAGGACGGCCGGGCCCGCTGGATCGACCCCGGCACGGGCGGCGACCTCAGCCTCGCCCAGCTCCGAGACGTCGAGCAGCTGCTGCGCAGCGAGGGGACCGAGCCCGAGCACGCCGTACCGGTCTCGCTCCTCGTCCTGCGCCGGCACGCCCGGCTGCGCGAGGAGCTGCTGGCGACCCCGTGGCACGACTACGCCTCGCTGGCCGAGCTGCGCGGCGCCTCGCTCGAGGCGACCCGGTTCGCGGTGCACAAGGCCGCCTCGACCCACCGGCTGCTGGTGGTGCCGGTCGAGGAGCGCAGCATCGTGCCGGCGTTCCAGCTGAGCGGCGACGGCGAGGTGCGCGCCGACCTCGCACCCGTCCTCGAGCCGATCCTGGCCGCACGGATGGACCCGTGGCGGGCCTGGGCCTGGCTCACCCAGCCGGCCGGGCTGCTGGGTGGGCTCGTGCCCGAGCGGGCCGTGGCCGACCCCGAGACCGCCGACCTGGTGCTGACCGCCGCCGTCCGCCTCGCCGAGCGGGTGTCCGCGGGCTCCTGACCGCAAGCGATGAGCCCGGGCCGCCCGGGTGGTCTGGACACCGACGAGCAGCCCGGCGGCCGCTGTCGGCGGCGTCCGGCATGCTGGCCCCGCCCGACGGAGGACGGAGATCCATGACCGAGACCGCCAGCCACCTCGCCAGCCACCCCGCCGACACCCACGACCTGATCCGGGTCCGCGGGGCGCGGGTCAACAACCTGCGCGACGTCAGCGTCGACCTGCCGAAGCGGCGGCTGACGGTCTTCACCGGCGTGTCCGGGTCGGGGAAGAGCTCGCTGGTCTTCGGCACGGTCGCGGCGGAGTCCCAACGGCTGATCAACGAGACCTACAGCGCGTTCGTGCAGGGCTTCATGCCGACCCTGGCGCGCCCCGAGGTCGACGTCCTCGACGGGCTGACCACCGCGATCATCGTCGACCAGGAGCGGCTCGGGGCCAACCCGCGCTCGACGGTCGGCACGGTCACCGACGCCAACGCGATGCTCCGCATCCTCTTCAGCCGCCTCGGCGACCCGCAGATCGGTCCGCCGAACGCCTACTCCTTCAACGTCCCCTCGGTGCGCGCCAGCGGCGCGATCACGGTGGAGAAGGGCGGCCGCACCAAGGCCGAGAAGGCGACGTACAACCGCCTCGGCGGGATGTGCCCGCGGTGCGAGGGCCGGGGTGCCGTCTCCGACATCGCGCTGGAGGCGCTGTACGACGAGAGCAAGTCGCTCAACGAGGGCGCCCTGACGATCCCGGGTTGGAGCATGGACGGCTGGCAGGGCCGGATCCTCCGCGGCTGCGGCTACTTCGACCCCGACAAGCCGATCCGGGACTACAGCAGGCGCGAGCTCGACGACCTGCTCCACCGCGAGGCCACCAAGCTCAAGATCGACGGGATCAACCTGACCTACCTCGGTCTGGTCCCCTCGATCCACAAGTCGTTCCTGGCCAAGGACGTCGAGGCGATGCAGCCCCACGTGCGCGCCTTCGTCGAGCGGGCGGTCACCTTCGCCACCTGCCCCGACTGCGACGGCACCCGGCTGGCGCCCGAGGCGCGCTCCTCGCGGATCCGCGGGCTCAACATCGCGGACGTCTGCGCGATGCAGATCAGCGACCTCGCCACGTGGGTGCACGAGCTCGACGAGCCGTCGGTCGCGCCGCTGCTCCAGGGTCTCGGGCACACCCTGGACTCCTTCGACGCGATCGGCCTAGGCTACCTCTCGCTGGACCGGCCCTCCGGCACCCTCTCGGGCGGCGAGGCGCAGCGGGTCAAGATGATCCGCCACCTCGGCTCCTCACTGACCGACGTCACCTACGTCTTCGACGAGCCCACGGTCGGGCTCCACCCGCACGACATCCAGCGGATGAACGAGCTGCTGCTCCAGCTGCGCGACAAGGGCAACACCGTCCTGGTGGTCGAGCACAAGCCCGAGACGATGGCGATCGCCGACCACGTCGTCGACCTCGGCCCCGGCGCGGGCGCGGACGGCGGCGAGATCGTCTACGAGGGCACCCTCGACGGGCTGCGGGCGAGCGGCACGCTGACCGGCCGCCACCTCGACGACCGGGCCCGCCTCAAGGAGCAGGTGCGTACGCCGAAGGGCGTGCTGGAGGTGCGGGGGGCCGCCACCCACAACCTGCAGGACGTCGACGTCGACGTGCCGCTCGGCGTGCTGGTCGTCCTCACCGGTGTGGCGGGCTCGGGCAAGAGCTCGCTCGTCCACGGCTCGGTCGCGGGCCGCGAGGGCGTGGTGGCCATCGACCAGGGCGGCATCAAGGGCTCGCGGCGCAGCAACCCGGCGACGTACACGGGGCTGCTGGAGCCGATCCGCAAGGCCTTCGCCAAGGCCAACGGCGTGAAGCCGGCGCTGTTCAGCGCCAACTCCGAGGGCGCCTGCCCGACCTGCAACGGCGCCGGGGTGATCTTCACCGACCTCGCCACCATGGCCGGGGTGGCCACGACCTGCGAGGACTGCGAGGGCAAGCGGTTCCAGGCCGCCGTCCTCGAGCACACCCTGGGCGGGCGCGACATCAGCCAGGTGCTCGGGATGTCGGTGGCCGAGGCCGAGGAGTTCTTCGCCGCGGGCGAGGGCAAGGTCCCGGCCGCGCACAAGATCCTGGCCCGGCTCGCCGACGTCGGGCTCGGCTACCTCACGCTCGGCCAGCCGCTCACGACGCTCTCCGGCGGGGAGCGACAGCGGCTCAAGCTGGCCGCGCAGATGGCCGACAAGGGCGACGTCTACGTCCTCGACGAGCCGACCACGGGCCTGCACCTCGCCGACGTCGAGCAGCTGCTGGGCCTGCTCGACCGGCTCGTCGACGACGGCCGGTCGGTCATCGTCATCGAGCACCACCAGGCGGTCATGGCGCACGCGGACTGGATCATCGACCTCGGCCCCGGCGCGGGGCACGACGGCGGCCGGGTCGTCTTCGAGGGCACCCCGGCCGAGCTCGTCGCCGACCGCTCGACGCTCACCGGCCAGCACCTCGCGGCGTACGTCGGGGCCTGAGACCGCCGCCGCCCGCACCGCCCGCGTGGTGTGGGATGGGCGCCGTGAACCTCTTCGAGTTCGAGGGCAAGCGCCCCACCGTCCACCCCGACGCCTGGGTCGCACCGACCGCCACGCTGATCGGCGACGTGACCGTCGAGGCCGGCGCGAGCATCTGGTACGGCGCCGTGCTGCGCGGCGACGTGTGCCGCATCGTCGTGCGCGAGGGCAGCAACATCCAGGACAACAGCGTCCTGCACGCCGGGCCCGACCAGGTGCTGACCGTCGGGCCGAACGCCACCGTCGGCCACGGCTGCGTCGTGCACTGCGCGGAGGTCGGCGAGCAGGCGCTCGTCGGCAACGGCTCGACGCTGCTCGACGGCGCCACGATCGGCGCCGGCACGCTCGTCGCCGCCGGCTCGGTCGTCACCCCGGGCACCGAGATCCCGGCCGGCGTCGTCGCGACCGGCACGCCGTGCAAGCCGGCCAAGCCGATCGAGGGCACGTCCTCGCAGCTCTGGGTCGACACCAACGCGATCTACTACGCCGACCTCGCCAAGCGTCACGCCGCCACCGCGCACCCGGCCTGACCGCGCGGAACTCAGGCGCGGGGCTCAGGGGCGGGCGAGGCAGACCGCGACGAGCAGGCCGGGCCGGCGGCCGGTGAAGACGTCCCAGCCGCGGTCGAAGGAGACGATGCGCAGCTCGCCGCGGGTCGTCCGCACGAGCGCGGAGTCGGGCTGGGTGCCGGGGTCGAAGCCGGTGCTCGAGCAGTTGTGCTCGTTCATCGCGCGGTGCACGGCCTGGCTCGCGTGGTCCATCGCCATCGTCGGGGGCCGGGCGTCCGGCGCGGCCGCGGCGCCGCCGGAGGCGGCCAGCCCGGTGGTGACGGTCAGCGCGAGGACGGCGGCGAGCACCGCGGCCTTGAACGCCAGCAGCACCGAGGAGACCTGCGCCCGGGTGGGGCCTCGCCTGGTGGTGGGTCGCATCGCTGGGCTCCCGCTGCCGGTCGGAGGGGTGGGTACGCCGGTGACAACGACCCGCCCCGGGGCCGGTCACGTCCCGGCCGCCGGCGTGAGCGAAATCTCTGGACCGGGCGCGCCACCCGGTCATGGGCGAGGATGGCGGCCATGACCGCCGCCGACTGGTTCTCCTCGCCCGACGACGCCACCACCCGGCTCGCGGCGACCGGCTACCTCGCCGATCCGGCGACCGCCACGACGGCGTACCTCGCCGGCGCCCTGCAGAAGCCGCTGCTCGTCGAGGGGCCCGCCGGCGTCGGCAAGACCGAGCTGGCCAAGGCGGTGGCCCGGGCGAGCGGCGCGGAGCTGGTGCGGCTGCAGTGCTACGAGGGCCTCGACGAGGCGCGAGCGCTCTACGAGTGGAACTACAAGAAGCAGCTGCTGCGCATCCAGGCCACCCAGGCGACCGGTGACGCGGCCACGTGGGACGAGACCCACGACGACATCTTCACGGAAGAGTTCCTGCTGACGCGGCCGCTGCTGACCGCGATCCGCCGCGAGGAGCCGACCGTGCTGCTCATCGACGAGGTCGACAAGACCGACGTCGAGGTGGAGGGCCTGCTGCTGGAGGTGCTCTCGGACTTCCAGGTCACGATCCCCGAGCTCGGGACGGTCGCGGCCGTGCGCCGCCCCTTCGTCGTGCTGACCTCCAACGCCACCCGCGAGCTCTCCGAGGCGGTCAAGCGCCGCTGCCTCTACCTGCACCTGGACTACCCCGACGCCGAGCGGGAGCGCGAGATCGTCTCCAGCCAGGTGCCCGACCTCGACGAGCGGG
Source organism: Nocardioides marmotae (assembly GCF_013177455.1). Taxonomy (NCBI): domain Bacteria; kingdom Bacillati; phylum Actinomycetota; class Actinomycetes; order Propionibacteriales; family Nocardioidaceae; genus Nocardioides; species Nocardioides marmotae. The sequence continues at coordinate 161,963 of NZ_CP053660.1, forward strand.
TCGCCGGCCAGCTGGTGGCCACCATCGCGCGGCTGCGGGAGCTGGAGCTGAAGAAGGCCCCCTCGATCGCGGAGTCGGTGGACTGGGCGCGGACCCTCATCGCGCTCGAGATCGGCGACCTCGACGACAAGGCGGTCGCCGACACCCTCGGCGTCGTGCTCAAGCACGCCTCCGACCACGACCGCGCGGTCCGCGAGCTGCGGCTGCGGAAGTGACCCGGCCGTGAGCGGCAGCGGCCTGCTCGACAGGCACATCGCGTTCCTCGAGGCGCTGCGGTCCGCCGGGCTGTCGGTCTCCCTCGCCGAGGACCTCGACGCGATCGCGGCGCTCTCGGCGCTGGAGTGGGGCAGCCGGCAGACCGTCCACGCGGCGTACGCCGCCACGCTGGTCAAGAAGCAGTCCCAGCGGCCCACCTTCGACGCGCTCTTCGACCTCTACTTCCCGCGGATGGTCGGCTCCGGTGCGGGCGCCGCGACCGGCTCCGGCGACGGGACGGGTGACGGGGAGGGCGACGGCCCCGACGCGGCGGGCCAGCAGTTCACCGTGCGCGACGGTGCCGAGGCGCTGCGCGACTTCCGCGAGCGGCTGGCCGAGGCACTGGCCGCGGACGACCGCCAGGCGCTCGGCGACCTGGCCGCGGAGATGGTCGCCCGGTTCGGCGCCATGCCGGGCCGCGGGCCGGGGCTGTCGAGCTGGTCGGCGTACACCGCTCTCCAGCGGGTCGCGCCGAACGACCTCGTCGACCGGCTGGTCGCGGGGCTGCTCGCCGAGGGCCGCACCGAGGAGGAGGCCGAGCGCACCGCGGGCCGCCGCGTCGGCGGGTTCACCCGGCTGGTCGAGGACGACGCCCGCCGCCGGATCGCGGAGGAGAAGGGGCCCGAGCACGTCGCGAACGTCGCCCTGCGCCCCAGCATCGACCGGCTCGACTTCCTGTCCGCCCGCCGGACCGACCTGGAGCAGATGCGCCGCGAGATCTACCCGCTCGCGCGCCGCCTCGCGGCCCGGCTGACCAAGGAGCAGCACGCGCAGCGGCGCGGCCCGCTGGACTTCCGGCGTACCGTCCGCGCCTCGATCTCGACCGGCGGCGTCCCGCTGACCACCCACCACCGCCCGAAGCGGCCGCACCGCACCGAGCTGGTCGTGCTGTGCGACGTCAGCGGCTCGGTCGCGAACTTCGCGCAGTTCACGCTGCTGCTCGTCTTCGCGCTGCGCGACCAGTTCCAGAAGGTCCGCGCCTTCACCTTCATCGACCACGTCCACGAGGTGACCGAGCACTTCCGGCCCGGCGCCGACGTCGTCGACGTGATGGCCGACCTGGCGGCGAGCACCTCGCACGCGGCGCTGTGGGGGCGGACCAACTACGGGCGGGCGATCACCAAGCTCGCCGAGAACCACGCCGACGCGCTCGGCCCGAAGTCCTCGCTGCTGATCCTCGGCGACGCCCGGTCGAACTACTCCGACCTCGCGCTGGACACGCTCGGCGAGCTCGTCGGCGGCATCCGGAACGCCTGGTGGCTCAACCCCGAGCACCGCCGGCACTGGGACAACGGGGACTCCGCGGCGTCGCGCTACGGGGCCGTCGTGCCCATGGTGGAGTGCCGGAACCTGACCCAGCTCGGCGAGTTCGTCCACGACATCCTCTAGACACGCCGGGCGGTTTCGGGCCCCGCGGATGCCGTGCTGTGCCGCGGTACGGCTAGCCTGCGGGACGCCGGACGAGCCTGCGGCACCACGCGCAGGCCGCCGGTCGTGCCGCCGAACCCCGACCGGGCCGGCACCGCACGACCCCAGCAGACGACGAACAGGAGCACGACATGAACAAGGGACAGCTGCGCGACGCCGTCGCCGAGCAGACCGGTCTGGGCAACAAGGAGGCCGAGCAGGCCCTCGACGCCGTCCTCGACGCCATCGTCAAGGCCGTCGCCGCCGGTGACAAGGTCAGCATCAGCGGCTTCGGCACCTTCGAGTCGCGCGAGCGCTCGGCTCGCCAGGGCCGCAACCCGCAGACCGGCGAGACCATCGAGATCGCCGCCACCACCGCGCCGGCGTTCAAGGCCGCCTCGGCCTTCAAGTCGGCGGTCGCCGGCAGCTGAGCTGCCACCCGACGTACGACGGCCGAGGGCCGGGCACCCCGCTCAGGGGGCCCGGCCCTCGGCCGTTCCCGGCCTCAGCCCGCGAGGTAGCCCAGGGAGGCGAGGCGGTCCAGCTCGGTGCGGACCGCGGGGTGGTCGGCGGCGTCCGCGGCGCGGCCGCCCGCGACGTACGTGCTCTCCCGCGAGCCGTCGACCGCGGCGGCCTCGAACACGACCGTCAGCCGGTTGGGCATGGCGAGGTTCAGCAGCGAGCCGAGCAGCGCGACCGGGTCGGCGCGGTCCTCCAGCGCCAGGACGCGCGTGGGCTCGGGGACCCGCGCCACCTGCGCGGCCGGGGCGCCGGCGGTCACCACCTGCTCGACGGTGAACGACGCCGACCCGGACGGCCCGCCCGCGGCCGCGGCCACCTCGGCGGCGGTCACCCCGCCCTGGGCGGAGCCCACGAGCATGACCCGCGCGTCGTCGTCGCCCTCGACGGCCGCCTCGATCGAGCGGACGACCTGCGCGGCGTACGGCGCCGCGTCGCCGCTGACCAGCCGCAGCCGCGCACCGCCGCCGCTCGGCCCGGGCAGGTAGGCGATGTAGCGGCCCTCGCCGACCTTCGTGACCGCCACCGACGCGGTGACCTCGCCCAGGGCGCTCATCAGCCCCGCGAGCCCGCGCGGCGCCCCGCCCGCGGCCGGCGCGGCCGCGTCCTCGGCCTCCCCGGGCGCGTCGACCACCCCGCCGGCGACGTCGCGCAGGGCCGAGCCGACGTCGATCGCCAGGTCCTCGGCCCCGACCGCGCGCAGGCCGCCGCGGGCGGCCGCCCGGCCGGTCTCCCCGGCGAGCAGGCCGACGGTCAGCAGCGAGCGCATCCGCAGCCCGTCGAGCAGCCCGCCCCCGCCCGAGACGTGCTCGAGCAGCTCGGGGTTGTCCTGGGCCAGCTCGGAGAGGTACGACGCGACGTCCTCGCGGTCCAGCGTGTCGAGCTCGATCAGCCCGGCGCTCAGCACGGGGCCGCCCAGGGCGACCTCCGGTGCGAGGTAGCCGATCGCGCGGCCCGCGATCGCGCCCAGCGTGCGCGAGGCCTCGGCGGCCAGCTCGTCGATCCAGCGGTACGTCGCCACGGTGGCGCGCACGACGACCGCGTCGGCGTCGAGCTCGGCGGAGCGCCCGAGCAGCCCGTGCTTCTCGCCGGTGGCGGCCAGCACGTCGCGCTCGACCTCCGCCCACGTGGCGGGCGCGAGCTCGGCGGACTCCGCGACCGCCGGGTCGCCGAGCACCTGCGCGCCCAGCGCCGCGCGGGCCCGGGCCTCCTCGCCGGCGGCGTCGAACAGGTCGGCCAGCCGGCTCATCCGGTCGTAGGAGTCGGCCAGGTCCGCCGCCTCGACCGCGTCGCGCGGCACGGTCGGCTCGTCCTGGGGGTCGCCCAGGGGGTGCTCGTCCACGGGCTCGTTCACGGGCTCGTTCATGGGCTCGCTCATCGGGTCACCTCCGCCAGCACCGGCGCGAGCAGCGGGCCGAGGTCGGCCGGTTCCACGCGTCGTACCTCCACGCGCGCCTCGCCGGTCCCGGGGTCCCGGTGGGTCCGCAGCGCGTGCCACCCGTCGGCCAGCAGCGTCCACGACACGACGCCGACGACGGTCGTCTCGGGTCCGGAGGTGTCCGCGACCATCGCGCGCAACCGGCCCTGGGCCTCGCCGCTGAGCCCGGCCAGCAGGTCCAGCACCTCCGCGAGCTCGTACGTCGTGCCGTCGGCGCCGCGGACGGTCGCGCCCTCCTGGCCGGCGAGCACCGCGAGCAGGTCGGGCCGCGAGGACCGCACCGCCTCGGCGGCGGCGTCCGCGAGCTCGTAGGGGAGGTCGACGTGCGCGGGGACGCTCGACCCGCCCGTCGGGTGGTCCTCGGGGAGCACCGCGACGCGGGCCAGCTCGGCGGGCCAGTGGTCGGCCGCGAACCAGGCGAGCTCGAAGGCCACGCCGTCGATGGTGGCGAGCGTGGCGACCGCGCCGCCGGCCTCCCGGTGCCAGGCGCGGGCGCGCAGCAGGCCGCCGCCGGTCCGCACCGCCACGTCGAGGTCGAGGGCGACGTCGGGCACCGCGAGCAGGCCGAGCGCGCCGGCCAGCCCCTCGTCGAGGACGTCGTCGACGAGCAGCCCGCGGCGGGTCAGCGAGCCGACCGGCTCGTGCAGCGCGGCCATCACGGCGGCTCGGGCGTCGTCCTCGGCCGACCCGCGGGAGCGGCCCAGCCGGGACTCCAACCCGCTGTCGCCGGCCGGCTGGGGGTCGCAGACGTCGAAGGGGAGCGGGGCGCCGCCGGCGTGCTGGGCGGCGCAGCGCAGCTCGGGCAGGGTGAGCGCGACGCGGCGGGGGAGGGCGTCGAGCAGGCCGGCGGGGGGTCCGGCTCCGGGGGCGGGCGCCGGTGGCGGCGTGCTCAGGTCGACGAGGGTCACAGGGGCCTCACAGTCCGGGGAGGTGGACGCCGAGCCAGTCGCGGTGGCCGGGCGGGGGAGGGTCGAAGGCGGCGAGCTGCTGGTCGGTGGGGTCGGGGGTGCGGGTGATGCCGGTGGGGTCGTCGGCGGCCTGCGCGTCGACGCGGGCGACCCGGGCGCGGGCGTCGGCCACCAGGCTGCCGGCCTTGCGCTCGACCTGGGCGATGGCGTCCTTGGCCCGGTCGACCTCGCTCGCGTGCCGGGCCAGCGCCTCGGCGGCCTGGTCGTGCCCGCCGGCGGCCTGCCGCAGGCGAGCGGCGCGCTCGCGGACCCGCTCGCCGAGCGACTCCGCGGCCCGGCCGCTCCATCCGGTCCCCTCGGTGCGGGCCACCAGCTGGTCGGCCAGCGTCCGCAGGTCGGTGGCCTGCTCGCGCAGCTGGTCGACCCGGCGGCGCATCACGTCGGTGTCGCCGTACATCCATCCTCCTCGTCGGGCCGCTCGACGAGGGGGGCCTCGACTGCCGTCGCATTCCCGGACGAACCTGTCCCGAAACGCCCGGAACCGGCAGGATCGGGCGCATGCTCCCTCGCCGCCCGTTCCTCGCCATGGTCCCGGCCCTGGCCCTCGCCCTGGCCGGCACCTTCGCCGGCCCCGTGGGCCCGGGCGCCGCCGCCCCGAGCGCCGCCGCCCCGAGCGCCGCCGACGAGGGCCGTGCGGCGGCCGTGCGTGAGCTGCCGACGTCGGCGCAGCAGGCCGCCCGTCAGGCGCCCGGCGTGCGCCGGGCGGTCTTCGTCGGCAACAACTGGGACGGCACGGCGAGCATCGTGACTCCGGGCTTCCGCCGGCTCGGCCGGATCGACATCATCCCGGACCGCGCCGCGCGGATGCAGGAGATCGCGCTCAACCCCTACCGGCTGGCCTACTTCCTTGCGATCCGCGCCCTCATCGGCGAGGGCCACGACCAGTACGTCGACGACATGTACACCTCCAACGACGGCCGGCTCCTCGTCGTCTCCCGGCCCTCCTTCGGCGACGTGGTCGGGATCGACCTGGCCACCCAGGAGATCGCCTGGCGCTTCCCGGTCGCGGGCGTCCGCTCCGACCACATGGCGGTCTCGCCCGACGGCAAGCGGGTCGTGGTCAGCGCCTCGACCGGCAACGTCGTCCACGTCATCCGGATGAAGGACGGCAAGGACCTCGGCCAGTTCCCCTCCGGCGGCTCCCCGCACGAGAGCACCTACATCGACGACGGCAAGCGGATCCTCCACGCCAGCATCGGGCTGGTCTACACCCCGCTCGACGACCCGCTGCTGGACCCGCTCAAGGACGAGCGGGTGCTCCAGGTCGTCGACGCCCGGACGAACAAGGTCGTCCGCCGGTACGACCTGCGCAAGGCCCTGGACGAGCGCGGACTGACGAAGGTCAGCACCGCCGTCCGCCCGATCACGCTGAGCCCGGACGAGCAGAAGATGTACTTCCAGCTCTCGTTCTTCCACGGCTTCGTCGAGATGGACCGCCGCAGCGGGCGGATCACGCGCGTCAAGCGGCTGCCCGACCTGGTCCCGGACACCCCGCGCGAGCTCTACCTGCTCGACTCCGCCCACCACGGCATCGCGATGAACCACCGCGGCACCAAGCTCTGCGTCGCCGGCACCATGTCGGACTACGCCACCGTCGTCGACGCCCGGACCTTCCGCACCGGCCGGCTGCTCAAGGGCGGCCTCAAGCCCTACTGGGTCACCCCCAGCTGGGACGGCAAGCACTGCTACATCTCGTGGAGCGGCTCGGACACGATCTCGAAGATCTCCTACGCGACCGGGAGGATCGTGCGGACCACCAAGGTGGGCTACCACCCGCAGCGGGTCCGCAACGGCTTCGTCGACCGCACCCTGGTGGCCGGCCTGCCGAACCACGTCCCCGACCGGTCGCTGCTCGACGGGCTGCCGCTGCCCTGACCCTCCGGGGTCCGCCCCGGGCCCGGTACGCCGCGGCCTCACGGCTCGCGGACGACCTGGAAGGCCTGGCTGGTGACCACCGTCCCGGCCGGCCCGGCGACGTACCCCTGCTCCTCGAGGCGGCGCAGCGCGTCGAGGACCGAGGGGTGGGCCGTCCCGTCGGCGGCCGCGGCCTCGAGCACGGCGGCCGCGGCGACGTAGTGGCCGATCCCGTGGGCGGCGGCCACGCCCGACCCGCCCCCGCCGCCCTCCGCGCCGGCGAACCGCACCGTCGTCTGCTCGAGGGTGTCGCGGTTGTCCTCGCCGTCCAGCAGCGGGACGAGGTCCCCGCGGTGCTCCAGCGACAGCACGTGGGAGCCCGGCGGGAACCCGTCGAGGTGGGCCGTCGGCGCCCCGGCGGTCACCACGTCGGTGACGTGGAACGGGCCGCCCGCCGCCAGCACCGCCGCCGCGACCATCCCGCCCTGGGAGTGGCCCACGAGCAGCACGGGGTCCTCGGGCCCGATGCCCGCCTGGGCCATCGCGTCGAGGACGCCCTGCTGGTGGGGGTTGTCCAGCCCGGCGACCAGCAGCAGGTTGGCGGCCAGGTCGCGCGCGTCGTCGTCCTGCGTCCACGGCAGGGTCGCCAGGTCGTCGGTGCCGGGCAGGTGCACGACGTGGCGCACCGACCCGTCCGGCGCGGTCGCGGTGCGCACCTCGATCGTGCCGTCGCCGCCGGCGCGGTGCACCTCGTCGAGGTCGGCCAGCAGGTCGGCGAGCCCGCCGGGCTGCCGCGTGGTCCGGGGCGTCCCGAGGCGCCGCGCGCGTCCCCGGCCCGGGTCGCCGTACGCCGCGGCGAGCGCCGCCGCCGCGGCCTCGGTGTCGCGCAGCCGCCACGGCGCCCGCAGCACGCCGGCCAGGAGCAGGCCGTCGAGCAGCCCGCCGGACCCGTTGACCAGGTGCTGCACGAGGTCGGGGTGCTCGGCGACCGCCTCGGCGAGCAGGGCGTCGGCCTCGGGCCCCAGCACGGTCGCGAGCAGCGGAGCCGTCGGCAGGAGCGGCAGCAGCGCCGGGAGGGTCGCGGGCAGCAGCGTGCCGATGGCGCGGCCCAGCGCGTGGTCGAGCACGTCGAACGCCGCGCGGGCCAGGTCGTCGGCGCCCTGCAGCGCGACCACGCCGGCGCGGACCGCCACGGCGTCGGCCTCCCAGCCCAGGCTCGCCACGAGCGCGCCGTCCGGCCCGGTCGCGGCCCCGAGCACGGCCGCCTCGGCCTCGGCGAAGGTGACCGGAGCCAGCGCGGCCGACTCGAGCAGGTCGTCGTCCAGCGCGGTGCGCCGGCCGACCTCGGCCCACCCGCGCAACCGGTCGCCGGCGCGGTCGTAGTCGTCGGCGAGCGCCCGCACGGCGGCGTACGCCGCGGCGAGGCCGTGCGACCCGCCGGTCACCTCGGTCACCTCCGGGACCTCGGAGCCGCTCACCGCAGGAACCGCGGCAGGTCGAAGGTCAGCCAGTCGCGGTGCCCCGGCGGCGGCAGCGCGACCTGGTCGAGCAGCCGGTCGACCAGGCCGCCGAGCCGGTCGCGGGCCCCGTCGAGCAGGGCGGCGAAGGTCCGCTCGGCGCCCGCCACGAGCTCCAGGCGACGCTCCACCTCGGCGGCGTGCCGGTCGAGGGCCTCGGCGGCGTCCTCGTGCAGCCCGGCGGTACGCCGCAGCCCGCGCGCGCCGTCGTGGGCGCGCTCGCGCATCGCGTCGGCGGCCCGCCCGGTCCACCCCGTCGCCTCGGCCAGGCGGACCAGCCGCTCGGCCTCGGCGGCCACCTCCGCGGCCTGCTCCCGCAACCTCGTCGCGAGCGCACGGATGACCGCCACGTCGCCGTACCTGCTCCCACCCGCTCCGTCCATGGAGCGGGTCTGCCCGAGCCCTCCGGCGGGCTAACCCACCGGTCGCAGCGCTGTGGACAGCCGCTCCAGCGCGGCCTCGATCTCCGACTGCTGGCCCGCGAAGGACATCCGCACGAACCGCCCGCCCTCGACGGTGTCGAAGTCGACCCCCGGTGCCACCGCGACGCCGACCCGGCCCAGCAGGTCGTGGGCGAAGGCCATCGAGTCCTCGGTGAGGTGCCCGACGTCGGCGTAGACGTAGAAGGCCCCGTCGGCCGGCGCGAGGCGGGTGATGCCGAGCGAGGCGAGCCCGTCGAGCAGCACGCGGCGGTTGGCGGCGTAGCGCGCGACGTGCCCGTCGAGCTCGGCGTACGAGGCGTCGTCGAAGGCCGCCAGGCACGCCCGCTGGGCGATGACCGGCGGGCAGATCGTGAAGTTGCCGGTCAGCACGTCCACGGCCCGCCGCAGCCGCTGCGGCACGAGCATCCAGCCGATCCGCCAGCCGGTCATCGAGAAGTACTTGGAGAAGGAGGAGAACACCACCGCCTCGCGCGAGGTCTCCCACGCGCTGCGGGCGAGGGCGGGGGTGCCGTCGAGCGGTGCGTACTCGATGCCGTGGTAGATCTCGTCGGAGATCAGCTGCACCCCGTTGGCCTCGCACCACGCGGCCAGCGCGGCCAGCTCCTCAGGCAGCAGCATCGTCCCCGTCGGGTTCGCCGGGCTCGCGACGACCAGGCCGCGCAGGCCGACCTCGGCGTGCAGGGTCGCGACCTGCTCGACGGTCGGCTGGAACCGCGTCGCCGGCCCGGTCGGGATCTCGACCACCTCGCAGCCGAGCGCGGCCAGGACGTTGCGGTAGCAGGGGTAGCCGGGGCGGGCCATCGCGACCTTGTCGCCGACCTCGAACGCCGCGAGGAACGCCAGCAGGAAGCCCCCGCTGCTCCCCGTCGTCACCACGACGTCCTCGGGCGCGACCTCGATCCCGTGCGCGCGGTGGTGGTGGCCCGCGATCGCCTCGCGCAGCTCCTGGATGCCCGCGGCCGGGGTGTAGCCGAGCGGGTCGCCGGACTGGAGCAGCCGCACCGCCTCGGCCGCCACCGGCGCCGGCGCGCCCGTGCTCGGCTGCCCGGCCAGCAGGTTGAGCATGTCGCCGTGGGTGCGCTGCCGGGCCGCCGACGCCGCGAGCAGATCCATCACGTGGAACGGGGGGACGTTGGCGCGGCTGGCGACGGCGAGGCGGTCGGTGGTCACGCCGCCGACCCTACGGTCCGCCGGGCCCGGCGCCCCCGCTGGTCGAGCAGGAGGGCCGCCAGGCCCGACCGACCGCTGGTCGAGCAGGAGGGCCGCCAGGCCCGACCGACCGCTGGTCGAGCAGGAGGGCCGCCAGGCCCGACGTGTCGAGGCCCGGTGACGGGCGCAGGGCCCGGGGGACGGTCACCGGGTCTCGACGACGCTCGCCAGGGCTCGCTGCTCAACCAGCGGGGGTCAGGCGGAGGCGACGCGGGAGCGGGCGGCGGCGAGACCGGCGCGGCGGCCGAAGAAGGAGCCCTCGCCGAGCTGGGTGCCCGAGCAGTAGCCCTTGCCGTCCTGGGCGATGTTCGAGGCGCACGCGCCGGCGGCGTACAGCCCGGCGACGACGGAGCCGTCAGCGCGCTGCACCTCCCCGTCGACGGTGGTGCGCATGCCGCCGAGGGTGAACCCGGCGTAGATCGCCTTGCCCAGCGTCAGGTCGAAGACGGCCCACGGCCCGACCCGCTGGGAGGCGAGCCAGTCGGGGTGCTTGTGGAAGTCGGGGTCCTCGCCGCGGTCCGCGGCGTCGTTGTAGCGCTCCAGGGTCTCCTGGACCGACCCGGCGGGCAGGTCGAGCGCCGCTTCGAGCTCGGCGAGGGTCTCGTAGCCGTCGATGAGCGGGACGAGGGGGTACTTCGCGTACTCGACGTGCTCGCTGTCCACGACGAGGTACGCCGCCGAGCCGGGCTGCTCGACGACGAACTGCGAGGTGCGCGAGTGGTAGGAGTCCTCGGCCACGAAGCGCTTGCCCTCGCGGTTGACGATCACGCCGGTGAGCAGCACCGAGGGCGGGTAGAACGGGGCGGTCACGAACGGCTCGGCCATGTGCTTGAGCTCGGCGCCGACCGAGTTGCCGAGCCGGATGCCGAGCCCGTCGTCGTAGGTCGAGCCGAGCACGAACGGCTTCTCGGCCAGCTGCGGGGTGTGCTCGGCGACCATGTCGGGGTTCATCACGAAGCCGCCCGCGGCGAGGACCACCCCGCCGGCGAGCACGTGGCCGGTGGTCTCGAAGGAGCGCCAGGCGACGCCGACGACCGTGCCGGCGTCGTCGACGACGAGGTGGGTCGCCCCGGTCTCGTAGCGGACCTCGGCGCCGGCCTCCTCGAGCCGGTCGCGCAGCAGGTCCATCACCATCTTGGTGCCCTCGGTGTCGCCGGCGACGGGCACCTTGTGCCCGCGCGGGGCGGGCCGCGCCTGCTCGCGGTAGGGCCAGACCTTCTCGCTGCCGGTGTACATCAGCCCCTGGGTGCCGGGCTGGATGACGGCCTTCTCGGGGTAGTAGGAGCGCTCGAACTCGAACCCGAGGCCCTCGAGCCAGTCGAAGTGCTCGACCGAGCCCTCGCAGTAGGCGCGGATCTTGTCGTGCTCGGGCTCCTTGGAGACCGCGACGAGGTAGCGGTACATCTCCTCGACCGAGTCCTCGTGGCCGGTGGCCTGCTGCACCGCGGTCCCGCCGCCGAGGTAGAAGTGGCCGCCGGAGAGGCTGGAGGTGCCGCCGTGGACCGCGGCCCGCTCGAGCACGAGCACCCGCGCGCCGGCCCGGGCCGCCTCGAGCGCCGCGCACCCGCCGGCGATGCCGAAGCCCACGACCACGACGTCGTACGTCGGGGTGTCGGCCGGCAGCGAGGAGGCGGGGACCGTCGCGGGGACCTCGGTGCCCTTGGTGGCGGTGTCGGGGGTCGTCGCAGTCATGCGCTGAATCTAGAACAAGTTCCAGTTGCGTGCGATCCTCGGTCCATGGCCCCGTCCACCGCCTCGTCCGCGACCCTCGTGCTCGTCGACGTGGACGGCGCCGAGCACGCCCTGCCGCTGCGCGGCGCCGACCCGCTCCGCGTCGACGGCGCGGCGCTCGCGGAGGCGACCGGGTGGGCGCTCAAGCCGGTCGGGCTGTGCCGCGGGGAGACCTGCGTGCCGCTCCTCGGTCGCGACGTGGTGGACCCGGACGACCCGGCCGCGGTCGACCTGCGGGCGTGGGCCGACGCGCTCGGGCTGCTCGTGGCCGCCGACGAGGAGGCGGGCGTCGTGGCCCTCGCACCCAGCGCGGCGGCCCGGGCCCGCGAGGTCGGCGACGGGCGCGCGCCGAGCCTGACCCTGCCCGACGTCGACGGGAACCCGGTCTCCTTCGGCGACCTCTCGGGCCACAAGCGGGTCCTGGTCACCTGGGCGTCCTGGTGCGGGTGCCGCCACGAGCTCGCCGGCTGGCAGAGGCTCCAGGACGAGCTCGCCGAGACCGGCCTGAAGGTCTTCTCGGTCGCCCTCGACGCCGACCCCGAGGACGCCCGGCCCTGGATCGAGGCCGGCGCGCCGACGTACCCGGTCGTCGTCGACACCGCGCACGTCACCGCCGAGCGGTACGGCATCACCAACGTGCCCTCGGTGGTGTGGGTCGACGAGGAGGACCGGATCGTCAAGCCGCCGACGATCGCCCCCGGCGACGACCAGTTCGTGGAGTTCACCCGGATCGAGGCCGAGCAGCACCACGCGCTGCTGCGGCGGTGGGCCCGCGACGGCGAGCTGCCCGCGAGCGCCGGGGCCACGCTGCCGGTGCGCACCGACGCCGAGCAGCTCGCCCTCGCCGAGCGGCGGGTGGCGGCCCACCTCCAGCGGACCGGGCGCACCGACGCCGCCCGGGCCCACCTCGCCGCCGCCCAGGAGCTCGCGCCGTGGGACTGGACCGTGCGCCGCGGTGGGATCGCGATGACCGGCGGAGACCCGTTCCTCGGAGCGGAGTTCACCTCGTTCTGGGAGATGTGGGACGCCTCGGGGCGTCCGGGTTACCCGCCAACCACCTGACCGGGTGGGTCCGCGGCCCTAGACTTTGCTTCCGCCGCCCGGACCAGCAGAGGTGACATGACGTTCGACGCCCATCAGCTCGACGTCTTCCTGCTGGTCGGCTCGGCCGTGGCCCTCCTCGCGATCCTCGCCGTGCGCGCCTCCAGCCGCGCCGGGCTGCCCAGCCTGCTGATCTACCTGCTCATGGGCGTGCTGCTCGGGGAGGCCGGCCTCGGCATCGACTTCGAGGACGCCGAGGCCGCCCACGCGCTCGGCTTCGCCGCCCTCGTCGTGATCCTCGCCGAGGGCGGCCTGACCACGAACTGGCGCGAGATCCGCCCGGCCATGCGCCTCGGCGTCGCCCTCTCCACCCTCGGGGTCGCGGTCTCGGTGGGCGTCGTCGCCTGCGCCGCGCACTACCTGCTCGGCCTGGACTGGCAGCTCGCGGTGCTCCTCGGCGCCGCCACCTCGGCGACCGACGCCGCCGCGGTGTTCTCGGTGCTGCGCGCCGTTCCCCTCCCGAGCCGCCTGACCGGCGCGCTCGAGGCGGAGTCGGGCCTCAACGACGCGCCCGTCGTGGTGCTCGTCGTGCTCGTCTCCACCGGCGCGGCCGCCGAGGACGGGCCGCTGGCGATGCTCGCGCTGATCGTCTTCGAGCTCCTCGCCGGCGTCGCGATCGGCCTGGCCGTCGGGTTCGGCGGCGCCTGGGTGATGCGCCGCGCGGCCCTGCCGTCCTCCGGGCTCTACCCGATCGCGGTCGTCTGCCTCACGGTCCTCGCCTACGCCACCGGCGCCGCCGTCCACGCCTCCGGCTTCGCCGCGGTGTACGTCGCCGCGCTGGTGCTCGGCAACGCCGAGCTGCCCCACCGGGCGGCCACCCGCTCGTTCTCCGAGGGGGTCGCCTGGATCGCGCAGATCGGCCTGTTCGTGATGCTCGGGCTGCTGCTCTCCCCGGGCCGGATCGGCTGGGACGTCGTCGGCATCGCGTTCGCCTCGGGCCTGGTCCTCACCTTCGTGGCCCGGCCGCTCTCGGTGGCGCTGTGCGGCCTGGTGCAGCCGATGCCGGTGCGCGAGCTGGCGTTCATCTCCTGGGCCGGCCTGCGGGGCGCGGTCCCGATCGTGTTCACCACGATCCCGCTGGCCGAGGGGGTCGACGGTGCCGACCGGCTCTTCGACATCGTCTTCGTGCTGGTGGTGATCTACACGCTGGTGACCGGACCGACCCTGCCGCTGGTCGCCCGGCTGCTGCGGGTCGCGCGCCGCTCCGAGCCGCGGGACCTCGACCTCGAGGCGGCCCCGCTCGAGCGGATCGCGGCCGACCTGCTCCAGGTGACGATCAGCCCCCGCTCGCTCATGCACGGGGTGGAGGTCGGCGAGCTGCGGCTGCCCAAGGGCGCCTCGGTCTCGATGGTGATCCGTGACGGGGAGACCCTCGTCCCCGAGCACCGCACCGTGCTCCGCCGCGGCGACGACCTCCTCGTCGTCACCCCGCGCCGGGTCCGCGAGCGGACCGAGCAGCGGCTGCGGTCGGTCTCGCTGGGTGGCCGGCTCGCCCAGTGGCTGGACGACCCGCCGGACGAGCGCGACTGAGGCCGGGCCGCTGGGTCAAGCCGCTGGGTCAAGCCGGCGTCACTCCGGCGTCACTCCGGCGGGCTGCAGACGACGGTGTCGCGACCGACGCGGACCGACTCCTTGCCCTCGGCGAGCTCCTCGAAGCCGTCGCCCACCACCACGGTCACGCCGGGCTCGTCGACGTCTTGGCGCACGAACTCCGCGCCCGGGCCGAGCCGGGTGAGCACCAGCCGCACGGCCGGGTCGACCTTCGTGGGGGCCCAGACCTGGGCGAGGTCCACCTCGGTCCCCCGCGGGGCGTTGCCGGTCTCGCCCTCGACGAACCCGGCGTCGGCGAAGAGCTGCATCGTCTGGCCGGCGAGGCCTTCGCGGCCCCCGGCGTTGAGCACGTTGACGACCACCTGGTCGGCGAAGAGCCGGCTGCCCTCGCTGATGTCGGTGTCGACGCAGGTCGCGGTCTCGACCGCGCCGGGGAAGGGCTTGGTGGCCGCCGACCATCCCCACGCCGCGCCGAGGACCAGCAGCAGCGCCAGCACGCCGAGGGTCACCAGCGTGCGGACCCGCCGGTCGAGACCCTCGATGAACCCGTCGACCACTAGGCGCTCCCGTCCATGTCGTGCACGCGGGCGTGCAGGACGTTGCGCTGGTGGAGCGCGGCCCGCAGGGCGCGGTGCAGCCCGTCCTCGAGGTAGTACTCACCGCGCCACAGCACGACGTGCGCGAAGAGGTCGCCGAAGAACGTCGAGTCCTCGTCGAGCAGCGCCGCGAGCTGGAGGGTGTCCTTGACCGTGACCAGCTGGTCGAGGCGGACCTGCCGCGGGGGCAACGCCGCCCATCCGCGGGCGTCCAGCCCGTGCTCGGGGTACGGGCGTCCGTCCCCGACGCGCTTGAAGATCACGGTGCGGAGCCTACCGAGCCGGGCGGCACGGGCGCCCTCGCCCGCGGGACGGCGCGCGGGCGGACCAGGGCCCAGGCCCGGGCCGACGGGGGAGGAGGCTCAGGCGGACCAGCGCAGGGAGTCATCGACGAAGTCGGCCAGCGCGTGCACGCCCCGCAGGTCCTCGCGCTCCTCCATCAGGCGCGCCAGCGCCTGGGAGTGGCGCAGGCGGAGCGCCGCACGCTGGGCGCGGATCTGCTCGAGCCTCTGGTCGATGGTGGTGGCTCGGTCGATCGCGATGGGGTTCTCCATGACGGCCTCCTCTGCGGCTGGTGGTGGGGGGTGGCACCAGCGTGCGGTGCGTACGTCGCCACCGGGTTGACGCGCGGTTACATCCAGGTTCCACGACAGGCGGGCACGGTGTGATCTACGTTGCAGCCGTGACCAGCTCCGACGTGGACGAGATCTGCCGGCTGAAGTACCGCTACCTGCGCACGCTCGACACCAAGTGCTGGGAGGACTTCGAGCAGTGCTTCGTGCCCGAGGCGACCGGCGACTACAACGGCCTGGTCTTCGCCGACCGCGCCGCCCTGGTGGCCTACATGCGCGAGAACATCGTCGAGGGGATGATCACCCTCCACCAGGCCCACCACCCCGAGATCACCGTCGAGGGGGACGCCGCGACCGGGCACTGGTACCTCCAGGACAAGGTGATCGTGGAGGCGTTCCGCTTCGTGCTCGAGGGCGCCGCGATCTACACCGACCGCTACGTCCGCACCCCCGCGGGCTGGCGGGTCGCCCACACCGGTTACCGCCGCACCTACGAGATGACCTGGAGCATGGACGACGTGCCCAGCCTCAAGATCAACGGGCCCGGCAGCCACACCCACGCCTGAGCGGCCACCCGGCCCCGCCGGTCCCGAGGGTCGCGGCGGTCTCCGCGGTCGGGGCAGCCCTCAGAGCGTCATCTCGGTCCACGCCGTCTGCACCACGTCGAGCCCGCGGTCGCGGGTGAGCAGGCGGCCGCGACCGGGGACCGCCGGCACCGGGCGAAGGTTGCCGAGCAGCGGCCCCTCGTCCGGGTTGCCCGAGAGCAGCAGGCCGGGCATCGCGAGGTCGCGCATCGACTGGATGACCGGCTCGTAGAGCGCGCGCGAGGCGCCACCCGAGCGCCGGGCGACCACGACGTGCAGACCCACGTCGCGGGCCTGGGCCATCAGCGGCTGCAGCACCGCGACCGGCGAGGACTGCTGGGTCGCCACGAGGTCGTAGTCGTCGACGACGACGTAGACCTCCGCACCGGTCCACCAGCTGCGGCTGCGCAGCTGGTCGGGGGTGACGTCGGGGCCCGGGATCCGGTTCTCCAGGTACGTCGCCAGGTCGCGCAGCGCGGGCTGGGCCTGGGTGGCGGAGGTGAGGTAGTTGAGCAGGTAGTCCTCCGGCACCTCCCCGAGCAGCGAGCGGCGGTAGTCGACGACCACGATCTGCGCCTGCTGGGGGCTGCGGGTGCGCATGACCTCCTGGAGGTAGGCGCGCAGCACCGAGCTCTTCCCGGACTGGCCGTCGCCGAAGACCAGCAGGTGCGGCTCGGTGTCGGGGTCGAGCCCGACGGGGGCCAGCTCCTTCTCGTTGATGCCGAGCAGGATCCGCCGGTCGGTGACCTCCTCGGGAGGCACGCTCTCGTCGGCGCCGGCCAGGCGGCGCACCTTGGCCAGGTCGATCCGCTCGGGCAGCAGCCGCAGCTTGGGTCCGTCGGGGCCCGGCCAGGCCGCGGAGACCCGCTTGACCAGGTCGTCGACGCCGTCGCCGAGGCTCTCGGAGTCGGGGGTGCCGTCGATGCGCGGCAGCGCGCTGAGGAAGTGCAGCTTGCCCGGCACGAGGCCGCGGCCGGGGCGGCCGGTGGGCACCAGCTGGGCGATCTTGCGGTCGATCTCGGAGTCCATCGCATCGCCGAGCCGCAGCTCGAGCCGGGTGCCGAACATGTCGCGCATCGCGGCCCGGAAGTCCGCCCAGCGGGTCGCGCCGGCGACCACGTGGAAGCCGAAGGTCAGGCCGCGGGTGGCCAGCTGCTGGATCTCCAGCTCGAGGTCGTCGAAGTCGGCGCGGATCGTGCTCCAGCCGTCGACGACGAGGAACACGTCGCCGTACCCGTCGTCGACGCGGCCGGCCGCGCGGCGCGAGCGGTAGGTCTCGATCGAGTCGATGCCGTTGGCGCGGAAGTACGCCTCGCGGCGGTCGATGATGCCGCGCACCTCGGCGAGGATCCGGCGCACCACGTCGGGCTCGGAGCGGCTGCCGACGCCGGCCACGTGCGGCAGCGCGGTCATCGGCGAGAAGGTGCCGCCGCCGAAGTCGAGGACGAAGAACTGCGACTCCAGCGGGGTCGTGGTGAGCGCCATGCTGGTCACCACGGTCCGCAGCAGGGTGCTTTTGCCCGAGCGGGGCCCGCCGACGACCGCGACGTGGCCGCCCGCGCCGCTGAGATCGACGGTCAGGGTGTCGCGCCGCTGCTCGCGCGGGCGGTCGACGGTGCCGAGGGGGACGACCAGGCCGCCCAGCTCGCGCCACGCGGGGGAGACCAGGCCGACCTCGGGGTCCTCCACGAGGTCGGTCATCAGCTCGTCGAGGGTGTCGGGGACGTCGAGCGGCGGCAGCCACACCTGGTGGGCGGCGGGGCCGTGGCCGATCATGTGGCCGACCGCGATGTCGAGCAGCGACTCCTGGCTCTCGTGCTCCACGACGGGCGTGGGCTCCGGCTCGTCGCTCTCGGGGACCTCGAGGGCCAGCACCTCCGCGACGGTGAAGGGCAGGATGCCGCGCACGTGCCCGCCCTCGTCGCGGCGCACCCGCTGCCGGCCCGACGGCGGCCCGGAGACGTACGCCGCCTTGAACCGCACCAGCGTGGTCGGGTCGGGCTTGAGGTAGCCCAGGCCGGGGACCGGCGGCAGCTCGTAGGCGTCGGGAACGCCGAGCACGCCGCGCGACTCCTGCGCGCTGAAGGTGCGCAGACCGACGCGGTAGGACAGGTGGGACTCCAGCCCGCGCAGCCGGCCCTCCTCCAGCCGCTGGGAGGCCAGCAGCAGGTGCAGCCCCAGCGAGCGGCCGAGGCGGCCGATGGCGACGAAGAGGTCGATGAACTCCGGCTTGGCCGAGAGCATCTCGGAGAACTCATCGACCACGATGAACAGCGACGGCAGCGGCTCGAGGTCCTCACCGGCGCTGCGGGCCTTCTCGTAGTCGCGGACCGAGGCGTAGTTGCCGGCGTCGCGCAGCAGCTCCTGGCGACGGACCATCTCCCCGGACAGGGCGTCCTGCATGCGGTCGACGAGGGTGAGCTCGTTCTCCAGGTTGGTGATGACCGCCGAGACGTGCGGCATCTCGCTCATCCCGGCGAAGGTCGCGCCGCCCTTGAAGTCGACCAGCACCATGTTCAGCTGCTCGGGGCTGTGGGTCATCGCCAGGCCGAGGACGAGCGTGCGGAGGAACTCCGACTTGCCCGAGCCGGTCGCGCCGATGACCAGGCCGTGCGGGCCCATGCCCTGCTGGGCGGACTCCTTGATGTCGAGGTGGACCATCGAGCCGCCCTCGCCGAGACCGATCGGGACCCGCAGCCGGTCGCGCGCGGGCCGCGGGCGCCAGGCGGCCGGCGGCTCGAAGCGGCGTACGTCGCCGAGCCCGAGCAGGTCCATGAAGTCGGTCGGCCCGCTGATCTCGCTGCCGGCCGCCGGCTCCACCACGCCGGCGGCGACGGTGTGCAGCGGGGTCAGCCGCCGGGCGCAGGCCTCGGCGGTCGCGAGGTCGCACTGGTCGGCGCGGGCCGGGATCGGCTCCTCGCGCAGCCGCAGGGCGAGCACGGGCTGGCGGCCCTGGCGGTCGGGGCGGCCCTCGACCTGGATGCGCAGGCGGCTGGCGTCCTCGAGCTCGTCCCACCGCGCGGGCAGGTCGAGGATCGTCATGCCGTGCAGCCCGTCGGGCGGGACGACGTGGTTGCCCGGCGGCAGCTCGCCGCCGTCGACCACGAGCAGGATGTGCGGGGTCGCCGGGCGCTCGTCGGCGCCGAACCGGGGCCGGTCGCTGAGGTCCGGCGGCAGCAGCGCGGCGAGGTCGGCGAGGTTGGTGGTGACCATCCGCATCGGCCCGACCGCGTCGGACTGGCGGGCGCTCTGGGCGTGCGGGAGCCACTTGACCCAGTCCCAGTGGGCGAGGTTCTGCTCGGAGGCAAGCACGGCGACCAGCAGCTGCTCGGGGGAGTGGAAGGTCGCGGCCTCGCAGATCATCGAGCGGGCCAGCGAGCGCGAGGGCTCCTCGGGGCCGCAGACCTCGACCCGGTCGAAGGCGCGCAGGTCCACCGACGCGGGCAGGTCGGGCTGGAGCCGGTGGACGACGAGCAGCCGGTGCAGCGCCGAGGCCGCGGCCGGGTCGACCTGGTCGATCGGCGCGCTCTCCGGCGGCACCAGGTCGACGGCGAGCGGCTGGGCGCAGGTGCCGTACCGCACCTGGAGGAAGCGCGGGTCGGTCGCGCCGCGCTCCCAGACCCGGGAGCGCTCCTCGGCGATCGCCGGCAGCGCCGCGGGCGCGGGGTGGTGCCAGGTCAGCGCCCGGCGCTGCTGGTCGGCGGACTCGCGCGCCAGCTTGCGCACGGTGGCGAGGTAGCGCAGGTACTCGGTGCGCGACCCGGTGACCTGCTGGGTGCGCTGCTTCCGCTGCCGGTCGATCTGGACGACGATGAAGCCGATCGTCGCGAAGAGGAACATGCCCGCCGCGATGAAGCTGCGGGTGGAGTTGCCGCTCTGGCTGCCCATCGTGGCGACCAGGACGATCGACCCGAGGCTGCCGAGCATCGGGATGGCGTTCATCAGCACGCCGGCCGCGCCCTCGTGCTGCTCGATCTGCGGCGGCGGCTGGAGCACGAGCTGGCCCGAGGGCATCTCCGGCTCGTCGGCGCGTGCCCCACGAAGCGTCGTACTCACACCCAGGCTCCTCGAAGGCCGTGTCCGCGCGGTCGAGCCGGCGAGGTGCGGCCCCGGCCCATCGTGCCCATCCCGGAGTCGCCCAACCCTGCTCGCAGTGGGGTTGATGATAGGCACGGGTAAAGACAGCGGGAACCCGCCCGGCTACCCTCCAGGCCACCGGGCGCTTGAGCCGCAGACCGCGTCGACCACGGAGGACCCATGGCGGGGGGCACCATCGACGTGCTCGCGTTGAGCATCCACGGCTCCGTCGGGGTGGTGGACCTCGTCGTGCCGGCCGAGGCGTCGGCCCGCGACGTCGCCGAGGCGTACGCCGCCCAGGCCGGCCTGGCCGCGGTCCCCTCGCTCGCCCGGTCCACCGGCGCGCCGCTGCCGCCCGAGGTCGCGCTGAGCGACGCCGGCGTCGACGCAGGCACCGTGCTGGTCGCCCTGCTGCCCGGTGAGGTCGCGGCCGCGCCGGGCGGCCCCGGCGACCGGGGCCGGTCCGCGCCGGCCACCCGGCAGCAGGCCGGGCCGGGGCGGCTCTCGGTCCTGTGGTTCTGCGTCTCCTCCGCCCTCGCCGGCCTCGCCGGGTGGTTCGCGGCCCAGGCCGGGCCCGGCGACCTGCGCGACGCCGCCGTCGCGCTGCTCGGCGCCGCGGCGCTGGTCGCGGTGCTGCCGATCGGCCGGTTCGCCGGCCACCGCGCAGTCGCGGCCCCCGCCTTCGCCGGCGCGGCCGCGTTCGCGGTGCTCTGGGACCCCGCGCCCGAGCGGCTCCCGACCGTCGTCGGCACCTCCGCGCTGGTCGCCGCCGTGGCCGCCGCGGTCGCCCGCGCGCTCGACCGACGCTCGGAGGAGGCGCTGCGGACCTGGATGGTCGTCGGGGGAGCGGTCTTCCTCGTGACGGTCGTGGCCGCGCTGGCCGACCTCCCCGCGCAGGTCGTGTGGGCGGTGCTGCTCATCGCCGCCGTGCTCGCCGCCCGCCTGGTGCCCGGCTGGGCCGTCGACGTCCCCGACCAGCTGCTCGTCGACATCGAGCGGCTCGCCGTCACCGCGTGGTCGGCCCGCGAGCAGCAGCCCCGCGGCCGCCGCGGCCGGACCGTCGTCCGCCCCGCGGCCGTCGCCGAGGTCGCCGCCCGGGGCGCGCGGATCATCACCTCCGCCTCCGTCGCGGTCCTGGCCGTCGCCGCGGTCGCCGCGCCGCTCCTGCTCGCCACCGCGACCGTGCCGCTGGACCGGATCGGGGCCCGGGTCCTCGTCGGGACCGCCGGCGCGGCCCTGCTGCTGGCCGCCCGCAGCTACCGCCACGTCGCGGCCCGCAGCCTGCTGCGCGCCGCCGGCCTCGCCTGCGAGGTCGCCCTCCTGGTCCACCTGCTCGACCACCTCGACGGCCGGTGGGGCACCACGATCGCCGTGGCCGCGGTCGGCTGCGCGCTGCTCCTCGTCGTGGTCGCCGTGGCGACCGGGCGGGGCTGGCGCTCGGCGTGGTGGTCGCGGCGCGCGGAGGTCCTCGAGGGCATCTGCGGCTCGTTCGCGGTCGCCTCGGTGGTCGTCGCGATCGGTCTGTTCCGCGTCCTGTGGGAAAGGACGTTCTGAGGTTTAGCGGGTAAAGCGCCGGGTAGACCGTTGCCTGTCCGACCGGCTCGACCGGGCGGACCACAGGACCTGAAGGGGGCCCGCCGGGACGGCGGTCCCGGGGCTCAGGAACAACCGACCGGCGGCGACTGCCGCTGACCACCAGAGGAGTAGCGACATGTCGCAGGGCAACTTCGGACAGGGCGAAGCAACACTCAGCCGCGCGGCGGGCATGGTCTCGGACGCGCACAACGACTTCACCACGCTGGCCAGCCGGCTCACCGACCAGCTCAGCGCCCTCCAGGGCAAGTGGGTCGGCGAGGGTGGCCGGGCGTTCTTCACCCTCCACCAGACCTGGAGCGAGAAGCAGCGCACGATCGTCAACGCGCTCAACGACTTCGAGGCCTCGCTGAACTCGACCGAGAAGCTCAACGTCACCACCGACCAGGAGAGCGGCGGCGGCATGGCGAACCTGACCAGCCGGCTCGGCTGACCCGAATCCAGACAGGAGACACAGACATGAACCTCGACGGCATCCGCGTCAACCACGCCGGCCTCGACACCGCGGCCGCGGACCTCATGCAGGCCGTGAAGAACATCGACGACCGCCTCAACCGCCTCGAGAGCGAGCTCGCCCCGCTCCGCAGCGACTGGGACGGCCAGGCCCAGCAGGCCTACCACGTGGCCAAGCAGAAGTGGGACGGCGCGATCACCGAGATGCGCAACATCCTCACCCAGACCAGCCAGGCGGTCAGCCAGTCCAACACCGACTACGCCGCCGCCGACAAGCGCGGCGCGGCCAGCTTCGGCGGCTGAGCGACACCGCACCCCGCACCACCTGTTCCACCCGGTCGGCCCGGGCCCTACGCGGCTCGGGCCGACCGGCACGTTCGCATCACGTCGACCGACCGCCCGGGGCTAGGCTGCGGCCCGCCGACCGGCGAGACACCTGCGAGGAGACCCGATGACCCAGGCGCCGACCAGCACGTCCGGACTGGTCCGGGTCACGGTGGCCTCCGGCACGCGTCGGGTCGACCTGGTGCTCCCCGGGGCGGTCCCCGTCGCCGAGCTGCTGCCCGAGCTGGCGCGCAGCGTCGGCCTGCTCGACCCGGCCACCGTGTACGGCGGCTACCGCGTCGTCACCGCCGAGGGCCGCGAGCTCGCGAGCGATGCGGGCCTGACCATCCAGGGCATCGAGGACGGCGGCCTGCTGACCGTCTCCGCCGGCGTCGACGACGAGCCGCCCCGCGTCTACGACGACGTGGTCGAGGCGATGACCGACGTCGTCGAGCGCGACCTCAAGCCGTGGGAGCCGGCCTCCGGGCGGCGTACCGCCCTCGCCGCGGCGGGGCTGCTCATGGCCCTCGGCGCCGTCGCGCTGCTCATCCAGCGCGGCTCGCTGCTCGCCGGGGTCGCCGCGGCCGTCGTCGCCACCGCGCTGGTCGCCGGCGCGATCGTGCTCTCCCGCGCCCAGCGCGAGCCCGAGGCGGCGGTGGCGGTGGCCTGGATGGCCGCCGCGTACGCCGCGGTCGCCGGGCTGATGCTCGTCACCGACGACTACCTCTTCGGCCTGCCGATGGCGGCCGCGGGCGGCGGCGCGCTTCTGGCCGGTCTCGTCGCGCTCGTCGGGCTCGGCGAGGGCCGGACGCTGGTCACCCCGCCGGTCGTCGTCGGCGCGATCCTGCTCGCGACCGGCCTGGTGATGAACGGCGTCGACGTCGACCACCGGGTCGTGCTGACGACCACCCTGGTGCTCGTCGTCCTGGTGGGCTCGATCTTCCCCTGGCTCGCGCTCGGCGCGACCGCGACGCGGGTCGACCAGCTCTACACCGTCGCCGACATCACCGCCGACCCCGACGAGATCGACCCCGAGCGGGTCCAGGCCGACGCCCGGGTCGCCCACGAGATCCTCCTCGGCATCTCCTCCACCGTCGGCCTCCTGCTCGTGATCATCGCCCCGCTCGCCGTCGCGCTCGGGCTCTCCGGCGCGCTGCTCGCGGTCGTCGCCTGCCTCGTGGTGATGCTGCGGACCCGGCAGTACCGCACCGGCTCGGAGGTGCTGGTCGGCCTGGTCTCCGGGATCACCGGCCTGGTCTCGGTGGGCGTGGCGATCTTGTGGCTGCACCCCGACTGGCGGCCGGGCGCCGCGGTCGCGCTCGCCGCTACCGGCGCGGTCCTGCTCGCGGTGACGCTGTTGCCCGGCACCCCCTCGCTGCGGCGCGGCCGGCTCGGTGACCTCGCCGAGTCGATCTGCCTGCTGACCCTGCTCCCGCTGACGGTCGTCGCGACCGGCGTCTTCTCCGCCATCCGGGGCTAGGACCGATGGCCACCAAGAAGGACCTCGTCGAGGCCCACGCCTTCAGCCGCCGCCGGCTCGTCACGGCGTTCGTCTCCGGCGCGCCCGGCGGCCGGGAGGTCGAGCCGACCCGCCCCGGCCGGACCGTGATCGGCGGGATCGCGCTGGCGATCCTGCTCGTCGCCGGCGCCGCGATCGCCTCGATCCTCAGCCCGAAGGCCCCCAGCGACTGGACCGACGGCGGCCTGGTGGTCTCCAAGGAGCGCGGGGCGGCGTACGTCATCCTCGACGGCGGCGACGACCCGGTGCTGCGCCCGGTCATCAACGTGACCTCGGCGCAGCTGATCCTCGGCGCCGACCCCGAGCCGAGCGTCGTGAAGCAGTCGGAGATCGACAAGTACACGATCGGTGAGGACATCGGCATCCTCAACGCCCCGGCCACCGTCCCCGACGACGACCTGCTGCTGGAGTCGGGCTGGACGGCGTGCACCGCCGACGGCAGCGGGATCAAGGTCGACGTGTCCGAGGAGCAGCTGGTCGAGCCGCTGGACGGCGCCGGGATGCTGGTCCGCGCGCGGGGCCGGATCTACCTGATCGCGGAGTCCGCCGAGCCCGAGCCCGGTGGCGGGACCCGCGCCTACAGCTACCTCGTGCCCGACCGCGGCGCGGTCGACCTGATGCTCCAGCAGCTCGGCATGCCGATCCGCTCGGAGGCCGTGGAGGTCCCCGAGCAGTGGCTGACGCTCTTCCCCGCCGGCGGGGCGCTGAGCTTCGGCAGCTTCGGGCTGGCGGGCTACGGAGAGCCCTCGGAGATCGCGGGCCAGGACGGCCTGCCCTCCGGGGCGCGGGTCGGCGACCGGTACGAGTCGGCCGGCATCGAGCTGCTGGTCACCCGCACCGCGCCGGTCGCGCTGACCCCGTTCGCGGCCGCGGTCTACGCCAGCGCGGAGAAGCCGGCGGGCTACGAGCCGCGCACGCTCACGCCCGAGGGCGACCCGCAGCTGCGCCAGGAGGTGCCGGCCTATGAGGAGGCACGCTGGCCCGAGGCCGGCCTCGACAAGGTCACCGGCGAGCACTGCGCGGTGCTGCTGCCCGACCCCGCCGGCGGCGCGCCGATCGTGAAGCTCGCGACCGCGCCCGTCGGGGACGCCTCGGTCCTCGAGGCCGACACCGACCGCGGGACCGTCGACCGCACCGTCGACGCCGGCCGGGGCGCCTACGCCCTGAGCGCCGGGTGGGACGACCGGCGCGTGGGCACGCCGTACTTCGTCGACGCCAAGGGCGTGGCCTACGCCCTGGTCGGCGACCAGGCCGCCGAGCGTCTCGGGTACGGCGACGTGGACGCGCCGATCGTGCCCGACCCGTGGATCGAGCTGTTCGAGGAGGGCGTGCCGCTCTCGGTCAACGCCGCCCTGTGCCCGCCGGACCGGCCCGGCCGGAGCTCCACGTGCGAGTGACCCGCGGCGCGGTCGCCGGCGCGCTCGTCGCCGGGCTCGTGCTGGTGCCCGGCGCCCCGGCGCGGGCCGACGCGGTCGACTGCACCGGCACCACCGCCGACACCCCGGCGCCGTCCTCGACGACCGACCCGAGCCTGCCCTTCGACGCGCTCGGCATCGACGCGGCGCACTCCTGGCTGGCCGCCCACGGGACCCGCGGGCCCGGCGAGGGCGTGCGCGTCGCCGTCGTCGACTCCGGCATCGCCCCGCGCGCAGCCGGCTCCGGGATCCCCCTGGCCCGCGACTCCTTCGGCGGCGGGGAGGTCGTCGACGCGCACGGCACGATCGTGGCCGGGATCATCGCGGGCGCGCCGCGCACCGGCCGCGACGGGCGCGAGCTCCCGGTCGGGATCGCCCCGGCCGCCGAGATCGTCGACGTCCGCGTCTATGACAGCGGCGAGCCGGCCGAGGGCGAGGACCCGGTCGAGCCGCCGAACGTCGTCGCGGGGCTCTCCTGGGTCGCGCAGAACGCGAAGCGGCTCGGGATCGGCGTCGTCAACGTCTCCCTGGCGATGCCGGAGTACCCCCCGCTCGAGCGGGTGCTGCGCCGGCTCGAGGCTGCCGACGTCGTGGTCGTCGCCGCGAGCGGCAACCGGCCGCAGGAGGAGACCGACTTCCTCCACGAGGAGTTCGGCCCCGAGCCCGACGGGGAGGGCGGGGCGACCACCGGTGCCCGCCTGGGCGAGGACGCCGGCGGGCTGGTCTGGCCGGCGGCGTACCCCTCGGTGGTGGCGGCGAGCTCGACCGCCGACGGGACCGGGCTCGGCGACGCCAGCGGTGCGGTCCTGCTCAGCAGCGACATCGACGTGGCCGTGCCGACCTTCGGCACGATCTCCTACGGCCTGGACGGCGGCACGTGCGGGGCGCCGGGGTACGCCACCTCCTGGGCGGCGGCGGTGGTCAGCGGCGTCGTCGCGCTGCTGCGCAGCCACTACCCCGACGAGAACGGCCGGCAGGTCGTCGCGCGGCTGCTCGGCACCGCCAGCGCGAGCACCGAGCTGCCCAACGTGCACACCGGCGCGGGGGTCGTGCAGCCGCTCGAGGCGCTCGCGCGGCCGCTGCGCC
The DNA here is from genome assembly GCF_013177455.1 of Nocardioides marmotae. NCBI lineage: Bacteria > Bacillati > Actinomycetota > Actinomycetes > Propionibacteriales > Nocardioidaceae > Nocardioides > Nocardioides marmotae. The sequence continues at coordinate 188,175 of NZ_CP053660.1, forward strand.
CGCGGAAGGCCGACGGCTCGCTGGAGCTGGCCGCCTCCGACGGCCGCGCCGTCGAGCGCGCGACCGCGCCGCCGGAGGAGCTCGACCTGCTGGCCGAGGCCCGGGACCAGGCGGTCTGGTGGGGGCTGGCCGGCGGCGGCGCGCTGCTGCTGGCGCTCATCCTGCGGCCCGTGCTCGCCCGCCGGCGCTCCTGACCGGCCCGGGAACGACGGACGGCGCCGCACCTGGGGTGCGACGCCGTCCGGATGGCGGAGGATAGGGGATTCGAACCCCTGAGGGCTATTAACCCAACCCGCTTTCCAAGCGAGCGCCATAGGCCACTAGGCGAATCCTCCGCGCAGGAGCGTACCGGTCCCCCCGGCGGCGGAGAAATCGCCTCCGCCGGCCCGTCGCGGCGGCGCGGGGGCGGCGCGGTGGAGCCTCGGGTTGGTGCCGCGACCGGGGTCGCCTAGACTCCGGGGCAACCCCCCGTGCGGCGGTATCTCACCCAATCCCCCAGGGCCGGAAGGCAGCAAGGGCAAGTGGGCTCTGCCGGGTGCACGGGGGGCCTTTTCGTTCCCCTACGGCTTCCTGGGCCTGCTCGGTGGGCACGTTCCTCCCGGCCTTGTCCGGTTGTCGGTGCCGGTGGTTAGTGTTCTGGCGTGGAGTCACCCCTCGCGCTGTACCGCCGCTACCGGCCGGAGACGTTCCGTGAGGTCATCGGCCAGGACCACGTCACCGAGCCGCTGCGCGCTGCGCTCGCCAACAACCGCGTGAACCACGCCTACCTGTTCTCCGGGCCGCGCGGCTGCGGGAAGACCACCTCGGCGCGGATCCTGGCGCGGGCGCTGAACTGCGAGGCCGCCCCGATCGCGGACCCCTGCGGGGAGTGCGACAGCTGCCGGGACCTCGCCCGCGGCGGGCCCGGCTCGATCGACGTCATCGAGATCGACGCCGCGTCCCACGGTGGTGTCGACGACGCCCGCGACCTGCGCGAGAAGGCGTTCTTCGCGCCGGTGCGCAGCCGCTACAAGGTCTACATCATCGACGAGGCGCACATGGTGACCACGCAGGGCTTCAACGCCCTGCTCAAGCTGGTCGAGGAGCCGCCGCCCCACCTGCGCTTCATCTTCGCCACCACCGAGCCCGACAAGGTGCTGCCGACGATCCGGTCGCGCACGCACCACTACCCCTTCCGGCTGATCCCGCCGCGCCTGCTGTCGTCCTACCTCTCCGAGCTGTGCGAGAAGGAGGGCGTCGCCATCGAGCCGGCCGCGCTGCCGCTCGTCGTCCGCGCGGGCGCCGGGTCCGCGCGCGACACGCTCTCGGTGCTCGACCAGCTGCTCGGCGGCGCCGGGCCGGAGGGCGTGACCCACCAGCTGGCGACCGGCCTGCTCGGCTACACGCCCGACACGCTGCTCGACGAGGTCGTCGACGCGTTCGCGGCCGGCGACGGCGCGGCGGTCTTCGGCGTGGTCGACAAGGTCATCGAGACCGGTCAGGACCCGCGCCGCTTCACCGAGGACCTGCTGCGCCGGCTGCGCGACCTGGTGATCGTCGCGGCCGTGCCGGACGCACCGGCCACCGGCCTGATCGACGTCTCGGAGGACCAGGGCGAGCGGCTCGTCGCCCAGGCCGCCCGGTTCGGCGCCCACGACCTCAGCCGCGCGGCGGACATCGTCGCGACCGGGCTGACCGAGATGCGCGGCGCGACCGCCCCACGGCTGCTGCTGGAGCTGATCTGCGCCCGCGTGCTGCTGCCCGGCGCCGACCACGGCGTCGAGGGGCTCGCCGCGCGCCTGGACCGCCTGGAGAAGCGCATCTCCATCACCGGCGTGCCGAGCGCCTCCGTCGCGGCGCCGTCGGCCCCCGCCGTCCCCGCGCAGGACCGGCCCGCCCCCCTCGCCCACGAGCCCGACCCCGTGACGCCCGCCCGGCCCGTGCCGCACGTCGCGCCCGCCACCACCGTCTCGCTGCCCCCCGAGCCCGCCCCGGCTCCGCCCGCGCCGGCCGAGGTGCCGGCTCCGCCGGTCGAGCAGCGCGAGCAGCCCGCCGCGGCGTGGCCGGAGACCCAGCGGCCCGCGGCCGCCCCGCCCGCTCCTGCCGCCGCGCCGCCCGCTGCGACGCCGTCCGCACCCGCCGCTCCGGCCGCGTCGGCCCAGCCCGCTCCCGCTCAGGCCGTCGCTGCCCAGCCGGAGGCCGCCGCACCGGCGGCGGGCGCGCTGAGCCTGGTGGAGGTACGCCGCCTGTGGCCCGACATCGTCGAGGCCACCAAGCTGCGCCGGCGCGTCACCTGGATCCACCTGACCACCAACGCCCAGGTGGTCGCCGTCGACGCCCGCACGCTCACGCTCGGCTTCACCAACGCCGGCGCGCGCGACTCCTTCGACAACGGCGGCAGCGCGGAGATCGTCCGGCAGGCGGCCATCGACGTGGTCGGTGCCGACTGGCGGATCGAGACGATCGTGGACCCGGGTGCCCGGGCCGACGCCGCCCCGCCCCCGCCGGCCGGGTCGCCCGCGCCGCCCGCCGACCCGGCGCCGTGGGCCCAGCCCGGTCAGTCCACCGCGCCCGCGGTGCAGCCGGGGGCGCAGCCCGAGCCCGCCTTCCACGAGGGCCCGCCGCCGGGCCAGGACGGTCCTCCCGCGTGGGCCGACGTGCCGGAGGACACCGGTCCCCGCGCCGAGGAGCGCCCCGATGCGCCCGCCCCCCAGCAGCGCACGAGCGCGGACCCGCAGGCGATCGCGGCCGCGCGGGCGCGCATCCAGCAGACCCGCACCCCCGGCGCGGCCGGGGAAGGCGCGGGCGGCGAGGCCGCCGACCAGCGCAACCCCGACGCCGACGCCCACCCCGACGACCTCGACGCGGAGTCCGGTGGGCTGGGCGGGACCGACCTGCTCGAGCGCGAGCTCGGCGCCCGGATCATCGAGGAGATCCCGCACCAGTAGCGCCGGGTCGGGCACCCCGCTCCCGCGCGGGCCCACCCGTCCAGCAGACTCGAAGCAGACTCGAAGCAGACCCAGCAGCCAGACCCAGCAGAGGACCTTCCCCATGACCCAGAACCCCTTCGACGCCCTCGGTGGCGGCGGCCTCGACATGAACGCCCTGCTCCAGCAGGCCCAGCAGATGCAGGAGCAGCTCCAGGCGGCCCAGCAGCGGCTCGCCGAGACCACCGTCCAGGGCTCGGTCGCGGGCGGCGCGGTGACCGTCGACGTCAACGGCGTCGGTGACCTGACCGGCGTGACCATCGCGCCCGGCACGGTCGACGGCGACGACGCCGACAGCCTCGCCGACCTCGGTGACCTGGTCGTCGCGGCCTACCGCGACGCCAAGGCGCAGGCCGACGCCATCGCCGGCGAGGCGCTCGGCCCGCTGGCCGGCGGCGGCGGCCCGGCCGAGGGCGGCCCGCTGGGCCAGCTCGGCTTCTAGGAGACGACCCGACTTGTACGAAGGTGTCGTCCAGGACCTGATCGACGAGCTCGGCCGGCTGCCGGGGGTGGGTCCCAAGAGCGCGCAGCGGATCGCGTTCCACCTGCTTCAGGCCGACCCGGTCGATGTACGCCGCCTCGCGGACGTGCTGATCGAGGTCAAGGCGAAGGTCAAGTTCTGCTCGGTGTGCTTCAACGTCTCCGAGGACGAGCAGTGCCGGATCTGCCGCGACCCGCGGCGCGACCCGACGGTGCTGTGCGTCGTCGAGGAGTACAAGGACGTCGTGGCGATCGAGCGGACCCGCGAGTTCCGCGGCCGCTACCACGTGCTCGGCGGGGCGATCTCGCCGATCGACGGGATCGGACCGGACCAGCTGCGGATCCGCGAGCTGATGCAGCGCCTCGCCGACGGCACGATCACCGAGACGATCCTCGCCACCGATCCCAACCTCGAGGGCGAGGCGACCGCGACGTACCTGACCCGGATGCTCAAGCCGATCGGGTTGCGCGTGACGCGCTTGGCGAGTGGACTGCCAGTGGGTGGGGATCTGGAGTACGCCGACGAGGTCACCCTCGGGCGGGCATTCGCAGGAAGGCGGAGCGCAGATGACTGACCACCCCACTGACCACCCCACTGGCCACCCCACCGGCCGGCCCACGACCGGCGAGATCGACCCGACGACCCTGCTGGAGCAGGCGGTGCTCGCGGGCGCGCTGCCGCCGATGGACGAGCACCCGATCGACGTCGACAAGGCGCTGGCCGAGCTGGCGCGCCCGCTGCCCGGCGCCGCCGACGCCGTGGCGCGGGTGGACGCCGTGACCCAGGACCTCGCCCAGCAGATCGCCGACTCGGCGGCGAGCTTCCTGCTGGCGCTGCGGGAGATCTCTCGCGACACCGAGGGCCGGGGCCGCGCGATCAGCCTGCTGCTGCTGGAGATCAGCCAGGTGCTGCTCGCCGGCGCTCGGCTCGGGGCGCAGCGCGACTTCACCCCGCGCGCGGCGTACCAGCCCGACATCGGCCCGGAGACCGACCTCGACCCGATGCGGATGCGGCTGGCGGCGATCCTCGAGCCGGTCGACACCTACAGCCTGGTCTTCGACCCCTACGTGCCCGAGCTCGTGGAGAGCCAGCTCTCCGACGACCTCACCAGCATCGCCGCCGACCTCGAGACCGGCCTGCGCCACTTCCGGCAGGGCAACAGCGAGGAGGCGCTGTGGTGGTGGCAGTTCTCCTACGTCTCCTCGTGGGGCAACCTCGCCGGCGCCGCGCTCAACGCGCTGCTCTCGGTGGTCTCCCACGACCGGCTGGACCGTGAGGTCCCGGGCGAGGACGACGTCCTGGCCGCGGCCGATGAGATGCTGGGCGAAGGAGCTGCGTCTCCTCGCTAGACTCGGGCGCGGCCTTTCCCCCGAGACCCGAGGACTTCCCTGTGGGCATTGTCGTGCAGAAGTACGGCGGATCGTCGGTCGCCGACGCCGCCGGCATCAAGCGGGTCGCCCAGCGCATCGTCAACACCCGCAAGGCCGGCCACGACGTGGTCGTCGTGGTCTCGGCGATGGGGGACACGACCGACGAGCTGCGCGACCTCGCCGAGCAGGTCACCCCGCTGCCGCCGCCGCGTGAGCTCGACATGCTGCTGACCGCCGGCGAGCGGATCTCGATGGCGCTGGTCGCGATGGCCATCGCCCAGCTGGGGCACAAGGCGCAGTCGTTCACCGGCTCCCAGGCCGGCGTGATCACCGACTCCGCCCACGGCAAGGCGAAGATCATCGACATCACGCCCGGCCGGATCGAGGCCGCGATCCGCGACGGCGCGATCGCGATCGTCGCCGGCTTCCAGGGTGTCTCGCAGGACACCAAGGACGTCACCACGCTGGGCCGCGGCGCCTCCGACACCACCGCGGTCGCCCTGGCCGCCGCGCTGGGCGCCGAGGTCTGCGAGATCTACAGCGACGTGGACGGCGTCTTCACCGCCGACCCGCGGATCGTGCCGGCCGCCCGCAAGCTCGACCGCGTCTCCACCGAGGAGATGCTGGAGATGGCGGCGTCCGGCGCCAAGATCCTCCACCTGCGGTGCGTCGAGTACGCCCGCCGCTACAACATGCCGGTCCACGTCCGGTCCTCCTTCTCCCAGAAGGAGGGGACCTGGATCATCCCCGAGCCCCGAGAGGGAGAAGAGCCCATGGAGCAGGCGATCATCTCCGGCGTCGCGCACGACCGCAGCGAGGCCAAGATCACCGTCGTCGGCGTGCCCGACAAGGTGGGCGAGGCGGCGCGGATCTTCGAGACGCTCGCCGCGTCCGAGGTCAACATCGACATGGTCGTCCAGAACGTCTCGGCGGCCGCGACCGGCCTTACCGACATCTCCTTCACGCTGCCGCGCAGCGACGGCCAGGCCGCGATGGGCGCGCTCGCGCGCATCCAGGACGAGGTCGGCTACGACAAGCTGCTCTACGACGACCAGATCGGCAAGGTCTCGCTCATCGGTGCCGGCATGCGCTCGCACCCGGGCATCACCGCGAAGTTCTTCGCCTCGCTCGCCTCAGCCGGCGTCAACATCGAGATGATCTCGACCTCCGAGATCCGCATCTCGGTGATCGTCGACGAGGCCCAGGTCGACGACGCCGTGCGCGCCACGCACACGGCGTTCGACCTGGACGCCGACGAGGTCGAGGCCGTCGTGTACGGCGGTACCGGCCGATGACCGCGATCGGGATCGTCGGCGCGACCGGCCAGGTCGGCGTCGCGATGCGCCAGATCCTCGAGGAGCGGGGCTTCCCCGCCGACGAGGTCCGCTTCTTCGCCTCCGCCCGCTCCGCCGGCACCGTGCTGCCCTTCGCGGGCGGCGAGGTGACCGTCGAGGACGCGTCGACCGCGGACCCCTCGGGCCTCGACATCGCGCTGTTCTCCGCCGGGGCCACCACCTCGCGTGCGCAGGCCCAGCGGTTCGTCGACGCCGGTGTGATCGTCGTGGACAACTCCTCGGCGTTCCGCAGGGACCCCGACATCCCGCTGGTGGTCGCGGAGGTCAACCCGCAGGCCATGGCGTCGGTGATCGAGGCCGGCCGCGGGATCATCGCCAACCCCAACTGCACGACGATGGCCGCGATGCCGGTCCTCAAGCCGCTGCACGACGAGGCCGGGCTGGTCCGGATGATCGCCTCGACCTACCAGGCCGTCTCCGGCTCCGGTGTCGCCGGCGTGGAGGAGCTGGCCACCCAGGTCCTCGCGGGCGGTGAGAAGGCGCGCGAGCTGGCCTACGACGGCGAGGCGATCGTCTTCCCCGAGCCGCAGAAGTACGCCCGCACCATCGCCCACAACGTGGTGCCGCTGGCCGGCGCGCTGGTCGACGACGGGTCGCTGGAGACCGACGAGGAGCAGAAGCTCCGCAACGAGTCCCGCAAGATCCTCGGCATCCCCGACCTGCGGGTCTCCGGGATCTGCGTGCGGGTGCCGGTCTTCACCGGCCACTCGCTGGCGCTCAACGTGGAGTTCGAGCGGCCGCTGACCGTCGAGCGGGCCCACGAGCTGCTCCGCGGCGCGCCGGGCGTCGAGCTCACCGACATCCCGACGCCGCTCCAGGCGGCCGGCAAGGACCCGTCATACGTCGGTCGGGTCCGGCAGGACCCGGGCGTCGACGGCGACCGCGGCCTGGCGCTGTTCATCTCCAACGACAACCTGCGCAAGGGTGCGGCCCTCAACACCGTGCAGATCGCGGAGCTGATCGTCGCCGCGCGCTGAGCCCCTCCCAGACGCACGAACGCCCCCGGCCCTCAGCCGGGGGCGTTCGTCGTTGTGGGGGCCTTGGAGGGCCTTGTGGGGGCGCCGTGCGGGCCTGTGCGGGCCGTCGCTCGGTATCGCCGGGGGCGCGTCAGTCCTCGACCTCGACGAAGGTCGTGGTGACCCAGTGCGCGAGGGCGAAGCAGCCGATCGCCAGGGCCGGGATGACGATCACCATCGTCCAGCTGAAGAGCGCCTCGATGAGGAAGAGGAGCACCAGCACGGTCAGCAGGCCGACCGCGAGGAAGCTGGTCGAGCCCGGGTCCTGCACGCGGAAGAGCCGCAGCAGTGCCGAGCCGGTCAGCACCATCGCCACCAGGATGGCGATCAGCAGCAGGAACCCGGGGTTGCCGCAGGAGCTGGTGCCCCGGGCGACCTCGCAGGCGCGCAGGCCCAGCCAGGTGGAGGCGACCGTCGCCAGGCCGACGACGGCGCCGGTGAGGCAGGCCGCGGCCATGCCGGTCACGAAGGGCTGCCAGGGCTCGCGGGGCTCCCGCGGCTCGGTGGGCTCCGGGCGATCGTCGTCGGCGGTCGCGGCGGGCTCGGCCGGCGTGGCGGCCCACAGCGGCGGCTCCTGCTCGGTCAGCACCGGTGCCTCGTCGGCGAAGAGCGGCGGGGCCGCCGGCTCCGGCTCGAGCGGGGGCTGGGTCCGGGTCTGGTGCGTCCGTACGGGCTGCTGACGGGGCTCGCGGACGGGCGCCGGGGGTGCAGAGGTTGCCGGGGGCGCTGAGGGCTCCGGGGTGGCTGCCACGGGCGGGACGACCGTCGTGGGCGTCTCGTCGGCCTGCACGGCGGGGGTGTCGACCCGGGTCGTCTCGTCGTGCTCCACGGGCGCCGGGGCCGGCGCGGGCGGGGCGTCCTTCTTGCGGCGCTTCCGGCCGAACAGCGTGGGCGGCTCGAGGCTGGGTGCGTCCTGGTCGCGATCCTTCCCACTCATGGGCGCCAGTCTGGCACGGAGCAGGCAGCCAGGAACGGCGAAGGACCCGGATCCCAGGTGTTCCTGGGGTCCGGGTCCTCTGCTGTCGGGCTGACAGGATTTGAACCTGCGGCCTCCTCGTCCCGAACGAGGCGCGCTACCAAGCTGCGCCACAGCCCGATCTGCGAGTCCGGGATCACCGGGCTCACGAGCACCGGAGCATACCGGAGCACCGCCGTACCGCCCCAATCGGGCCGACCCCCAGGGTGGTCGGGTCAGGCGGGGCGGGGGAGCAGGGTGAGCAGCGTGGCCTCGGGGCGGCAGGCGAGGCGCAGGCGGACGTAGGGGCTGGTGCCGAGGCCGGCGCTCACGTGCAGCCAGGCCGAGCCGGGCTCGCCGGGCCGGGAGTCGGCCGGGTGGCGGTGCAGGCCGCGGGCGCGCGCGGGTTCCAGGTCGCAGTTGGTGGTGAGCGCGCGCCCCCCGGGCAGGCACACCTGGCCGCCGTGGGTGTGCCCGGCGAGCACGGCGTCGCAGTCGTCCTCGGCGAAGGCGTCGAGCACGCGGAGGTACGGCGCGTGGGCGACGCCGATGCGGACGTCGGCGTGCCGGTCGGCGCCGGCGACACCGGTCACGTCGCCGAGCCGGTCGTAGCCGAGGTGCGGGTCGTCGACGCCGGCGAACCCCAGGGTGGTGCCCCCGATGCTCACCGTGCCGGTGCGGTTGGTGAGGTCGAGCCACCCGGCGCGGGTGAACGCGGCGGTGAGGTCGCGCCAGGGCAGCTGCCCGGTGTCGGTGTGCCGGGTGCCGTCGTCGGGCAGCAGGTAGCGCACCGGGTTGCGCATCGAGGGCTCGAAGTAGTCGTTGGACCCGTGGACGAACACGCCCGGGACGTTCAGCAGCGGCCCGAGCGCCTCGAGGAGCGGGCCGACGGCGTCGCGGTGGGCGAGGTTGTCGCCGGTGTCGACGACCAGGTCGGGGCGCAGGTCGCGCAGCCCGGCGATCCAGGCCAGCTTGCGGCGCTGGCCGGGGGTGACGTGCAGGTCGCTGAGGTGGAGCACGCGCAGCGGGCGGTGCCCCGGCGGCAGCAGCGGCACCTCGACGCGGCGCAGGGTGTAGGCGCGGGCCTCCCGCGCGGCGTACGCCGCCAGGCCGAGCCCGAGAGCCGCTCCGGTCCCGGCGAGGGCGGCCAGCGAGCGGGCGGCGACGGGGAGCGGTCTCACCCCGCCAGGCTGCCACAATGGCCCCATGAGCCAGCTCAAGGACCGCCTGCGCGCCGACCTCACCACCGCGATCAAGGGTCGGGACGAGGTGCGCTCCTCGACGCTGCGGATGGCGCTGACCGCGATCACCAACGCGGAGGTGGCCGGCAAGGTCCAGCGCGAGCTGAGCGACGAGGAGGTCGTCGACGTCCTCGCCAGCGAGGCCAAGAAGCGTCGCGAGGCCGCGATCGCGTTCGACGACGGCGGCCGCAGCGAGATGGCCGCCAAGGAGCGGGCCGAGTCCGCCGTGCTGGCCGACTACCTGCCCGAGCAGCTCTCCGTCGAGGAGATCTCCCGGATCGTCACCGAGGCCGTCGAGCGCACCGGCGCGGCCGGTGAGGGCATGAAGGCCATGGGCAAGGTGATGGGCGCGGTGCAGCCGCAGGTCAAGGGCCGCGCCGACGGCGCCGCCGTGGCCGCGGAGGTACGCCGCCAGCTCGGCTGACGGCGTACGACTGCGGTCACTCGCGGGTCACTCACGGGTCACTCGTCGTCGTCCCCGAAGTCGTCGTCGGTCGGCGTGCTGGGGGTGCCGCGGGTGACCGACGACGGCGGGGTGAACGACTCCACCGGGAGCTTGTCGAGGATGCCGCGCATCGCGCTGCCCCAGACCGGCGCGGCGTAGCCCGAGCCGGACGCGCCGTAGATGGTCGTCGGCCCGATGTTGACGCCCTCGAGGCTCTTCGGCGTGCCGGACTCGTTGGCGCCGGCGATCATCGAGGCGGCGGCCATGTTCGGGGTGTAGCCGACGAACCAGATCGCCTGGCCGCTCTGGGACGTGCCGGTCTTGCCGGCGGCGTCGCGGCCGAGCGCCTGGGCGGAGGCGAAGCCGCCCTCGATCACCCCGCGCAGGATGTCGTTGATCGCGTCGGCGGTGGTCTCCTGCAGGACCTGCTCGCACTGCTGGTCGTACTCCTTGAGCACGGTGCCGCGGGAGTCCTCGATGGCGACCACCGGGCGGGAGTCGCAGTGCAGGCCGCGGGCGGCGAAGGTGGCGTACGCCTCGGCCAGCTCCAGCGGGCTGGCGTCGGGGATGCCGAGCACGAAGGTCGGGACGCGCTCGGGCAGGCCCGGGCCCTCGCCCTCGGGGTTGGTCAGGTCCACGCCCATCGACTTGGCCAGCTCGTAGGGCTCGCAGATGCCGGTCAGCGTCTCCAGCTGGGCGAAGTAGGTGTTCACCGACTCCCGGGTGCCGCGGTACATGTCCATGTAGCCCGAGGTGGTCGAGTTGCCGAGGTCCCAGGTGCCGTAGCCGTAGGGCTCGCCGTCGCAGTCCTCGTACTCGTACTCGGGGATCGAGATCCGCGGCGGGGAGTTGAACCCGGTGCTCGTCGGCAGGCCCTGCTCGAGGGCCGCGGCGAGCACGAAGACCTTGAACGTCGAACCGGGCTGGAAGCCGGCGGAGTCGCCGTACTTCTGGTTCACGACGTAGTTGAGGTAGGTCTGGCCGCGGGAGCGGTCGCTGCCCATGGGCCGCGACTGCGCGATCGCGCGCACCTTGCCGGTGCCGGGCTCGACCATCGCCAGGCCGCCGATCGCCTCGGACTCGGGGTAGACGGCGCTGGTGACCGCCTCGTCGGCCGCCGCCTGCGCCTGCAGGTCGATGGTCGTGCGGATGGTCAGGCCGCCGGAGAAGATCAGGTCGCGGCGCTCGGCGGCGGTGCGGCCCAGCGAGCGGTCCTTGAGCAGGTAGTTGAGCAGGTAGTCGCAGAAGAACGGCGCCCGCGAGTTCAGGCAGCCGTTCGGGGTGGTCTGCACGTCGAGGCCCAGGCCGCGCTTCTTGAGCCGGTCGACCCGCTTCTGCTTGACGATCCCGAGCTCGGCCATCCGCTCCAGGACGACGTTGCGGCGCGCGATCGCGCGGTCCTCGAACTTGGTGGGGTCATAGCCGTAGGGGTTCTTCACCAGGCCGGCCAGCAGCGCCGCCTGCGGCAGCTTCAGGTCGCTGGCGTTGACGTTGAAGTAGTGGCGGGCGGCCGACTGGATGCCCCAGGCGCCGTCGCCGAAGTAGGCGGTGTTGAGGTAGCGCTCGAGGATCCAGTCCTTGGTGTGGCGCTGCTCCAGCGCCACGGCGTACCGCAGCTCGCGCAGCTTGCGCGCGTAGCTGTCGTCGGTGGCCTCGCGGCGCTCCTTCTTCGTCTTCGCCTGGTCGACCAGGGTCAGCTTGACCAGCTGCTGGGTGATCGAGGAGCCGCCCTGCACCACCCCGGAGTTGGCCTGGTTGGTGATGAACGCGCGCAGCGTGCCCTTCAGGTCCAGCGCGCCGTGCTGGTAGAAGCGGTAGTCCTCGATCGCGACGATCGCCTTGGTCATCACCCGCGAGACGTCGGTGAGCTTGACGTTGACCCGGTTCTGGTCGTAGAGCGTGGCGATCGTCTCGCCGTTCTCGTCGAGCACCTGGGTGCGCTGGGCGAGCGCCTCGGTCTCGAGCTCGGCGGGCAGCTGGTCCATGGTGTCGGCGACGTTCTTCGCACCGATCCCCACGACGCCGGCGAACGGGATCGCCAGCCCGGCGACGACCACGCCGAGGACGGCGGCGACGGCGACCATGACCCCGAGGTGGGAGGCGACCTTGCGGGGGGTGAGCTGCTCAGGGCGCTGCGCGGTCATGCCGATCAGGCTACGCGAGCGCGCGAAGCCCCAGGAAAGCCTGACACGGACGCACTAGTCATATCGGACTATGCCGCTTGGGCTGAACGTGTCTGTACCGGTGAGCGAAATCGCTTTACCTTGGAGGCCGAGGGGACTTCCCGGGTAGGCGTCATGGGGACGCGCACCTATCTCGGAGCAGATGTGGGGACATCATGTGGGTTGAAGACTGGACGCCGAACGCTGCCTGCAAGTCGGCGCAGCCGGACCAGCTGTTCGTGCGTGGAGCCGAGCAGAACAAGGCCAAGCAGCTGTGCGCCGGTTGCCCGGTGCGCACCGAGTGCCTCGCAGAGGCGCTCGACAACCAGATCGAGTGGGGGGTCTGGGGCGGCATGACCGAGCGCGAGCGCCGGGCGCTCCTGCGCCGCCGGCCCACCGCCTCGTGGCGCACCGTCCTGGAGACGGCTCGCGAGCAGTCGGCCGGGGTGCCGGCCGGTCGCGCCGCCGCCGTCTGACCGGCTCGTCCGGCTCGGCCCTGGGCTGGGCTCTGGGCTCGGCCTGATCGATCGGGCCCGCTCGGCCTGATCCGTGGGGACTTCTCAGGGGACCCCTGCACTTCTCAGGGGAGATCTCCCCTGAGAAGTGCAGGAGTCACCGGTTAACCGGGGACTCCGACACCCCGGCCCAGCACCCGGTTCAGCCGCCGGCGAGCAGCTCGCCGACCCGGCGCAGCCCGTCGAGGTCGTGCACGTCGCCCGCGAGGGCGGGCACGACCCCGGTCGGCACGTCGGGGTGGGCGGCCGCGAAGCGGGCGCGCAGCATCGCCTCGCGCTCGACCATCCGCTGTCGGTCGGCGTGCAGCCGCAGCAGCCCGGCGGTGAGCGAGGCAGGGTCCTCGGCGCGCAGTCGCGCGGCCGCGGCCATCGCCTCGTCGCCGGACAGGTCGCTGCGCGGCTCGGGGCTCGCGCGGTTGACGACCAGCCCGGCCAGGGGCATCTGGTCCTCGCCGAGCCGCTCGACGAAGTACGCCGCCTCGCGCAGCGCGTCCGGCTCGGGCGCCGCCACCACGATGAAGGCCGTCTCGTCGGCCTGGAGCAGCGCGTAGGTCTTCTGGGCCCGCGCGCGGAATCCGCCGAAGACGGTGTCCAGCGCGGCCACGAAGGTCTGCAGGTCGCGCAGCACCTGGCCGCCGAGGATCTTGGTCAGCGCGTTGGTGATGATGCTGAACCCCGCGGTCATCAGCTTCGCCGGGCCGCGGGCGGGCGCGAGCATCAGCCGGATGAACCGGCCGTCGAGGAAGCTGGAGAGCCGCTCGGGGGCGTCGAGGAAGTCCAGGGCCGAGCGCGAGGGCGGGGTGTCGACGACGATCAGGTCGTAGGTGCCCGAGCGCTGGGCGTCGGCGTGGATCTGGCCGAGCTTCTCCATCGCCATGTACTCCTGGGTGCCCGCGAACGAGCTCGACAGCGCGACGTAGAAGGGGTTGGCCAGGATCTGCTCGGCCTTCTCCGGGCTGGCCTGGCTGAGCACGACCTCGTCGAAGGTCCGCTTCATGTCGAGCATCATCGCGTCGAGCCGCCCGCCGGCGGCGTCGTCGACGCCGACCACGGGCCGGGGGGTGTTGTCGAGCATCGCGATGCCCATCGACTGCGCGAGCCGCCGGGCCGGGTCGATCGTCAGCACGACGACCTTGCGGCCGCGCTCGGCGGCGCGGAGGGCCAGCGCGGCCGCGGTGGTGGTCTTGCCGACCCCGCCGGAGCCGCAGCACACGATGATCCCGGTGCCGGGGTCGTCGAGCAGCGCGTCGACGTCCAGCGGGCCGCTGGCCCGCCGGCTGCTCTGCGGCCCGACCCGCGTCCGGTTCCCGCTCACGCGTCCCTCCTCATGTCGGCCCTCATGCCAGCCCCTGGGCCCGCAGCTCGCCGGCCAGCTCGTAGAGACCGCCGAGGTCCACGCCGCCCGGCAGGCGCGGCAGCTCGTACGTCGGTCGGTCCAGCCCGGCGACCACCTCGCGCTGGCTGTCCTCGAGGGCGCGCCGCTCGGCGTGGTCGCGCGCCTCGGCGAGCAGCCCCTCCACCAGGTCCTCCTCGGCGCCCAGCCCCGCGGCCGTGAGCTCGTCGGCCAGCCGGCCCGGGTCGAGGCTGTCGGCGCGGGCGGCGGCGAGGTCCTCCTCGTCGAGGTCGCGCGGCCGGACCAGGTTCACCACGATCCCCCCGACCGGGAGCCGCGCCGCCTCGAGCTCGGTGATGCCGTCCGCGGTCTCCTGCACCGGCATCTCCTCGAGCACGGTGACCAGGTGCACGGCGGTCCGCGGCGAGCGGAAGAGGGTCATCATCGTGTCGGACTGGTTCTTGATCGGCCCGACCTTCGCCAGCCCCGCGAGCTCGTCGCTGACGTTGAGGAACTGCACGATCCGGCCGGTCGGCGGCGCGTCGAGCACGACGGCGTCGTACTGCTGGGCGCCCTTGTTGCGGCTGTTGCGCTGCACCGCCTCGAAGACCTTGCCGGTCAGCAGCACGTCGCGGACGCCGGGGGCGATGGTCGTGGCGAACTCCACGACGCCGAACTTGTCGAGCGCGCGGCCGGCGCGCCCGAGCTTGTAGTACATCGAGAGGTACTCCAGCAGCGCGGCCTCGGGGTCGATGTGCAGCGCGTGCACGACGCCCGGCGGGCCGGACTCCCCGGGGACGGGCAGGCCGGTGGCGATGCGCCGCTCGGCGTACGGCAACGGGTCGACGTCGAACATCCGGGCGATGCCCTGGCGCCCCTCGACCTCGCACAACAGCACGTTGCGCCCCGAGGTCGCCAGCGCGAGGGCGAGGGCGGCGGCCACGGTGGACTTGCCGGTGCCGCCCTTCCCGGTCACCACGTGCAGCTGCACGCGCGGCCAGTCGGTCATGGGGGCGAGCGTAGCCAGCGACGGCCAGCCTGGGCGATGATGCGGCGATGAGCTCCCCGGGAGACGCCCCCGCCCAGCCGCTCACGACCGGCGCCGCACCCCGGTGGCGGGTGATCGGCCCCGGGCTGGTCGTCGCGGCCACGGGCGTCGGCGCCGCCGACCTGGTGGCGACCCTCGTCGCCGGGGCCAAGTTCGGCTACACGCTGCTGTGGGTGGCCGTGCTCGGCGCCGTGATCAAGGTGGTGCTGGTCGAGGGGGCCGGGCGCTACTCCCTGGCGACCGGCCGCACGATCTTCGAGGGCTGGCGCAGCCTGGGCCGGTGGACCACCTGGTACTTCGCGCCGTACATCGTGATCTGGGGCCTGGTCTACGGCGCCACCGCGATGTCGTCCTCCGCGCTGCCGATCGTCGCGCTCTTCCCCGACCTCTCGCTGCGCTGGACCGCTGTGGTGACCGGCCTGGTCGGGCTGGCCCTGGTCTGGGTCGGCACCTACGCGGCCTTCGAGAAGGTGATGGCGGCGCTGGTCGGGATCATGTTCGTCTGCGTCGTCGGCGCGGCGGTCCTGGCCACCCCCAACCTCGGCGAGATCGTGCTCGGCCTGCGGCCGGTCTTCCCCGACGACTCGGTCGTCAACGTGCTGGCCATCGCCGGCGGGGTCGGCGGCACGATCACGCTGGCGGCCTACGGCTACTGGCTGCGCGAGAAGGGCTGGTCGACGCCCGTGTTCATGCGGGTGATGCGGATCGACAACGGCGTCGCGTACGCCGTCACCGGGATCTTCGTGGTCTCCATGCTGATCGTCGGCGCGGAGCTCTACTACTCCGCCGGCATCGCGGCCGAGACCGGCGACCAGGCGCTCGTGCAGCTCTCCGACGTCCTCGACGACCGGTACGGCGAGGTCTTCGGCACGGTCTTCCTGGTCGGCTTCTTCGCCTCGTCGTTCTCCTCGCTCATCGGCGTGTGGAGCGGGGTGAGCCTGATGTTCGCCGACTACGTCGGCAACCTGCGCGACCTGCCCTCCGGGCACCCCGACACCCGCACCGGCGGGCGGTACTTCCGCGCCTACCTGCTGTGGCTGACCTTCCCGCCGATGCTGCTCCTGCTGCTCGACGAGCCGGTCGGGCTGATCCTGGCCTACGGCACGCTCGGCGCGCTGTTCATGCCGTTCCTCGCCATCACCTTGCTGGTGCTGCTCAACAAGCGGCGGCCGGGGGCGCTGCCGCACTCCGACGTCCCCGAGGAGTGGCGCAACGGCTGGCTCTCCAACGGCTTCATGGCGCTGTGCGCGGTGCTCTTCGTCGCGCTGGCCGTCAACGAGATCCGCGAGACGCTGGCGCCCTACCTCTGATCGCCCCCCACTGATCGTCCCGACCCTGGAGTCCGGTCATGGCCGACCTGCCCGAGCTGCTCGTCCCCGACGCCGCCGCGTGGCGGGCGTGGCTCGAGGAGCACCACGCCGACTCACCGGGCGTGTGGCTGGTGCTGACCAAGAAGGGCGGCGACGTCACCGCGCTGACCCGGGCCGACGCGCTCGACGAGGCGCTGTGCTTCGGCTGGATCGACGGCCAGGCCCGCAGCCGCGACGCGGCCACGTCGCTGCAGCGGATGACCCGGCGCACCCCGCGCAGCCGGTGGTCCCAGGTCAACGTCGACCTCGTCGCCCGGCTGGAGGCCGAGGGCCGGATGGCGCCCGCCGGGCGGGCCGCGGTGGAGGCGGCCCGCGCCGACGGGCGGTGGGCGGCGGCGTACGCCCCGCCCTCGCGGGCCGAGGTCCCGGCCGACCTGATGGCCGCGATCGCGGCAGACCCGCGGGCCCGGGCGATGTTCGAGGTGCTGACCAGCAGCAACCGCTACGCGCTGGGTCACCGCCTCGGCGCGGTCAAGCGGGCCGAGACCCGCGAGCGCAAGATCGCGGAGTACGTCGCCATGCTGGCCCGCCACGAGACGATCTACCCGCAGCGGGCCCGGCCGCCGGCCGACCCCCAGACCGACGCGCAGCCCGACGCCCCGCCCGACCGCTAGT
This sequence comes from Nocardioides marmotae, assembly GCF_013177455.1. Lineage (NCBI taxonomy): Bacteria > Bacillati > Actinomycetota > Actinomycetes > Propionibacteriales > Nocardioidaceae > Nocardioides > Nocardioides marmotae. The sequence goes on from NZ_CP053660.1 coordinate 205,047, forward strand.
CGAGCGCGAGCCCGGCCGCGGGGGCGACCCGGGCGGCGCGCCGCGAGGGCAGCACGCCCGCGAGCAGCCCGGCCGCGGCGGCGACCAGCACCACGACGAGCAGCTGGCCCCAGGGGAGCACGACCGCGGCGTCGTCGACCGCGACGTCGACCAGCGTCCGCACGGCCACCCAGGCGAAGACCACGCCGATCACCGTGCCGAGCACGGTCGCCACCACCGAGAGGAGCACCGCCTCGGCGGCGAGCATCCGGCGCAGCTGGCGGCGGGTGAGGCCGAGCGCGCGGAGCAGCGCGTTCTCCCGGGCGCGCTCCAGCACCGAGAGCCCCAGGGTGTTGCCGATGCCGATGAGCGCGATGGCCACCGCGACCCCGAGCAGCGCCACCACGGCGCCGGTGAGGACGTCGAGCTGGAGCTCCACCCAGGCCCGCTCGGAGAGCCCGTCGACCAGGTCGGCGCCGCTGTTGACGGCGATCGCGCCGAGGTCGCCGGTGAGGTCCTCGACGTCGACCCCGTCCTCGGCGCGCGCCCACACCGCCCGGGGCAGCGGGTCGCCGCCGAGGGAGGCGAGCGTCGCCGTCGCGACCAGGCCGGCCTCGCCCCAGCCGTCCCCGGAGCTGACCCGGAGCCGCTCGGTCCGGCCGTCCACCGTCACCTCGACGTGGCGGGGCTCGTCGCCGGCGGCCAGCAGGTGCTGGGGCAGCGTGATGACGCCCGGTCGCGGCCGGGTGACGGTCTCGTCGCGCAGGACGCCCGCGCCGGCGCCGGCGTCGAGGAGCGGCACCCGGCCGATCCCCTCGATCCGGGCGACCACGCCGGGGAGCACGACGGCGTCGCGGACACCCAGGGTCGAGCGGACGTCGGCCAGCACGTTGTCGGGCAGCGGGTCCTCGACCGCGGTGATCGCCAGGTCGAGGGGGTGGGCGGCGTCCATGTCCCCGGCGACGGCGTCGCGGGAGCTGGCCAGCCCGGTGAGAACCGCCGTGGTCAGGGTGACGCCGATGAGCAGCGAGGCGGTCGTGGCGGCGGTGCGCCGCGGGTTGCGCACCGCGTTGCCGGCGGCGAGCCGCGCGGTGGTCCCCCGCAGCGGGGCGCCGGCGAGCCGGACGAGCGCGGGCACGAGGAGCGGGCCGAGCACGATCACCCCGGTGAAGGCCAGGGTGCCGCCGGCGACCATCACGCCGACCGAGTGGGTGGCGATGGCGACCCCGAGGAGCGCGGCCCCGGCGAGGACGGCCAGCGCGCCGCCGGCGGTGCGCAGCCGGCCGGCCCCGGTGCGCAGGTCGACGCCCGCGTCGGGCCGCAGCGCGGCCAGCGGGCTGACCCGGACGACCGCGCGGGTCGGCAGCCACGCGGCCACGACGGTGACGAGCAGCCCGACCGCGAACGCCGCGGCGTACCACTGCGCGGAGACGGCGGCCTCGACCATCGTGCCCTCGGCGAGCCGGCCGCGGGCGACCGCGACGAGCACCCGGCCGAGCACCGTGCCGAGCACCAGCCCGAGGCCGGAGGAGAGCGCGCCGAGGGCCAGCGCCTCGAGCCGGATCGAGCGCAGCAGCTGGCGGCGGGTCGCGCCGACGCAGCGCAGCAGCGCGAGGTCGCGGCGGCGCTGGGCGAAGAGGATGCTGAAGGTGTTGGCGATGACCAGCACCGAGACGAACAGCGCGATGGCTGCGAAGACGAGCAGGACGATCGCGATGACGTCGACCTCGCGGGTCAGCTCGGCCTGCCGCTCCTGGACGAACTCGTCGGCCGGCTGGACCTGCGCGGAGGTCCCGCGCGCGGCGGCCCGGGCGCCGTCGCCGGCGTAGGCGACGGCCTCGACCCACATGCTCGAGGTCCACGGGCGCAGGTCCGCCCAGGGCAGGTAGAGCGTCGCCCCGGACGACGCCGAGGGGGTGTCGACCAGGCCGACGACCTCGGCCTCGACCGCGCGGCCGCCCGCGCCGATCCGGACCCGGTCGCCGACGGCGAGGTCGGCGGCCTTGGCGTCGTTGACGTCCGCGACCACCTCGTCCCGGCCGCCGGGCCACCGGCCCGCGCGCAGCTCCTGCCAGCGCAGCGCCTCGTCCTCGGCGAGCGCGGCGAGGTCGACCCGCTGGCCGACGACCCGCCCCGCCGAGGTCACCGGCCCGGTGACCGAGCCGAGCACGACCGCGCTGTCCCCGGCCGCCGCGGCCCGGCGCACGACCAGGTCGGCGTCCTCCGCGCCGAGCTGGGAGACCACGGCGTCGGCGCCGCGGTAGGGCAGCCCGACGCCCGCGACGAGACCGTCCTTGGTGGCGGCCGACAGCGCGCTGGTGACCACGACGAACGAGACGCCGATGACGATCGCGACCGCCGCGGCGACGTAGCGCCGGGCGTGGGTGCGCAGCGAGGCGAGCAGGACGGTCCTCATCGCTCGCCCCGCAGGGTCGCGACCAGCTCGTCGGCGGACGGCTCGACGAGGTGGGCGCGGATCGCGCCGTCGGCGATGACCACGACGTCGTCGGCGTACGCCGCCGCGTCGAGCTCGTGGGTGACCATGACGACGGTCTGGCCCAGCTCGCGGACGGAGCGGCGCAGGAAGCCCAGCACCTCCGCGGAGGCGGCGCTGTCGAGGTTGCCGGTGGGCTCGTCGGCGAAGACGATCGCGGGCTCGCTGACCAGTGCGCGGGCGATCGCGACCCGCTGCTGCTGGCCGCCGGAGAGCTCGGCGGGCCGGTGGCCGAGCCGGTCGCGCAGGCCGAGGACGTCGACGACGAGGTCGTGCCGCTCGCGGACGGCGCCGCTGAGCCGCCGGCCGGCGAGCTCGAGGGGGAGCGCGATGTTCTGCGCCGCGGTGAGCATGGGCAGCAGGTTGAAGGACTGGAAGACGAAGCCGACGTGGTCGCGCCGGAACAGGGTGAGCGCGGTGTCGTCGAGCCGCTCCAGGGCCTGCCCGGCCACCTCGACGGTGCCGGCGGTGGGGGCGTCCAGCCCGGCCAGGCAGTGCATGAGGGTGGACTTGCCGGAGCCCGAGGGCCCCATGACGGCGGTGAACCGACCGGCCGGCAGGTCGAGGTCGACGCCCCGGAGGGCGTGGACCGCGGCGTCGCCGCGGCCGTGGACGCGGGCCAGGCCGCGGGCGCTGGCGGCCAGGGTGACCCGGTCGGCTGCGGTCGGGGCTGGGCCGTTCGTGGGGGAGGTGCTCGTGGTCATGGCACGAGCCTCGTCGCCGGCGGCGTCCGGGTCGTCGGCCCGCGGGCGGGACCCGGCGTACGACTCAGGTCGTACGCGCCAGCCCGGTCTCGTACGCCAGGACGACCAGCTGCACCCGGTCGCGCGAGCCGGTCTTGGCCAGCAGCCGCCCGACGTGGGTCTTCACGGTGGTCTCGGCGACGACGAGCTCCGCGGCGATCTCGGTGTTGCTGCGCCCGCGGCCCACCAGCGCGAGCACCTCGCGTTCCCGCTCGGTCAGCGGCGCGAGCCGGTCGTGCGTGGGGGCCGCCGGGGTGCCGTCGGTGTCGTCCGGGTCGGGCAGGACGGCGGCGAACCGCTCGAGCAGGCGCCGGGTCGTGCTCGGCGCGACGACCGAGTCGCCGGCGTGGACGGTGCGGATCGCGCCGAGCAGCTCCTCCGGCCCGGCGTCCTTGAGCAGGAACGCCGCGGCGCCGGCGCGGATCGCGGCGAAGGCGTACTCGTCGAGGTCGAAGGTGGTCAGCACCAGGACGCGGGGCGCGCCTGGCCGCGCGGCCAGCCGCCGGGTGGCCTCCACGCCGTCCATCCGCGGCATCCGGACGTCCATCAGCACCACGTCGGCGCGGGTCACCGACAGCCGCTCGAGCGCCTCCGCCCCGTCGCCGGCCTCGCCGACGACCTCGAGGTCGGGCTGGCTGTCGACGAGCATCCGGAAGCCGCCGCGGACCATCTGCTGGTCGTCGACGAGGAAGACCCGGATCCGGTCGGTCCCCGGGCCTGCCGTGCCCTCCGTGCCTGCCGCGCTCACGCCGGGATCCTCGCAGAGACGGTGAACCCGCCCCCGGCGCGCGGCCCGGCCTCGAGCGTGCCGCCGTGGACGCCGACCCGCTCGCGCATGCCGAGCAGGCCCAGCCCGCGGCCGTCGTCCTCGGCGCTGGCGCCGCGCCCGTCGTCCTCGACGCGCACCACCACCGCGCGGTCGCGACCGGCGCCGGCGACTGCCACCTCGACGCGGACCGCGACCTCGGGGCCGGCGTGCTTGCGGACGTTGGTGAGCGCCTCCTGGACCACGCGGTACGCCGTCAGGCCGACGCCGTCGGCGATGCCGGTCGTGGCCGCGGGGTCGGGCAGGCGCGCCTCGACCCGCGCGCCGGCGGTGCGCGCCTCGGCGACCAGCGCGTCGAGGTCGGCCAGCCCCGGCTGCGGCCGCAGCGCCGGGCCGCCGTCGACGGCCGCGTCCTCGGCGCGGAGCAGCCCGAGCATCCGGCGCATCTCGGTCAGCGCCTCCCGGCCGGTCGCGGCGACCGTCTCCAGGGTGCGGGCGGCGACGTCGGGGTCGGTGCGGGCGGCGTACCGCGCCCCGTCGGCCTGCACCACGATCACCGAGAGCCCGTGCGCGACCACGTCGTGCATCTCGCGGGCGATCCGCGCCCGCTCGTCGGCCGCGGCCAGCGCCACCTGCTGCGCGGCCTCGCGCTGCACCCGGTCGCTGCGCTCGACCAGCGCGTCGACGTAGGCCTGGCGCGTGCGCCCGAGCGTGCCGAGCGCCCAGGCCGCCGCGGCGACGGCGCCGATCAGGATCGCGTTGGTGAGGACGGTGAGGGCCGTGTCCGGCGACCCGACGCTCCAGTCGATCGCGGCGGTCAGCGCCGCGACCGCGCTGACGGCCAGCGCCGCCCAGCCGTGCACCGGGGCGGCGTACCGCGCGACGGAGTAGACCGCGACCGGCCACGCCACCTGGCCCAGCGTCGGCTCGTCCAGGAGCAGCACCTGGGCCGCGTGCGCGGCCGTGACCGCCCAGAAGACCGCGACCGGGTGGCGGCGCCGCCACAGCAGCGGGCCGACCTGGAGCACGCTCAGGGCGCTGCTGACCGGGCCGACCGAGAACCAGAGCGGCACCGCCGGCAGCAGCAGGCCGACCACCACCAGCACGTCGAACCACCGGCGACCGCGGGGCCCCAGGCGCCGCGGCGGGCGCTGGTCGGGCAGGGGCGTGCTCACGACGGCGACCCTAGGCGGGCGGGCGGTCCGAGCGCGTCCGACCAGGGGATGACCCGGGGGATGATCCGCGGGCGTCGGCGGCCCACCGAGCCGCGAGTAGGGTGCGGCCCATGACCAAGTGGGAGTACCTGACCGCGCCGATCCTCACGCACGCGGCCAAGCAGATCCTCGACAACTTCGGGGCCGACGGCTGGGAGCTGGTGCAGGTCGCGCCCGGCATGAACCCCGAGAACCTGGTCGGCTACTTCAAGCGCCCGGTCGAGGGCTGAGCCGTGGCCGCCACGCCCGAGGAGCGGCTCGCCGAGCTCGGCCTGGAGGTCCCGGAGGTGGCGGCACCGGTGGCGGCCTACGTCCCGGCCGTCCGCCACGGCGACCTCGTCCAGACCTCCGGCCAGCTGCCGATGCGGCGCGGTGAGCTCCTCATCACCGGCAAGGTCGGTGGCGAGGTCAGCCCCGAGGAGGCCTACGCCTGCGCCCAGCAGTGCGCGCTCAACGCGATCGCCGCGATCCAGGCGCAGGTCGGTGACCTCAGCGCCGTCGAGCGCGTGGTGAAGGTGACCGCGTTCATCGCCTCCACCCCCGACTTCACCGGCCAGCCCGGCGTGGCCAACGGCGCCTCGGAGCTGTTCGGCGCGGTCTTCGGCGACGCCGGCGTCCACGCCCGCTCCGCCGTCGGCGTCCCGGTGCTCCCGCTCGACGCGCCGGTCGAGGTCGAGGTGCTCGTCGCGGTCCGGGCGGGCTCGTGAGGATCCCGCTGCCACCCGTGCCGCTGCCCGAGCACCTGCTCGACGTCGCCCGGGAGTACGACGACGGCACCCGCACCCCGGCCCAGCCGCGCGACGCCGCGACCGTCGTGGTGCTCCGCGACGGGGCCGACCCGGCCACCGGGCCCGAGGTCTACCTGCTGCGCCGCCAGGTCTCGATGGACTTCGCCGGCGGGATGGCCGTCTTCCCCGGCGGCGGGGTCGACCAGCGCGACTTCGACGCCGCGGTCGCCTGGGCCGGGCCCGACCCGGCCGACTGGGCCCGGCGGCTCGGCACCGACACCGACCTCGCCCGCGCGCTGGTCTGCGCCGCGGTCCGCGAGACCTTCGAGGAGTCCGGCGTGCTGCTCGCCGGCGAGTCCGGCGACACGGTCGTCGCCGACACCACCGGCGAGGACTGGGAGGCCGACCGCGAGGCGCTGGTCTCCCGCGAGCTGGCGATGACGGAGTTCCTCAACCGCCGTGGGCTCGTGCTGCGCACCGACCTGCTCGGCACCTGGGACGCCTGGCTCACGCCGGTCTTCGAGCCCAAGCGCTACCGGACCTGGTTCTTCGTCGCCGAGCTACCCGCCGGACAGCGCACGCGCGACGTCTCCACCGAGTCCTCCTCGGTCACGTGGCTGCCCGCGAGGGTCGCGGCCGACCAGGCGGACGGTGGCGACCTGGCGATGCTGCCGCCGACGTACCTCACGTGCCTGGAGGTGGGCACCCACGCCTCGACGGCCGAGGTGCTCGCCGCGGCGGAGGGGCGCACCGTGGAGATGTTCACCCCGTCGGTCGAGCCGCTCGGCGAGGGCTGGACCCTCTCGATGCCCGACCGGCTGCGACCCCTGGTGGCCGAGCGGCGCCGCCCGTGACCGCGGGCGCGTGGACCGGCGGCTCCTTCGGCGAGCGCGGTTCGTGCGTCCTCGCGCCGAACCCGACGATGATGACCCTCGACGGCACCAACACCTGGGTGCTGCGCGAACCGGGTGCGCGGCGCTCGGTCGTCGTCGACCCCGGGCCCTCGATCCTCGAGCACCTCGACGCGGTCGCCGAGACCGCCGGCGAGGTCGGCGCGGTGCTGCTGACCCACCACCACCTCGACCACTCCGAGGCGGCGCGGGAGTTCGCCGAGCGGGTCGGCTGCGGCGTCCGCGCGCTCGACCCGGCCTACCGGCTCGGCTCCGAGGGGCTCGGCGACGGCGACGTCGTCGAGGTCGACGGCCTGGAGGTCCACGTCGTGGCCACGCCGGGGCACACCGCCGACTCGCTGTCCTTCCTGCTCCCGGCCGAGGGGGCGCTGCTCACCGGCGACACCGTGCTGGGGCGCGGGACGACGGTGGTGGCCCACCCCGACGGGCAGCTCGGCGCCTACCTCGACAGCCTCGACCGGCTGCACGCGCTCGCCGCGGCCGCCGAGGCCCGCACCATCTGGCCCGGCCACGGCCCGGTCATCGACGACGCCCTCGGCGTCCTGGACTTCTACCTCGCCCACCGGCGCGACCGGCTCGCCCAGGTCGAGCAGGCGGTCACCACCCTGGCCGCCGGCCCCGACCCGCTGCCGGCCGAGGACCTCCCGCGCCGCGTCGTCGAGGTCGTGTACGCCGACGTCGACCCGGTCCTCTGGGGCGCGGCCGAGCTGTCGGTGCGCGCCCAGCTGGCCCACCTGGGCCGGCTCGGCCCGCTCGCCGGCTGACCGGTCGGTCCGGCTTCTTTCGAACCCGCCCCGCCTGCCCGCGCGCTCTGGCACCCTGACGCTCGCCGGACCGGGACGAACGGGTGGGAGGACGCCGCGATGCGGGTGCGCACGGCTGCGCTGACGGCCCTGGTCGTGCTGCTGCTCGTGGTGCCGGGCCTGGCCGCCCCTGCCGGTGCGACCGGGGCATCGGGGGCATCGGGAGCGCCGGCGGCTGCTGCCGCGGCCGCGCCGCTGCGGGCGACGTACCGCCTCCAGGTCGTCACCGCGAACCTGGACGGCGCCGAGCACCGGCGCAGCGGCGACAAGCTCGCCACCGTCCAGCGGGTGATCGGCTCCTCGACCCCGGACGTGGTGATGCTCCAGGAGGTCTGCTTCGGGCAGTTCCGGCGCTTCGTCGCGGCCAACCGCGCCTGGATCGGCGACGGGGAGACCTGGCGCGACCACTTCCGGTTCCAGCAGCTGCGCCGCCACCACGGCTGCGGACGCCCGGGGGCGGTCCAGCGGCACGGGCTGGTCCTCGCTTCCCGGCACCCCCTCTCCGACGTCGGCACCCACCGGCTGCCCAACCCGGGCGCGCGGACGCCGCACCGCTTCCGCATGCTCTGCGCGGACGTCGCCGTGCGCGGCGCGCTGCTCCGCTTCGCCGACGACGCGGTCCGCGCCTGCACCCTCCAGCTGCGCGCCGGCCGGGGCCGCCGCACCGGTGCCGGCCCCGCGCGGCGGGCGCAGGCGATCGCCGCGCGGAAGGTGCTGGCGCCGCTGGTGCGGGAGGACCGGGCCGCTGTCGTGCTCGGCGGGGACTTCAACGCGGTGCCGACCAAGGGCACGATGAGCGAGCTCTACCGGCTCTCGCGCAGCGGCTGGCTCACCAACCGGCGCGGGCTGTTCTTCGAGGCCGACCAGACCGGGACCTACCGCGACCGCCCCGCCGGCGCCGGCCCCGGGATCGAGCAGGTCGTGTGCCGGCTGGCCCCGCGGGTGTGCCGCTGGGGCGAGCCGACCCACCGCTCACGCGGGCGGAGCCGCAAGATCGACTACCTGTTCTTCGGGGAGAACCGGGCCGAGCCCACCGCCACGAGCACCCTCCTCGGCCCGCGCGAGCACCTCGGCGGGGACGTCGTCCGCTCGCCCTCGGCCACCCACGACGTCTACCTCGGCTGGGCCGACCTGGCGCTCGACCTCCGCTGACCCGCCGCTCCGCCGAGTCGGCACCTGTGGCGCGTCGAGTCGGCACTTGTGGCGCGCCGAGTGGGCACTTGTGGCGCGTCGAGTGGGCACTTCGGGTGACCGGACCACCAGCTGACGTCCACAGCCACGCCGCGCGACGACGCTGTCCACAGACGTACGTCGCGCGCCGAGCGCCGCTGGCCCACCGACGGCACGGTCCCGTCATGACCGACGACTGGCCCGAGGGGCCGTTCACCCGCGCCGAGTTGCCCGGCCTCGGCATCACCCCGACCCGGCTGCGCCGCGGCGTCGCCTCCGGACGCGTGCGGTCGCCGGCGCGCGGCGTCTACGTCGCCGCGCACCTCGGCGACACGATCGACCTGCGTGCACGCGCGATCGGGAAGGTCGTCAGCGAGCACCACGTCGTCATCGACCGGACGGCCGCGTGGCTGCACGGCGTCGACGTCCACCTGCAGGTCGAGCACGACGACGGTCCGCGCGTCGAGTCGTGCGCGCTGCGCGGGCGCCAGCCGACGAGGCTCTCCGCCGCCGACGGCCGGTCCCGCGACCTCGCGCCGGGGGACGTGATGGTGCTGGGCGGCGTCCGCGTCACCACCCCCTTGCGCACCGCCCTCGACCTCGGCTGCTGCCTGCGGCGGCGTGAGGCGTACGCCGCCATGGTCATGCTGGCGCGTCGGCACGGCCTCACCGCGGCGGACCTGGTCCGCGGGTCGCTGCGCTACCGGGGGCGCCGCGGGGTGGTGCAGCTGCGGTCGCTCGCCCCGATCGTCGACCCGCGACTGGAGTCGCCCCGCGAGGCGTGGGTGCTGCTCGAGATCGCCGACGCCGGGCTCCCGCTGCCCGAGCCGCAGGTCTGGGTCGAGGTCGACGGCGTGCCGACGTACCGGCTCGACTTCGCCTACCGCGAGCGCCGGGTGTGTGTGGAGTACGACGGGCACGACGCGCACGCGAGCGAGGAGCAGCGCCGGTACGACGAGCGGCGCCGGGCCTGGCTGCGGCGGGAGGGGTGGATCGTCATCGTGGTCCGTGTCGGCGACTTCTCCGGCCCGGCGCTCGACCGCTGGCTCGCCGAGCTGCGCGAGGAGCTGCGGTCGGGCTACACGACCCGCCGCTGGTGAGGACGTGCCGACTCGGCGGACCAGAAGTGCCGACTCGGCATGCGCGAAGTGCCGACTCGGCGGACCAGAAGTGCCGACTCGGCGGGTGGGTCAGCGGGGCGGGTGGGTCAGCGGGCGCGGCGGGAGAGCCGCTCGACGTCCATGATCACGACCGAGCGGGGCTCGAGGCGCAGCCAGCCGCGGGAGGCGAAGTCGGCCAGCGCCTTGTTCACGGTCTCGCGGGAGGCGCCGACCAGCTGGGCGAGCTCCTCCTGGGTGAGGTCGTGGTGGACGTGCACGCCGTCGTCGGCGGTGCGGCCGAAGCGGTCGGCGAGGTCGAGCAGCGCCTTGGCGACACGGCCGGGGACGTCGGAGAAGACCAGGTCGGCGACGACGTCGTTGGCCTTGCGCAGCCGGCCGGCGAGCTGGGTGAGCAGCCCGCGGGCGACGACCGGACGGCCCTCGAGCCAGCGCAGCAGGTCCTCGTGGGAGAGCGAGGCGAACGCGGCGTCGGTCACGGCGGTGACCGTGGCCGAGCGCGGGCCCGGGTCGAAGAGCGAGAGCTCGCCGAACATCTGACCGGGGCCGAGGATCGCGAGGAGGTTCTCGCGGCCGTCGGAGGAGGTGCGGCCGAGCTTCACCTTGCCGTCGAGGACGATGTAGAGCTTGTCGCCCGAATCACCCTCGTGGAAGAGCACGTCGCCGCGCCGCAGTCGGCTCTCCGACATCGAGGCCCGCAGCGCCGTGGCCGCCTCGTCGTCGAGCGCGCTGAACAGCGGCGCTTGACGCAGTACGTCGTTGTCCACGGGTCCTCCTCATCGACGGGCCCACCGGGCATGGGTCGCGTCCTCTCGAATCCTACCTAGTGCAGTTGCTCACAAGCACCATCGGGACCGGCGGGTCGGTGGTAGGAGGGTCCGAGGACCGTCCTCGAGACGCCCGCAAGCCGCTCGTTCGCCGTCCGGGCGCGGCGCGCCGGGCTCCGGACGGCCCGGTGTCGGCGCAGGTCCGTACCCTTGGCGCCGTGCCAGCCGAGGAGTCACCGACCGCGCTGGTGCGGCGCGCCCGCAAGATCGACCGCGTCCTCGCCGAGACCTATCCCGACGCCCGCTGCGAGCTCGACTTCGCCAACCCCTTCGAGCTCCTCGTGGTGACGGTGCTGAGCGCGCAGACCACCGACCGGCGGGTCAACGCCGCGCGGCCCGCGCTGTTCGCGGCGTACCCCGATGCCAAGGCGATGGCCGCCGCGGACCGCGCCCACCTCGAGCAGCTGGTCGGGCCGCTGGGCTTCTTCCGCGCCAAGACCGAGTCGCTGCTCAAGCTCAGCGCCGCGCTCGTGGCCGACCACGGCGGCGAGGTGCCGCCCCGGCTCGACGACCTGGTCAAGCTGCCCGGCGTCGGCCGCAAGACCGCGAACGTCGTGCTCGGCAACGCCTTCGGCATCCCCGGGATCACCGTCGACACCCACTTCGGGCGGCTGGTCCGCCGGTTCGGGTGGACCGCCGAGACCGACCCGGTCAAGGTCGAGCACGCCGTCGGCGCGCTGTTCCCCAAGCGGGACTGGACGATGCTCAGCCACCACCTGATCTGGCACGGCCGCCGGGTCTGCCACGCCAAGAAGCCCGCGTGCGGCGCCTGCCCGGTCGCGCGCTGGTGCCCGTCGTACGGCGCCGGGCCGACCGACCCCGAGACCGCTGCGAAGCTCGTCAAGACGCAGGGCCCGGCGTGAGCGGGGAGGAGGCGGCGAGCCCCGTGCCCGGCCTGCCGGACTGGATGCGCCCCGTCGAGGAGGCGGTCGCGACGATCGAGGCCGGCCACCTGACCCGCTTCGTGCCGCCGGAGGGCGGCGACGCCCGGGAGGGCGCGGTGCTCATGCTCTTCGGGGAGGGGCCGCGTGGCGGCGAGGTGCTGCTGACCGAGCGCGCCCACGACATGCGCAGCCACCCGGGCCAGGTCTCCTTCCCCGGCGGCTCGATCGACCCCGGCGAGACGGTCATCGAGGCGGCGCTGCGCGAGGCGGAGGAGGAGATCGGCCTGGTGCCCTCCTCGGTCGACGTGATCGGCTGCCTGCCGCAGCTGTGGCTGCCGCCGAGCAACTTCGCGGTCACCCCGGTCGTCGGCTGGTGGCGCGAGCCGTCCGCCGTCGGGGTGGTCAGCCGGGCCGAGGTGCACGCGATCCACCACGCCGTGTTCGCCGACCTCGTCGACCCGGAGAACCGGATCACCGTGCGGCACCCCACCGGCTACACCAGCCCCGGGTTCCTCATCGGCCCCGAGCGGGACGTGATCCTGTGGGGCTTCACCGGCGGGATCATCGCCCGGCTGCTGGACTACCTCGGCTGGTCCCGGGACTGGGACGTCTCGCGGGTCTGCGACCTGCCGGCGTACATGCTCGCCGGCGACGCCCGCGTCCAGCGCAACGCCCGCGCGGGCATGCTGGACATCGAGGAGCCCGAGCGGTGAACCCGCTCGACTGGCTCCTGGTGCTGCTGGTCCTCGCCTACGCGCTCTCCGGCTACTGGCAGGGTTTCGTCACCGGCGCCTTCGCGACCACCGGCCTGCTCGCCGGCGGCCTCGCGGGGGTGTGGCTGGCGCCGGTCGCCCTCGGCGACGCGGCCCCGTCGCTGGTGGTCTCCCTCGGGGCGCTGTTCATCGTCATCCTCACCGCCTCGCTGGGCCAGGCGGTGCTGCAGTACGCCGGCGCGCGGATCCGCGACCGGATCACCTGGCAACCGGTCCGCGCCCTCGACGCGGTCGGCGGCGCGGCGCTCAGCGCGGTGGCCGTGCTGCTCGTCGCCTGGGCCCTCGGCGTGGCGATCTCGGGCTCGGCGATCGCGGGCGTGACGCCGCTGGTGCGCGGCTCGAGCGTGCTGGCGAAGGTGGACAGCACGCTGCCGGGCTCGGCCGACACCGTGCTGGAGTCGTTCAACGACGTGGTCGGCACGACCTTCTTCCCGCGCTACCTCGAGCCGTTCGCCCCCGAGCGGATCGTCGAGGTGGGGCCCGGCCCGAAGCGACTGCTGCGCGACCCGGACGTCGAGGCCGCCCGGGAGAGCGTGCTGAAGATCCGCGGCACCAACGGCTGCGGCCGCGGCATCGAGGGGACCGGCTTCCTCTACGCCCAGGACCGGTTGATGACCAACGCCCACGTCGTCGCCGGGGTGGCCGACCCGGAGGTGGAGATCGACGACAGCTCGGTCCCGGCCGAGGTCGTCTACTACAACCCCGAGCTCGACGTCGCCGTGCTCGCCCTCGACAGCGGTGACCGGGGGCTGCTCGCCTTCGACGAGGGCGCCGGGGCCAAGGACGGGGTGGCCATCCTCGGCTACCCCCAGGACGGGCCCTTCAACGTCACCTCCGGCCGGATCCGGTCCGAGCAGCGGCTGCGCTCACCCAACATCTACGGCGACGGCACGGTGATCCGCGAGGTCTTCTCCGTGCGCGGGCTGGTCCGCCCCGGCAACTCCGGGGGACCCATCGTCTCCTCCGGCGGCGACGTGGTCGGCGTGGTCTTCGCCGCCTCGGTCACCGACGACGAGACCGGCTACGCCCTCACCGCCGAGCAGGTCGCCGAGGCGCGCCGCATCGGTGTCACCAACACCGACGAGGTCTCCACCGGCGACTGCGCCGGCTGAGCCGCCCTCGGGGTGGTCGGGATCCCCGGAGAACCGGGGAAACCGACACCTGGCGACCCGGAGGCTCAGGCCTGGCCCAGGCCTGGCTCAGGCCTCGCCCTTGAGCGCGCGGGGGATCTCCCGGCCCTGCTCGATGGCCTTCTCGGGGCCGCGGACCTGCTTGACCTTCTTCACGCCGACGAAGGCGAGCAGGCCGGCGAGCAGCACGTAGAAGGCGAAGACGATGAGGAAGGCCCAGTGCAGCGCGAGCCCCTCGCCGCCCCAGTGGATGAAGTAGGCGATCGCGACCGAGAGCATGATGATCGCCAGCACGGCGAGGAAGCCCGCGGCGGCGAAGAGGCCGATGCCGATCCCGCCGGCCTTGGCGCTGACCTTGAGCTCGGACTTCGCGAGCTGGATCTCCTTGGAGACCAGCGTCGAGATGTCACGGCTCGCATCGGCGACGAGACGACCGATGGTGGGGTCGCTCTCCTGCGGCGGCCTGACCGGATGCGACATGCGTTCGTTCCCCTTGCGTCGAGATGTGGGCCTGACCCTACAGAACCCCTCCGGCCGGGGACTCAGTCCTCGGCCCGGTCCTGCTGGTAGATGTCCGGTACCCCGTCGTCGTCCGCGTCGCGCTCCTCGACCTCGCGGATGCGCCGGTAGGCGCGGTTGCGGGCGCGCAGCACCACCGAGGCCAGGACGGTCGCCACCAGCGAGCCGACGAGCACGCCGACCTTGACGTCGTCGGCCTGCTCGCCGTGGCCGAAGGCGAGCTCGCCGATGAGCAGGGAGACCGTGAAGCCGATGCCGGCGAGCATCGCCATGCCGATCACGTCGACCCACGACAGCTCCTCGTCGAGGTCGGCACGGGTGAAGGTCGCCAGCAGCCAGGTCGATCCGGCGATGCCGACGGTCTTGCCGACGACGAGGCCGAGCACGACGCCCAGCGCCACCGGGTCGGCGAGGGCATCGGCGAGGCCGTCGAGGCCGCCGACGGTCACGCCGGCGGCGAAGAAGGCGAAGACGGGGACCGCGAACCCCGCGGAGAGCGGCCGTACGACGTGCTCGAGGTGCTCGGCCAGGCCGGGGCCGTCGCCGCCGTCGCGCCGCAGCACCGGGACCGCGAACCCGAGGAGGACGCCGGCGACGGTGGCGTGCACCCCGGACTCGTGCACGAGGCCCCAGGTGAGGAGCGCGAGCGGGATGAGGAGCCACCCGGAGCGGATCCGCTTCTGGACCAGGAACGTGAACACCGCGAGCGGCACGAGCGCCAGCGCGAGGTAGGGCAGCTGCAGGTCGTCGGTGTAGAAGAGCGCGATGATCGTGATGGCCAGCAGGTCGTCGACGACGGCCAGGGTGAGCAGGAACGTGCGCAGCCCGGCGGGCAGGTGGGTGCTGATCACCGCGAGGATCGCCACCGCGAACGCGATGTCGGTCGCCGTCGGGATCGCCCACCCGGCCAGCTCGCCGTCGAAGGCGATGTTCCAGGCGACGTACACGACGGCGGGCAGGGCCATGCCGCCGACGGCGGCGGCCACGGGCAGCGCCGCGCGCCGGGGGTCGCGCAGGTCGCCGGCGACGAACTCGCGCTTGAGCTCGAGGCCGACCACGAAGAAGAAGATCGCCAGCAGGCCGTCGGCCGCCCAGGTCCCCAGCGACAGGTCGAGGTGGAGCGCCTCGGGGCCGACGCGGTAGTCGCGGAGGGACTCATAGACGTCGGCCCACGGGGTGTTGGCCCAGATGATCGCGATGAGCGCGCCGACGATCAGCAGCATGCCGCCGGTGGTCTCCGCGCGGAGCACCTCGGTGACGCGGATGTTCTCGAGCAGCGAGGGGCGGCGGAACAGGCGGTTGCGCGGGGACTGCGGCGCGGGCGAGGTGCTCATGGGACTCCAGGGGTCGTGGGAACATCCGCCGACCAGACTTCCCGGCACACCAAGGGATGACCCTACCCGTGGGCGCGTGACCTCCCGCCCCGGCCGCTCGTTCCCTGAGCGTGAACGCTTCCGTCCGGCGCCCCCGCCTCGCCCTCGCCGCCCTGGTCGGCTCCGTCGTCCTCGCGCTGGTCGGTGCCGCCGGGGGTCCGGCCGCGCAGGCCGACACCGGCGAGGACCTCCACGTGGAGAAGTCCACGACCGACACCGGCACCTCCGGGTCGTCCTGGCGGTCCTACCTCGACCTGATGACCGTGCCGTCGACGCCGACCGACTTCGAGCCCGCCGACGAGGCGCCCGGCGTCGACGGCCCGCGGGCGTGCCCGCCGTCGCGGTGCCGCGACTTCCGGGTGCCGGTGCCCGCGGACGTCAAGGTCACCAGCCCGATGGTCCGGGTCCTCTTCCCGGTCGGCTACCGGGCCAAGAAGAACCGCCACCGGCGCTACCCGGTCGTCTACCTCTTCAACGGCGCCCGCAGCCCCTACATCCGGTGGAGCGTGGGCACCGAGCTCACCGCCGCGACACGCTCGCTCCCGGCGATCTTCGTGATGCCCGAGGGCGGCCTCGGCGACGACGCCGGGATGTTCAGCGACTGGAAGGACGGCTCCTGGCAGTGGGAGACCTTCCACACCAAGGTCCTCACCCGGTGGGTGGACCGCACGTTCCGTACGACGGGCAAGCGCGGGGTGGTCGGGGCGTCGATGGGCGGCCTCGGCGCGATGATCTACCCCGCGCGGCACCCCGGCCGCTACCAGGCGGCGTTCTCGATCTCCGGCGCCGTGGACACCAACCTCATGATCGCCAACATCCTGCCGCCGGAGATCGCCAAGGCGATCGGCGTCAGCCCGCCGAACCTCCTGCGGGTCTGGGGCAACCCCGTCCTCGACCGCGCCGCGTGGGACGCGCACAACCCGGTCTCGCTCGCCCCGAGGCTGAAGGGGGTCGCGGTGTTCGTCGCCTCCGGCACCGGGTCGCCCAGCACGGTCAGCGAGACCACCGACCCGCTGCACACCGGCTACACCGAGCAGCTGATGTGGTCGGGCCACCGGACATTCCTCGCCGCGCTGACCCGCGCCGGCGTGCCGTACTCCGCCTGGGTGCGGCAGGGCGGCGTGCACAACTGGCCGTGGTTCGACGCCCCGCTGCGGTGGGGGCTGCCGAAGGTGGTCGCCGCGCTGCGGTGAGCCCGGCCGTGCGGCGGGGTGGCGGGGTAGTCCGGCACGACAGCGCCCTTCCGGCGGACCGGAAGGGCGCTGGTGTGTCGGACTATCCCAACGGGGGGTCGGGCCACCCCGACCGACCGAGAGCGTCAGTCGTCGGCGCCCTTGCCGGAGGTGAGCCGGCCGGAGATGAGGTCCATGACCGTGGAGTCGGCCAGCGTGGTGACGTCGCCGACCTCGCGGTGCTCGGCGACGTCGCGCAGCAGCCGGCGCATGATCTTGCCCGAGCGGGTCTTCGGCAGCTCGGGGACGATCATGATCTGGCGCGGCTTGGCGATCGCGCCGATCTCCTTGCGGACGTGGTTGCGCAGCTCCTCGACGATGTCGCTGCCCTCACCGGCGTCGTCGGCCTCGGCGATGAACTCGTCGCGGAGGATGACGAACGCGCAGACCGCCTGGCCGGTGTCGGGGTCCTGGGCGCCGACGACCGCGGCCTCCGCGACCTTGGGGTGGGAGACCAGCGCGGACTCGATCTCGGTGGTGGAGAGCCGGTGGCCGGAGACGTTCATGACGTCGTCGACGCGGCCGAGCACCCACAGGTCCCCGTCGTCGTCCTTCTTGGCGCCGTCGCCGGCGAAGTACCAGCCCTGCTGGGCATAGCGCGACCAGTAGGTGTCCTTGTACCGCTGGTCATCGCCCCAGATCGTGCGCAGCATCGAGGGCCACGGCTCGGTGAGCACGAGGTAGCCCCCGGAGCCGTTCGGGACCGACTCGCCCTCCTCGGTGACCACGTCCGCCGAGACGCCCGGGATCGGGATCATCGCCGAGCCCGGCTTGCCGTGGGTGACGCCGGGGAGCGGGGAGATCATGATCGAGCCGGTCTCGGTCTGCCACCAGGTGTCGACGACGGGGGTACGGCCGCCGCCGACGACCTCGCGGTACCAGACGTAGGCCTCGGGGTTGATCGGCTCGCCGACCGAGCCGAGGACCCGCAGCGAGGACAGGTCACGCGCGTCCGGGATCTCCCGGCCCTGCTTCATGAACGAGCGGATCGCGGTGGGCGCGGTGTAGAAGATCGTGACGCCGTACTCCTCGATGATCTGCCACCAGCGGCCCTTCTCCGGGGCGTCGGGCGTGCCCTCGTAGAGCACCTGCGTCGCGCCGTTGGCGAGCGGGCCGTAGACGATGTAGGAGTGGCCGGTGACCCAGCCGATGTCGGCGGTGCACCAGTAGACGTCGGTCTCCGGCTTGAGGTCGAAGACCGCCCAGTGGGTGTAGGCGCAGCCGGTGAGGTAACCGCCGGTGGTGTGCAGGATGCCCTTGGGCTTGCCGGTGGTGCCCGAGGTGTACATGACGTAGAGCGGGTGCTCGGCGTCGAAGGCCTCCCACTGGTGCTCGGGCGAGGCCTTCGCGACCGACTCGTGCCACCACACGTCGACGTCGTCGTCCCACGCGACCTCTCCGCCGGTGCGCTGGACGACGAGCACCTTCTCCACGGTGTGGCCGTCGCGCTCGGCGGCCTTCGCGCGGGCCTCGTCGACCGCCGGCTTGAGCGCCGACGGCGCGCCGCGGCGGTAGCCGCCGTCGGCGGTCACCACGACCTTCGCCCCGCAGTCGACGAGCCGGGAGGCCAGCGCGTCGGAGGAGAACCCGCCGAAGACCACCGTGTGCGGGGCGCCGATGCGCGCGCACGCCAGCATCGTGACCACGGCCTCGGGGATCATCGGCATGTAGATCGCGACCCGGTCCCCGGTGCCGACGCCGAGCTCGGTCAGGGTGTTCGCGGCCTGGCTGACCTCGGCCTGCAACTCGGCGTAGGTGATCGAGCGCTTGTCGTCCACCGGCTCACCGACCCAGTGGATCGCGACCTTGTCGCCGCGGCCGGCCTCGACGTGCCGGTCGACGCAGTTGTACGCCGCGTTGAGCTTGCCGCCGACGTACCACTGGGCGAACGGGGGGTTGCTCCAGTCGAGCACCTGGTCCCACTTCTGCGTCCAGTCGAGACGCTCGGCCTGCTCGGCCCAGAAGGCCTCCCGGTCCTCGGCGGCGCGGGCGTAGGCCTCCTCCTTGAGGTTGGCGTCTGCGGCGAGGTCGGTCGGCGGCTCGAACCGGCGGTCCTCCTTGAGGAGGTTGGACAGGGTCTGTTCGCTCATCGTCAAGCTCCTGGTCGTCCGTCGGGGCGGGGCGGGTGGCCCCCGCCACATTAGTGAAGGGTCGTGTGCCCCAGCACGCGGGTGGTCTCGCGCTGGGGCACACGACCCGAGGTGTCGCTCTAGTGCTGCACGGCCTGCTCGGCGCCGGCGCCGGTCAGGGCGCGGACCTCGAGCTCGGTGTAGCGGTCCTCCGCGCTCGGCTCGCGGCTGGTGACGGTGCCGAGCCAGCCGAAGAAGAAGCCGAGCGGGATCGACACGATGCCGGGGTTCTCCAGCGGGAACCACGAGATGTCGATGCTGGTCGGCAGGAGCGAGAGGTTCTTCCCGGTCGGGTCCAGGCCCTTGCCCGAGACGACCGGCGAGAAGATCACCAGGCCGACGGCCGAGATCAGGCCGCCGTAGATGCTCCACAGCGCGCCGCGGGTGTTGAACCGGCGCCAGAACATGTTGTAGATGATCGTCGGCAGGTTCGCCGAGGCGGCGACCGCGAAGGCCAGCGCCACGAGGAAGGCGATGTTCAGGCTCTGCGCCGGGATGGCCAGCAGGATCGAGACCAGGCCGATGCCGGCGGCCGCGTAGCGGGTCACCTTGATCTCCTGGTCCTCGGTCGCGGTGCCCTTCTTGATGACCGAGTTGTAGATGTCGTGGGCGACCGAGGCCGACGAGGTCAGGGTCAGGCCCGCGACCACGGCGAGGATCGTCGCGAACGCCACCGCCGCGATCAGCGCCAGCAGGATGGCCCCTCCGGTCGATCCGGCCCCGCCGCCGACGGACTCGGCGAGCAGCGGAGCGGCCAGGTTGCCCGAGGCGTCGAGCTCACCGGACTCGCGCAGGCCCGGGATGTCGAGCAGCGCGGCGGCACCGAAGCCGAGCACCAGCGTGAACAGGTAGAACACGCCGATCAGCCCGATCGCCCACAGCACCGACTTCCGCGCGTCCCGCGAGGTCGGCACGGTGTAGAAGCGGATGAGGATGTGCGGCAGGCCGGCGGTGCCGAGGACCAGGGCGATGCCGAGGCTGATGAAATCGATCTTGCTGGTCGCGGTGGCGCCGTACTTCAGGCCCGGCTCGAGGAACGCCGAGCCCTGGCCGGAGTTGCTGGCCGCGGCGCCGAGGAGCTCGGAGAGGTTGAAGTCGAACTTCGCGAGCACCAGCACGACGATCAGCGCCGAGCCGGTCATCAGCAGGACGGCCTTGACGATCTGCACCCAGGTGGTGCCCTTCATGCCGCCGACGGTGACGTAGAAGATCATCAGCGCGCCGACGCCGAAGATGACGATGTTCTTGACCGCCTGGTCGTCGACGCCGAGCAGCAGGGCGACCAGCGCGCCCGCGCCGACCATCTG
The DNA here is from genome assembly GCF_013177455.1 of Nocardioides marmotae. Taxonomy (NCBI): domain Bacteria; kingdom Bacillati; phylum Actinomycetota; class Actinomycetes; order Propionibacteriales; family Nocardioidaceae; genus Nocardioides; species Nocardioides marmotae. The sequence goes on from NZ_CP053660.1 coordinate 225,147, forward strand.
CGCGAGCAGGTAGAAGATCGAGACGACGACCGTCGAGGTCGCCGCGGCCATCCGCACCGGGCGCTGCCGCATCCGGAAGGCCAGCTGGTCGGCCATCGTGTAGCGCCCGGAGTTGCGCAGCATCTCCGCCACGAGCAGCAGCGCGACGAGCCAGGCGACGAGGAAGCCGATGGAGTAGAGGAAGCCGTCGTAGCCCGAGAGCGCGATCGCACCGGAGATGCCGAGGAACGACGCCGCCGACATGTAGTCGCCGCCGATCGCCAGGCCGTTCTGCACCGGGGAGAACGAGCGGCCGCCGGCGTAGAAGTCGTTGGTGCCGGAGGTCTGGCGGCTGGCCCAGAAGGTGATGCCGACCGTCAGCGCGACGACGGCGAGGAAGAGGATCGTGGTGAGCACCTGGTCGTTCATCAGTGGTCCTCTCCCTCGTGGTGCCGGCGCGGGGAGTGCGTGCCGTGCTGGGCGACGTACTCGTCGTTGAGCTCGCGGGCCAGCGGGTCGAGCTTGCTCTCGGAGAAGCGGGCGTAGAGGAACGCCAGCCCGAAGGTGGTCACGAACTGGAGCAGCCCGAAGACCAGGGCGACGTTGATGTTGCCGACGACCTTGGTGTCCATGAAGCCCTCGGCGTAGTTCGACATCAAGATGTAGAGCAGGTACCACGCCAGGAACGCGGCGGTGGCCGGGAGCACGAAGCCCCGATAGCGCTTGCGCAGCTCGTGGAACTCGGGTGCGGCGGACAGCTGGTCGTAGACCGGATCGTGGCGGGTCGCCTGGTCCGGCACCTCGGGCGGTGTGGTCACCTCGGGGCCCCTCTCGTGGCAGGTGTGATCGGCGTCACCGTAGGAGTGGCCGCGGTCACGTCGGCAGCCCTGCGCCGGGGTGGGTCGCCCAATGGCGAGCGGTCGTCGGTGAGCGGTCGGTCGGGCGCGACGAACGGTCGGTCCGGGAGCGGGTGCCGGGACCGCGTGAGCGCCACCCGCGCGCCCGCCGAGCGCCTCCGGGCCGGCGCCTGACGGCCGAGTCGGCACTTCTGACGGCCGAGTCGGCACTTCTGTCCCGACTCGATCGCATCAGGTCCCGACTCGGCGGACGGCGTCAGCCGCGGTCGAGGTCGAGCGCCTCCGGCGTGTGCAGCCGCACCATGAACCGGCGGGTGTGCGCGGGGACCCGCGCCCGGGTGGCCAGCGAGACGCCGACCATCGTGGCGAAGGCGAGCGGCACCGACCACGCGGCCGGCTGCTCGACCAGCACCGTCGGCCACCCGTCGGGCGCAGCGGCCGCGAGGGTCGCCACGACCGCGGCGCCCGAGCCGAGCCCGCCGACGGCCAGCCCGGCGATCGCGCCGGCGGCGGTGAGCCCGCGCCACCAGATGCCGAGCACCAGCAGCGGGCAGAACGTGGAGGCGGCGACCGCGAAGGCGAGCCCGACCGCCCGGGCCACCCCGACGTGCGGCGCGGCCAGCGCCATCAGCAGCGGGACGACCACCGCGACGACGGCGCCGACCCGGAAGGCGGTCACGCCCGCCAGCCGCCGGCCGCGCCAGGACCGGCCGGTGACGTCCTGGGACAGCACGCCCGCGACCGCGATCGAGAGCCCCGAGGAGGTGGAGAGGAAGGCCGCGAACGCGCCGGCGGTGACCAGCCCGGTCAGTGCCTCGCCGAGCAGCCCGGGGACCATCAGCCGCGGCAGCTCGAGCACCAGCACGTCGGAGCGTCCGGCGGCGGCCAGCTCGGCGGCGTACGCCCGGCCGAGCGCGCCGTAGACCGGCGGCAGCAGGTAGAACAGCCCGAGCAGCGCGAGCACGACGAGGGTGGTGCGGCGGGCGGCGCGGCCGTCGGGGTTGGTGTAGAAGCGGACGACCACGTGCGGCAGGCCCATGGTGCCGAGGAAGGTCGCGACGACGAGGGAGTACGTCACGTAGAGCCCCGGCCCGCCGCCGGAGGCCAGCGGCGCCGACCAGTCGTCGGCGGGCAGCGCCGGCGAGGCCCCCGGGCGGCCGTCGGAGAGCCAGACGGTCACCAGGACGGCGGCGGGCAGCAGCAGCGCCCACAGCTTGAGCCAGTACTGGAAGGCCTGGACGAAGGTGATGCTGCGCATCCCGCCGGAGCTGACGTTGGCCAGCACGACCGCGCCGACGACCACCGGTCCCACCCACGTCGGCGCCCCGACCGCCGAGCTCAGCGTGATCCCGGCGCCCTGGAACTGCGGGTAGAGGTAGAGCAGCCCGATCGCGACCACCAGCACCGAGCAGACCGCCCGCACCTGCCGGGAGCCGAACCGCGCCTCGGCGAAGTCCGGCAGCGTGTAGGCACCCGAGCGGCGCAGCGGGGCGGCGACCAGCACGAGCAGGACGAGGTAGCCCGCGGTCCAGCCGATCGGGTACCACAGCATGTCGGCGCCGAAGGTCAGCACGAGCCCGGCGACGCCGAGGAACGAGGCGGCCGAGAGGTACTCCCCGCCGATCGCGCTCGCGTTCAGCCGCGGCCCGACCGAGCGGGAGGCGACGAGGAAGTCGCTGGTGGTGCGCGAGACCCGCAGCCCCCAGGTGCCGATGGCCAGCGTCGCCACCGCGACCAGCACGACCGCGACGATGCCCGGGGCGCTGGTCACTCCCCGACCTCGCTCATCAGCTCCAGGAAGTCGGCCTCGTTGCGCTCGGCACGCCGCACGTAGCGCCAGCCGAGCAGCACCAGCACCGGGTAGACCAGGACGCCCAGCAGCAGCCACGGCAGCGGAGCGCCCAGCAGCCGCACGTCGGTCAGCCCGGGCCACAGGTGGAAGGCCAGCGGCAGCGACCCGACCGTGCCGGCCAGCACCGCGAGCACCCGCACCGCCAGCCACAGCTGCTCGCGCAGCAGCGAGCCCATGTAGACCTCGCCCAGCCGGGTCTCGGCGTCGATGTCGCGCGTCCGCGCTCCGGGGGTACGCCGCCGGGGCGGGCCGGTCACCCGGACCCGCTCGACCCGCACCCGCTCCACGCGGACCCGCTCGACCTTGGCCCGCTCGACCTTGGCCCGCTCGGGCCGGGCCTGCTCGGGCGGGGGGCTGGTCATGCCCCCGACCGGCGCAGCAGCAGGTCGCGCAGCTCGCGGGTGTGCCGGCGGCTCACGCCGAGCTCGGTGCCGCCCGACACGACGACCGAGCAGCGCCCGGCGTCCATCCGCAGCTCGGCGACGTGGGCGAGGGAGACCAGCAGCGAGCGGTGGATGCGCACGAAGCCGGCCGGGCCCCACTCCTCCTCCAGCTGGGAGAGCGGGGTGCGCACCAGGTAGGACCCGCCCGTCGCGCCCTCGCGCACGTGCAGCCGGGCGTAGTCGCCCTGCGCCTCGACGTGGCTGATCGCGGAGCGGTCGACGAAGCGGGTCACCCCGCCCCGCTCGACCGCCACCGAGACGTCGTCGCGCGCGGGCGCCGGGTCGCCCCCGGACCCCTGCTGCCCGCGGGTCGCCTCCACCACGCGACGTACCGCCTCGGCCAGGCGGTCGGCGCGGACCGGCTTGAGGACGTAGTCGACCGCGCGCACGTCGAAGGCCTCGACCGCGTGCTCCTCGTGAGCGGTGACGAAGACGATCGCGGGGGGCGTGCGGAAGCGGCCGAGCACCGCGGCGAGCTCGAGGCCGGTGAGGCCGGGCATCTGCACGTCGAGGAAGACCACGTCGACGTCCGTCTCCTGGAGGATCCGCAGGCTCTCGGTCGCGGAGTCGCTGGCCAGCACCTCGCGGATCCTGGCGTCCTGGCCGAGCAGGAAGCGCAGCTCGTCGAGCGCCGGCCGCTCGTCGTCGACCACGAGTGCTCTCATGGGGCGGCTCTCACGGGTGCACCCCGGGGGCGAACTTCGGCACCCGCACGACGACCTTCGTGCCGGCACCGGGGGCGGTCTCCACGACCAGACCGAAGTCGTCGCCGAAGGCGTTGCGCAGCCGCGCGTCGACGTTGCCGAGCCCGACGGAGTCCAGCGAGGCATCGCCGGCCAACGCGCGCCGTACTCGCTCCGGGTCCTCGCCCACGCCGTCGTCCTCCACCTCGATCACGCACTCCTGGCCGCGGTCGTGCGCGGAGATGCGGATGTGCCCGACGCCCTCGGCCGACTCCAGGCCGTGCCGCACGGCGTTCTCGACGAGCGGCTGGACGCAGAGGAAGGGTACGGCGACGGGGAGCACCTCGGGGGCGATGCCGAGGGTCACCTGGAGCCGCTCGCCGAACCGCGCCTGCTCGAGCAGCAGGTAGCGCTCGACCGAGCGCAGCTCCTCGGCCAGCGTGGTGAAGTCGCCGTGCCGCCGGAAGGAGTAGCGGGTGAAGTCGGCGAACTCCAGCAGCAGCTCGCGCGCCCGGTCGGGGTCGGTGCGCACGAAGCTGGCGATCGCGCCGAGGGAGTTGTAGATGAAGTGCGGGCTGATCTGCGCCCGCAGCGCGCGCACCTCGGCCTCCATCAGCCGGCGGCGCGAGGCGTCGAGCTCGGCGAGCTCGAGCTGCCCGGAGACCCACTGGGCGACCTCGTCGGTGGCTCGGGCGAGCCCGGCGGTGGGGTAGGGCGCGAAGGCCTGGAGCGTCCCGACCACCCGCTCCTCGACGACCAGCGGGGAGACCACCGCGGTGCGGACCGGGCAGCCGGCCTCGGCGCACGGCAGGTCGGCGCGGTCGAAGCTGCGGGTGGCGCCGCGCTCGAGCGTGGCGACGGCGAGCGCGGGGGAGCGGCCTTCGTGGTGCTGGCCGGTGCCGTCCCAGGCCAGCAGCCCGGCGGAGTCGGTGAGCGCGAGCGCCGGCGTGCCGAGCAGCGCCCGCAGGTGCCGGATGCTGCGCTCGGCCGAGCCCGGGGTCAGCCCCTCGCGCAGGGCGGGGCTGGCGAGGGAGGCGGAGTGCAGCGCGCGGAACGTCGCCCGGTCGGCCTCGCTGCCGAGGTGGGTGCGGCGCCAGGCACGGACCACGGTCTCCCCCTCGCCCCGGCGATCAGCGGAAGTCGATGAGGAGCATGTCGGTGTCGGTGCCGTCGGAGATGGTGTCGGTCATCGGGTCCCGCTCGCCCTCCGGCTCCTCGGCGCTCCCGTCGTCCTCGCGGACGACCGTCGCCCGGAAGCACCGGGCCAGGTAGGGCAGCTGCATGCCGTCCATCCCGCGGCCGTACTCGTCGTAGAACCCCACCACCTCGGCGAGCTTCGCCGCCTGCGCCTCGGGGTCGAGCGTGGCGACGTTGGACCGGGAGAGCGCGAGGTCGCGGATCGAGTGCCGGTCGACGACCTGCCAGTGCTTGAAGGAGGCGTCCTCGACGAAGCCGAAGTGGGGGGAGGTGACCACGGCCGCGGCCGGGTCGTCGCGGTGCTCCTGGGTGCCGATGAGGGCGCCGAGCCGGCGCACCCACGGGACCCGGTGGTCGGTGAGGTTCCAGACCAGCGCGAGCCTGCCGCCGGGTCGCAGCACCCGGGCGATCTCGGGCAGCGCCCGCTCGTGGTCGAACCAGTGGAAGCACTGCGCGGCCACCACGACGTCGACCGAGGCGTCGGGCAGCGGGAGGTCCTCGGCCGGCGACTCGCTGACCGGCACGTCGGGCAGGTCCCGCTTGAGCACCGCCAGCAGCGCCGGGTCGGGCTCGGTGGCGTGCACGTCGTGACCGAGCCCGGCGAGGACCTTGGTCAGCTTGCCGGTGCCGGCGCCGACCTCGAGCACCGTGCAGGCCTCGGTGCCGGTCAGCCAGGCCGCCGCCTCGCGGGGGTACGACGGCCGGCCGCGGTCGTAGGCGTCCGCCACGGCGCCGAAGGAGCGCGCGAGGCCGGTCGCCGGTCCGGTCGCCGGTCCGGTCGCGGGGCTGGTCGCGGGGGGCTGGTCTGCCATCGGCCCGAGGTTACCGGCTGCGTACCCTTCTCGGAGTGACCGCCGATCCGCTCGCCTGGCTGGTGTCCCTCGAGGGCGTGCCGTCCGCCTACGCCGCCGTCCGCGACGGCATCGACGCGATGCTCCGCGACCGCGGCCTGCGGCGCACGAGCCCCGAGATGACCGGGGAGTCGCTGCTCCGCGGCGCCCACGCGAGCGCCGTGCTCGAGGGGTCGGCCTCCTCGCTGGAGGAGGTCCGCGCCGGGTCCGGCGACGCGATCGCCCAGGACGCCGTGCGGGTCTCCACCGAGATGCTCGGCCTCGCCCCGCTGCTCTCCCGCTCCCCGCTCCAGGCCTTCGCCCGGCTGCACGCGCTGGCCGCCCGCGGCACGCTGGCCGACGACGAGCTCGGCCGCCCGCGCGACGCGGAGTCCGCGGCCCGGCTGCGCGACATCGCGACCCTGCTGACCAGCACCACCGAGGCGCCCGCGCTGCTGCTCGCCGCGGTCGTGCACGCCGACCTGGTCTCGACCTCGCCGTTCCCCTCCCACAACGGGATCGTCGCCCGCGCGGTCGAGCGGCTCGTCCTGGTCGCCCGCGGGGTCGACGAGAAGTCGCTCGTCGTGCCGGAGGCCGGCCACCTCGCCAACCGGGCGGCGTACGAGTCGAACCTGCGCGGGTACGCCGGCGGCACCCGCAACGGCGTCCACTCCTGGCTGCTCTACGCCCCCGAGGCGTACGCCGCCGGCGCCGACGCCAGCCCGCTGCGCGACTGAGGCGCCGGGCGGACTCCCGCGGACCCGACGGTCCGGACATGCAGGTGGCACCCGAATCGAACCTGCACTCGAGTGCCACCGCCTGACACGTTGACCGTGGCTACCAAGCGTGCATCTCAGTTGCTGCCGCGGAAGTCTTCCGAGTGCAGGCGCCCTGAAAAAGGGTGGATCGCCGCGTGGGTACCTCGGTCCCCGTGTACGTCTGTGGAGTTCTAGCTCCCGTTGTACGCCCGTCCGGCAGCCCGATCAACCCCTTGACATCGGGGCTGTGGAGTGGATCGGCGTGTCGCCCGCTCAGGCCTCGAGGCGGCGTCGGCGGGCGTTGGCCCACAACACCCCGCCGACCGCGGCCATGCCGCCGACGGCCAGGGCCGCGAGCGTCGGGCCGGCCGGCGGGAGCGGCACCCGGCTGCGCAGCGCGACGGGCTTGACGAAGACCAGGACGGGCCACCCCCGGCTGGTCGCGACCTTGCGCAGGTCGCGGTCGGGGTTGACGGCGTACGGGTGGCCGACGGCCTCGAGCATCGGCACGTCGGTGATGGAGTCGCTGTAGGCGTAGCACTCCTCGAGGTCGTAGCCGCGCTCCTCGGCGAGCTGCCGGACGGCGTTCGCCTTCTCCTCGGCGTAGGCGTAGTACTCGATCTCGCCGGTGTAGTGCCCGTCGACGATCTCCAGCCGGGTGGCGACGACGTGGTCGGCGCCGAGCATCGCGCCGATGGGCCCGACCACCTCGCTGCCGGAGGTGGAGACGATGACGACGTCGCGCCCGGCGAGCCGGTGCTCCTCGATGAGGGAGACGGCCTCGTCGTAGACCAGCGGGTCGACGACGTGGTGGAGGGTGTCGGCGACGATCTCGCGGACCGTCGCGACGTCCCAGCCGCCGACGAGCTGGGAGAGGAACTGGCGCAGCTTCTCCATCTGGTCGTGGTCGGCGCCGCCGACGAGGTAGACGAACTGCGCGTACGCCGAGCGCAGCACCGCCCGGCGCGAGATCAGGCCGCCGGCCTGGAACGGCTTGCTGAAGGCGAGCGTGCTCGACTTGGCGATGATCGTCTTGTCGAGGTCGAAGAAGGCCGCGGCCGGGCGGGACATGGCGCCATCGTAGGCCGCGCGGTCCGGGGCCCGGAGGAGTCCACAGCACGCGGACGCGCGGCCTCCTCCACAACCCGGCGTCGCTCGGCCCGGGGTCGTCGGCGCGAGCGGGAACGGTTCCCGCCATGCACGCACCTCTCCTCGCCACCGCCGATCCCGCGCTCCTCGACGACCTGAGGCGGCTCGCCGCGGCCGCCGGCGTCGACGCCGAGTCCGCCCCCGACGCCGTCGCCGCGCTGCGCCGCTGGACCGGTCCACCGCTGGTGCTGGTGGGCGCCGACCTCGCCGGGGAGCTCGCCCACCTCGGGCCGGCCCGCCGGGCCGGCGTGCACGTCGTGACCTGGGGGACGCCGGGGGAGCCGGACTACCGCGCCGCGGTGGGGGTCGGCGCCGAGTCCGTGCTGGGGCTCCCGCAGGCCGAGCACCGGGTGACCGAGGTGCTGTCCGACGTGGGGGAGGCCGGGCCGGCGCCCGGGGTCGTGCTCGGGCTGCTGGGTGGCTCGGGCGGGGCGGGGGCGACGACGTTCGCCTGCGCGCTGGGCCAGGTCGCCGCCCGCACCGGGCGGGCCCTCGTCGTCGACGCCGACCCCCTGGGCCCGGGGGTGGACCGGGTGCTCGGGCTCGACGGGTGCGAGGGCTTCCGGTGGGACGCCCTGTGCCGCACGACCGGTCGGCTCGGCGGCCGGGCGCTGCGCGAGGCGCTGCCGCGACGCGGCGGGCTCGGCGTGCTGGGGTGGTACGCCGGCGCGAGCGAGCCGCTGCAACCCGGCGCGGTCCGCGAGGTGCTCTCCGCGGCGCGGCGCGGCCACGACGCCGTCGTGGTGGACCTGCCGCGCTCGGTCGACGGCCCGCCGGGCTCGGCCACCGACGAGGTGCTCGCCCGGTGCGACCAGGTGGTCGTGGTGGTCCGGCCCACCGTCGCCGGCGTGTCCTCGGCCGCCCGGCTGTGCGCCCGGCTGCCCGACCGGGACCGGGTGCGCCTGGTGGTCCGCGGCCGGGGCGTGCCGCCGGCCGAGGTCGCCGGCGTGTGCGGGGTGCCCGTCGTCACGACCCTCGCGGACCAGCGCGGGCTGCACGAGTCCATCGACCTTGGTCTCGGTCCGGTCCGCTCCCCGCGGTGCCACCTCGGCCGGGCGGCGGAGACCGTCCTGGCGCGGATCGCGGTGCTGGGCGTGGCGGCGTGAGCCCGTCCCCGGCCGGCGGCGAGGTGGCCGCCGAGGTGGTCGAGGCGGTCCGCGAGCGGCTCGCGCGCACGCCCGGCGACCTCACCCCGCACCGGGTCGCCGAGGCCCTGCGCGACGCGGGCCGGCCCGTCGGCGACGCGGCGGTGCTCGCGGTCCACGACGCGCTGCGCCGCGACGTCCTGGGCGCCGGGCCGCTCGAGCCGCTGCTGCGCCTGCCCGGGGTGACCGACGTGCTGGTCAACGGCCCGGACGCGGTCTACCTCGACCGCGGCGAGGGCCTGGAGCGCACCGACGTCCGCTTCCCCGACGACGCGGCCGTACGCCGCCTCGCGCAACGCCTCGCAGGGCTCGGCGGCCGCCGGCTCGACGACGCGGTGCCCCACGTCGACCTCCGGCTCGGCGACGGCTCCCGCCTCCACGCCGTGCTCGCGCCGGTGGCCCGGCCCGGGACCACGATCTCCCTGCGCGTGCCGCACGCGCGCTCCTTCACCCTGGCCGAGCTGGTCGCGGCCGGCACGCTGACCCCGGAGACGGCTCGGCTGGTCCGCGCGGTCGTCGACGCCCGGCTGGCGTTCCTCGTCACCGGTGGCACCGGCACGGGGAAGACCACGCTGCTGAGCGCCCTGCTCGCCCTCGTCGACCCCGCCGAGCGGCTCGTGGTCGTCGAGGACTCCTCCGAGCTGCGGCCCGACCACCCCCACGTCGTCGGGCTGGAGGCGCGCCCCGCGAACGTCGAGGGCGCCGGCGAGGTGGGCCTGCGCACCCTCGTGCGGCAGGCGCTGCGGATGCGCCCGGACCGGATCGTGGTCGGCGAGGTGCGCGGCGGGGAGGTCGTGGACCTGCTCGCCGCGCTCAACACCGGCCACGACGGCGGCTGCGGGACCTTGCACGCCAACTCCGCGGTCGACGTGGCCGCCCGCGTCGAGGCCCTCGCGCTGGCCGGCGGCCTGGACCGGGCGGCCGCCCACAGCCAGCTCGCCTCCGCCCTCGACGTGGTGCTCCACCTCGTCCGGCCCCGCGGCGGGCGCCGCCGCCTGGCGCAGGTCGCGGTGACCGAGCGCCGCCCCGACGGCACCGTCGGGCTCGTGCCGGCGGTCGAGGCCGCCGCCGACGGCACCGTCCGCGCGGGGCCGGGCGCCGACCGGCTCGAGGAGCTGCTCGACCGCCGGGGCGCGGCGTGAGCGTCCTCGGGGTCGGGGCGGGGCTGCCGGGGGTCGTGGTGTCGGGTCTCGTGCTGCCTGGTCCCGCGCTGCCTGGTCTCGTGCTGCCGGGGTCGGTGGCGGGGGTCGCGCTGCCGGCGGCGGCGCTCGCGGCGGGCGCCGCGGTGCTGCTCCTGGTGCCCGGCCCGACCCGGCTGGCCGGGCCCGCGGCGGGCCGCCCGGGCTCCTCCTCCGCCGCCTCCGCCTCGCGGTTGCCGCTCGGCCTCGCGGCCCCGCTGGCCGGTGGCCTGCTGCTCCTGGGCGCGGGGGTCACGACGACGGCCCTCGCCCTGGTCGCGGCGCTGGCCGCGCTGGGCGGCCGGTCCCTCGTCCGCAGCCATCGGCGGCGCCGCGCCGCGGTCGTCGCCGGCGAGCAGGTGCTCGAGGCGTGCGAGCAGCTGGCCTCCGAGCTCGCCTCCGGCCAGCCGCCCGGCGCGGCGCTGGAGCGGGCCGCCGTCTCCTGGCCGGCGCTGGCGCCGGTCGCCGCGGCGCACCGGATGGGCGCGGACGTGCCGTCGGCGCTGCGGGAGACCGCCGCCCTCCCGGGGGCGGGCGACCTGCGCCTGGTGGCGGCGGCCTGGCAGGTCGCCTCGCGCACCGGGCAGGGCCTCGCCGACGCCGTCGACCGGGTCGGGGCGGACCTCCGGGCCGCGGGGTCGACCCGCCGCATCGTCCGGGGCGAGCTGGCCTCCGCGCGGGCGACGGCGCGGCTCGTCGGCTGCCTGCCGGTGCTGGCGCTGCTCATGGGGTCGGGGGCGGGCGGCGACCCGTGGGGCTTCCTGCTCGGCCACCCCGTGGGGCTCGCCTGCCTCGCCGCCGGTCTCGCGCTCGGGTGGGCCGGCCTGGCCTGGATCGAGGCGATCGCCCGCGACGTGGACGGCGCGACGTGAGCCCGGTCGTGCTGGCCGCGCTCGCGGCCGGCCTCGCCGCGGCCCTGCTGCCGCCGGCCCGCGAACGGCTGCCCGCCACCGGCCCGCCCGTGCCGGCCGCGGTCGAGGCGGGCTGGATGCGGCGGCAACGACCCGCGCTCGCGCTGCTGACCGGTGCGTCGGCGTACCTCTTCGTGGGCGGGCCGGCCGCTCCCGTCGCCGCGGTGGCCGCCGCGGTCGGCGCCTGGGTGGCGCTGGGCCGCGCGGAACCGCCGCAGGCCCGGCGGCGGCGCGAGGCCGTGCGCCGGGAGCTGCCGCACGTGGTCACCCTGCTCGCGACCGCGCTGCGCGCCGGCTCGGCGCCCGGCGAGGCGGTCGACCTGGTCTGCCGCGCGCTACCGGGTCCGGCCGCCGACCGGCTCGCCCCTGCCGCCGCCCGGCTCGCGCTCGGGGTGGACCCGGCGACGGTGTGGTCGGGCCTCGGGGGCGACGCCGAGCTCGCGCCGCTCGGGCGGGCCCTCGCGCGGGCGCACGCCACCGGGGCGCCGGTCGTGGCCGCGGTGGAGCGGCTGGCCGACGAGCTCGCGGCTCGGGCCCGGGCCGAGGTCGAGGACCGCGCGCGGACGGTCGGCGTACGGGCCGCTGTCCCGCTGGGGCTGTGCCTGCTGCCCGCCTTCCTGCTCGTCGGCATCGTGCCGCTCGTCGCGGGCCTGCTGGGTGAGCTGACCCGGTGACCGGCCCGTTCGCGTCCACAGCCGGCGCTCGTGCACCCGGGTGCACACCCGGCCGCCGACAGCCCGGCGGGCGGGCGTGCCGCGCCGCACGCTCGTCCCACCCGGCCACGACCGTGGCCCGTCCCGAAGGAGCACGCATGTCCCTCCCGAGCACCCGCCGCCGCACTGGAAGCCGGCTGCCTCGTCCGGCCCGGCCGACCCGTCGTGAGGACGGCATCACGACCGCCGAGTACGCCGTCGGCACGGCTGCCGGCGCCGGCCTCGCCGGCCTGCTCTACAAGATGCTCAGCGGCGGCTTCGGCAACGAGCTGCTGAAGACCCTGTTCGACCACGTCCTGGGCCTGCTGGGCATCGGATGAGCCGCCGCACCGGCCGCGGGCGTGGTCTGGGGACCCGGACCCGGACCCGCCGACGCGACGACCGGGGGATGGCGACCGCCGAGCTCGCGCTCGTGCTGCCGGCCCTCGTCGCCGTGACCGCCGGGCTGGTCTGGCTGCTCGCGGTCGGTGCGGCCCAGCTGCGGGTGGTCGACGCCGCCCGGGAGACCGCGCGGGCCGCCGCGCGGGGCGACGACGCCGCCGCGGCCGTCGCCCGTGGGGAGCGGGTCGCGCCGCCCGGCGGCCGGGTCGTGCTGCGCCGCTCCGGTGGCGAGGTCATGGCCGAGGCGACCGGGGAGGTCGACGGCCCCGGCGGGTTGTTCGACTTCATGCCGGCGATCACGGTGCACGCCACCGCCCACGCGCTGGACGAGGCGGCCCTCCCGTGAGCCGGCCGTGACCCGGCCGCGATGGGGGCCGGCGGTGGACGAGCGAGGGTCGGTCACCCTCTTCGCGGTCGGCTGCCTGGCGCTCCTGCTGCTCGTGGGCTCCGCGCTCGGTGTCGTCGCCGCGATGGTCGGCGCCCACCGCACGGCCCAGTCCGCGGCCGACCTGGCCGCCCTGGCCGGCGCCGCGACCGTCGCCGCTCCCGGACGGGGCGACCCGTGCGCCGCGGCAGCCGCGATCGCCGGCCGCAACGGCGCCGTACTGCTCACCTGCACCGTCGAGGGACGCGAGGTCCGCGTGCGCGCCGAGGCCCCCGGCCCGCGCTGGCTCGGCCAGGTCGCCGACCTCGCCGCCGACGCCCGAGCCGGCCCCGCCTGAGGGCCGCGGCCGGTCCCCGGTTCGGCTCGGCTCGGGCTCGGCTCGGCTCGGCTCGGCTCGGCGGGCCTGTCCGAGCTGCCCGGATGGCCACGCTGGAGAGTGTCGGTTCGGCTGCATACCTTGATGGACAGCCGCCCCGGGGAGCACCCGGCCGCGCCGGAGCGGCCCCGGGCTCAGCCGTCGCCGAGCAGCACGTCGAGCAGGGCGGCGGCGCCGTGCTTGTCGAGCGGGTTGTTCTGGTTGCCGCACTTGGGCGACTGGATGCAGGAGGGGCAGCCCTCGTCGCAGGCGCAGGAGCGGATGGCGTCGCGGGTGGCGCCCAGCCACTCCCGGGCGGCGGCGAACCCGCGCTCGGCGAAGCCGGCACCGCCGGGGTGGCCGTCGTGGACGAAGACGGTGAGCATGCCGGTGTCGGCGTGCAGGGCGGTCGAGACGCCGCCGATGTCCCAGCGGTCGCAGGTGGCGAAGAGCGGGAGCAGCCCGATCGAGCAGTGCTCGGCGGCGTGGGCCGCGCCGGGCAGGTCGCGCTTGTCGAGACCGGCCTCGACCAGGGCGTGCTCAGGGACGGTCCACCACACGGCGGTCGTGCGCAGCGAGCGGGCGGGCAGGTCGAGCGGCTCCTCGCTGACCACCTCGCCGCTGGGCTGGCGCCGCTTGAGGTAGGAGACGACCTGGTGGGAGACGTCCACGTCACCGAGCGCGAGCCGGCAGTCGCCCCAGCGCTGGGCCTCGCGCTCGGCCACGATGGTGATGTCGGTGACCTCGCGCGCGGAGGTGGAGTAGTCGACGTCGGTGCGGTCGATCACCGCGACGTGCTCGTCGAGGTCGAGGGCGGAGACGAGGTAGGTCTCGCCGCGGTGGACGTAGACGGCGCCGGCGTGGGCGGTGCCGTGGGCGCTGGAGGCATCGACCGTGCCGACGACCCGGCCGGTCCCGCCCTCGACCAGCTGCACCGGGCGCCCGCCGGCGGAGCGGATGTCGGCCAGGTCGGCGGCCCGGCGCCGGTCGGTCCAGAACCAGCCGCGGGGGCGCTTGCGCAGCAGCCCGGCCGCCGTCAGCTGGTCGACCACCGCGGGCGCGGTCGGGCCGAAGAGGTCCAGCTCGTCGGCGGCGAGCGGGATCTCCTGCGCGGCCGCGCACAGGTGCGGGCCGAGGACGTAGGGGTTGCCCGGGTCGAAGACGGTCGCCTCGACCGGTCGGCCGAGCAGGGTCTCGGGGTGGTGGACGAGGTAGGTGTCCAGCGGGTCGTCGCGGGCGACGAGCACGCCGAGAGCGTCCTGCGCGCCGCGGCCGGCCCGGCCGACCTGTTGCCACAGCGCGGCGCGGGTGCCGGGGAAGCCGGCCATCAGCACGGCGTCGAGGCCGCTGATGTCGATGCCGAGCTCGAGCGCGTTGGTCGCCGCCATCCCGGTGATCTCGCCGCGCCGCAGCGCCTGCTCGAGGGCGCGCCGCTCCTCGGGCAGGTAGCCGCCGCGGTACGACGCGACCCGCCCGGGCAGCGAGGGGTCGACGTCGGCGAGCAGCTCGGCGGCGGTCATCGCCACCTGCTCGGCGCCGCGCCGGGAGCGGATGAAGGCCAGCGTGCGGACGTCCTCGGCGACGAGGTCGGCGAGCAGGTCGGCGGTCTCGGAGGAGGCCGCCCGACGCACCGGGGCGCCGTTCTCGCCGGTGTAGGAGGTGAACGGCGGCTCCCACAGCGCCAGGGAGACCTGGCCGCGGGGCGAGGCGTCGCCGGTCACCGCCAGCACGTCGAGCCCCGTGAGCCGCCCGGCCGCGACCTCGGGGTCGGCGACGGTGGCCGAGGCGAGCACGAACGTCGGCGACGCGCCGTACGACGCGCACACCCGCCGCAGCCGCCGCAGCACGTGGGCGACGTGGGCGCCGAAGACCCCGCGGTAGTGGTGGCACTCGTCGACCACGACGTAGCGCAGCGAGCCGAGGAACTGCGCCCAGCGCTGGTGCCCGGGGAGCAGCGAGCGGTGCAGCATGTCGGGGTTGGTCAGGACGTACTCGGCGTGGTCGCGCGCCCAGTCGCGCTGGTCGCGGCCGCTGTCGCCGTCGTGGGTCGTGGCGCGGACCCCGAGCCCGAGCTCGGTGACGCCGGCGAGCTGGTCCTGCGCCAGGGCCTTGGTCGGGGCGAGGTAGAGCACGGTCGCGCCGCGCTGCCCGCGCCGGCCGCGACCGGCGAGGACGTCGGTGAGGGCCGGGAGCTGGTAGGCCAGCGACTTGCCCGAGGCCGTGCCGGTGGCGAGCACGACGTGCTGCCCGGCGTGCGCGGCGTCGGCGGCGACGGCCTGGTGGCGCCAGGGCAGCGCCACGCCGCGGGCCCCGAACGCCTCGACGACCGCGGGGTCGGCCCAGGCCGGCCAGTCGGCGGTCACGGCCGCGCGCGGGGGCAGGACCTCGAGGTGGGTCAGCCGGCCCTCCCGGCCCGGGACCGAGGCGAGCCGGTCGACCAGGTCGGCCATCGCGGGCCGGTGCGCAGCGGTCGAGGTCACCACGCCAGTGTCTCAGGGGCCGGGGACAGGAGCCTTCTTTACTGACTTTGTGCACCGCCCCGGTCGGCCGTGGTTTGATAGTGCGGGCCGAGTGTCGGGGAGGGGATAGGAACCCCGTACAGTCGCCCAACGACCGGACAGTCTCCAGGGAGAGAACGTGGACCTGACTCTTGCGACGCGCGACGTCGATGGGACGACCATCGTTGCCGTCGGTGGCGAGATCGACGTGTACACGGCTCCCAAGCTGCGCGACAAGATCACCGAGCTGGTCGCCGATGGCGTCTACGACCTCATCATCGACATGGAGGCCGTGGAGTTCCTCGACTCCACCGGGCTCGGCGTGCTCGTCGGCGGCCTGAAGAAGGTCCGCGCGCACGACGGCTCGCTGCAGCTGGTCTGCACCCAGGACCGCCTGCTGAAGATCTTCCGGATCACCGGCCTGGCGAAGGTCTTCGTCATCCACGACTCCGCGGACGCCGCGCTCGCGGGCAGCTGAGGTCTCCGACCCGCACCACGAGCACCACGCGTCTCACCCGCTCCACCGCCCGGCCGCGCCCCTCGGGGACGCGGCCGTCGTGCGTCCCGGCCCGTCCCCGCCCGTCCCCGCCCGGCCGCGCCGTGCCGCGGCCCGCGACGCGCCGGGTGATTCGGGCCCCGTCGTCGCGCCCCGGGGCGCCGCGGCGTGCGTAGACTCCCGCTCGATCGTGACCTGGATCACGTCGACGCCGCTGCCGGCGTGATCGCATCCCTCACCTCAGGAGGTAGCGCATGACCGGGATCCATCCCGCCGTCGCGGTGGAAGGGGGGAACCTCGTCCTCGTCCTCGTCGTCGCACTCATCGCGCTCGGCGCGCTCGCGATGGCGGTGATGTTCCGCCAGGAGGTCCTCGCCGCCCCCGAGGGCTCGCCGAGCATGAAGGTGATCGCCACGGCGGTCCAGGAGGGGGCCAACGCCTACCTCCAGCGCCAGTTCCGCACGCTGGCGGTCTTCGCCGTGGTGGCGTTCTTCCTGCTCCTGGTCCTGCCCGCCGACGACGCGCTCGTCCGGGTCTTCCGATCGGTCTTCTTCCTGGTGGGCGCGGGCTTCTCCGCGGCCATCGGCTACCTGGGCATGTCGCTCGCGGTCCGCGCGAACCTGCGCGTCGCCGCCGCGGCGGAGAACACCGGCCGCGAGCCGGCGATGAACATCGGGTTCCGCACCGGCGCGGCCGTCGGCATGGCCACGGTCGGCCTCGGCCTGCTCGGCGCGAGCACCGTCGTGCTGTTCTTCCAGGACGAGGCCCCCGACGTCCTCGAGGGCTTCGGCTTCGGGGCCGCCCTGCTGGCGATGTTCATGCGCGTCGGCGGCGGCATCTTCACCAAGGCCGCGGACGTCGGGGCCGACCTGGTCGGCAAGGTGGAGAACAACATCCCCGAGGACGACCCGCGCAACGCCGCGACCATCGCCGACAACGTCGGTGACAACGTCGGCGACTGCGCCGGCATGGCCGCCGACCTCTTCGAGTCCTACGCCGTCACCCTGGTCGCCGCGCTGATCCTCGGCTCGCAGGCCTTCGGCGACAAGGGCCTGGTCTTCCCGCTGCTCGTCCCGGCGATCGGCGCGCTCACCGCGGTGGCCGGTGTCTACCTGTGCAAGCCCCGCGTGGGTGAGAACGGCCTGACCACCATCAACCGCGCCTTCTACATCTCCGCCGGCGTCGCGGCGCTGGCCTGCATCGTGCTGTCCTTCGTCTACCTGCCGACCAGCTTCGACGACCTCACCGGCATCCCGCCGGGCGGCAGCCCGCTCGACCTCGCCTTCGGGTACGACGCCGCCGACGGCAACCCCGCGCTGATCGCCGCCCTCGCGGTCGTCATCGGCGTGGTGCTCGCGGCCGCGATCCTCGCGCTGACCGGGTACTTCACCGGCACCGAGTTCAAGCCGGTCAAGGACGTCGGCAGCACCTCCCTCACCGGGCCGGCCACCGTGATCCTCTCCGGCCTCGCGGTCGGCTTCGAGTCGGCGGTCTACACGACGCTGGTCATCGGCGCCGCCGTCTTCGGGGCGTTCCTCCTCGGCGGCGGGTCGCTCTCGATCGCCCTGTTCGCGGTGGCGCTCGCCGGATGCGGGCTGCTGACCACGGTCGGCGTCATCGTCGCGATGGACACCTTCGGGCCGGTCTCGGACAACGCCCAGGGCATCGCGGAGATGTCCGGCGACGTGGGCCCGGAGGGCGCGCAGATCCTCACCGAGCTCGACGCGGTCGGCAACACCACCAAGGCGATCACCAAGGGCATCGCGATCGCGACCGCCGTGCTGGCGGCGAGCGCGCTGTTCGGCTCCTACATCGGCACCGCGATCGACAAGCTGCTCGAGATCGAGGGCAGCGAGGACGACAGCCTGAGCTTCTTCGTCTTCAGCCCCGACGTGCTCGTCGGCCTGCTCATCGGCGTCGCGGTGGTCTTCCTCTTCTCCGGCCTCGCGATCAGCGCGGTCGGCCGGGCCGCCGGCGCCGTCGTCTACGAGGTGCGCCGCCAGTTCCGCGAGATCCCCGGGATCATGGAGGGCACCGGCCGGCCGGAGTACGGCAAGGTCGTCGACATCGTCACCCGCGAGTCGCTGCGCGAGCTGGCCACGCCCGGCATCCTGGCGATCCTCGCCCCGATCGCGGTCGGGTTCGGGCTCGGGGTGGGCCCGCTGGCCGGCTTCCTCGCCGGCGCGATCGGCGCGGGCACGCTGATGGCGGTGTTCCTCGCGAACGCCGGCGGGGCGTGGGACAACGCCAAGAAGCTGGTCGAGGACGGCCACCACGGCGGCAAGGGGTCCCCGGCCCACGAGGCGACGATCATCGGCGACACGGTCGGCGACCCGTTCAAGGACACCGCGGGCCCCGCGATCAACCCGCTGATCAAGGTGATGAACCTGGTCTCGCTGCTCATCGTCGGCGCGGTCGTCTCGCTCACCCTGGGCGAGGACGCCAACCGGCCGCTGTCGATCGTCATCGCGCTCGTCGCGGCGGCGGGCATCGCGGCCGCGGTGGTCGTCTCCAAGCGCCGCTCGGTCGTCATCGGGGACGACGACGGCAACCCGGCCCCGCCCCCGGCGCCGCCCGCCCCGCCGACCGGCGCCACCGACCCGGCCGTCGGCCCGGTCGGCGACCCGGTCGGCGATCCGGCCGGTGGTCCGGTGCTCGACGACCACCCGACGCGGCCCTACCAGTCGCCGACGCCCTAGTCGGAGACAACCGGCCGAGCACACACCTTGCCGGACACATCTGGGCACCACGCACGAGAGCCCCCGACGCGACCGCGTCGGGGGCTCTCGTGTGGTGCTGGGTCCTACTTCTTCTTCAGCACCGTCAGCACGACCACGGCGGAGCGGGAGCCGGCGGTGGTGCTGCTGCCGGCGTACACCGCGCGCAGCTT
The DNA here is from genome assembly GCF_013177455.1 of Nocardioides marmotae. Lineage (NCBI taxonomy): Bacteria > Bacillati > Actinomycetota > Actinomycetes > Propionibacteriales > Nocardioidaceae > Nocardioides > Nocardioides marmotae. The sequence goes on from NZ_CP053660.1 coordinate 243,847, forward strand.
GTGCTTGCCCGGCTTCAGCTTGGGCAGGGTGACCGACTTCCGGCCGTTGTCGGAGGCGCGGACGACGTACTTCTTGATCGCCTTGCCGCGGTTCAGCACGGTGACGGTGCCGGCCGGGGTGAGGCCGTCGGCGCCGAGGCGGATCTTCAGGACGCCCTTGGCGCCCTTGGCGACCTTCTTCTTGGCCAGTCCGACGGTGACGGTGGTGCCGACCTTGGCGACCTGCACCGGGTCGGTGCTGGCCCGGCCCGGCTCGTAGCCGACCCGGGTGGCCGCGACGGCCGCCCAGACCTGCTGGCCGGCGTCGGCGCCGCGCACGACGTACGTCGAGCCGGTCTCACCGAAGATCTCCTCGCTGCCGCGCATCCACTGGTAGGCGAACTGCACGGTGCCGGTGCCGCTCCAGGTGCCGGGGTTGACCGACAGGGTGCGGCCGACCACCGCCGCGCCGCCGAGGGTGGGGGCGCCGATCGCGGTCGGCGCGTCGCCGAGGGCGGGGGTGACCTCGGCGGTGGAGACCGTCGAGAGCTCGCCCTTGGTGCCGGTGGCCCGGAAGGTCAGCGCCTTCTGGCCGTCCTCGGGAGCGACGGTGTAGGTCTCGGTGGTGGCGCCCGGGATCGGGACGCCGGAGCGCAGCCACTGGTAGGTGGTCGTGACGCCGCTGTCCTCCCAGGTCGGGGCGGTGCCGGTGAGCACCTGGCCGACCTTGGCCACGCCGGTGACGGTCGCCGCGGTCTTCACCTTCGGCGCGGACGCCTCGGCGCCGGGCAGCTGGATCGCCGAGGTGATCATCTCCAGCGGCAGGAACCCGAGGACGGTCGTGGTGACCTTCGCCGCGACCTGGCAGCCCTGCTGGGCCTCGGTCGGCACGAACTGCCACGGGTCGGCGCCCGCGGGCAGCGTGATGAGCGAGCCGTCGCAGAGCCAGGAGACGTCGAAGGACAGCAGCTTCTGCAGGTCGATCGGCAGCATCGCGAAGAGCGGCTTGGTCAGCTTGAGGACCTCACCGAGCCCCGGGATGGTCTCCAGCGAGAGCGCCGGCGGCGTGCTCGGCGACGGCAGCCCGGGCAGACCCGGGAGCTCCGGCAGGCCCGGCAGACCAGGCAGACCCGGGAGCTCCGGCAGGCCAGGGATCGGCAGCTTCGCGGCGGACGGTGCCGCAGGCGCGGCGTGCGCCGGGGCGATGGCGGAGCCCGCCACCAGCCCGGTGCTGATCAGTGATGCGGTGGCGACGGCGCTCAGGGCGCGCTTGTACGACGGCATGTATCCCTCCCATGGCGGCGGCCCCTGAGGGGGCGCCGGATCGATGCTTCCCGCCGGTGACGGTACGGCGGGGAGTGACGCAGGACACGCGGATCAGCCGCGCACCCCTGGTGGTCTGGACCGGTCGAGGTCACTTCTTCTTCTTGAGCACCGTGAGCACCAGCACGGTCGAGGTCGACGGGGCGGTCGTCCGCGACCCGACGTAGCTGACCTTGATGCGGTGCTTGCCGACGCCGAGCCTGGGCAGCTTGACGGTGCGGTTGCCGGCGACCGAGATGGTGCGGAGCAGGCGCCCGCCGGCGTGGATCCGCACCTGGCCGGTCTGGGTGGCGCCGGCGGCCCGCAGCGCGATCCGCAGCTTCGCCTTCGTGCCCTTGCGGACCTTCGCCTTGACCAGCCGGGCGGTGGTCGTCGAGGAGAGCCGGGCGATCGTGACGGCGCGCGAGGTCTCCGAGGACTCGGTGAAGCCGGGGGCGGTCGCGGTCACCACGACGGTCAGCGTCCGGCCGATGTCGGCGACCTGGGCGACGTACGTCGGCGAGGTCGCGCCCGGGATGGTGATGCCGTCGCGGCGCCACACATAGGTGAAGGTCGCGTCGGGGGCGCTCCACGTGCCGGGGGTGGCGGTCAGGGTCCGGCCCACGACGGCCTGGCCGGAGATGGCGGGCGGCGCGACGGCGCTGATCGGCTCGGGTGCGCCGACCGCGACCGGCGCGGTGGTGGCCGTGCCGGCGGCGTACCCGGTGCGGGTGCCGGTCACCTTGACCGACAGCGCGGTGCCGGCGTCGGCGTCGGTCACGACGTACGTCGCGGCGGTGGCGCCGGCGATCGGCTGGCCGTCGCGCAGCCACTGGTAGGTGGTGGTGATCGGACCCGTGCCCGACCAGGTCGGCGCGCCGACGGTGAGGGTCTGGCCGACCTGGGGCGTGCCGGTGATCGCGGGCTGCGCGCTCGCGGTGGGGGCGTCGCCCTGCTGGACGGTGACCGCGGTGCTCGTCGAGACGGCCGGCTCCGGCGCCTTGTCGCGGGTGCCGGTCGCGCGCACGGAGAGGGCCTTGCCGAGGTCCTCGACGGTCGGGACGTACGTCGCTGCGGTGGCGCCGGCGATGGCCGTGCCCGCCCGCAGCCACTGGTAGGTGGTGACGACGTCGGTCGCGTTCTCGTCCCACACCGGCGGCGTGGCGGTCAGCGCGGCCCCGACCTTCGCGGTCGCGGGGATCGCGACGGCCTTCGTCTCGACGGGCGTCTTCACCGCCCCGGGAAGCCCGGGGATCTGGACCGCGCTGGTGATCCGCTCGAGCGGCGTGCCGAGGACGGTGGTGACGATGCGGGCGGCGACCAGGCATCCGGCCTGGGCCTCGCCCGGCGCGAAGTCCCACAGGTTCTTGGTCCCGGGGATGACCTCACCGTTGCACAGCCACTCGATGTCGAGGCTGATCAGCCCGAGGAGCGGGTCGAGGACGGGCTTGGTCACCTTGAGCACGTTGCCGACGCCCGGGACGATCTCGAGCCCGCCGAGCAGTCCCCGGACGATGTCCACGAGGGGGTCGAGGATCCCGTCGCTCGAGGTCGCCACGGCGGCGGGGGCCGGCGTGGCCGGTGCGGCGCCGGCGGAGGCGGCGGTGCCCAGGGCGAGGCCGGAGGACAGCAGGGCGGTGGTGGCGAGCGCGCTCAGGGCGCGGTGGTGCGCGGGCATGCGGGGGGTTCCTCCCGTTCGGACGTCCGGGCGCGAAGGCCCGGACGTGGGGGTGCGCGGCGCGCCGCGCGCCGCAGGTGTCGTGGGTCTCGCGGGGAACCTAGGGGCGAGGCGCGCCGGTAGGTGGTCTCTTTGATTCCAGACGGACCGATCGGCCTAGCCCGTTCGGGCCATGGGCGTCGTCCGATCCACCCGATCGACTGACCCGTCCGGGCGGTCGGATGTGGTTCGCGAGGGCCTAGGCTCCCGTCGGTGAGCACCTCCGAGTCCGACCTGCCGGCCCGTCTGCGCGGCGCACTGACCGTCGCGGGGTTCACCTACGACGCCGTCGCCGAGCTGCTCGGCCCCGAGGCCCACGCCGCCCTCGGCCGCAACGAGACGACCCCCGGCCTGCGCCGCACCCAGGGCGGTTCGCCGCTGGAGACGCTGGTCCGGCTGTTCCTCCTCCAGGCCCCGGTCGAGCTGTCGGCGGCCGAGCGCGCGCTGCCCGACCTCGTCGACCGGCTCGCCGTCGAGGGGCTGCTCGACCAGATGGTGGGCGAGGTGGCCGCGCGCCTCGACATCCGGCCGTACGCCGCCGACGGCCGCGACCTGTGGGTGGTCAGCGACCTCACCCCGGGCCTCGACGGCGGGCCGCAGCTCGTCGGCCCCGACCACGTTCTCGGCATCAGCTCGGCCTCGACCTCGCTGGCGCAGTTGACCATGCGCGAGCCGGTCGGCCGGGCGCTCGACCTCGGCACCGGCTGCGGCGTCCAGGCGCTCCACCTCGCCACCCACGTCGACCGGGTCGTGGCCACCGACGTCAACCGCCGCGCGCTGTGGGCGACCCGCTTCAACGCCGCGCTCAACGGGGTCGCGGACCGCATCGACGTGCGCGACGGGTCCTACTTCGAGCCGGTCGCCGGCGAGCTGTTCGACCTGATCGCCACCAACCCGCCGTTCGTGATCTCCCCGGCCACCGGCGAGCGGCTGGTCTACCGCGACTCCGGGCTGCCGGGCGACCGCGTCGTGGAGGACATCGTCCGCGCCGCCCCGACTCACCTCGCCGACGGCGGTTGGTGCCAGGTGCTCGCGAACTGGGCCGTCGTCGAGGGCTGCCCCTGGGACGAGCGGCTCGCCCCGTGGCTCGCCGAGGACTGCGACGCGCTCGTCGTGCAGCGCGAGCTGCTCGACCCGGCGGCGTACGTCGAGCTGTGGCTCAAGGACGCCGGCCAGCACGGCGCGCCGGACTACCTCGTGCGCTACGACACCTGGCTCTCGTGGTTCGAGGAGCAGGGCATCGAGGCGATCGGCTTCGGCTGGATCAACCTGCACAAGGTGGGCCCGGGCGCGAGCCGGCGCACCTTCTTGGACTGGCCGTACGACGTCGAGCAGCCGATCGGCCCGGCCATCGCGGCCTGGGGCGGGACGGGCACGGTGCCGGTCGGCCCCGAGGCGGTGCTCCGCACCCGCGAGGACGTCCGGCAGGAGACCGTGGGCCCCGTGGGCGCCGAGGACCCCGAGACGATCGTGCTGCGCCAGCAGCGCGGCTTCCGCCGCGCCCGCCGCGCCGACACCGTGGAGGCCGCCCTCGTCGGCGCCTGCGACGGCGAGCTGAGCGTCGGGCAGATCCTCGACGCCGTCGCCCAGCTCACCGACCGGGACCCCGCCGAGACCCGCTCGACCTACCTGCCGGTGGTGGCCGAGCTGGTCGAGGAGGGCTTCCTCACCGCAGGTCCAGCCCGCCCCTGAGGGGCATCGAGGGCCGCCCCTGCAGCTCGCTGCCGAGCACCACGTCCGCGGTGAGGGCGAGGGTCGGCTCCGGGCCGCAGGTCGCCTCGTCGACGCGGACGGTGCCGCTGGCCTCGCCCTCCGCGCTGGAGAGCTCGTTGGGGCGGCCGGCGCCGTCGTCGTCGATCGCGAAGAACAGCAGCACCGGGTAGGTGCCGGACCCGCCGGGCCCGTCGACCGGGAGCTGGTAGGGCTTCCCGAGGTCGACGGCGTCGGTGCGGACCTCGAGGTAGAGGAACGGCTCGGACAGCACCGGCTCGCTCCACTCCTCGTCGGCGTCGCGGGTCACCACCTGCTCGTTATAGGCGGTGAGCAGCCCGTCGAAGCAGGTCAGCTCCACGCCCTCGAAGGTGTGGGTGGTGCCGTCGGCGAGCGTCGTGGTCAGGGCCGGCGGCTCCGGCTGGCTCGCGGCGTCGACCACGCGGTCGGGGTCGCCGCCGGTGGTGACCGCGGCCGCGCCAACCCCGCCGACGAGGGCGAGGGCGGCCACGCCGGCCGCGGCGCGGCGTCGCCGGCGGCGTACCGCGATCCGACGCAGCACGCGCTCGGGGCCGTCGGCGGGCGGGCGCACGCCGGCGCCGAGCCGGTCGTAGGCGTCGTGCAGGGTGGGATCGTGCCGGGCGGGGTCGTGCTCGGTGGACTCGTTCATCGCACTGCGTCCTCTCGTCGGGTCGCGCCCGGGACGGTGGGGAGGTGGTGGCGGGCGTGGTCGCGCAGCCGCTCGGTGCCGCGGGAGAGCTGGCTCTTGACCGTGCCCTCCGAGCAGCCCATCCGCTCGGCGATGCCGCGCACGTCGAGGTCCTCGACGTAGCGCAGCGCGAGCGCGGTCCGCTGGCGCGGGGTCAGCGTGGCCAGTGCCTCGACCAGCCAGCCCTCGGCCTCGCCGGCGTGGCGCACGGGCCCGTCGGCGCGCTCGCCCCGATCGCCGGCACCGACGAGGGCGGGCAGCTCGCGCCGCAGCCGCCGGATCCGGTCGATGTTGAGCCGGACCATCACGGTCCGCGCCCACGCCTCGGGCACGTCGGGCCGCCGCCGGTCCGACCACCGCTCGCCCAGCCGGGCGAGGGTCTCCTGGACGAGGTCCCACGCGTCGTGCGGGTCGCCGGTGAGGGCGTGCGCCAGGCGCAGGAGCGCCCCCTGGTGCGCGACCACGAAGTCGGCGAAGTCCGGCTCGTCGGCCGCTGCGCCTGCTGCCACGTCTGTCTCCCTCTCGGTCCTGCTGTCTGTCCTGGACGTCACTGTCTCCCTGTTGACGGCGGGGCGCGCCGAAACGTTGAGGGTCGTGTGTCCCACGTCGCGATCGGGCGCGTCGTAGGGCACACGACTGCTTCCACCGGCGGCCCCGAGGAAGCGGCGGGGTCGACCACACGCGCTACCGTGATCGGCCGTGAGCCCCGGGAAGCGCGGCTCACGACGAGCAACGTGAGGAAATGACAGGTCCGTGGCACACAAGTTGGTGATCGTCGAGTCCCCGGCGAAGGCCCAGAAGATCGGTGGCTACCTCGGCCAGGGGTACGTCGTCGAGTCCTCCGTGGGGCACATCCGTGACCTTCCTCAGTCGGCGGCCGACACCCCGGCGAAGATCAAGGACAAGCCCTGGGGCCGGTTGGCCGTCGACGTCGACAACGGCTTCGAGCCCTACTACGTGGTCCCCAAGCGCTCCAAGGACCAGGTCAAGAAGCTCAAGTCGCTGCTCAAGGACGCCGACGAGCTCTTCCTCGCCACCGATGAGGACCGCGAGGGCGAGGCGATCGCCTGGCACCTCCTCGACGAGCTGAAGCCCAAGGGCATCCCGGTGCGCCGGATGGTCTTCCACGAGATCACCGAGCCCGCGATCCTCGCCGCCGCGGAGAACCCCCGCGACCTCGACATGGACCTCGTCGAGGCCCAGGAGGCCCGCCGCATCCTGGACCGCCTCTACGGCTACGAGGTCAGCCCGGTGCTGTGGAAGAAGGTCATGTCCGGCCTCTCCGCGGGCCGCGTGCAGTCCGTGGCCACCCGCCTGGTCGTCGACCGGGAGCAGGAGCGGATGCGGTTCCGCGTGGCGTCGTACTGGGACCTCGACGCGACCTTCGACGCCGGCGCCAAGCACGACCAGCGGATGTTCCCCGCCAAGCTGCACTCCGTCGACGCGGTCCGCGTGGCCCGCGGCTCGGACTTCACCCAGGACGGCGTCCTCAAGGACGGCGCGAAGGTCGTCCATCTCGACCGCACCCGCGCCGAGGCGCTCGCGCAGGCGCTGCAGGAGAGCACCTTCGAGGTCCGCTCGGTCGAGTCCAAGCCATACCGCCGCTCGCCGTACGCGCCGTTCCGGACCACGACGCTGCAGCAGGAGGCCAGCCGCAAGCTCGGCATGAGCGCGAGCGTGACGATGTCGGTCGCGCAGCGCCTCTACGAGAACGGCTTCATCACCTACATGCGTACCGACTCCTCGACACTGTCGGGGGCCGCGATCGACGCGGCGCGCTCGCAGGTGCGCGAGCTGTACGGCGCGGAGTACCTGCCCGACGCACCCCGGACCTACGCCGGCAAGGTCAAGAACGCCCAGGAGGCGCACGAGGCGATCCGCCCCGCGGGCGACACCTTCCGCACCCCCGGCCAGACCGGCCTGGCCGGCGAGCAGTTCCGCCTCTACGAGCTGATCTGGATGCGCACCGTCGCCTCCCAGATGAAGGACGCGACCGGCCAGTCGGTCTCGGTCCGCATCGGCGGCACCGCCGCGACCGGCGAGGACGTCGTCTTCTCCGCGAGCGGGCGCACCATCACCTTCCACGGCTTCCTCAAGGCCTACGTCGAGGGCACCGACGACGGCGGCCAGAAGGACGACGTCGAGACCCGGCTGCCGGTGCTCACCGAGGGCGACGCGCTCTCGGCGGCCTCGCTCGCCGCCGCCGGCCACGAGACCAAGCCGCCCGCGCGCTACACCGAGGCCACGCTGGTCAAGGAGCTCGAGGAGCGCGAGATCGGCCGCCCGTCGACGTACGCCTCGATCATCAAGACGATCATCGACCGCGGCTACGTCTACAAGAAGGGCACCGCGTTGGTGCCGGCGTGGCTGGCCTTCTCGGTGATCCGGCTGATGAAGGAGCACTTCCCGCGGCAGATCTCCTATGAGTTCACCGCTCAGATGGAGGACGCGCTCGACGAGATCGCGGCCGGCCGCAAGGACCGCGCCACCGAGCTCGCGGAGTTCTACTTCGGCACCGGTGACGTCCAGGGGCTCAAGAGCCTGGTCGACGGCCTCGGCGACATCGACGCCCGCGAGCTCGCGACGTTCCCCATCGGCGGGCCGGACTCCGGCATCCACCTGCGCGTGGGCCGCTACGGCCCCTACCTCGAGGGGCCCGACGACGAGGGCAACCCGACCGGCAAGCGGGCCAACGTGCCCGACGACCTGCCGCCGGACGAGCTGACCCTGGAGAAGGCCACGGAGCTCTTCGCCAACCCCGCCGGCGAGGAGATCCACCTCGGCCGCCACCCCGAGACCGGGCTGGAGGTCGTGGCGAAGAACGGCCGGTTCGGGCCGTACGTCACCGAGGTGCTGCCCGAGGACGCGCCGAAGTCGGCCAAGCCACGCACCGGCTCGCTGTTCAAGTCGATGTCGCTGGACACGGTCTCCCTCGAGGACGCCGTCAAGCTGCTCTCGCTGCCCCGCGTGGTCGGCACCGCCGAGGACGGCGAGGAGATCACCGCGCAGAACGGCCGCTACGGGCCGTACCTGAAGAAGGGCACCGACTCCCGGTCGCTGGCCTCGGAGGACCAGCTGCTGACGATCACCCTCGACGAGGCGCTGCGGATCTACGCCCAGCCCAAGCAGCGCGGTCGTGCGGCCGCCGCCCCGCCGCTCAAGGAGCTCGGCAACGACCCGGTCTCCGGGCAGCCGGTGGTGGTGAAGTCCGGCCGGTTCGGCGAGTACGTCACCGACGGTGAGTACAACGCCACCCTCCGCAAGGAGGACACGGTCGAGTCGATCACCCTCCAGCGCGCGGCGGAGCTGCTCGCCGAGCGGCGCGAGCGCGGCCCGGCCACGAAGGGCGCGAAGAAGACCACGAAGAAGGCGCCCGCCAAGAAGGCCGCGGCCAAGAAGACCACCGCGAAGAAGACGGCAGCCAAGAAGACCACGAAGAAGGCCGCCGCCAAGAAGGCCTGAGCCTCAGAGATCCCGGACCGCCCGCCCGTGCGGGCGGCCGGGATCGTCGTACGCCGGCTCCGGCTCGCCGGCGCGGTAGGCCTCCAGCTGGGCGCACACGGCCGTGCCGTAGAACAGCCCGGTCGCGCTGAGCCAGGACCACAGCAGCAGCGCCATGATCCCCGCGAGCGGGCCGTAGGTCTCGCCGAAGGATCCGCTCAACCGCACGTACGCCGCCAGGCCGGCGGCCGCGAGCAGGCTGACCGCCACCGCGGTGGCCGAGCCGAGGGCGAGCCAGGACAGCGCCGGCTGGCGGCGTCGCGGGGCGTGGTCGAGCAGGACCGCGATCGTCACGACCAGCAGTCCGATCCCGAGCGGCCAGCGGGCGACGTCCCAGGTCCGCTCGGCGGCCTCGGACCAGCCGTAGACCTCGACCATCGCGTCCCCGAACGCCCCGCCGGCGACCAGCAGCAGGAACCCGAGCCCCACCGGCACCGCGAGCACCGCGGTGAGCACCGCGGCCCGCCCGTACTTGGCCAGCGCGGGCCGGTCGCGGCGGATGCCGTAGATGCGGTTCGTGCCGCGCTCGACCTGGCCCATCGCGGTGGCCATCGAGGCCAGCGAGACCAGCAGGCCGAGCACGAGCGCGACCTCGCCGGCGTCCTCGCTGCTGTCGCCGCCGGCCACGGCCCCCGCGAGCGCGTCGCCGCCGCCGTGGCCGGGGGAGACCTGCTGGACGGTCAGCGCGACGACCTGGGCGAGCCGCTCCTCGTCGAGGTCGGCGGTCAGCCCGGTCAGCGCCAGGAGGAACGGCACGACCGCGAGGCAGGCCTGGAGGGCGAGCGCGCGGCTGTTGGTGAACCCGTCGCCGTACCGGAAGCGCACGAAGGAGTCGACCGCCACCCGCCGCAGGCCGTGGTGCCGCGCGAGGTGCCAGGCGTCCTCGGCGTCGAGCTCGTCGCCGTCCATCTCGGTCGTGACCGGGACGGTGCGCGCGGTGGTCATGGCGGGGGAGTCTGGCAGGCGCCCGGCGTTGGCCGGCGTCGGTGCCCCCACGTAGGTTCGGGGCCGTGCACCCAACGACCGGCGTCCTCGTCTGCTTCGAGGGTGGCGAGGGCTCGGGCAAGTCCACCCAGTCCCGCCGGCTCCGCGCGTGGCTGGAGACGGAGGGCTACCCCGTCGTGCTCACCTTCGAGCCCGGCGACACCGAGGTCGGCCGCGAGCTGCGCCGCCTCGTGCTCGACCCCGACACCGGCGCGCTCGACCCGCGCACCGAGGCGCTGCTCTACGCCGCCGACCGCGCCGAGCACGTCGCCCGGCTGGTGCGGCCCGCGCTGGACCGCGGCGAGGTGGTCGTGATGGACCGGTACGTCGACTCCTCGCTGGCCTACCAGGGCGCCGGCCGCGACCTCGACGTCGCGATGGTCGAGCGGATCTCGCGCTGGGCCACCGACGACCTGCGCCCGCACCTGACCGTCGTGCTCGACCTCGAGCCGGAGGAGGGGCTGGGCCGCTTCGCCGAGCGGGACAAGATCGAGGGCGAGGGCCTGGCGTTCCACCGGCGGGTCCGCGAGGCGTTCGTCGCGATGGCTGCCGCCGACCCCGACCACTACCTGGTGCTGGACGCCCGCGCGCCCGTCGAGGAGATCGCCGCGGCCGTGCGCGCCCGGGTCGAGCCGCTGCTCGGGCAGGCCCGCCGATGACCGTCTGGGACTCCCTGGTCGGGCAGGCCCGGCCGGTCGAGGCGCTCGCCACCGCCGCGCGCGGCCAGGGGATGAGCCACGCCTGGCTGTTCACCGGCCCGCCGGGCTCGGGCCGCTCCAACGCCGCCATCGCCTTCGCGGCCGCGCTCCAGTGCGAGCAGGCGGGCTGCGGCACCTGCCACTCCTGCCGCACGGTCCTCGCCGGGTCCCACGCCGACGTCGTCGTGGTCAGCACCGAGTCGGTGCAGTTCCGCGTGAACGAGGCGCGCGAGCTCGTCCGCCGCGCCGCGCTCAGCCCGGTCGGCAAGCGCTGGCAGGTCCTCGTCGTGGAGGACGCCGACCGCTTCAACGACTCCTCGGGCAACGCGATGCTCAAGGCGATCGAGGAGCCGAACGCCCGGACCGTCTGGCTGCTGTGCGCGCCGACCGTCGAGGACGTGCTGCCCACGATCCGCTCCCGCTGCCGGCTGGTGACCCTGTCCACGCCGGCGATCCGGGACGTCGCGGCGTTCCTCGAGCGCACCGAGGGCGTCAGCCCCGCGCTGGCGGCCCACGCCGCCCGCGCCAGCCAGGGCCACATCGGCCGGGCCCGCGCCATCGCCACCGACGAGGGCGCCCGGGGCCGGCGCCGCGAGGTCGTCGGCATCCCCGCGACGCTGACCTCGCTGGGCCGGTGCATGAGCGCGGCGACCAGGCTCGCCGAGGTCACCAAGGAGGAGGCCGAGTCGATCACCGCGGACCGCGACGCCCGGGACAAGGCCGACCTCGACCAGGCCTTCGGCTACGAGGACCGCGGCCGCCGCGCCCGGGAGTACGCCGCCGCGCTGCGCTCGCTGCAGGAGGACCAGAAGCGCCGCGCCAAGCGCCGCCACCTCGACGTGGTCGACCGGGCCCTGATGGACCTGGTCTCGGTCTACCGCGACGCGGTCGCCGTCGGCACCGGCGCCCCGGCCGAGCTGGTCAACGAGGAGATCCGGGCCGACATCGAGCAGGTCGTCCGCACCTCCAGCCCCGAGCTGAACCTGCGGCGGATCGGCTGGATCTTCGAGGCGCGCGAGCAGATGCTGGAGTTCAACGTGCCGGTGCCACTGGCGCTGGAGTCGATGATGGTGGCGCTGCGCGTGCCCGACCAGGGGAGCCGACGGTGAAGCAGGGAACCATCCGGATCGTCGTGCTGCTGGTCGTCGTGGCCCTCGTGCTCGGCGGCGTCGGCGTGGCCATCGTCGGCCTGACCAGCGGGGGCTCCGGCGGGTCCTCGGACTCCTCCGGGGACGGCGCCGCCCGCGAGGTGCCGGCGCCGACCACGACGCCCGAGGCCGGCGCGCAGGACCCGCCCCGCCCGGCCCTCGCCCCGTTCTACGACCAGGAGCTGGAGTGGGCGGCCTGCGGGGACCAGGAGTGCTCCCGGATCACCGTGCCGCTGGACTACGCCGACCCCGACGGCGAGACGATCGAGATCGCCGTGCTCCGCGTGCCCGCCCGCGTGCCCGAGGAGCGGATCGGCTCGCTGGTGGTCAACCCCGGCGGGCCGGGCGCGCCCGGCACGACGTACGCCAGCCAGGCCGGCGGGCTCTTCGGCCAGCCGCTGCTCGACCGCTTCGACATCGTCGGCTTCGACCCCCGCGGCACCGGGTTCTCCACACCCGTCGACTGCGTCTCCGACGAGCAGCTCGACGTCTTCCGCGCCGCCGACCCCGCGCCGGACGACCAGGAGGAGGCCGACGCGCTCGAGCAGGCCCAGCGCGCCTTCAACGCCGGCTGCGCGGCCGAGTCCGGCGACCTGGCCAACCACGTCAGCACCGTCGAGGCCGCCCGGGACATGGACGTGCTGCGCGCGGCCCTGGGTGAGTCGCGGCTGACCTACTTCGGGGCGTCGTACGGCACCAAGCTGGGCGCGACGTACGCCGAGCTCTTCCCCGACCGCTCCGGCCGGCTCGTGCTCGACGGCGCGGTCGACCTCTCGCTCAGCTCGCGCGAGCTGAGCCTGGGCCAGGCCGCGGGCTTCGAGACCGCGATCCGCGCCTACGTGGAGGACTGCGTGGCGAACGGGGACTGCCCGCTCGGCGACTCCGTCGAGGCCGGCCTGCAGCGGCTGAAGGACTTCCTCGACGAGGTCGACGCCCGGCCGCTCCCCGCGGGCGACCGGGAGCTGGAGGTCGGCAACGCCTTCTACGGGATCGTCGCGCCGCTCTACAACCGCGACTACTGGTTCCTGCTGACCCGCGCCCTCGCCGCGGCGTTCGAGGGGAACGGCGCGCCGCTGCTGCAGCTCTCGGATGCCTACGCCTCCCGCGGCCCGGACGGGTACCTGGACAACAGCTCCGAGGCGATCGCGGTGATCAACTGCCTCGACGACCCGACCGCCGTCGACCCCGACGAGATCCCCGACCAGGTCGCGGAGTTCGAGGAGGTCTCGCCGACCTTCGGCGAGGTCTTCGCCTGGGGGCTGGCCGGCTGCATCGGCGTGCGCACGGAGGCGACCGTGGAGACCCCCGAGGTCGATGCCTCGGGCGCCCCGCCGATCCTCGTCATCGGCACGACCCGCGACCCCGCCACCCCCTATGAGTGGGCCGAGGCCCTCGCCGACCAGCTCGAGCCGGCGGTGCTGCTCACCCGCGACGGCGACGGGCACACCGGTTACCAGGCCGGCAACGCGTGCGTCGACGAGATCGTCGAGGACTACCTCATCGACGGCACCGTCCCCGAGGACGGCACCCGCTGCTGACCCGGTCAGCCAGTCAGCTGATCAGCTCGTCGATGCGGGTGTAGGCGTCCGAGCTGCCGGCGACGACGCGGCTGGTGCGGCCGTCGATCGCGACCGGCACGTCGCCGACGAGCGTCACGCGACGTACCTCGCGGGGGTGGTTGTCGAAGTCGGCGACCGCGTAGTGCTGGGTGGCGCGGTTGTCCCACATGGCGACGTCGCCGGGCTGCCACTGCCAGCGCACGGTGTTCTCCGGCTTGGTGACCCGGTCCTGCAGCAGCTTGAACAGGGCGCTGGACTCCGCGGAGTTCAGGCCGACGAAGCGCTTGACGAAGTGGCCGAGCACCAACGAGCGCTCGCCGGTCTCGGGGTGCACCCGCACGACCGGGTGCTCGGTCTCGTAGTAGGTGGCGCGGAACTGGCGGCGGTCCAGGGCGTCGCGGTCCGGGGAGTCGCCGTCGGGGTCCTCGGAGCTGGCGACGTAGTCGTACTCGTTGGTGTGCACCGCCCACAGGTGGTCCACGAGGGCGCGCAGCGGCGGGGTGAGGGCGTCGTACGCCGCCACCGTGCTCGCCCACATCGTGTTGCCGCCGTACGGCGGGATGGTCACGCCGCGCAGGATGCTGATCGCGGGGATCCGGTCGACGAAGGTGACGTCGGTGTGCCAGCTGTTGGCGGCCATCCCCTTGGTCGCGTTGAGGCTGAGCACGTGCGCGCTGCCGGTGTTGACGGTCGGGTGCGCGGTGGTGAGCGTGCCGAGCTGCTCGGCGAACGCGAGCTGGCCGGCGTCGTCGAGGTGGTCCTGCCCGCGGAAGAAGACGACCTTGTGGGCCAGCAGCGCGGCGCGGACGGTGGCGACGACCTCGGGGTGGAGGTCCGGGCCGAGGGTGACGCCCTCGATGACCGCGCCGATGCGGCCGCCGATCTTGCGGACGGTGGGCAGGGTGGGCGACGTCGCGCCGGCGGGCCGGTCCAGGGTGCTGGTCATGCTTCCTCCTGCAATAAGTCAAGTGAGTAACTCGACAATAACAGGGGTCGGCGTCAGCGGGGCCGCACCGGCTCGCAGATCTCCTGGATGCGGCGGGTCGCGAGCTCGATCATCAGCCGGGCGGCCGGGGAGAGGACCGCGTCGGCTCGGTGCACGATGGCGAGCACGTCGTGCTGGCGGGGGCGCAGCGACGCCCAGCCGGCGTTCGGCGCGAGGCGGGGGAGCAGGGCGTCGACCACGCCGCGGGGTACGACGCTGTCGGCCAGGCCGCGCCCGACCAGCTCGACGGCGGTCTCGACGTCCTCGACCTCGATCCGGGTCACCGGGTTGCGGCCGGTCTCGTGCAGCATCTGGCGCAGCACGATCCGGGTGGAGTCGTTGGCGCGCCAAGTCGTCTCCGGCATGACGAGCGAGGCCTGGGAGAGCCGGGCCGCGGTCACCGGCGAGGCGACCCGCTCGGGGTCGGCGGAGATGTAGACGAGCTCGTCGCGGGCGACCGGGGTGATGGTCATGCCCTCGCTGGAGACGGCGGCCACCGCGATCATCGCCGCCTCGAGCCGGCCGCGGCGCAGCTCCTCCTGCACGTCGGTGGAGTTCTGCCCGATCAGCTCCACCCGCACGCCGGGGTAGCGCTCGAGCACGTCAGCCACCAGTCCGGCGCCGGCGTAGAGGCGGGCGGTGCCGAACATCCCGAACCGGATGGTGCCGGTCTCCAGCGACCGCACGCTGCGCACCGCCTGCTCGGCGTCGCCGATCGCGGCCAGCACCCGCTCGGCGTACGGCCGCAGGGTGTCGGCGACCGTCGTGGGCACCACGCCGCGCCCCACGCGCCGGAACAGCTGCACGTCGAGCGACTTCTCCAGTGCGCGGATCTGCTCGGAGACCGAGGGCTGGGCGTACCCGAGCTCCTCGGCCGCCCGGGTCAGCGAGCCCTGCTCGTAGGTGGCGAGGAAGCACGTGAGCTGGTGCACGGAAAGCATAGGTCGAGCCTATGTCAATAGAAGGAAAGTCAGGCTACCCCTATGAGTTGCGCTGGCGGAGAATGAGGTGATCACCCCTGTGCCCCGAGTCGAGAAAGGACCCGCCGTGTTCACCCACGTCTGCACCGCCTGCGCCAAGCGCCAGCTCATCTTCCCCTCCCAGGTCACGGCGGTCGCCGAGAGCGAGCAGGGTCCGGTCGCGACCTTCACCTGCTGGTGCGGCGCCGAGCAGTCGGCCCTCTACTCCCTCGCCCCGGCGACGTCCTCGAAGGTGGTCCTCGCGGCCTGAGTCGCACCGACGGAACCCCGGCGGGTGCCGGTTTCGCGCCCGGCAGGCGGCGTCCGTATACTCACCCGGGTTGCCCGGCAGGTCCCGACCGCGCCGGGCAGCGCGCCGCCTTAGCTCAGTCGGTAGAGCGTCTCACTCGTAATGAGAAGGTCGTCGGTTCGATTCCGACAGGCGGCTCGGATCGGGCCCCTGACCAGCAGTGATGCGGTCGGGGGCCTTCGTCATTGCCGGGTGACCGACCTCCGACCGAAGGGACGACCGATGACCAGGCAGGGCTCGGCGCGCACGGCGCGCCTCCTCGCGGGGATGATCCCGCTCGGCGCGCTCCTCCTGCTGGCGGGCCTGTTCCTCGCGTCGTGGGGCGGAGGCTCGGCCGACCTCGGTGCGGCTCTCGTCCTGATCGGGATCGCGCTGGTGGCCGTCGCTGCGGCGGCGCGGTGGCGGCGGCGCAGGGGTCGGCTCGACCCGAGCTGAGAGCCCGGTCCCGGTAGGCGGGCTCTGCTTGGGTGGGTGGGGTGACCAGCCACCTCGACCGGCAGCGCGCCCTGAGCGAGCAGGCCCGCGACGCCCACCTGCGCTGGCTGATCGAGGACCTCGCGATCGACCTGGTCCTCGACGTCGGCGCCAACAGCGGGCAGTTCGCGACGTCGCTGCGCACCCAGGGGTACGCCGGCGCGCTGGCGTCCTTCGAGCCCGCGGCCGGCCCGCGGGAGCGGCTGGTGGCGGCCGCCGCGGGCGACGACCGGTGGCGGGTGCACCCCTGGGCGCTCGGCGAGCAGGAGGGGACCGCGGTGCTGCACGCGGTCGACGAGCAGTCCGAGCTCGGGTCGCTCCGGCCGTCCTCGGCGTTCGGGCGGGCGTGGAAGGACGTGATGGCCCGCACCCGCGAGGAGGAGGTGCAGGTGCGGCGCCTCGACGCGGTCTGGTGCGAGGTGGCCGGCGGCGCGGAGCGGGCGCTGCTGAAGCTCGACACCCAGGGTTTCGACCTACCGGCGTTCCGCGGTGCGGGCGCGTTGGTGGAGGCCGGCGGCCCGGTCGTCGCCGTGCTGTCGGAGGTGGCCGTCGTGCCGATCTACGAGGGGGTCCCGCTGATGGAGGAGCACCTGGCGGCGTACACCGAGAAGGGCTGGGCGCTGGCCGGTCTCTACCCGGTCTCCTTCGACCCGCCGACGCTGCGGGTCATCGAGCTCGACGCCGTCCTGGTCCGCGGGTAGGTTCGCGGCCAGCGGGACCCGGCTCGGCGGGACGAGCCACGGCCCGGCAGCGGCGGGAGCGATCCATGGGCACGATCGGCCGTCGGACCCGCGCCGCCATCGGCGCGGCCCTCGTCCTCCCGCTGGTGCTGCTCGGGTGCTCGGGGTCGGCGGGCGACGACGTCGGGCGGGCCAGGGTCGGCCCGGTGACGTTCGACCTCGGCGGCGGGAGGGTCGTCTCGGGCATGCGCGCGTCGGCGGGGGAGCGGGTCATCCACGGCGCGGCCACGGTGACGAACGCCGGCGACGAGCCGGCGGTGCTGCGTGCCGGGGACATGCTCGGCTCGGTCGACCCCGCCGACGCCGGGGTCATCGACGTCCGGGTGGTCGACCTCGGCCCCGCGCCGGGCGCGGGCGACCTGCTCGGCGCCGCCCCGTGGCCCACCCCGGGCTGGCGCCGCTGGTGGCGCTCCGCGGTGCCGGTCGAGGAGGCGGAGCTGCCGGCGGGCGGCACCGCGGAGATCATCTACCTCATCGAGGTCCGCCGCACGGGTCAGTGGCTGTGGCCGCAGAGCGCCCTGGACTACGAGGTCGGGGGGACGGCGTACCGGGCCGTGGCCGACGTCGGCTTCGAGGTCTGTCCTCCCGGTCCGGCCTGCACCCGCTGAGCGACGGGGCCGCCCCGCCGGCGTGGGTACCGGCCCGTCGATGCAGACGATCGTGGAGTGCCCCAAGCGGATGCGGTACGGGCCGTGCGGCGGGGTCCGCGACGACTCCTCGTGCGAGGTGGACGCGCGGCCGTGCCCGTTCGCCCAGGAGCCGGCCGCCGTGGTGGCCTGGGACGGGCCGCCGGCCGCCGGCCGGGCGCCGCGGAGCCGGCTGCTCGAGGCGGCGCAGCGGGGGCCGGTGGTGCTGACGGACCTGACGGTGCCGGCGTACGACGCCGGCGGGGTCCGCCGGGTCGTGGAGCGGCTGGCCGGGTCGTGCGACGCGGTGCTCCTCGGGGAGCACCAGGACCGGCCGGACCTCCCGCCGACCGCGATGGCGGCGCTGGTCGGCGAGGCCGGCGGGGTGTCGTGGACGACGCTGGCCTGCCGCGACCGGAACCGGGTCGTGCTCGAGCAGGAGCTCGCCGGCCTCGCCCTCGCCGGCGCCGACGGCGTGCTCTGCGTGACCGGGGACGCCCGCGCGCCGGGGGTGCGGCCCGGCGTCACCCAGGTCTTCGACCTCGACGGGACCCGGCTGGCGGCGATGGCGGCCGAGGCCGGTCACGCGGTGGCGGTGCCGGAGGCGCCCGGGGCCGCGCCGCGCCACCTGCGCCCGGCCCGGCTGGTGGAGAAGCAGCGGGCCGGGGCGCACCTGGCGGTGCTCAACCACGTCGGGACCGCGGCCGAGGTGGCGGCGTTCGTGGCCGCGGCGCGGGAGCTCGGCCTGCGGGTGCCCGTGGTCGCGGGGGTGGCGGTCTACACCGACGAGCGGTCCGCGCGGGTGCTGCAGCGCTTCCCCGGCCTGCACCTCGACGGCGAGCGGGTCGAGGCGGTGCTCGGCGCGTCGGACGTGCGCGAGGCGGGTATCGAGGAGGCGGTGCGCGAGGCCCGCGCGCTGCTCGCCGTCGAGGGCGTGGCGGGTGTCAACCTCTCCGGCCTGGCCTCGAGCGCGGGCGCGCTGGACGGCGCCGCCGTCAAGGCCGAGGTCGGCGCACGGATCAGGGAGGGACAGCGATGAGCGAGCAGGACCCGATGGTCGACGAGTTCGACACCGTCGCGTCGTGGACGGTGGCCGCGGTGCGCGAGCTCGGCCCCGACCACGCGCTGCCGGCCGCGTGCCGAGGCAGCGGCAGCCCCGCCGCGCTCGACTGGCTGGCCGACGCGATCGGCATCGGCCCCGGCACCCACCTGCTCGACTCCGGCGCGGGGGTCGGCGGCCCAGCGGCGTACGTCGCCGACGAGCGGGGCGCGCGACCGGTCCTCGCCGAGCCGATGGCCGGGGCGTGCTGGGCCGCCCAGCAGCTCTTCGGCAGCACGGTGACGGTGGCCGACGGTGCGCGCCTGCCGTTCGCGGACGCGACCTTCGACGCCGCCTGGTCCCTCGGCGTGCTGTGCACCGTGGAGGACAAGGCCGCCCACCTCGCCGAGCTGCGCCGCACCGTGCGGCCCGGGGGCGGCGTCGGCCTGCTCGTCTACGAACGTGCGGTCGACTCCCTGCCCGACCAGCCCGAGGGCAACCACTTCCCCGACCGCGCCGAGCTGGAGGCCGCCGTCGCCGCCGCGGGACTGCGGGTCGTCGAGACGGTCCCGCTCACCGACCTGCCCAGCACGCCCGAGGACTGGCAGCGCGCCGCCGACGCGGTCGACGACGCCGTCGAGCGGCGCCACCGCGACGACCCGCGCTGGGCCCGCGCCCAGGACCAGCAGGACACCATCGGCGACCTCATCTCCCGCGAGCTGGTCGTCGGCGTCCTCGTCCACTGCCGCGCCGCGGAGGCGGCGGCATGAGCGGCGGCCAGGTGACGAGCCCCGAGGCGCTCGACGGCTGCGTGCGGGTCCGCGGCGCCAGCGAGCACAACCTCAAGGACGTCGACGTCGACCTGCCCCGCGACGCGATGGTGGCCTTCACCGGGGTGTCGGGGTCGGGGAAGTCCTCGCTGGCCTTCGGCACGCTGTACGCCGAGGCGCAGCGCCGCTACTTCGAGTCGGTGGCGCCGTACGCCCGCCGGTTGCTCCAGCAGGTCGGCGTGCCGCACGTCGAGGAGATCACCGGCCTGCCGCCCGCGGTGGCGCTCCAGCAGCGCCGCGGGTCGTCGAGCTCGCGCTCGACCGTCGGGACGATCACGACCCTGTCGAACCTGCTGCGGATCCTCTACTCCCGCGCCGGCACCTACCCCGAGGGCGCCGAGCACCTCGCGGCGGAGGCGTTCAGCCCGAACACCGCCGCCGGCGCCTGCCCGGAGTGCCACGGCGCCGGCGTCACCCACGACGTCACCGAGGACCTGCTGGTCCCCGACTCCTCGCTGAGCATCCGCGAGGGCGCGATCGCCGCGTGGCCGGGCGCGTGGCAGGCCCACAACCTGCGCCGCATCGTGAAGAACCTCGGCATCGACGTCGACCGGCCCTGGCGCGAGCTGTCCGCGGAGGACCGGCAGTGGCTGCTGTTCACCGAGGAGCAGCCGCGCGTGCTGATCCGCCCCCAGGACAAGGACGGCGGCGGCGGACGCGACTACATGGGCACCTTCCGCAGCGCCCGCCGCCACGTGCAGCAGACCCTCGCCTCCTCGCCCAGCGAGAAGATGCGCGCCCGGATGCTGGCCTTCGTCAGCACCGCGCCGTGCCGCACCTGCGGCGGCAGCGGCCTGCGGCCCGAGGCGCTCGCGGTCACCTTCGCCGGCCTCTCGATCGCCGAGGCGAACGCCGCCCCCCTCACCGAGCTGGTCGAGCTGCTGCGCCCCGAGGCCAAGGGCGACCCTGACGACGCGGCGGTGCGGATCAGCGCCGACCTGGTCGCGCGGATCGAGGTCCTGCTCGACCTCGGGCTGGGCTACCTCTCACTGGGCCGCGGCTCCACCACGCTCTCCCCGGGCGAGGCGCAGCGGCTGCGGATCGCCACGCAGCTGCGCTCGGGGCTCTTCGGCGTCGTCTACGTGCTCGACGAGCCGTCCGCGGGCCTGCACCCGGCCGACGCCGAGCCGCTGCTCGCCGTGCTCGACCGGCTCAAGGCCGCCGGCAACACGCTCTTCGTCGTCGAGCACGACATGGACGTCGTGCGCCGCGCGGACTGGGTCGTCGACATCGGCCCCGGCGCCGGCGAGGGCGGCGGGCAGGTGCTCTACTCCGGGCCGGTCCCGGGCCTGGCCGACGTCGCGGGCTCGCTGACCGCCGAGCACCTCTTCGGCCGCGCCGAGCGCTTCGAGCACCAGCCCCGGGAGCCGAGCGGCCACCTCCGGCTCGAGGGCGTCACCCGGCACAACCTCGCCGACGTCACCGTCGACCTGCCGCTCGGCGCGTTCACCGCCGTCACCGGCCCCTCCGGGTCGGGCAAGTCGACGCTCGTCGTCCAGGTGCTCGCCGAGGCCGTCCGGCGCCACCTGGGCCAGCCCGCGGTCGAGCCCGACGGGGACGACGACGTGGTGGGGGACGGCTCCGGGGTGGGGCCGGGCGCGGGCTCGCGGTCGGGCTCGGGCGAGGTCGGCGTCCGGGCGGTCCGCGGCCTCGAGCAGGTCGACCGGCTGGTGCTCGTCGACCAGCGGCCGATCGGGCGTACGCCGCGGTCCAACCTGGCGACGTACACGGGGCTCTTCGACGCCGTCCGCAAGGTCTTCGCCGCGACGCCGGAGGCGCGCGAGCGCGGGTACGGCGCCGGCCGGTTCTCCTTCAACACCGCCGAGGGGCGCTGCCCGACGTGCGAGGGGGAGGGGTTCGTGTCGGTGGAGCTGGTGTTCCTGCCCAGCACCTACGCGCCGTGCCCGACCTGCCACGGCGCGCGGTACGACGCGGAGACGCTCGAGGTGACCTACCGCGGGCGCAGCATCGCCGACGTGCTGGCGATGGCGGTCGACGAGGCCGCCGAGGTGCTCGCCGACGTGCCGGTGGCGGCCCGGGGGCTGCGGGCGCTGCAGGAGGTGGGGCTGGGCTACCTGCGGCTGGGGCAGCCGGCCACCGAGCTCAGCGGCGGCGAGGCGCAGCGGATCAAGCTGGCCACCGAGCTCCAGCGCGTCCAGCGCGGGCACACGCTCTACGTCCTCGACGAGCCCACCGCGGGGCTGCACCCCTCCGACACCGACCGGTTGGTGCGCCAGCTGCACCGGCTCGTCGATGCCGGCAACACCGTGGTGCTGGTCGAGCACGACCTCGACACGATCGCCACCGCCGACCGGGTCGTCGACCTCGGCCCCGGCGGCGGCGACACCGGCGGCCGGGTCGTCGCGGAGGGCACCCCGCGGGAGGTCGCCGCGGCCGGGGTGGGCGCCACCGCGCCGTACCTCGCCCGTCGGCTCGACCGCTCCTCCTGAGGGCCTCGAAGGAGGGCCCGCCAGAAGTGCGGACTCGGCCGGTCAGAAGTGCGGACTCGGCCCGTCAGAAGTGCCGACTCGGCGAGGTGGCGGGCGGGGGTGGGGGAATGCGGACGGCGCGCGCCCCCGGGATCGCCGGGGTGCGCGCGCCGTACGTCGTGGGGCCGGTCAGGCCTCGGCGCGGGCCCGGGTGCGCTCGGCCAGCGCGGCGAGGGCCGCGGGGAAGATCGACGCGGGCGGGGTGACCAGCCCGGCGCCGACCTGGCCGACGCCGGCGACCCGGCCGGCCATGCCGGTGTTGATCTGCGGCAGGATGCCGGTGCGGCAGACCGCGGAGACATCGATGCCGGTGGCGGCGCCGGCGAAGTCGAGGACCGGGATCGGCCAGCGGTCGTTCTCGCCGATGGTGATCTCGCGCATCCGGCGGCTGGTGGCCAGCGCGTCGGGCACGGTGCCGCCGACGAACCGGACGATCGCCGGGGCGGCGGCCATCGCGAAGCCGCCGATGCCGGCGGTCTCGGTGATCGCGGAGTCGCCGATGTCGGGGTTGGCGTCCTCGGGGCCGTAGTCGCCGAGGAACAGGCCGTCGGCCAGCTGCGCCGGTCCGGTGAACCACTGGTCGCCGGTGCCGGAGACCTGGATGCCGAAGTCGGTGCCGTTGCGGGCCATCGCGACGACCATCGTGCTGCCCTCGATGTCGCGGGCGGCGTCGAGGGCGAGCTTGCAGGCCGGCATCGCGACGTTGAGGAAGAAGTGGTCGTTGCCGCCGACGAACGCGAGCGCCTCGGCAACCTCCTCGGCGGGCCGGGAGGAGCGGACCAGGTGCGGGGCGAGGTCGCGCAGCAGCATGAGCGTGCCGGCGCGGTTGCGGTTGTGCGCCTCGTCGCCCATCTGGAGCATCTGGCCGAGGATCGCGGTCGCGTCGATCGGCCCGGCGGCGGTGACGGCCTCGGCGAGCAGCGGGCCGAGCGAGTCGCGCATCCAGCGCAGGCGCTGGAGCACCTCGGGGGAGTAGGCGCCGTAGCGGAGCACCTTGCCGAGGCCCTCGTTGAGCGAGCAGTAGGTGCGGCGCCCGGTGGCGGGGTCCTCCAGCACGAACATCCACATCGACGGCGAGACGACGCCGGCCATCGGGCCGACCGCGCCCCGGTGGTGGCAGGGCTCGAGGGCGACCTCGGTGCCGGCCTCGAAGAGCGCGACGGCGTCCTCGGGGTCCTCGACGAGACCCTCGAAGGCGGCCGCGCCCATGAGCGCGCCGCGCAGCGGGCCGGCGGTGCGGGCCCACTCGATCGGCGGGCCGGCGTGGAGGAACTGGCCCTTCTCCAGGCCGAGCAGCTCCGAGGCGGGGGCGACGCCGACGAGCATCGCCTGGACGTCGAGCATCTGCTTGACCGCGCGCGCGTTGGCGTCGCGGCGCAGCGGGTCGGCGGCGACGGTGGCGAGGTCGTCGACGGTGCCGTCCATGGGCGGCTTCCAGTCGACGCGCTCGACCGGGACGGCCTGGGCCTCGACGGCGGCGGCGAACATGTCGGCGCCGACCGCGGCGACGGCGGCGGGGGGCTGGCTGGGGGCGGGCTGGTTCACAGGGTGCCTCCGGGGACGAGAGCGAGCGCGCGGCGGGTGGCGGCGGCGTTGGACAGGTGGACCTCGGCGCCGGCGGCGGCGAGCGCCTCGGCCTGGCGCTGGAGGCCCTGGGGGTCGGCCGAGGTGCCGACGCACGCGACCACGACGGGTACGTCGCGTACCGCTCGCGCCGCGGCGATCGCCGGCGCGAGATCGGCGGCCGGGTCGTCCTGGGCGCCGTGGCCGAGGACGACGTCGAGCAGCACCACGGCGGTGTCGGGGTCCTGCGCGACCTTGGTGAGCTGGTCGAGGCGCAGCGTCGGGTCGATCATCGGGTGCGCGCGGCCGCGGGTGAGGCCGTCGTCGCCGAAGTCGATCATGAGGTGGCCCGGCGCGGTGAGGTCCGGCCCGAGGGCGAGCTCGGGGGAGAGCGGGATGTTGCTGCGGATGCCGCCGAGCGACTCCGCCGCGATGAGCATCGCCTCGTCGCAGAGCGTGCCGCCGACGAAGAGGCCGCGCAGCGCGGAGCCGCCGACGGCCTGCGCGGGCGAGCCCCAGGTCGGCCACTCCGGGACGGCCACTCCGAGGTCGGCCAGCAGGCTCTCGACCTGGGTGGTGATGTCGGGCTGGCCGGCGCCGAGCAGCGCGAAGCGGACCGGCGTGCCCAGTCCGGCGGCGTACTCCTCCACCGCGGCGGCGACCTCGGCGGCCGGCGGCTTGGAGACGACGATGACCTGCTCGATGGTCGGGTCGGCGTCGAGGCGGTCCAGGGCGGTCATCGTGGAGATGCCGCCGATGGCCGCGGACAGGTCGCGGCCGCCGACGCCGAGCGCGGCGGAGACGCCGACGCCGGCGTGGTCGAGCAGCGCGAGGACCTGCTGGCAGCCGGTGCCGGAGGCGGCGACGATGCCGACGCGGCCCGGCGCGGTGGTGTTGGCGAAGCCGAGGCCCACGCCGCCGACGACGGCGGTGCCGCAGTCGGGGCCCATGACCAGCAGGCCGCGGTCGCGGGCGATCCGCTTCAGGGCGAGCTCCTGCTCGACCGGCACGTTGTCGCTGAAGACCATCACGTCGGAGCCGGCGTCGAGGGCGTCCATCGCCTCGACCAGCGCCGAGGCGCCCGGCACCGAGACGAGCGCGAGCCCGCCCCCGGCGCGGCGCAGCGCCGAGCCGGTGGTGCGCGGGGCGGCGAGGGTCGTGTCGCCCCCGCCCGCGGCGCCCTTGCGGGCCGCGGCCAGGGCGGCGTCGACGGCGGCCAGCGCGGCCGGGACGACGCCGTCGTCCTCGACGCGCAGCGCAACGACCATGTCGTTGGGGGAGGCCGGCGGCAGCGTGAAGCCCATGCCGGCCAGGACCTCGAGGTTGAGCTCGGTCGCCATGGCCACCTGGGCGGCGACGACGCCCGGCGTGGCGGCGACGTCGCGGCTGACCTGCAGCAGGGCGACGCTGTCGGCGTACGCGCCGGCGCGGATCTCGACGTGCTCGACTGTCATCGAGTGGTTCCTCCGTGTGAGGTGGGAGTGGCGGGGACGGTGGATCGGGTGCGGATCGGGTGGGTCAGGGGCGGAGCGCGAGGCCGGCGCCGAGGAGCATCCCCGCGCCGGAGGTGTGGCCGACGGCGGTGAGCCGGGCGACCGCGCCGTCGACGTCGCGGCCGGTGGCGAGGGCCAGCAGCAGCGAGCGGAACTCCGGGATGCACCCGCCCTCGATCGCGTCGACCAGGAGGGTCGCGGAGAGCGTGGTGGTGCGGTGCGCCCAGCGACGTACGCCGGCGGCGACCGCGCCGCGGGGGCGGTCGGCGGCGCGGGCGGCCACGAGCCAGCCGGCCACGACGTCGTCGCCGACCGGGGTCAGCCCGTCGCCGCGGCCGAGGAGGGCCTCGACGGCGTCGCCGTCGCCGGCGGCCAGCGCGTCGAGCGCCGCCGCGGGGAGCTGGTCGCGGACGGGGGTCAGGTCGGGGGTCGCCGCAGCGAGTCGGTCGGCGGCCTCCGGCGGGAGGGCGGGGAGGTCGGTGGGGACGAGCCGGTCGACCGCGACGGCGAGGTGCCCGACGTGGAGGACGCCGTCGACGACCGTGGCCGGGGTGCCGACCGGGACGTCGGGCAGGCTGGCCAGGGCGGTGGCGATGGTGGCCGGCACGTGCACGGCGCCGTGGGCGGCGACGCCGACGACCCGGTCGCCGGCCTCGTGCCGCAGCAGGACGTAGATCGCGGAGGCCCCGGAGTGGACGACCTCGCCGGTGCCCGGCTCCTCCTGCAACCGTCGCCGGAGGGCGGCGGTCCCGGCTCCCGCGACGCGGGTCCGGGTCGAGCGCGGAGGTGGCACCTCCCGGACGCTAACGGATGAACTAGGGTGCGCCGAATGGTGAGCTTTGCCAACTCCGGCTCCGGCGCGGGACAAGAGTTGATAACGGATGGGTCGGCGTCCGTGTCGTCGCCCACGCCGTCGCCCGAGCCGTCGGTCGAGCCCCTCGACGTCGACGAGCTGGCCGAGGGCCTCGCCCAGCAGGTGCTCGCGAACGCCGACCTCGGCGCGATCGTCGACGCCATCGGCGCCTCCCTGCGCGTGGACGTCGCGGTCACCACCACCGACGGCCGGGAGCGGGTGACCCGCCTGCGCGATGCCGTGCGCGGCGCGCTCGAGGCCGGCGACCTGGTCGACCCCACCGGCCGGCTGCGCGTGGAGCGGCTCGACGCCGAGGACACCGTCCTGGCCGGCGGGTCGCGGGTGCACCGCCTCCAGGTCGCCACGCCCGCCCAGCCGCTCGGGCACCTCGTGGTCGTCGCCGACCGCGCGCTCACCGACCTCGAGCGGGTCGCCCTGCGGCGCGCCGTCACCGCGGTCGCGCTGTCGATCAGCCGGCAGCAGGCGGTCTCGGCGGTGGAGAACAAGTACCGCGGCGACTTCCTGCGCGACGTGCTGCTCGGCCGGGCCGGCTCGGAGGAGTTCGTCCGCGAGCACGTCGCCGGCTTCGGCTGGGACCTCGGCGGGCCATCGATCGTGCTCGTCGCCCAGCTCGACCCCCCGCCGGCCGGCGAGCCGTCCGGGACGGTGGAGGAGCAGCGGCTGTGGCAGGAGCGCTTCGCCGACGCCTGGCGCCAGGTGCTCGGCGGGGTGTCCCGGGCCGTCCCGGTCGCGGACTTCGGGTCCGAGGTGGTCACGGTCCTGCCGGCGGAGGGCAGCGTGCCCGGCTCGGACCCGGTCCTGCGCCTGGTCCGCACGGTCGCCGGCGACAAGGGCGGCGGCCGCCGGCCGTTCTCGGTCGGCGTGGGGCGGCTGGCACGCGACGTACGCAGCCTGCCGGAGAGCTACGCGCAGGCCTACCGGGCCGTGGCCGTCGGCCGGCGGGTCCGCGGCGGGGGTACCACGACCTGGTTCGACGAGCTGGGCCTGCACCGGCTGATCGCGATGGTCCCCGACGACATGGAGCTGCGCGCCTTCGCCACCGACGTGCTCGGCGAGCTGGCCGGCCAGACCGAGGAGGCCGCCGCGCTGCGGGAGACCCTCCAGGTGCTGCTGTCGACGAACTTCAACGTCGCCGAGGCGGCGCGCCTGCAGTTCTTCCACTACAACACCATCCGCTACCGCGTGACCAAGCTCGAGCGGCTGCTCGGCCCGATCACCTCCGACCACAACCTGCGCCTCGACGTCGCGGTCGCGCTCAAGGTGCTCGAGGTCGTCGGCGGGTGACCCCGCAGGTTCCCGGCGGCGCGCCGTAGGCAGGTTGTGTCGACGTTCGGGGCACCCTTTCGGCGATGCTGCCCAATGAGGGCGTGACCTAGGCCTCCCTAGGCTCGCTTCTCTCTCGGTACCACCGCTGGCGAAGGGAACTTCCGCATGTCGATGTTCAAGTGGACGCAGGTGGACCCTGCGCCCGGTGAGGCCGTCGGGCCGATGGAGCGCCTGAGCTGGGGCAAGACCATCGGTCTGGGTGCCCAGCACGTCGTGGCGATGTTCGGGGCGACGTTCGTCTTCCCGCTGATCATGGGGCTGGACGCCAACCTGGCGATCCTGTTCTCCGGTATCTGCACGATCCTGTTCCTGCTGGTCGTCAACAACAAGGTGCCCAGCTACCTCGGCACGAGCGGCTCGTTCGTCTCCGGTGTCGCCGCGATCCGCGCCCAGGGCGGCGACTCCGCCGACGTCACCGGCGCGATCCTCATCGCCGGTGTGATCCTGCTGCTGGTCGGCGTGCTGGTCCACTACATCGGCACCAACGCGATCAAGCGGATCCTGCCGCCGGCCGTCACCGGCGCCGTCGTCATGCTGATCGGCTTCAACCTCGCCCCGGTGGTCGCGAACACCTACTGGCCCCAGGACCAGTGGATCGCGCTGGCGACCGCCGCCTTCGTCGTCGTCGCCGCGGTGCGCTTCCCCGGCTTCTGGTCGCGGATCTCGATCTTCCTCGCGCTCATCTTCGGCTACGCGCTGTCGTTCCTGACCGACGTCGTCTTCGGGCAGATCACCTCGCCTGACGGCACCGGCACCGTCACCACCCGCGACCGGGTGAACCTCTCCGGCCTCGGCGACGCGCCGTGGTTCGGCCTGCCGACCGGCGACCTGGCCGACGGGGTCAGCAAGGTCCACGCGCCGGACTTCTCCCTGACCTTCGCGCTGCTGGTCATCCCGGCCGTCATCGCGCTCATCGCCGAGAACACCGGCCACGTCCGCGCCGTCGCGGAGATGACCGGGGACGACCTCGACCCCTACATGGGCCGCGCGCTCGGCGCCGACGGCGCCGCGACCGCCCTGGCCAGCGCCTTCGGTGCCTCGCCGACCACGACGTACGCCGAGAACATCGGCGTCATGTCGGCCACCAAGGTCTACTCGACCGCCGCCTACTACGTCGCCGCCGCCGTGGCGATCATCCTCGGTCTCTGCCCGAAGTTCGGCGTGGTCATCAACGCCATCCCGGGTGGCGTCCTCGGCGGCATCACCGTCGTCCTCTACGGCATGATCGGCCTCATCGGCGCCAAGATCTGGGTGGACAACCGGATCGACTTCGGCAGCCCGATCAACATGGTCCCGCTGGCGGCCGGCCTCATCGCCGGCATCGGCAACGTGACGCTGGTCATGGGCGACTTCGAGCTCAGCGGCATCGCGCTCGGCACGATCATGGTCATCGCCTTCTACCACCTGGTGAACATCGGTCGGCCCCGCGACCACAAGACCGGGGCCGAGGACGTCACCCGGGCCATGTAGCCCGGCGTCGGCCGGACCGGGCCCGCCCGGTCCGGCCGACACCTCCTCTCGGACACCGCACCACCCAGCAACTCAGAAAGGCCGGCTCCCCACGTGAAACCCACGGCGTTCGACTACGCCCGTCCGGAGACGTTGGAGGAGGCGGTCCAGGCCCTGGGCAGCCACCCCGACTCCAAGGTGCTCGCCGGCGGCCAGAGCCTCGTGCCGCTGATGTCGATGCGCCTCGCGGCCCCCGCGCTGCTGGTCGACATCAACGGCCTGCCGGATCTCGACCACGTCACCGCCGACGCCTCCGGCGTCCGGATCGGTGCCCTCGCCCGCCACGCCGACGTCCTGGCCTCGCCCGACGTACGCCGCGTGCAGCCCCTGGTCTCGCTCGCGCTGGCCAACGTGGCCCACCCGACCATCCGCAACCGCGGCACCACCGTCGGCTCGATCGTCCACGCCGACGCCGCCGCGGAGATGCCGATGGTGCTCCAGCTGCTCGACGGCTCGGTCGACGTCGTCGGCCCCGCCGGCCGCCGCACCATCGCCGCCGCCGACCTCTACGTCGGCCCGCTCGAGTCGAGCCTGGCCCACGACGAGGTCGCGGTCGAGGCGTTCTTCCCCGCGCTGCCCGCCGGTTCCGGCGTGGCGTTCGAGGAGATCTCGCGCCGCCACGGCGACTACGCCATGTGCGGCGTCGCCGCCGTCGTCGCCGTCGAGGACGGCCGGGTCGTCTCGGCCCGCGCCGGCTACCTGTCGGTCTCCGACGTGCCGGTCGTCGTCGACCTCACCGAGGCCCTCGCCGGCGCCGTCGACGAGCCCGCGCTGGCCCGGGCCGCCGAGGCCGCCCTGGCGCAGCTGGAGCCGGAGACCGACATCCATGCCTCCGCGGCGTACCGCGCGCACCTGGTCACAGTGCTGACCGCGCGCGTGCTGACCGCGGCCCACGACCACGCTCGGGAGGAGTGACCGTGGCTGAGAACCCCGCAGGAAACCCCGCTGGGAAGACCGCTGAGAAGACCCACGACGTCCGGCTCGAGGTGAACGGCGTGACCCACGACGTCGCCGTCCCCGCCCGCCGGCTGCTGTCGGACGCCCTGCGCCAGGAGTGCGGCCTGACCGGCACGCACGTCGGCTGCGAGCACGGCGTCTGCGGCGCGTGCACCGTGCTGGTCGACGGCCGGCCGGTGCGCAGCTGCCTGATGTTCGCCGTCTCCGCGGTCGGCACCGAGATCACCACCGTCGAGGGGCTGGCCGAGCCGGACGGCTCGCTCAACCCCGTGCAGCAGGCCTTCCGGGAGTGCCACGGCCTCCAGTGCGGCTTCTGCACCCCCGGCTTCCTCACCACCGTCACCGCGGGCCTCAAGGAGAACCCCTGCCCGACGCACGAGGAGGCCAAGGAGATGGTGGCGGGCAACCTGTGCCGCTGCACCGGGTACCAGAACATCGTCAAGGCCGTCGAGCGCGCCGCGGAGATCGCCCGCGGCGACGCGCCGGCCGCGCCGCCCCCGGACGGCCCGGACGGCGGGCTCGAGGCGGCGAGCGGCGAGGCCGAGGTCGCCCGCGACGACGACGCATCGACGACGGGACTGGGCGCATGACCACCAAGCTGATGGGCGAGGCCGTCCAGCGGGTCGAGGACGACCGGCTGCTCCGCGGCGGCGGGCAGTACGTCGACGACATCGACCTCGGCGCGCTGCACGTCGCGGTGCTGCGCAGCCCCCACGCCCACGCCCGCATCCTCTCCGTCGACGTCGACGCGGTGCTCGACGTCGAGGGCGTCCACGCGGTGTGGACCTACGACGACCTCGAGGGCGCGATGGCCGAGCCGCTGCCGCTGCTCATCCCGCACCCGACGCTGACCCACGGCCGCACGCAGTACGCCCTGGCCCGCGACGAGGTGAACTACGTCGGCGAGGCGATCGCGATCGTCGTCGCCGAGGACAGGTACGTCGCCGAGGACGCCGTCGCGCAGATCGTCGTGGACTACGAGCTGCTCCCGGCGGTGGTCGGCATCGAGGCCGCCCGCGCGGCCGAGCACCTGGTCCACGACGACGTGCCCGGCAACATCGCCGCCCGCTCGGAGCAGAGCAACGGCGACGCCGAGGCCGCGATCGCCGCCGCCCCGCACACCCTGTCGCTGGACTTCGACATCGAGCGCAGCGCCTGCATGCCGATGGAGGGACGCGGCGTCACCGCCCGCTGGGACACCGCCAACGGCCGGCTGCAGGTGTGGACCTCCACGCAGACCTCCACCGGCGTCCGCGCCGCCGTCGCCGCCAAGCTCGGCCTCGACCTGCTCCAGGTCGACGTGATCACCCCCGACGTGGGCGGCGGGTTCGGCGTCAAGATCAACCACCCCTGGCCCGAGGAGCTGCTGGTCTCGCTGGCTGCGCAGCGGCTGGGGCGGCCGGTGAAGTTCACCGAGGACCGCCGCGAGCACTTCATCTCCTCCGCGCACGAGCGCGCGCAGCTGCACCACGTCGAGGTCGGGTTCGACGACGAGGGCCGGCTGCTCGGGCTCGACGTCCGGTTCTGGCACGACCACGGCGCCTACACGCCGTACGGCCTGATCGTCCCGATCAACGCCTCGACCCAGCTGGTCGGGCCCTACAAGACCGGCCCCTACCGGGTCGTCTTCGACTCCCTGTACACCAACACCGTGATCGTCACGCCCTACCGGGGAGCGGGCCGGCCGCAGGGCTGCTTCGTGATGGAGCGGACGATGGACGCGATCGCCGCCTACCTCGGCAAGGACCGCGCCGACGTCCGCGAGGTCAACCTGATCCAGCCCGACGAGTTCCCCTACGACCACGGCCTGGTCTTCCAGGACGGTCGCGAGACGATCTACGACTCCGGGGACTTCCCGGCGATGCTGGAGAAGATCAAGACGCTGGTCGGCTGGGAGGGCTTCCCGGCCTACCGCGCCGAGATGGCCGCCCAGGGCCGCCGCGTCGGCATCGGCCTGGCGGCGTACGTCGAAGGCACCGGCGCGGGCCCCTACGAGGGCGCGCACGTCAACATCGAGAGCTCCGGCAAGGTCAAGGTCGCCACCGGCCTGACCAGCCAGGGCCAGGGCCACCAGACGGCGTTCGCGCAGATCGTGGCCGACGAGCTCGGCGTGCCGTTCGAGGACGTCGAGATCACCACCGGCGACACCCGCCGGATGGCGTACGCCGTCGGCACCTTCGCCTCCCGCGCGGCCGTGATGAGCGGCTCGGCGATCCACCTCGCCGCCAAGCGGGCCAAGGAGAAGGTGCTGCGGCTGGCCTCCGACGCGCTCGAGGCCGACCCCGAGGACCTGCAGATCGTCGACGGCGTCGTCTCGGTCAAGGGCTCCCCGGGCACCTCGATCTCGCTCGGGACGGTCGCGGTGCTCTCGAACCCGCTGCGCTACGCCTTCGACGAGGCGTCCAAGGCGGCCACGCAGTTCTCGGTCGGCGACCCGACCAAGCCACCGGTCGCCGAGGACGACGAGCCGGGCCTGGAGGGCAAGGACTTCTACTCGCCCACCCGCTCGACGTTCGCCTCGGGCATGCACGCCGTGATCGTCGAGACCGACCCCGACACCGCCGAGATCACGATCCTCAAGTACGCCGTCGTCCACGACTGCGGCACGGTCATCAACCCGATGATCGTCGAGGGCCAGATCCACGGCGGCGTCGCCCAGGGCGTCGGCGGGGCGCTCTACGAGAAGATGGCCTACGACGAGTCCGGCCAGCTGCTCAACGCCTCGTTCATGGACTTCCTGATGCCCTACGTCACCGAGGTCCCCGACTCCATCGACATCGACCACCTCGAGACCCCGTCCCCGCTCAACCCCCTGGGCATCAAGGGCGCCGGCGAGGCCGGCGTCATCCCCGGCTCCGCCGCCATCGCGGCCGCCATCGAGGACGCCGAGGGGCTGCCCATCACCGCCATGCCGATCTCGCCGTCGGAGCTCTTCGAGCTCCGCGCGCAGCACGCCGTGGCCACCACGACTCCGGAGGAGAACCGATGAAGATCGCCGGCCAGAACACCATCGCCGCCCCCGTCGACAAGGTCTGGGAGGCGCTGCTGGACCCGCGGGTGCTCGTGGCCACGATCCCCGGCTGCGAGCAGCTGCAGACCACCGGCGAGAACGCCTACGCCATGACCGTCAGCGCCGGCGTCGCCGCCATCAAGGGCACCTACAACGGCGCCTGCACCCTCTCGGACCTCCAGCAGCACGAGTCGCTGACCATGGGCCTCAAGGGCGCCGGCGCGCCGGGCACGATCGACGCCACCGTCGCGGTCCGCTTCGAGCCGCAGGGCGAGGAGACCGTGCTGTCCTACGACGCCGACGCGGTCGTCGGCGGGATGATCGGCGGCGTCGGCCAGCGGATGCTCACCAGCGTCTCGCGCCGGATGGCCGCGGAGTTCTTCGGCAACGTCGAGAAGGTCATCGCCAACGGGCTGCCCGCGGAGGCCGCGGCCGCCCCGGCTGCTCCGGCTTCCTCCGACGGGGCCGCTCCGGCCGGTGCCGCGGCCCCGGCCGCGGTGGCCGCCGACGCGACCGTCTTCGCCGCGGCCGCGGCCGCTCCGCGGGCCTCGGTCGGCGGTGACCAGTCGTTCCTGACCGGAGTCGTCGTCGGCGGTGCGCTGGTGCTCGCCGGCGTCGTGGTCGGCGGGCTGCTGGGCCGGCGCCGGTGATCGCGGTCCCCGCCCGGGGCTCGGGCTCGGCCGGTCTCTCGGTCGACTCGACCGCCCGGGAGATGGCCGCGGCGGTCCGCCGTCGCGACGTCTCGGCCCGCGAGCTGCTCGACCTGCACCTCGCGCGGATCGCCGAGCGGAACCCGCAGCTCAACGCGGTCGTCTCCCTCGACGAGGAGCGCGCCCGTGCGGGTGCCGCGGCCGCCGACGAGGCGCTCGCGCGTGGCGAGGAGGTCGGCCCGCTGCACGGCCTGCCGTTCGCCTTCAAGGACACCCACGCCGTGGGCGGGTGGCGGACGACGTACGGCTCGACGCTGCGGGCCGAGCACGTCCCCGACCGCGACGAGCTGCTCGTCGAGCGGGTGCGCGGCGCGGGTGCGGTGACGATCGGCAAGACCAACGTGCCGGAGTTCGCGGCCGGGTCGCACACGTTCAACAAGGTCTTCGGGACCACGCTGAACCCGGTCGACGCCTCGCGGTCGGCCGGCGGCTCCTCCGGCGGCGCGGCGTGCGCGCTGGCGGCCGGGATGGTGCCGCTCGCGGACGGCTCGGACATGGGTGGCTCGCTGCGCAACCCCGCGTCGTTCTGCGGCGTGGTCGGCATGCGGCCCAGCCTCGGGCGGGTGCCGGAGTGGCCGCTGTACAACCAGTGGGAGACCACCTCGGTCGGCGGGCCGATGGCCCGCAACGTCGCCGACCTGGCGCTGCTGCTCTCGGTGATGGCCGGCCCCGACG
Organism: Nocardioides marmotae; assembly: GCF_013177455.1. Taxonomy (NCBI): domain Bacteria; kingdom Bacillati; phylum Actinomycetota; class Actinomycetes; order Propionibacteriales; family Nocardioidaceae; genus Nocardioides; species Nocardioides marmotae. Next base: position 277,723 of record NZ_CP053660.1, read on the forward strand.
CGCGGGCGCCGCAAGCGCTGGGCGACGCGGGCTCGACCTTCGCCGACCCGCGGCCGGCCGCCCTCGGCGGGCTGCGCGTCGCGCTCAGCACCGACCTCGGCGGCGCCTTCGAGGTCGACCACGAGGTGGCCGGCGTCGTCGAGGCGACCGGCCGGGCGCTCGCCTCCGCCGGGGCCGCCGTCTCCGGCGCCCACCCCGACCTCGGCCTGGCCGAGGACACCTTCCGCACGCTGCGCGCCTGGCACTTCCAGGCCAAGTTCGGTGCGCTCCTCGCCGAGCACCCCGACGCGTTCAAGGCCTCGCTGGCCGACAACATCCGAGCGGGGGAGTCCCTCACCGGCGCCGACGTCGCCCGCGCCTACACCCAGCGCACGGCGCTCTCGGAGACGATGCGGGAGTTCTTCGGCTCCTACGACGTGCTGGTGCTGCCGGTCTCGCAGGTGCCGCCGTTCCCCGCAGACCAGGAGTTCCCCTCGGCGATCAACGGCAAGCCGATGGAGACCTACCTGGACTGGATGCGCTCGGCGTACTTCATCACCGTCACCGGCTGCCCGGCCATCTCCGTGCCCGCCGGCACCACCCGCGACGGCCTTCCCGTCGGCGTCCAGATCGTCGCCCCCCACGGCGCCGACCTGCGCCTGCTCGAGGTCGCCCGCGCCGTCGAGGGGCTCGTCTCCCCCTGACCCTCCCCGCTGGTTGAGCAGCGAAGGCCCCCCGCTGGTTGAGCAGCGAAGGCCCCCCGGGGCCTGAGCGTGTCGAAACCCGGTGAGGTGCGCAGGGCGGTGGGGACGGCCGCCCCCGCTGGTTGAGCAGCGAAGGCCGCCAGGCCTGAGTGTGTCGAAACCCGGTGAGGTGGGCAGGGCTCTGCGCGGGTGCGGGGGTTTCGACACGGCTCGCTGGCGCTCGCCTGCTCAACCAGCGGGTGGATGTGGCGGGGTTCTCCACAGGGCGCGGACCGGTCAGTTCACCCGAACGCCCGGCGGGGGAGGCGTACCGCCATGGCGTGGACCTACCTGCTGGAGTGCGCCGACGGCTCGTACTACGTCGGCAGCACGACCGACCTCGAGCGACGCGTGAGCGAGCACGACCTCGGCCTGGGCGCGGCGTACACCCGTCCGGGCCGTCGACGGCCGGTGCGCCTCGTGTGGTCGGCCGAGTTCAACCGGATCGACGACGCGTACTACTTCGAGAAGCAGCTGCAGGGGTGGAGCCGCGCCAAGCGGCAGGCGCTGATCGACGGGCGGCTCGACGACCTCCCTGCGCTTGCGCGGGGGCGGTGGCGCGACGCTGGTGGTTGAGGCCCTGCGCGGGGGCGGGGGTTTCGACACGGCTCGCTGGCGCTCGCCTGCTCAACCAGCGGGTGGTGGCGCGGGTCTTCCGCTGGTTGAGCAGCGAAGGCCGCCAGGCCTGAGTGTGTCGAAACCCGGTGAGGTGCGCAGGGCCACTGCCGTGGTCACGGGGTTTCGACACGGCTCGCTGGCGCTCGCCTGCTCAACCAGCGGGTGGTGGCGTGGGTCTGCTGTTGGTTGAGCAGCGAAGGCCGCCAGGCCTGAGCGTGTCGAAACCCGGTGAGGTGCGCAGGGCCCTGCGCGGGTGCGGGGGTTTCGACACGGCTCGCTGGCGCTCGCCTGCTCAACCAGCGGAGGTCGCTGGCGCTCGCCTGCTCAACCAGCGGGGCGGGCGTTGGCAGGATCTGACCAAGGATGGCCGATCGGTAGGCAGAGGGTGCCGTCGTGCTGAGGTGGCCCGAACCCGTTGAATGTCGGTCATGACAAGGCGGATGAGGATCGGCATCGACACCGGCGGCACGTTCACCGATGTCGTGGCCTTCGACGAGGACAGCGGCACGGTGGTCACCACCAAGACGCCCAGCACGCCGGGGAACCCGGCCGACGGGTTCCTGGCGGGGATCGACAAGGTGCTGGACCTGGCCGGGGCGAGCTTCGACGACGTCGTCGCGGTCAGCCACGGCACGACGGTCGCGACCAACCAGCTCCTCGAGGGCAAGGTCGACGCGCTCGGGTTCATCACCACCGAGGGCTACGAGGCGATGCTCGAGATCGCCCGCCAGTCGGTGCCCGACGGCTACGGCAACTCCTACTTCTGGGTCAAGCCCGACCGGATCGTCCCCCGCGACCTGGTCAAGGGCGTCGGCGGCCGCCTCGACCACACCGGCGCCGAGATCCGCCCCTTCGACGAGCAGGGCGCGCGGACCGTCGCGCGCTGGTTCAAGAACCAGGGCATCGACACGCTCGGCGTGTGCTTCCTGCACGCCTACGCCAACCCGGCGCACGAGGAGCGGATGCGGGAGATCCTCCTCGAGGAGCACCCCGACGCCGTCGTCTCGATCTCGAGTGAGGTGCTGCGCGAGTACCGCGAGTACGAGCGGTCGATGACCACCCTCGTCGACGCCGCGGTCAAGCCGAAGCTCTCGCGCTACGTCACCAACATCAAGGACCGCCTGGCCTCCCAGAGCGGCCGGACCATCCCGTTCTACGTGATGAAGTCCAACGGCGGCGTGCTCTCGGCCGACGAGGTCGTGCACCAGCCGATCACCACCGTCCTCTCCGGCCCGGCCGCCGGCGCGCTCGGCGCCGCGCTCATCGCGAAGGTCGCGGGCTTCGACAAGGTGCTGACCTCCGACGGCGGCGGTACGTCGACCGACGTCTCGGTCGTCATCGACGGCGAGCCCACGCTGACCACCGAGGGCAGCGTCGGCGTCTACCCCTCCAAGATCCCGATGATCGACGTGGTCACCGTCGGCGCGGGCGGCGGCTCGATCGCCTGGCTCTCCCCGGAGGGCACCCTCAAGGTCGGCCCGCACAGCGCCGGCGCCGACCCGGGCCCGATCTGCTACCGCAAGGGCGGCACCGAGGTCACCATCACCGACGCCCACGTCTTCCTCGGCCGGATCCCCCCGCACCTGCTGGGCGGCGAGATCCCGCTGGACGTCGACTCGGCGTCCGCGGCGATCCGCGAGCTCGCGGCGAAGCTGGAGATCACCCCGGAGGCGTGTGCCACCGGCATCCTGGAGATCTCCGCGTGGAACCAGGCCAACGCCCTGCGCCAGGTCACCGTCAAGCGCGGCCTCGACGTCCGCGACTTCACCCTCACCACCTTCGGCGGCTCCGGCTCGCTGCTGCTGTGCCGCCTCATGGACGTGCTCGGCGTACCGACCGTGCTGGTCCCGCCGAACCCGGGCAACGTCTCGGCCTTCGGCCTGCTCACCGTGGACGTCAAGAACGACTACGTGCAGACCCACGTCGCCCTCCACGAGGACCTCGAGCCCGCCGCGCTGCAGCGGGAGTACGACGTCCTCACCGAGCGCGCCGCCGCGGCGCTGGCCACCGAGGGCTTCGCCCCCGAGGAGCACGTCTTCGTGCGCACCGCGGACGTCCGCTACTTCGGCCAGGCCTTCGAGGTGCGCGTCGCGGTGCCGGACGGCCCGATCAGCGAGGAGAGCCTGCGCACCGTCGCGGACCGCTTCCACGCCGAGCACCACACCCTCTACGGCTACGACTTCGCCCAGGACCCGACCCAGCAGGTCGAGGTCGTCAACCTCCGCGTCTCCGGCGTCGGCCCGATCCGCCGCCCGGAGATCCCGAAGGCCATCAGCGACCAGGCCACGCCGCAGCAGACCAGCACCCGCCCGGTGTGCTTCGACGCCGAGGCCGGGTACGTCGACACGCCGGTCTACTGGCGCCCCGACCTGCCCGCCGGGCAGGAGCTGGTCGGCCCGGTGATCATCGAGGAGTTCGGCTCGACCGTGCCCATCCACCCGGGCTTCACCGCCCGGGTCGACGACTACGCCAACATCGTGGTGACCAGGAGCGACGCATGACCACCGACACCCACTCGGGCACGAGCACCTTCGCGGGCGCGCCGGACCTCGGCAGCCGCCGGGCGCCGACCCAGTTCCCCTTCGGCCCGCTGACCGAGGACTCCGGCCGCAGCGCCGACCCGGTCCTCGTCGAGATCGTCCAGGGCTCCCTGGCCGCGGTCGAGCACGAGGTCGAGACGGCCATCGCGCGCACCAGCCGCAGCCCGATGATCCGCGACGCGCACGACTTCCGCGCCGGCATCCACGACCGCCGGCTGCGCAAGCTGACCGGCCGGTCGTACTCCGCGCTGGTCCACCCCGTCGCGCGTGACTTCCCGATCGAGGAGATGCGCGAGGGCGACGTCTTCTTCCACAACGACGTCTACCTGTCCGAGGGCGGCATCGGCCACCTCCCGGACCTGTGCGTCACGGTGCCGGTCTTCGCCGGACCCGAGGGCGAGCGCCGCGTGGTGGCGTTCGTGCAGGCCTTCGGTCACCACGACGACATCGGCGGTGCCGTGCCGGGCTCCATGCCCTCGCACGCCACCAGCGTCTACGAGGAGGGCCTCGCGGTCCCGCCGATCAAGCTGTGGGACGCGGGCGTCCCGAACCGGTCGGCGCTCACGATCATGACCCGCAACTCGCGCATGCCCGAGTCGCTGGCCGCCGACCTCGACGCCGAGTGCTCGGCCTGCCTCATGGGCGCGCGCCGGCTCGGGGAGCTCTTCGACCGCTACGGCATCGAGACCGTCGAGGCCTGCTTCGACGCGATCATCGACCGCTCCACCGAGACCTACCGCCGCGAGATCCTCTCCAAGATCCCGGTCGGCACGTGGACGTGGGAGGACTACGCCGAGCACGACGGCGTCGACGACCCGCAGCTGCACACCCAGCGGATCACCCTGACCCGCACCGCGGCCGACGACCCCGACGGCGAGCGCCTGGTGCTCGACTTCGCCGGCACGTCCCCGCAGGCCAAGGGCCCGATCAACCACTGCGGCGACTACTCCGACGGTGTCTTCCTCAAGAAGTGGCTCGCGCCGATCCTGCGCAACCTCGCCGACACCCCCGAGCGGATGGCCGAGCTCGACGTCAACGAGGGCGTCGTACCGCTCATCGAGATGCGCTTCCCCGAGAAGGGCACGCTGCTCACGCCGATCTTCCCGGCGCCGACCAACGCCCGCACGTTCGTCATCCTGCGCCTGCTCGGCGTGCTGGCCGGCGTGATCGCGAAGGCCGTCGACGGCAAGATGCCGGCCGACCAGGAGACCATCCGGTACACCGGCGTCTACGGCGAGGACCTCGAGGGCCGCCCCTACCTCATGCGCGAGGTGCTCGGCGGCGGCTCCGGCGGCCGCTACTACGCCGACGGCGAGGACACCATCCACGTCGTCCCGGACAGCCGGAACCTCCCCACGGAGTTCACCGAGTCCCGCTTCCCGTTCATCGTCGAGTCGCTCAGCCTCGCCGTGGACTCCGGCGGCGCGGGCCAGTTCCGCGGCGGCCTGGGCTATGAGAAGCACATCCGGATGCTCAAGGACGCCCACTTCATGTCGATCGCCGACCGGTCGATCCTCGCGTGCTGGGGCGTCAAGGGCGGCAAGGCCGGCACGCCGTTCCAGGTCGTCATCGACGCGGGCGGCCCGAACGAGCGCGAGGTCGACGCCCTTGCCGACGCCGAGGAGGTCAAGGCCGGCGAGGTCATCCGCATCCGCACCACCGGTGGTGGCGGCTGGGGCAACCCGCTCGACCGTGACCCCGAGCTCGTCGTCCGCGACGTGCGCTGGCGCAAGGTCTCCACGGAGGCCGCGCTCGCCGACTACGGCGTGGTGCTGACCGGCTCGGTCGACGACGACACGCTGTCGTACGACGCCGAGGCGACCGCCACCGAGCGCGCCGGCCGCCCGGCCCCCGCGGTCGAGGACGCGTTCTTCGACCGCGGCCCCGGCTACGGGACGCTCGCCGGGGGCGCCGCCTCCGCCGAGGTCGACCACCTCTGAGTCGAGGAACGGAACCACCGATGAACGTCGCCGTCCTCGGCGGGACCGGCAAGACCGGTCGCGCCGTGGTCGCGGCGCTGGCCCAGGTGGGCGTGTCCGCACGCCCCCTGGGCCGGTCCGCGTTCGAGGACCTGCCCGCCGCGCTCGCCGGCGCGGACGCCGTCCACGTCATCGCGCCCAACCTCCACCCCGACGAGCCGGCGTACGTCGCCTCCGTGCTCGCGGCCGCGGCCGAGGCGAACGTGGACCGACTGACCTACCACTCGGTCGCGTCCCCCTACGCGCCGTCGATGCCGCACCACCTCGGCAAGGCCGTCGCCGAGGACCTGGTCCGCCGCTCCGGCCTGCGCTGGACGGTGCTCCAGCCCTGCGCCTACGTGCAGAACTTCCTCCCCGCCCTCGCCGACCTGCCCGCCGAGGGCGGCGAGCTCGCCGTGCCGTACGCCGTGGACACCCCGTTCGGGCTGGTCGACCTCGACGACGTCGCCGCCGCGACGGCCGTCGTGCTGACCACGCCGGGCCACGAGGGCGCGACCTACGAGCTGGGCGGGCCCGCGCTGGTCACGGTCGCGGGCGTCGCCGGCGCCGCGGCCGAGGTGCTGGAGCGGCCGGTCCGCGCGCGGCGTACCGACCCCGACGCCTGGCGCGGCGAGGGCCTCGACGAGCGCGAGCGGGCGTGGCTGCGCTCGATGTTCGCCTACTACGACGACCACGGCCTGCCGACCGGTCCGCTGCCGCTCGCGGCGCTCCTCGCGATGGTCGGACGCGCGCCGTCCCCGGTGGCCGACGTCCTGGCCCGCGTGCTCGCTGGCACAAGTTGACATCGCTCGGGCGCGGGTTCGGTCGATCCGCACGATGAACGCGGGTGAGCGCGCTCACTAGGTTCGACGCATGAGAATCCTCCTCGCGTTGGGCGGCAACGCCATGACCTCGCCCGACGGCAAGGCACGTCCGGAGGACCAGATCGCGGCCGCCGAGAAGGCGATGGAGGCCGTCGCGGCCCTCGTCGCCGAGGGCATCGACGTGATCGTCACCCACGGCAACGGCCCCCAGGTGGGCAACCTGCTGGTCAAGAACGAGATCGCCGCGGGCGTCGTCCCGCTGGTCCCCCTCGACTGGTGCGGCGCGCAGACGCAGGGCACGATCGGCAACATCCTCGTCAACGCCCTCGACCGCGCGCTCGCCCTCCGTGGGATCGAGCGCCCCGCCGCCGCCCTGGTCACCCGCACCCGCGTCGACGCCGACGACCCCGCCTTCGCCAAGCCCAGCAAGCCCATCGGTCGCTACCTCCCCGAGCCCGAGGCCCGCCGGATGATCGAGCACGGCGAGACCTGGGAGGACCGCGGCGAGCGCGGCTGGCGGCGCGTGGTCGCCTCGCCCGAGCCGCTCGAGGTCCTCGACGCCCCCGCGGTCGTCGCGCTGGTCGACGCCGGGTTCGTCGTGGTCGCCAACGGCGGCGGCGGCATCCCGACCGTACGCCGCGACGACGGGTCGCTGGCCGGCGTCGAGGCCGTCATCGACAAGGACCTCGGCGCGGCGCTCCTCGCCCGCGACATCGAGGTCGACATGCTCGTGATCGCCACCGACGTGGCGCACGCCGTCCTCGGCTTCGGCACCCCGGAGGCCGAGGACGTCGGTGAGGTCACGCTGACCCAGATGCGTGAGCACGCCGCCGCCGGGCACTTCGCCGGTGGCTCCATGGGCCCGAAGGTCGACGCCGTCTGCCGGTTCGTCGAGCACTCCGGACGCCCCGGCGTCATCACCGACCTCGGCACGATCGTCGCCGCCGCCAACCGCACCGCCGGGACCATCGTCGTCCCCGACCGAAAGGAAGCCTGATCCATGCCTGAAGCCATCGAGGTCCGCAAGGTCCCGATCCACTCCGTCGCCGACGCCTCGGAGCTCGCCAAGCTCATCGACGAGGGCGTCTTCGCCGCCGACCGCGTCATCGCGATCATCGGCAAGACCGAGGGCAACGGCGGTGTCAACGACTACACGCGGATCATCGCCGACCGCGCCTTCCGCGAGGTGCTGATCGAGAAGGGCGCCCCGGCCGACCAGGTCAAGCAGGTCCCGATCGTGTGGTCCGGTGGCACCGACGGCGTGATCAGCCCCCACGCCACGATCTTCGCGACCGTGGACGTCCCCGAGGACGACCCGAGCCGCCAGGAGCAGCGCCTCACGGTGGGCTTCGCGATGAGCGAGCCGATCCTCCCCGAGGAGATCGGCTACGTCGCGATGATCAAGAAGGTCGCCGACGGTGTGAAGGTCGCCATGGAGCGGGCCGGGATCACCGACGTCAAGGACGTCCACTACGTCCAGACCAAGACCCCGCTGCTGACGATCCACACCATCCGCGACGCCCACAGCCGCGGCAAGGAGGTGTGGACCGAGCACACCCACGAGTCGATGGACCTCTCCAACGGCGTCACCGGCCTCGGCATCGCCGTCGCCCTCGGCGAGATCGAGATGCCCTCCGACGAGGACGTCATGAAGAACCGCGACCTGTTCTCCTCGGTCGCCTCCTGCTCCTCGGGCGTCGAGCTCGACCAGGCCCAGATCGTCGTCGTCGGCAACGCGACCGGCGTCGGCGGCCGCTACCGCATCGGCCACTCGGTCATGAAGGACGCGCTGGACCAGGACGGCATCTGGGAGGCCATCAAGTCCGCCGGCCTCGACCTGCCCGAGCGCCCGCACCACACCGACCTCGACGGCCGCCTGGTCAACGTCTTCCTCAAGTGCGAGGTCTCCGGCGACGGCCAGGTCCGTGGCCGCCGCAACGCGATGCTCGACGACTCCGACGTGCACTGGCACCGCCAGATCAAGTCGTGCGTCGGCGGCGTGACCGCCGCGGTCACCGGCGACCCGGCCGTGTTCGTCTCGGTCTCCGCCGCCCACCAGGGCCCCGACGGTGGCGGCCCGGTCGCCGCGATCGTCGACCTCGGCTGACCTGCACCACCCGCTTGACCCGAAGGGCCCGACCGCATCGCGGTCGGGCCCTTCGTCGTACGTGGTGGTCGGCCCCGGCCGGGGCGGAGCAGGAGGAGCAGGCGGAGAGTCAGTCCTCGTCGAGCCAGGCGCGGATGGCGTCGTTGTGCTGGCCGAGGGTCGGCGGGGCGACGTGCTGCTCGCGGGCGCCGGAGAAGGCGTTGTCGTCGAAGCGCAGCGGCGAGCCGGGCAGCTGGATCGGGCCGAGCGTGGAGTGCTCGACGTCGAGCAGCAGGCCCTGGGAGAGCGTCTGCTCCCAGGAGTAGACGTCGTCGAGCGAGCGGACCTTGCCGGCCGGCACGCCCGCGGCGTCGAGCCGGGCCAGGGCGGTCTCGGCGTCGACGTCGGCGAGCAGCCCCTCGATCGTCTCGATGAGCGCGTCGCGGTTGGCCACCCGCTCGGCGTTGGTGGCGAAGCCCTCGCCGGCCGGGTCGATGCCAAACTCCTTGGCGAACGCCTGCCACAGCTTCTCCGAGCCGCACGCGATCTGCACGGGCGCGGTGGCCGAGCGGAACATGCCGTACGGCGCGATCGAGGGGTGGTGCCCGCCCGCGAGGCCGGGGACCTCCTTCGCGACGGTCCACTTGGTGCCCTGGAAGGCGTGCACGCCGACCATCCCGGCGAGCAGCGAGGTGTGCACGACGCGACCCTTGCCGGTGCGCTCGCGCTCGTAGAGCGCCGAGACGACGCCGTACGCGCCGTTCATCCCGGCCAGCAGGTCGGCGATCGGCACGCCCACCTTGGTCGGCTCGGTGAGGCCGGTCAGCGACATCAGGCCGCCCTCGCCCTGGGCGATCTGGTCGAAGCCGGAGCGGCTGGCCTCGGGGCCGTCGTGGCCGAAGCCGGTGATCTGCAGGACGACCAGGCGCGGGTTGAGCTCGTGGAGCCGCGAGACGGGGAAGCCGAGCCGGTCCAGGACGCCGACGCGGAAGTTCTCCATCAGCACGTCGGCGCGCTGGACCAGCTTGGCCAGGACCTCCTGGTCGGCGGGGTCCTTGAGGTCGAGGGTGATCGACTCCTTGTTGCGGTTGGTCGAGAGGAAGTACGTCGACTCCCGCGACGCTCCCTCCTCGGCGGGGTCGACGAACGGCGGGCCCCACCCGCGGGTGTCGTCGCCGGTCGGGCTCTCGACCTTGATCACGCGGGCGCCGAGGTCGCCGAGCATCATCGCGGCGTGCGGGCCGGCGAGGGCACGGGTCAGGTCGAGTACGAGGACATCGTCGAGCGGTGCAGGCATGCCGCGACGCTACTGCCAGCGCTCGGCGCGCTGAATGGCAACTCCTGCCACCCTCGCCCGCGACCGGTGGCAGCCCATGGCCCGGGCCCTAGCGTGGGCGGCGCCACACCACCCGTGCCCGACCGCGCCGCCCCGAGGAGCTCCCGTGCCCGAGACCCCCACCAGCGCCCCCGCTACCGACCGCACCGCCGACCACGCGACCGACGTGCGCACCGCCCGCGGCAACGGCCTCGGCGACGTGCTGCGCCGCAGCGCGGCCCGCCACCCCGGCAAGCCGGCGATCGTGGACGGGGCGACGACGCTGACCTACCGCGAGCTCGACGCGATGGTCGACGCGGTCGCCTGGTCGCTGGAGCGCGACGGCATCGGGGTGGGAGACCGGGTCGCGCTGCTGAGCCGCAACAGCTGGCAGTTCGCGGCGCTGGCCTGGGGCGCCGCCCGCCGCGGAGCCGTGCTGGTGCCGGTCAACTTCATGCTGACCGCCCCCGAGGTCGCCTTCCTCCTCGGCGACGCCGAGGTCTCGCTCGCCTTCGCCCAGGACGCCTTCGCGGGCGTGATGGGCGAGGCGCTGGAGACCGCCGGCCTGGCCGACGCGGCGCCGCTGGTGACCATCGGCGAGGGGGCCGGCGAGGCCCGCTCCTTCGACCGGTGGCTCGAGGATGCGCCGGCCGGGTGGGAGGCGCCGTACGTCGACGACGACGCGCCGGTGCGGATCATGTACACCTCCGGCACCGAGTCGCGGCCCAAGGGCGCGATGCTCTCCAGCCGCTCGCTGGTCGCGGAGTACACCAGCTGCATCGTGGACGGCGGCATGTCCGCCGACGACGTCGACCTGCACACGCTGCCGCTCTACCACTGCGCGCAGCTGGACTGCTTCCTCGGCCCGGACCTGATGCTCGGCGCGACGAGCATCATCCTGCCCGCGCCCGACCCGGCCGCGGTGCTGGCCGCGATCGCCGAGCACGGCGTGACGAAGTACTTCGCGCCGCCGACGGTGTGGATCTCGCTGCTGCGCAGCCCCGACCTCGACCGCACCGACACCTCCTCGCTGCGCAAGGGCTACTACGGCGCCTCGCCGATGCCTGTCGAGGTGCTCCGCGAGCTGCTCGAGCGGCTGCCCGGCGTCGACCTGTGGAACTTCTACGGCCAGACCGAGATCGCCCCCGTCGCCACGATCCTGCCGCCGCACGAGCAGCTCGAGGCGGCCGGCTCGGCCGGGCGGCCGGTGCTCAACGTGGAGACCCGCGTCGTCGACGACGAGGGCCGCCCGGTGCCGGTCGGGGAGGTGGGCGAGATCGTGCACCGCACCCCGCAGGCGACCCTGGGCTACTGGCGCAACCCGGAGAAGACGGCCGAGGCGTTCCGCGGCGGCTGGTTCCACTCCGGCGACCTCGGCATCCTCGACGAGCACGGCCGGCTGAGCGTGGTGGACCGCAAGAAGGACATGATCAAGAGCGGCGGGGAGAACGTCGCGAGCCGCGAGGTCGAGGAGGCGCTCTACCTCCACCCCGACGTCTCGGAGGTCGCGGTCTTCGGGATCGCGGACCCGAAGTGGATCGAGGCCGTCGTGGCCGCGGTGGTGCTCAAGGACGGCTCGACCGCCACCGCCGCGGACCTCGTCGAGCACTGCCGCGCCCGGCTGGCGGCGTACAAGTGCCCCAAGCGGATCGAGCTGCGCGAGGCGCTGCCGAAGAACCCCAGCGGCAAGATCCTCAAGCGGGTGCTGCGCGAGGAGATCACCGGCTGAGCCGTACGGCGCGTGCCCGACGCCCCGCCCGACGGCGAGGCACCATGGGAGGACGTACCGCGTGGGCGACCGAGGAGAGGAGGGCCCGTGGGCTGCACCGATGAGGCGGAGCACGCCACGCCGGCGGGGCCCGCGTGAGCTCGGTGCCGCTGCGGGACGGGGACCGTGAGGAGACGGGGCCGAAGACGGGGCCGGCGGATCCGGCGAGCCCGGCGGACCAGCCCCTCGGCGGGGTGGACGCCTGGCAGCGCCGGCACCCGGTCGTCGCGTTCCCGCTGGCGGTGGTCTACAAGTTCTTCGACGACCAGGGCGTCTACCTCGCCGTCCTCATCACCTACTACGCCTTCGTCGCGGTGGTGCCGTTGCTGCTGCTCGCGACCTCGGTGCTGGGCTTCGTGCTCCAGGCCGACGCCGAGCTGCAGGCGCGGATCCTCGACTCGGCGATCGCGAACTTCCCCGTCGTGGGCGACCAGCTCGGGCGGCCCGAGGGACTCCAGGGCTCGGTGGCCGCGATCGTGATCGGTGGCCTGGCGGCCGTCTACGGCTCCCTGGGTCTGGGCACGGCGCTGCAGAACGCCGTCAACATCACCTGGGCGGTGCCGCGCAACAGCCGCCCGAACCCCTTCCTCGTCCGCCTGCGCAGCCTCGTCCTGCTGGCGACCGGCGGTCTGGCGCTGGTGGCCCTGACGGTCCTGGCCGCGCTCAACCAGGTCCTCGCCTCCCGTCTCGGCGGCTCGGCGCTGGTGCAGTGGGGACTCACGCTGGCGCTGATCGGCCTCGTCGCCGCCATCCTCACCGTCCTGCTGTGGGTCAGCGGCGGCCGACGCCAGCCGGTCCACACCGCGGTGCCGGGCGCGGTGCTGACCGCCGTGCTGTGGCACGCCCTGCAGATGGTCAGCGCCTCGGTGGCCCAGCAGGCCGCGAACCAGGCCTCGTCGATGAACCAGACCTTCGGCCTGGTGCTCGGCCTGCTCGCGGTCACCTACCTCGCCGCGACGTCCGCCGTGCTCGGCATGGAGGTCAACGTCGTGGTGCACCGCCGGCTGTGGCCGCGCGCGCTGCTGACCCCCTTCACCGACGCCGTCGCCCTCACCGACGCCGATCGGCGGGCGTACGCCGGCTACGCGCGCGCCCAGCGGCACAAGGGCTTCGAGGTCGTCGAGGTGAGGTTCAAGGACCTCCTGGAGGAGGACCCGGACGCCCCGGAGGACGGCTCGGACGACGCCCCGGAGGACCGAGCGGACGGCGGGTCGGTGCGGTAGCCCCGGCCGGCAGCTCCGGCCCGGTCAGGGAATCTTGAGGAGATGTTGCGGGTTCGTTGAGCCTCCTGGGCCCGATCGCGGGTAGTTTTGTCCTCGAACCGCCGGGGACCCGAGACCCCGGCGGTTCTTCCAATTTCCGGGGCGGTGCCGGCGGAGGATCAGGCCGGGACCGAGAGGCCCTCGAGCCAGGCCCGCCAGGCCGGCTCCTCGCGGCGTACGTAGTCCGCCGCGTCCGCGGAGAACAGGTAGGCCCGGACGCCCGCCGTGGCCCGGCCGTCGGCGTCGTCCCAGGTGTACAGGCTGAGCATCCCCGGCACCGGCGCGGTCAGCCGGACCAGCATCTGCCGGTCGCCGACGCGCTCGACCGTGCCGGTGGCGCCGCGCACCTCGACCGTGGCGCCCTTCGCGCCCAGGTCGAGCGCGTCGTGCAGGGCCGACCAGAGCGCGTCCGCCGCGCCGTCGTGGGAGGCGGTGGCCTCCAGGTGCGTGGCCTCCTGGCCGGGGAAGTGGGCGAGGTAGAGGCGCAGGTTGTCGAAGAACGGCATCCAGCCGGGGGCCATGGTGTCCCAGAACTCCGGCTCCCAGGCGGCGCCGGTCCCGAAGCCGCTGCTGGTGACGCGGACGACGCAGGTCCCGCCGGACTGCGCCTCGACGAGGAACTCCGAGGTCAGCGGGCTGAGCGCGTCCGGCTCCTTGCCCATCAGGGCGGCCCAGTCCTCCTCGTAGACCAGGCGGCGGGGCGGCTCCCAGGCGGTGACCTGGCCGTCCGAGCCCATCTCGGGGCCCATGGAGAAGTGCAGGGACCCGCCCTCGCGCTCCTCCATCTCGGTCGGGGTGAACCAGGCGCTCATGCCCTGGGCGGTGGCGATGGCCTGCCAGACCTGCTCCGGGGTGCCGGGGACCTCGACGCTGAACTCCAGGCGGTACGGGACGTTCGGGGTGGTGCTCATGACTTCTCCTCATCAGGAAGGGGGTGGGCGGCGATGAGGAGCCGGTGCGGCCGCCCGTCGTCGTGGTGGTAGCGGGCGGCCAGGTCGAGCACCGCAGCGGTCAGGTCATCGGCGAAGGCGGCTCGGTCGGCGGCCGATCGGAAGCCGATCTCGGTGTCGATGGTCAGGGTCGGCAAGCGCTTGCCGGACGCGCCGGCCCGGCGGGCCAGGGCGCCGACCTCGCGCACCAGCCGACCGGCCAGCGCGACGAGGTAGCCGGCCGACAGGTGGTCGGCGTTGGCGTCCGGGTCGGCCGCGGACGCGCTGACGGCCGCCGGCGAGACGACGTACGACGCCGCGGACGCCTGCAGCACCCGCTCGGTGATGCCGCCGTGCCGGCGCTCGCCGGCCGGCTCCACCAGTCCGTGCGCCTCGAGCGCCTTGAGGTGGTAGTTGACCTTCTGGCGCGTGATGCCGACCCGGGCGGCGAGCCCTGCGGCGGAGGCCGGGACGGCGAGCTCGCCGAGCAACCGGGCCCGGACCGGGTCCAGCGCGGCGGTGGCCGCCTCCGGATCCTCGATGACCTCGACGTCTCTCATCCCGCCACGATGCGCTTGACGAGAAAAGTTGTCAAGGGTCTTGCGGGGGTGGGTTGCCCCACCGTGGGCGGGCCGCCCTCAGAGGGCGAAGCGCCGCAGGCGGTCGACGTCGAGGACGGTGAGCGAGCGGCGGCCGAGCTCGAGCCAGCCGCGGCGGGCGAAGTTCGAGAGCGCCTTGTTGACGGTCTCGCGGGCGGCGCCGACGAGCTGGGCGAGCTCCTCCTGGGTGAGCTGGTGCTCGACGACCACGATGTCCCGCTCGTCCCGGGCGCCGAGCTGGTCGGCCAGCTTCAGGACCAGGCGGGCCACCCGGGTCGGCACGTCGGCGAAGACGAGGTCAGCGATGACGTCGTTGGAGGTGCGCAGCCGCCGGCTGAGGTGCTGGAGGAGGAGCGGGGCGGCGGCCGGCTGCTCGAGGAGCCAGCGGTCGAAGCGGGCCTGGGACAGCTCGAGCACCACCGAGGGTGCGAGCGCAGTGACGGTGCCGTGCCGCTCGTTGCCGTCGAGCAGCGACATCTCGCCCACGGTGTCGCCGGGGCCGAGCACCGCGAGCAGGTTCGCCCGGCCGGCGGCCGTGGTGCGGGTCAGCTTGAGGCTGCCCTCCTGGACCAGGCACAGGCTGCGGCCCGGCTCGCCCTGCTCGAAGAGCCGCTCGTTCGGGTCGAGCCGGCGGGTCTCGAACGCGGCCAGCACCTCGCGGAGCACCGGGTCGTCCAGGTCGAGCAGGTGGCCGGGGGCGGAGGGTGCGGGTCGCGCGCTATGAAACCTTTCAATCACGAGGACCATGGTGCCGCATGCTCGCCGGCCCCCGAGCCCGCCGGTGCGGGCGTGGGCACCGCGCTCGGACGCCCTGTCCCGCGGTGCCGTCGGTTCATCAAGGTATGTAGGGGAACCGTCACTCCCCGGGGTGAGTTCGCACGGGGAAGTGTCGGCTCGGCTGCATCCCTTGATGAAACAACCGCCGCCGCCCACCCGTGCGGGGCCCCGGGGACGGGCGCGCGAACTGGTCGAGATCCCGTCTCAATATGCGGTCTGACCTGGGGAAACGCCGGTCTGACTGTCGGCGGTCGGTGCTTGAGTAGACCCATGGCCAAGGACTCCCGACACCACGCACACACCGTGTGCCGTGCTGTCGCGAAGTCCCGCCGCAAGACGCTTCAGGCGGCGACCGCGGAGCTGTGGTCGATGTCGGACGAGGACGTCGAAGCCACCCTTGTCGAGGCTGAGAAGCTCCGTGCGCAGGCCGACGCCCTCGCACTCCGACTGGTCGCCGAGGCCGACCGTCGTCACGCCGGCGAACGATCCGGCGCCACCGACACCGCCTCGTGGTGGGCCCACCGGACCCGGCAGGAGCGCCGGGTCGCGAAGGGCCGGGCTCGGCTGGCGGAATCGCTGGACCGGCACGAGCCCACCTCGGCCGCGCTGGTCGAGGGCGCGATCTCGGTCGACCACGCCCGGGTCATCACGTCGTGCGTGGACCGGCTCCCCGACGACCTGGAGGACCCGACGGTCCCCGCTCGGGCCGAGCAGCACCTCCTGCACGAGGCGCAACACCTCGACCCGAAGACGCTCGCGGTCCTCGCCAAGCACGTCCTCACCGTGGTCGCCCCCGAGATCGGCGAGGCTCGCGACGCAGCCGCCCTCGAACGGGAAGAACGTGAGGCACGCGCCGCCGCCTGGCTGACCATGTGCCCGGACGGGAAGGGCTCGGTGCGCGGGAAGTTCTCGATACCCGAGCTGCACGCCGCGATCCTTCACAAGACCCTCCTCGCGTACGCCGCTCCCAAGCACCAGGCCGCCACCAAGGACCCCGAGCCCGACGCGGCCGAGGAGATCGAGCGCCGGCCATCACCGGAACGGATGGGGGACGCGTTCTGCGAGCTCCTCGAACGACTCCCCACCGACAACCTCCCGAAGCTCGGCGGCCTCAACGCCACCGTCGTCGTCACCCTCGACCTCGAGTCACTCGTCGGCGGGCTGGCGCCGGGAGTGCTCGACGACGGGAGCGTCATCTCCGCCGCCACCGCCCGCCGACTCGCCTGCGAAGCGGGACTGATCCCGGCCGTCCTGGGCACGAAGTCCGAGCTGCTGGACCTCGGCCGGAGGACGCGGCTGTTCTCCGGGGCTCAGCGGCGGGGGCTGAACCTGGCCCAGCCCACCTGCACCGCAGAGGGCTGCGACTGGCCGGCCCACCTCTGCCACGCCCACCACGACCAACCCTGGTCCCACGGCGGCACGACCGACCTGGCCAACGCCCGCAACCTCTGCCCCCGGCACCACGCGCGCATCCACGACCCCGCCTTCGAGACCACCCACCTCCCCGACGGGCGGGTCGCCTTCCACCGAAGGACATAGACCGACCAGCCAGATCCACCACCCGGAAGCCGGACGACCACCCCAAGGCCCTGCGTACCTCTCCGGGCCCCGGCAAGCTCGCCAGGGCACTGCCCACCTGGTGGCGCTGGGGGTGCCTGTGGCGCACCTCTCAGCGCGGGACCGTGCCGGGCGGGGCACTGACGGACGTGCGCTATGGCCCCGTCACAGTGTGTCGTCGGCAAGGAAGCCCTGCGCTGAACGATCTGGAGAAACGACCCGTGCGGCCTGACGGAAACGACGTCCACAGCAGCTCCCCGGTGAGCGGTCCCGACCACGACGGACCCCGGGCCGGAGCGGCGTACGACGCGCTGCTCGTCGGCGGCGGGATCATGTCCGCCACGCTCGCCACCCTCCTCCACCACGTCGAGCCGACGTGGCGGATCGGCATCGTCGAGCGCCTCGACGAGCTGGCCCAGGAGTCCTCCGGCCCCTGGAACAACGCCGGGACCGGCCACGCCGCGCTGTGCGAGCTCAACTACTCCCCGCAGCTGCCCGACGGCACGGTCGACGTCAGCAAGGCTCTCGACGTCAACGAGCAGTTCCAGGTGTCGCGCCAGCTGTGGGCGTTCCTCGTCGAGAACGGCGCGCTGCCGGACCCCTCGACCTTCGTCCGCCCCACGCCGCACCTCTCGTTCGTGTGGGGCGCGGAGAACGTCGAGTACCTCCGCCGCCGCTACGACGCGCTGATCTCCCACCCGCTCTTCGCCGGCATGGAGTTCACCACCGACCCCGAGGTCATCGCCGGGTGGGCCCCGCTGCTCATGGACGGCCGGGACCGCTCCGAGCCGGTCGCGGCGACCCGAGCACTCGGCGGCACCGACGTCGACTTCGGCTCGCTGACCCGCCAGCTCATCACCGGACTCGCCGACAGCGGCGCCGTCGAGCTGTTGACCGGCATCGAGGTGCGCGGCCTGCGCCGTACCCCCGAGGGCTGGCACGTCACCGGTCAGGGCGGCTTCGCGGCAGACGCGCGCTTCGTCTTCGTCGGCGCCGGCGGCCAGGCGCTCACCCTGCTCCAGCGCTCGAAGATCGAGGAGATCCGCGGCTTCGGCGGCTTCCCGGTCAGTGGCGAGTTCTGGCGCACCACCGACCCCGAGCTGGTGGCCCGCCACCAGGCGAAGGTCTACGGCAAGGCCGCCGTCGGCGCGCCGCCGATGTCGGTGCCCCACCTCGACACCCGCGTCGTCGACGGCGCCCCCAGCCTGATGTTCGGCCCGTACGCCGGCTTCAGCCCGCGCTTCCTCAAGCACGGCTCGCTCTTCGACCTGCTCCGCTCGGTGCGGCTGCACAACCTGCGCCCGATGCTCCAGGCCGGCCTGCGCAACCTCGGCCTCGTGGTCTACCTGGTCAAGGAGCTGATCGCCGGCCGCGACCGGCAGCTGCGCGAGCTCCAGACGTTCTTCCCCGCCGCGACCGCGGACAAGTGGGAGAAGATCACCGCCGGCCAGCGCGTGCAGGTGATCAAGGACGTCCCCGGCAAGGGCGGCGTGCTCCAGTTCGGCACCGAGGTGATCACCGCCCGCGACGGCAGCATCGCCGGCCTGCTCGGCGCCTCGCCGGGCGCGTCGACCGCCGTCCCCGCGATGCTCGACGTGATGGCGCGCTGCTTCCCCGACCGGATGGAGGACTGGCGTCCCGCGCTGGAGAAGGCCATCCCCAGCTACGGCCGTCGCCTCGGCGACGACCCCGAGCTCGCCCGCACGGTGCTCGCCCAGACCGCCTACTCCCTCGACCTGGAGCCGGCTTCGCGCTGAGCCGGGCCGGGCTGGCCGGTCCGCCAGCCGGCGGGCTCAGGCGGCCGGGAGGTCGATCCAGAAGACCGATCCGGCGCCGGGGGACGAGGTCGCCCCGAGCGTGCCGCCGTCGCGCTCGACGAGCGTGCGGGTCAGCGACAGGCCGAGCCCTGTGCCGGGCGTCTGGTCGCCGGCGTACCGCACGAACGGCTCGAACGCGGCAGTCAGCTGCTCGCGGTCGAGCCCGGGCCCGCTGTCGCGGACGCTGGTGCGCAGCCGGGCCTCGCCGTGCTCGCCCCGCAGTGGCTCGACCGTCACCTCCACGGTGCCGCCCGGGACGTTGTGCACGATCGCGTTGCCGACCAGGTTGGTCAGCGCCTGCCGGAAGGCCGAGGGCCGGGCCCGCACGACCGCGCCCGCGGGGACGCGGTTGGTCACGGTGATGCCGGTCGGCTCCGCCGTGGCGCGGTGCCAGTGCAGGACGTCGCGGACCGCGTCGGCGACGTCGACGTCCTCGGCGGTGCGCGCGTCGGCGGCGAGCCGACCGGTGCTCAGCAGGTCCTCGACGACGGCGAGCAGCTGGTCGCTGGCCCGCAGGATGACGCCGCTGTCGCGCATCACCATCCCGGCCAGGCCGGCGGCGAGGGCGGGGTCGGCGGAGCCGGCGACGGCCCGGGCCTCGTCACCGAGCACCTCCGCGTACGCCGTGATCGCGGCGATCGGCGTGCGCAGCTCGTGCCCGAGCGCGGCGAAGAACTCCTGCTGGCTGGCCCGCGCCTGCTCGCCCATGGTCACGGCCTCGTGGAGCGACCGGCGCTCCTGCTCGATGGTCATCCGGGCGGTGAGTGCGCCGTGCAGGAGCTGGAAGTCCGCGAGGTGGTCGTCGGGCCACCTGCCGGCGGTGCCGCTGATGGTGGACATGGAGCCGACCATGGTCTCGCCGACGATCAGCGGCGCCCCCACGACCGCCTCCACATGGCCGCTGGCCAGCTCGCGGGCGTCCTGCGCGGCCTCCGGGGGCAGGTCCGCGACATCGGCGAGGGCGGCGACGCCCTGTCGGACGTACTGCGACATCCACGGCATCATCAACGCGGCGTCGGGGCCCGACCCCGTCGGCGGTGTGGACCGCACCCTGCCGTCCGGTCGACGCCACTCGCGCAGCCAGGCCCGACCGCCCAGCGCGGTCCACAGGTGGCTCTCGGCCGGCGCGAAGGTGGTCAGCGAGATCGTCACGGAATCGGTCCGGGGGAGGGAGAGCAGGTACTCACCCGCCACCTCGAACGCGTCCTGGATGGGGCGGCGCCCATCGAGGATCTGGCGAGCGGCGACGGCTCCCTCCGGCGTCGGGGCTGCGCGCGCGGGCAGGGGCTGCAGTGCTGGGTGGGTCACGCCGGCGCTCCCGTCAGGCGTGCGCGGACGACGGCCGGCACGGGGAAGAGCCCCCGCGACTGGTCGAGGACCGTGCCTGCTGCCGGCTCGAGGTCCCACGACGTCGCCCGAGCGGCGAGATCGGTCAGGAGCGCGAGCCCCAGGGACCGACCGGGGCAGGCGTGCGGCCCGGCGCCGAAGGGCAGCCATGCTCCGGGCCGGACGTCGTCGCGTCGCCAGCGGTCCGGGTCGAAGGTGTCGAGCGGGCCGGCCGGGACCGCGGGGACGAGGTCCGGCAGCTGGCCGAGCAGCAGGGGGCTGACGAGGACCACCTCGCCGGCGCGGATGGTCTGTCCGGCCAGCACCGAGTCGGCGAGCGCGACCCTAGCCGTCATCCAGGTCGGCGGCGTGACGCGGAGCGTCTCCCAGGCGACGTGTGCCGGTTCGTAGGACGCCGCCGCCGGGGCGCCCGCCAGGTGCACGAGGAGCCAGGCGCCGGCGGCCACCGGGACCTGGATCCCGGCGGCGAGCACGGTGGCGACCGCCGCCGGGTCGTCGACACCCGCCGCCGCCAGCTCGCGCTCGAGCTCGCGCCGGGCGCGGTCCTCGGCGCGGCGGGCGCTGCTCCAGCGGGACGGGTTCCGCCGGGAGCCGATCACGGGGGCGAGGGCGTCGATCCAACGCAGGGTGCCGTCGGCGACCACGTCCCTGGTCGGCTCGTCGAGGTCGTCGATCAGCGGGGTGAGCACGGCTGATGTCGTCGCGCGTGACACCGGCCGCCGCAGCAGCAGGGCTCCGTCGAGGTCGGCCGACCCGTCGGGGAACGCCCGGAGCTCCTCGTCCAGGCAGGCGCTGAAGACGGCGCGCCCGTGAGCCACCTGCGCAGCCGTGGTGTGCAGCGAGGTGGGCCGCGGTGAGCGCGTGCCGCGCTCGCGGTCGACGGCGCGGAGGCGGCGCGTCGGACGCCGGCTGACGTCCAGGGGGAAGTCGAAGCACCTGGGATCGGTGAGCACGGACCGTGCCTGGTCGAGGGTGGTCGCGAGCCAGGGGCCGGCGGGTCCGAGTCGGACCGGTTCGGAGGCGCCGGTGGCGCGCAGAACAGCCCCGAGGCGACCCGTGGTCGCCGCGGGGCTGCGCAGCACGTGGCTGGACTTCAGCTGCGGCCGCCGCCCGGGCGCCAGAAGTACATCTGACCCAGCTCGCGGGCCGCCAGCTTGGCAGCGCGACGCTGCCGGAACTTCGTCATCATGATGGGTGTCCCTCCCGTTGTGGTGCAGCGGCTGCAGGCGCGGCCACCGGCCGGCCGCTGCCCCCCTGAGCCGACGCCGTGAAGATACCCAGGCGGGCATGTCGTGCGCAGGGGTTCAGCCCGGCTGGTCCAGACGCTCGACGAGGGCGGCGAGCTGTGCCTTGCGCAGCGGCTTGGCGATGAACTCGTCGACCCCGAGCTCGTCGAGCGCGGCCCGGCGCTCGCCGCCCCAGGCACTGACCACGACGACCCGCATCCCCTGGCCGTGGGCCGGGTTGTCGCGCAGCCAGCGCACGACCTCCTCGCCGGTCATGCGGGGCATGGACAGGTCGAGCAGCATCACGTCGTACGACGCCGCCTGGAGCGCCTCGACGGCCTCGACGCCGTCGGCCGCCTCGTCGGCGTGGTGGCCGAGCTGCTGGACCATCCGGGCGGTCACCCAGCGGATGTCCTCGGTGTCCTCGACCACGAGGAAGCGCAGGGGTCGAGCAGGGGGGTCGTCCACGGGGCCCGACGCTACTCCTCGCGGGAGGTTCCAGTCGCCGTCAGGCCCGCGCTGAGACGCCTCTGACCTGCGCTTTTTTACTTTCCCGCGCGTCCATTCCGATCTAGCCCAACGGTCGGGGCCGACCCCGCCCACTCGCCGAGTCGGCACCTGTGGTCCGCCGAGTCGGCACTTCTGACCTGCCGAGTCGGCACTTCCGGCTGGCGCCGCAACATGTGCGTACTCGGCGTGCAACAAGTGCGTACTCGGCGTGCAGGAAGTGAGCACTCGGCGGACCAGAAGTGCGGACTCGGCGGGCGAGAAGTGACTACTCGGCGGGTGGGGTGGGGGTGGAGCGGCCCCAGCCGGCGGAGCGGGTGAGCTGGTCGAGGAGCGGCTGGACGCGGTAGGGGACCGGCGTGGCCACGGTGAAGGTGGAGGTGGTCTTGCGGACGCCGTCGATCGCGACGATGGAGGCGGTCAGCCGCTGGAGCTCCTCGAGCGAGCCGATGGCGACCTGGGCGAGCAGGTCCTCGCGGCCGGCCTGGATGCGCACCTCGAGCACCTCGGGGAGCGCGCGCAGGCCGTCGACGATCGCCCCCATCACCCGCTGGTCGATCTCGAGGGTCACCGTCGCCCGGACGCCGAGCCCGACCCGGGTCAGGTCGATGACGGGCTGGAACCCCAGCAGGATCCCCTCCGCCTCGAGCCGCCGCATCCGCAGCTGCACCGTCGTGCGGCTGACGCCGAGGGCCGAGGCGAGCTCCGCCACGCCGACCCGGGCGTTGTCGGTGAGCCGCGCGAGGATCTCGACGTCGAGCCGGTCGAGGGGAGGATTGGTTGCCAGGGTGATCACGTCCGTCGCGTTCATCGAGGTAGAGATGTGCAGGATGCGCACCAGTATGGATCTGGTTTGACCACCGTGCGCCACCGTCGCAGGCTGGACGCTCCACATCGACCATGCGGGAGCCCCCATGTCCACCCACCTGACCGGCCAGCCGACCGGCACCGGCGAGCCCGCCTGGGAGCGGCTCAGCGTCGTCTTCGACTCCACCTGCGAGGCCCCGCTGCTGCTCGTGTCCTCCCTGATGGCCCGGCGCGCGGTCGACGTGCGGGCGGCGTCGCTGGCCGAGGACGACGGCGGCCGGCTCTGCTTCGAGGCGCTGGTGCGCGGCCGCGACCGGCGGGTGCGGTCGGTGGTGTGCGCGCTGGAGTCCCGGATGGGCGTGCTCGCCGCCGGCGTCGTACCGGCGTGACGCCGGCCTTGTCGAGGTCGACAGGGAGCGGCGGCCACAGTCGTGCGGCTCGACCAACACGACCCCCGGGACGGCTCCTAGCGTCACGGAGGTGACCACCTCACTGACCGACGTGCAGCGGCGACTCGACGACGAGATGCCCGCGCTCCTGGCCAAGCACGACGTCCCCGGCGCTGCCTGGGCCGTCCTCAAGGACGGGGAGGTCGTCGACGGCGCGACCGGCCTCCTCAGCACGGCGACCGGGGTCGAGGCCACCGCCGACTCGGTCTTCCAGATCGGCTCGATCACCAAGCTGTGGACCAGCACGCTGGTCATGCAGCTGGTCGACGAGGGGCTGCTCGACCTCGACGCCCCGGTCCAGCGCTACCTCCCGAAGCTGCGCCTGCGCGACGCCGACGCCGCCGCGGCGATCACCACGCGGCAGCTGCTCATGCACACCGCCGGCTTCGAGGGCGACATCTTCACCGACACCGGCCCGGGCGACGACGCCATCGAGAAGTACGTCGAGGTCCTCGCCGACGTGCCGCAGCTCTTCGCGCCGGGCGAGCAGTTCTCCTACAACAACGCCGGATACTGCCTGCTCGGCCGGCTCGTGGAGGTCCTCCGCGAGAAGACGTACGACGCGTGCCTGCGCGAGCACCTCTTCGCACCGCTCGGACTGACCCACGCCGCGACCAGCCCCTACGAGGCGATCCTGTTCCGCGCGGCCGTCGGCCACGTGCAGCCCGAGCCCGACGCGGCGTACGAGCCGGCCCCGATGTGGGCGATGGCCCGCTCCAACGCACCCGCCGGCACGATGCTCGCGATGCGCCCCCGCGACCTGGTGACCTTCGCGCGGATGCACCTGGAGGACGGTCGGTCGGCCACGGGCGAGCAGGTGCTCGCGCCGGGCACGGCGGCCGCGATGCAGGCGCGCGCGGTGGACCTGCCGCCGACCGGGATCATGGGCTCCTCGTGGGGCCTGGGCTTCGAGCGCTTCGACATGCCGACCGGTGACGTCGTCGGCCACGACGGCAACACGATCGGGCAGTCCGCGTTCCTGCGGATGGTGCCCGAGGCCGGCCTCGCGATCGCGCTGCTCACCAACGGCGGCGACGTCTTCGCGCTCTACCACGACGTGGTGGGCCGCCTGCTCCCCGAGCTCAGCGGCACGAGCATCCCCGAGCTGCCCACCCCGCCGTCGGAGCCGCAGCCGGTGGACGCCAGCCGGTACGTCGGCACCTACTCCGCCGAGGTCCTCGACCTCGTCGTCCGCCAGGACGAGGAGCAGCGGATCTGGGTGGACACGATCTACAAGGGCGTCTTCGCCGACATGCCGCCGGAGGAGCCCACCGAGCTGGTCGGCTTCGGCCCTGACAGCCTGATCCCGCTCCGGCCGGACCGCGGCATGCACATGCCGCACAACTTCCTCGGCGACGACGGCACGGGCCGGGCGCGCTACCTCCACCTCGGCCGCGCCTTCCAGCGCGCCTGACCACCCCACCGTCCATCCCAGCGAGCCCCAGCCACCCCTAGCGACGAGGAACCCTCGATGAAGCGCACCGCAGCACCGATCGCACTGTCCCTGGCCGCGGCCGCGCTGGTGGGCTGCGGCGCCACCGGCGGCGGCTCGGGTGACGGCGGCGGGGGCGACGCCGACGGCGGCGTCGTCGACGGCGGCACCTTCACCATGGCGATGAACGCCGACCCGGGGAACCTCGACCCGCAGTCGTCGGTCTCCAGCGCCCTGTTCAGCATCAGCCAGCTGCCCTACGACCGGCTGCTCAACGTCGACTTCGACAGCGGTGAGGTCGTCTCCGGCCTGGCCTCGGAGTGGGCGGTCGACGGGACGACGATCAGCCTCACCCTGGCCGAGGGCATCACCTGCTCCGACGGCGCCGAGCTCACCGCCTCCGACGTCGCGGCCAACCTCGACCACGTCGCGGACCCGAAGAGCAAGAGCCCCTTCCTCGGCACGTTCCTGCCGGTGGGGGCGAAGACGACGGCCGACGACGCCGCGCGCACCGTCACCGTCGAGCTGGCCGAGCCGGCGCCGTTCGCGCTCCAGGGCCTCGCCAACGTGCCGATCATCTGCGCCGCCGGGCTGGAGGACCGCGCCTCGCTCGCCGAGCAGAGCCTCGGCACCGGCCCCTACGAGCTGACCGAGGCCGCGCCCGGGGACAGCTACACCTACACGATCCGCGACGGGTACACCTGGGGCCCGGGTGGCGCCGCCACCGACACCGAGGGGCTGCCGGACACCATCGTGGTCAAGGTCGTGCAGAACGAGTCGACCGCCGCGAACCTGCTGCTCTCCGGGCAGCTCAACGGCGCGATCGTCAACGGCCCCGACACCAAGCGGCTCGAGGCGGCCGGCCTGACGACGTACGACACCGCCGCGATCAGCGGCGAGCAGTTCTACAACCAGGCCGAGGGCCGCGCGACCAGCGACCCCGAGGTGCGCCTCGCGCTCACCCAGGCGCTCGACCTCGAGGAGCTCCAGGGCGTCCTCACCTCCGGCGCGGGCAGCCCGGCCACGACGCTGGCCGCCCTCGAC
Organism: Nocardioides marmotae; assembly: GCF_013177455.1. NCBI lineage: Bacteria > Bacillati > Actinomycetota > Actinomycetes > Propionibacteriales > Nocardioidaceae > Nocardioides > Nocardioides marmotae. The sequence continues at coordinate 303,307 of NZ_CP053660.1, forward strand.
CCGGTCGCCTGCCCGGGTGACTCGGTCAGCGCGGCGCTGCCGGCCCAGGACGTCGACGCGGCGACCGCGGCCCTCGCGGACGCCGACGTGCCGGGGCTGACCTTCCTCTTCGACCCGAGCAGCGGCAGCGGCGTCGGGGCGGCCGCGGAGCTCGCGGTGCAGCAGTGGAAGGCCGCCGGCGTCACCGTGACCCCCAAGCCGCAGAGCGGCTCGGCGATCCAGCAGACCGTCTTCGGCACGGGCGACTGGGACATCGCCTGGCTGCCGCTCAACGTCAGCAGCCCCGACCAGCTCGTGCCGTTCCTCTCCGGCCCGGGGGTCGCCGAGGGCGGCACCAACTTCGCCGCGATCGACAACCCCGACTACGTGGCCGGGGTCGAGGAGGCCTCGGCGATGGTCGGCCAGGAGGGCTGCGACACCTGGCTGGAGGCCGAGTCGTTCCTGGTCGCCGAGGCCGACGTGGTGCCGTTCGCCAACACCGTCGGCAAGACCTGGCAGCAGGGCGCGGAGTTCGAGTACCCCGGCCAGATGGTGCCCACCAGCATCCGCATGCTGGCGAAGTGACCCGTGGCCACCACGGCGATCCCGGGGCCGACCCGGCCGGCGCGCAGCCTCGAGGCCCGGCCCTGGCTGCGGTTCGGGCTGCGCCGGACGGGCCGGCTGCTGGTCTCGCTGTGGGTGCTGCTGACCGCGTCGTTCCTCATGACGCACCTGATCCCGGGCGATCCGGTGCGCGGCGCCCTGGGGCCGACGGCCCCGGCGGACCTGGTCGCGGCCAAGCGGGCCTCGCTCGGGCTCGACGACCCGCTGCCGGTGCAGTACCTCGACCACCTGCGCGGCGTCCTCACCGGTGACCTCGGCACCTCGCTGATCTCCCAGGTGCCGGTCTCCGACGTCATCGGCCAGCGGCTCCCGGCGACGCTGTGGCTGGCGGTCCTCGGGTTCGTGGTCGCCGTGGCCGTCGCGGTCCCGGTTGGCGTGGCCGCCGGCGTCCTCACCCGGCGCGGGCACGGCCGCCGCACCGAGCTGGCCTTCACCGGCACCAGCGTCGTGCTCGGCACCATCCCGGACTTCCTGGTGGGCGTCGGGCTGGTCTACGTCTTCGGCGTCCGCCTCGGCCTGCTCCCCGTCGCCGGCAACGACACCCTCTCCTCGCTGGTGCTGCCGGTCCTCGCGCTGGCGATCGGTCCGGCGGCGATCCTGGCGCGGATCCTGCGGGTGGAGATGGTCCGGGTGCTCCAGGCCGACTTCATCCGTACGGCGCGTGCCAAGCGCCTCCCCGCCCACACCGTCCACCTGCGGCACGCCCTGCCCAACGCGCTCACCGCCGCGCTGACGCTGTGCGGGCTGCTGCTCGGGGCGATGGTCGCCGGCACGGTGCTGGTGGAGAACGTCTTCGCCTGGCCCGGCCTGGGCAGCACGATCGTCTCCTCGATCCTCAACAAGGACTACCCGGTCGTGCAGGGGATCGTCCTGGTCTACGGCGTCGGCGTCCTGCTCGTGAACACCCTCGTCGACGTGGTCCTCGCGCTGCTCGACCCGCGCTCGATGATCCGGGAGGACTGAGATGAGCACGGTGGCGGACCGGGTCTCCGCGTCGCGCTGGGCGGGCGTCGTCCGCACGCCCCTCGGGCTGGCGACCATGGCGCTGACCGTCGCGATGCTGGTGCTCGCCGTGGTGGCGCCGATGCTGTGGGCCGACGCCGCGAGCGCCATCGACACCGGCGACATCCTCGCCGGGCCCTCGGCCGAGCACTGGGCGGGCACCGACAACCTCGGCCGCGACATCGCCCTGCGCACCCTCGTGGCCACCCGGCTCTCCATCGGGCTCGCCCTCGGCGCCACCGCGATCGCGGTCGCGATGGGGCTGGTCCTCGGCACGGCGCCGCTGCTGCTCGGTCGTCGCGCCGGCCGGACGGTCGTCGCCGCGGTCAACATCGCCGTCGCCTTCCCCAGCCTCCTGCTGGCGCTGTTCTTCGCGGTGGTCTTCGGGGTGGGCGCCACCGGCGCGGTGCTCGCGGTCGGGTTCGCCGGCGCGCCGAGCTTCGCGCGGCTGGTGCAGACCCTGGTCGCCGGCGTCGCGGCGCACGACTACGTCTCGGCCGCCCGCGTCGCCGGTGTCGGCGAGCTGCGCATCCTGGTGCGGCACGTGCTGCCCAACATCGCCGAGCCGCTCATCGTCAACGCCACCATCGGCGCCGGCTCCGCGCTGCTCGCCTTCGCCGGACTGTCCTTCCTCGGGCTCGGCGTGCAGGCCCCCGCCTACGACTGGGGCCGGCTGCTCTTCGAGGGGGTCGGCTCGCTCTACGTCAACCCCGTCGCGGCCTTCGCGCCCGGCGCCGCGGTGCTGCTCGCCGGCCTCGCGCTCAACCTGCTCGGGGAGTCGGCGGCCAAGGCCGTCGGCCTCGCCTCGCCTGGCGACCTGGCGCTCTCGCCCCGGCGCCGCCGCGCCGCCACCGCCGCCGCCACAGTCACGGGCCCGACGCCCGCGCCGGGCCCGGCCGAGCCGGACCCGCGCACCACCGACGCGGACTCCACGGACACGGCAGAGCCCGAGGACCTGGTCCTCGACGTCCGCGACCTGCACGTCGGCTTCCCCGGCCGCGACGGCGACGTCGAGCCGGTGCGCGGCGTGACCTTCGCGGTCCGCCGCGGGGAGGCGGTGGGCATCGTCGGCGAGTCCGGGTCGGGCAAGTCGCTGACCGCGCTGGCGGTCGCCCAGCTGCTCGACGACCTCGCCGACGTACGCGCCGAGCGCCTCGACGTGCTCGGGGAGGACCTCACCGTGCCCGGCGGCCAGGAGCGGCGCCACCACCTCGGCACCTCCCTGGCGATGGTCTTCCAGGACCCGATGTCCTCCTTCAACCCCACGACCCGGATCGGCGCCCAGCTCGCCGAGGTCGCCCGGCACCACCAGGGGATGGGGCGCCGCGAGGCGATGGACCGGGCGGTCGACCGACTCGACGCGGTGCGCATCGAGGACGCCGAGCGCCGCGCCCGCCAGCACCCCCACGAGTTCTCCGGCGGCATGCGCCAGCGGGCGATGATCGGCATGGGGCTGATGGGCTCGCCCTCGCTGGTCATCGCCGACGAGCCGACCACGGCCCTCGACGTCACCGTGCAGCAGCAGGTCCTCGACCTGCTCCAGGCGATCCGCCGCGCCGACGACGTCGCGCTCGTCCTGATCAGCCACGACGTGACGGTCGTCGGCGAGGTCTGCGACCGGGTGCTCGTGATGTACGCCGGCCGGATCGTCGAGGACCTCGCCGCCGCCGAGCTCACCACGGCCGCCCGCCACCCCTACACCCGCGCGCTCGTCGCCGCGGTGCCCACCATGGAGACCGACCTCGACCGGCCGCTGACGGTGATCCCCGGCCGTCCGGTGGACCCCGCCGACGTCCCCGTCGGCTGCGCGTACGCCGCCCGCTGCCCGCTCGCGAGCGACCGCTGCCGGGCCGAGGACCCGCCGCTGGCCGGCGACGGCACGGCCCACCGGGTCGCGTGCTGGCACGCCGGGGAGCCGATCGACATCGACCGGGGCGGCCGCCCCCTGGCCGTGGAGGCGACATGAGCGAGCTGCGCTTCGAGGAGGTGAGCGTCCGCTACGGGCGCAGCACCGTCGTGGACGGGGTCTCCCTCGTCGTACCGCCCGGCGAGGTCGTCGGCCTGGTCGGCGAGTCCGGCTCCGGCAAGTCCACCCTGGCCCGCGCGGCCGTCGGCCTCGCGCCGCTGCACGGCGGGGCGATCCTGCTCGACGGGGAGCCGGTCCCGGTGCGCGGCCGGCACCGCCCGGTGCAGATGGTCTTCCAGGACCCGTTCTCCTCCCTCGACCCCCGGATGACGATCGGCGAGAGCATCGCCGAGGCGATGCCGCGCGAGCTGGCCCGCTCCGGCCGCTCCGCCGAGGTGGCGCGGCTGCTCGGGCTGGTCCACCTCGATCCCGCCCGGGCCCGCTCCCGCCCCGCGGAGCTCTCCGGCGGCCAGCGCCAGCGGGTCGCCCTGGCCCGCGCCCTGGCCGCGCGGCCGGCGGTCGTCGTCGCCGACGAGATCACCTCCGCCCTCGACGTGTCGGTCCAGGGCACCGTCCTCAACCTGGTCCGGGAGCTCCAGCGCGAGCTGGGCCTCTCGATGCTCTTCATCTCCCACAACCTCGCCGTCGTCCGCTACGTCGCGTCGTACGTCGCCGTGATGCACCGCGGCGTGCTGGTCGAGCAGGGCCCCGCCTCGCAGGTGCTCGCCGATCCGGCCGAGCCCTACACGCGCGACCTGCTGGCCGCCGTCCCCGGCAGCACCGTCCGAAGGAGCCACCCATGACCCGCCCCCCGCGCATCGACGACCTCACCGAGCTGGCGGTGCCCTCGCAGCCGGCGCTCTCCCCGGACGGCGCCACCGTCGTCCACGTGGTCCGCACCCTCGACCTCGCCGAGGACCGCACCGTCGACCGGCTCTGGCTCGTCGGTGCCGTGGGGGGAGCCGCCGGGGGAGACGCCCGGCCGCTGACCACCGGCCCCGAGGACACCGCGCCCGCGTGGTCCCCCGACGGCACGACCATCGCCTTCCTCCGCGCCGGCCAGGTGCACCTGGTGGCGGCGACCGGCGGCGAGCCGCGGGCGGTCACCGACCTCCCGCTCGGCGCCGGCGCGCCCGCGTGGAGCCCCGACGGCACCCGCCTGCTCCTCTCCGCCCCCGTCGACCCGGCCCCCGTCGACCCGGCGTGCCCCGGCGACCCCGCTGCGCCCGTGGTGGCGCAGCGGCTGGACTACCAGTCCGACGGCGCCGGGCTGCTCGGCGCGGTGCGCCGCCAGGTCCACGTCGTCGACGTCGCCTCCGACGAGGTCCGCCGGGTCACCGAGGGCGTCGACCACGCCGACGGCGCGGTCTGGTCGCCCGACGGGCGCACCGTCGCGTTCCTCCGCCGGGTCGGGGAGGACAGCGACCTGACCTTCCGCACGGCCGTCCACCTGCTCGAGGTCGAGGACCGCAAGGCCACCCCGCGGGTCGTCGCGCTCGCCGACGGCCTGGCCGGGGCGGTCACCTTCGCCCCCGACGGCGCGAGCCTGCTGGTCATCGGCCACCCCGGCGACCCGGTCGGCCACCAGCGGCTGCTGCGCGTGCCGCTGGACGGCGGGGCGCCGCGCGACCTCACCGGACACCTCGACCGCAACGTGATGGCCGGCGGGCCGGCGTACCCCGGCGCGCGCCCGCACGTGCTCCCCGACGGCCGCGTGCTCCTCGCCGTCCGCGACCGCGGGTGCACCCACCTGTGGGCGCTCGAGGCGACCGACCCCGCGAGCGACAGGGCGCCGTCCGCGACCCCGGTGCTCGCCGGCGCCGGCCGGGTCGTCTCCGGGCTCTCGGTCGTCGGGGAGACCGCCGTCGTCGTGCTGGCCACGCCGACGTCGTACGGCGAGCTGGTCGCGCTCGACCTCGCGACCGGCGCCGAGACCGTGCTGACCGACCACGGCGCGCCGCTGGCCGACGTCGAGCGGTACCTGCCCGAGCAGCGCACCTTCACCATCTCCGACGGCGTCGAGGTCGAGGGCTGGCTGGTCCGCGACCCGGCGCGCTCCGGGCCCCGCCCGCTGCTCGTCGACGTCCACGGCGGCCCGCACAACGCGTGGAACGCCGCCGCCGACGAGATGCACCCCTACCACCAGGAGCTCGCCGCCCGGGGCTGGGCGGTGCTGCTGGTCAACCCGCGCGGCAGCGACGGCTACGGCGAGGAGTTCTACGACGGCGTCAACGGGGCCTGGGGCACAGCCGACGCCCGCGACTTCCTCGAGCCGGTCGACGCGCTCGTCGCCGAGGGGGTCGCCGACGCCGACCGGCTGGCGATCACCGGCTACAGCTACGGCGGGTTCACCACCTGCTGGCTCACCGCCCACGACGACCGGTTCAAGGCCGGCGTCGCCGGCGGCGTGGTCAGCGACATGGTCAGCATGTACGGCACCTGCGACGACGGCACCTGCATGAGCTCCTACGAGCTCGGCGGCACCCCCTGGGAGCAGCCCGAGGCGTACGCCGCCATGTCGCCGATCACCCACGTCGACCGGGTCACCACCCCCACGCTCGTGCTGCACGGCCTCGAGGACCGCACCTGCCCCGTGGGCCAGGCCCAGCAGTGGCACACCTCGCTGCGCCACCGCGGCGTGCCCACCGAGCTGGTGCTCTACCCCGGCGCGGCGCACGCGTTCATCCTGCTCGGCCGCCCCTCCCACCGCCTCGACTACGCCCACCGCGTCGTGGAGTGGGTCGAGCGGCACGTGCTGCGCGGCGGCCGACCGCGGCTCGACGCCGCCCACTGGCAGCGCCGGCTCACCGCCCTGGCCGAGAAGCACGGCGTGCCCGGTGCGCAGCTCGGCATCCTCCGCCTCGGCGACCCGTCCGACCCCGGCGCGGGCGGTGACGAGCAGGTCGTCGCCACCCACGGCGTGCTGAGCCTCGACACCGGCGCCCCGGTCACCCGCGACTCGGTCTTCCAGATCGGCTCGATCACCAAGGTGTGGACCGCCACCGTGGTCATGCAGCTGGTCGACGAGGGGCTCGCCGACCTCGACGCGCCGGTGGTGGAGGTGCTGCCCGAGCTGCGGCTCGCCGACCCCGACGTCACCAAGCAGGTCACGCTGCGCCACCTGCTCACCCACACCAGCGGCATCGACGGCGACGTCTTCACCGACACCGGCCGCGGCGACGACTGCCTGGAGAAGTACGTCGCGCTGCTCCACGAGCAGACCCAGAACCACCCGCTCGGTGCCACCTGGTCCTACTGCAACGCCGGCTTCTCCGTCCTCGGCCGGGTGATCGAGGTGCTCACCGGCACCACCTGGGACCAGGCGCTGCGCGAGCGGCTCTTCACCCCGCTCGGCATGCGGCACGCGCTGACCCTGCCCGAGGAGGCGTTGCTCGAGGCGGCCGCCGTCGGCCACGTCACCGAGGACGGCCGCAAGCAGACCGCGCCGGTCTGGCAGCTGCCCCGCTCGGTCGGGCCGGCCGGCCTGGTCACCGCCGACGCCGCCGACGTCCTCGCCTTCGCCCGGCTGCACCTCACCGAGGGCCTCGCGCCCGACGGCACCCGCGTGCTGGGCGAGGAGACCGCGCGGGCGATGGCCGCCCACCAGGCCGAGCTGCCCGACGTGCACTCCCTCGGCGACTCCTGGGGCCTGGGCTGGATCCGGTTCGGCTGGGACGGGCGCCGCGTCTACGGCCACGACGGCAACACCATCGGCCAGGCGGCGTTCCTCCGGGTGCTGCCCGAGGCCGGCCTGGCGGTGACCCTGCTGACCAACAACGACGGCGCCCGCGACCTCTACGAGGACCTCTACCGCGAGCTGTTCGCCGAGCTCGCCGAGGTGACCATGCCGCCGCGGCTGGTCCCGCCGAGCCCGCCCTCGGACGTCGACGTCACGCCGTACGTCGGCACCTACGCGCGCGCCGGCGTCGAGATGGTGGTGCTCGACGGCCCCGAGGGGCCGCGCCTGCGCACCACGATCCTCGGCCCGCTCGCCGAGATGGTCCCCGACCCGGTCGAGGAGCACGCGCTGGTGCCCTACGCCCCGGGCATGTTCCTGCTCAAGCCGCCGGAGGCCGAGACCTGGTTCCCGGTGACGTTCTACGAGCTCCCGACCGGCGAGCGGTACCTCCACCACGGCGTCCGCGCGACCCCGAAGGTCGACTGATGCCCACCGGCACCGGCAGCGCCACGGACCTCGGCGTCGACGTCGCCGCGATCCTCGACGACGCGCGGGAGATGGTCGCCTGCGAGTCGCCGTCCACCGACCTCGCGGCGGTGGCCCGGTCCGCTGACGTCGTGGCCCGGGTGGGGGAGCGCCGCCTCGGCGTCGCCCCGGAGCGGATCGTGCTCGACGGCCGCACCCACCTGCGCTGGCGGCTGGGCGCCGGCCCGTCCCGCGTGCTGCTGCTGGGCCACCACGACACCGTCTGGCCGATCGGCTCGCTGCTCACCCACCCCTGCACCGTCGAGGGCGGGGTCATGCGCGGCCCCGGCAGCCTGGACATGAAGGTCGGCCTCGCGCTGGCCTTCCACGCCGCGGCCGGCCGCGACGGCGTCACCGTGCTGGTCACGGGCGACGAGGAGCTCGGCTCGCCCAGCTCCCGCGGCCTGGTCGAGGACGAGGCCTGGCTCGCCGAGGCCGTGCTCGTGCTCGAGGCCGCGGCCGACGGCGGCGCGCTCAAGGTCGAGCGCAAGGGCGTCTCCCTGTACGACGTCCGGCTGGCCGGCCGCGCCGCCCACGCCGGCCTCGAGCCCGAGCGCGGGGTCAACGCCACCCTCGAGCTGGCCGCGCAGGTGCAGGCCGTCGCGGCGCTGGCCGACCCGGCCGCCGGCACCACGGTGACCCCCACGGTCGCCCGCGCCGGGACCACCACCAACACCGTGCCCGCGAGCGGGTCGTTCGCGGTCGACGTCCGCGTCCGGACGCTGGCCGAGCAGGAGCGGGTCGACGCCGCCGTACGCGCGTTGCGGCCGGCGCTGCCCGGGGCGGGCGTCGAGGTGCACGGCGGGCCGAACCGCCCACCGCTGGAGGCCGCGGCCTCGGCCGACCTCCTCGCCCGGGCCCAGGTGGTCGCGGAGCGGCTGGGGCTCCCGCCGCTGACCGCAGCGGCCGTCGGCGGCGCCTCGGACGGGAACTTCACCGCCGGGGTCGGCACTCCCACCCTCGACGGGCTCGGGGCGATCGGTGGCGGCGCGCACGCCGACGACGAGCACGTCCTGCTCGACCCGCTGCCCGGTCGGGCCGCGCTGCTCCGCGCCCTCGTCGCGGACCTGCTGGCCGCGCCGACGAACCCGGCCCCCGCGGCTCGTGGGGCTCGACCATGACGCCCGACGCCGGCGGCAGGAGCATCGGACCCGTGACCCACCTCGCCGCCGGGCCGGCCCTCGCCCCCGCCGACCTGGCCGTCCGGGCCGCCGACGCCGCGGCCCTCGCGGCCGGGGTGAGCGTCCGCGAGCTCACCGGCCTCGCCGAGCTCGAGCAGGTCGTCGGGCTCTACGCCGACATCTGGGGCCGGGCCGGCAACCCGCCGGTCACCCTCGAGCTGCTCCGGGCCTTCACCAAGGCCGGCAACTACGTCGGCGGCGCGTTCGCGGGCGACCGGCTCGTCGGCGCCTGCGTGGGCTTCTTCCACGCCCCGGGCGACGACGCGCTGCACAGCCACATCGCCGGGGTGGCCCCGGAGGTGGCCGGCCGCAGCGTCGGCTTCGCGCTCAAGCTGCACCAGCGCAGCTGGGCCCTGCAGCGCGGCGTCTCCGACATCGCCTGGACCTTCGACCCGCTGGTCAGCCGCAACGCCTACTTCAACCTGGCCAAGCTGGCCGCGCGGCCGGTGGAGTACCTCACCAATTTCTACGGCGTCATGCCCGACTCCCTCAACGGCCACGACGAGACCGACCGGCTGCTGGTCCGCTGGCGGCTGCTCGAGCCCGACGTCGTCGCCGCGTGCTCCGGCGCCCGGCCGCGCCCGGCCGCGGTCGCGGCCGACGGCGATGCTGGCGGTGAGGTCGTCACCGCCGTCGGGGTCGCCGCCGACGGCTCGCCGGTGCCCGGCCGGCTCGACGGGGCCCTCCTGCGGATCGCCGTGCCCCGCGACATCAGCGCGCTCCGCGCGACCGACCCCCTGCTCGCCGCACGCTGGCGCACCAGCGTGCGGGAGGCGCTCTCGGTGCTGCTCGCCGAGGGCGCCCGGATCACCGCTTTCGACCCTGCCGGCTGGTACCTCGTTCGGAGACAACTGTGAAGCTCAACGGCGTGGAGCTGCTCCACGTGTCCCTGCCCCTCGTCTCGCCGTTCCGCACCTCGTTCGGCACCCAGGTCGCCCGCGACCTGCTCCTCCTGCGCGTCGACACCGACGCCGGCGAGGGGTGGGGGGAGTGCGTGACCATGGCCGACCCCCGCTACTCCTCGGAGTACGTCGCCGGCGCGGCCGACGTGCTGCGCCGCTTCCTCGTGCCGGAGCTCGCCGCGGCGGGCCCGCTCGACGCGACCCGGGTCGCGGAGGTGCTCGCGGTCTTCAAGGGCCACCGGATGGCCAAGGCCGCCCTGGAGATGGGGGTGCTCGACGCGGAGCTGCGCGCCGAGGGCCGCTCCTTCGCCCGCGAGCTCGGCGCGGTGCGCGACCGGGTGCCCGCCGGGGTCTCGGTCGGGATCATGGACGGGCTGCCGCAGCTGCTCGACGCGGTGGCCGGCTACCTGGACGAGGGCTACGTGCGGATCAAGCTGAAGATCGAGCCCGGCTGGGACGTCGAGCCGGTGCGGGCGGTCCGCGAGCGCTTCGGCGACGAGGTGCTGCTCCAGGTCGATGCCAACACGGCGTACACCCTCGCCGACGCCCGCCACCTCGCCCGGCTCGACCCCTTCGACCTGCTGCTGATCGAGCAGCCGCTGGAGGAGGAGGACGTCGTCGGGCACGCCCACCTGGCCAAGCTGATCAGCACGCCGGTCTGCCTCGATGAGTCGATCGTCTCCGCCCAGTCCGCGGCGGCCGCGATCGAGCTCGGCGCCTGCTCGGTCGTCAACATCAAGCCCGGCCGGGTCGGCGGCTACCTCGAGGCCCGCCGGATCCACGACGTGTGCCGCGCGCACGGCGTGCCGGTCTGGTGCGGCGGGATGCTCGAGACCGGGATCGGCCGGGCCGCCAACGTCGCGCTCGCCGCCCTGCCGGGGTTCACCCTGCCGGGGGACACCTCGGCGTCCTCGCGCTACTACACGACCGACCTGACCGACCCGTTCGTGCTCGAGGACGGCACGCTGGCGGTGCCCGAGGGGCCCGGCATCGGCGTCACCCCCGACCCCGACCGGCTGGCCGCCGTCACCACGCACCGCGAGTGGCTGCCGGCGTGAGGCCGACGTTTCATCGGCCGGCCGATGAAACGTCGGCCGCGGTGGGCCCCGACCGTCGCTAGGGTCGCCCCGTGTCGTCCTCCCCGGCCCCCGGCCCTCGGGCCCGCGCCAGCCTGGCCCGGGTGATGGACGACCTCGGCAGCACCCTGCTCGAGCTCGTCCACGGCGACCGGCAGCGCGAGGAGGCGATCGGCGGCGTCGTCATCCACGACCCGCTGGACGCGCCGGTGCTGCCGCCCCGCGCGCTCGTGCTCGGCATCGGCGTGGAGGACCCCGCCGCGGTCGCCGACCTGCTCGCCGACCTGGGCCGGCAGGGCGCGGCCGCGCTGGTGCTGCGGGCGCCCGTGGCCGCCACGGCCGAGCTGCGGGCGGCCTCGGACGCCGCCGGCGTACCCGTCCTCGGGCTGAGCCGCGGCACGCCGTGGACCCACCTGGCCGCGATGCTCCGCTCGCTGCTCGTCGACGGCGCCTCCGGCGGTCTGGGCGGCCTGGGCGGCGCCGGGTCGGAGTCGGAGTCGCTCGGCGGGCTGCCCTCGGGCGACCTGTTCGCCGTCGCGAACGCCGTCGCCTCGCTGCTCGACGCGCCGATCACGATCGAGGACCGCAGCTCGCGCGTGCTGGCCTTCTCCGGGCGCCAGGAGGAGGCCGACCCCTCGCGGGTGGAGACGATCCTCGGCCGGCAGGTGCCCGAGCGGTACTCCCGGATCCTCAGCGAGCTCGGCGTCTTCCGCGAGCTGCACCGCAGCGACCAGCCGATCTTCGTCGACCCCGGTGCCGCGGCCGACGACGTGTTCGTGATGCCCCGCGTCGCGGTCGCCGTCCGGGCCGGCGAGGAGGTGCTCGGCTCGATCTGGGCGGCCGTCCCGGCGCCGCTCTCGCCCGAGCGCACCGAGGCGCTGCGGGAGGCGGCCAAGCTGGTCGCGCTCCACCTGCTGCGGGTGCGGGCCGGCTCCGACGTCGAGCGGCGCGTGCGCGCGGACCTCCTCGGCGCGGTCATCGAGGGCGGGCCGGGCGCCCGCGAGGCGCTCGAGCGGCTCGGGCTCGCCGACACCCCGCTGCTCGTGCTCGCGCTCGCGGTGCCCGACCCCGACGCCGGGGCCGGCGACGACCCGCTCCTCGCCCACGAGCGGCAGCGGCTGGCCGACGCCTTCGCGGTGCACCTCGGCGCGGTCCACCCCCGCTCGGCGACCGCCCTGGTCGGCGGGGTCGCCTACGGCCTGGCGGCGTACGCCGGCCCGGCCGAGGAGGGCGAGCCCCGCGCCGCCCGCGTCGCCACCGACTTCCTCGAGCGGATCGGCGAGCGGCTGCCCGCCGTCGTGGCCGTCGGGCCGGTCGCCACCTCGCTGACCGAGATCGCCCGCGCGCGGGAGACCGCCGACCGGGTGCTCCGCGTGCTGCGCGACAACCCCGCCGCCGGCCCGGTCGCGCGGCTGGTCGACGTGCAGACCGACTCGCTGCTCCTGGAGCTGCGCGACCGCGTCCTGGCGCGGGGCGAGAGCGTCGCCGGGCCGCTCGCGCGGCTCGCGGCCTACGACCACGAGCACGACGGCCGGCTGGTCGCGACCCTGCAGGCCTGGCTGGACGCCTTCGGCGACGTCAACCGCGCCGCCGAGGCCCTCTACGTCCACCCCAACACCTTCCGCTACCGGCTGCGCCGCGTCCGCGAGGTCGGCGGCCTCGACCTGCTCGACCCCGCCCAGCGCTTCGCCGTGCAGCTCCAGCTGCGGCTGTGGCCCGGCCTCGCCGCCGACACCCCGACCCCCACCCCGCCGAGTCAGCACCTCTGAGCCGCCGAGTCGGCACCTGTGGTCCGCCGAGTCGGCACCTTTGACGCGGCGAGTCGGCAGTTCTGACTGGTCGAGTCGGCACTTCCCGGCCGGCACCACCACGATCTGCGTACTCGGCCCGCCACAACTGCGGACTCGGCGCGCCGGAAGTGAGCACTCGGCGCGCCGGAAGTGCCGACTCGGCGGGTGGGCGGGTGGGCGGTGGGCCAGCGGGGAGGTCAGGCGACGAGCGCGCCGAGCAGCACGCAGAGCGGTACGACGAGCAGCCCCTCGCGGAGGAACTGGACCCAGCCGACGTGCAGGCCGGCCATCCGGCAGCGCCGTCGCCACAGCAGGTTCGCCAGCGAGCCCCACAGCAGCAGCATGCCGCCGGTGTTCGCGCCGACGAGCAGCGCGGGCTGGAGGGAGGCGTCGGTGAGCGGGGCGAGGGCGAGCCAGGCCGGCAGGTTGTCGACGGCGTTGGAGAGCACGGCCGCCCCGACGGCGGCCGCGACCGGCCCGGACCAGTCGATCCGGTCGACGTCGACGAGGCGGAGCCCGAGCTCGACGAGGGTGAACAGCGCGAACGTCGCCAGCAGGATCACCGCCGGCACCGAGCGCAGCAGCCGCCGCGGCGCGACGAGGGCCGGCGCGCGGACGGCCGCGAGGGCCACCAGGACGACCAACCCGCCGGTCGCCGCGAGCCACGCCGCGGCGCCGAGCACGGTCGCCACCGCGATCCCCACCGCGACGAGCGCCCCGCCGGCGACCAGCACGGCGTCGTACGACGGTCGGGTGCGGGGGACGACGTACGTCCCGGCGAGCGCGGCGCGGTGCCGCAGCGCGAGGACCGCGACGACGACCGCCAGCACCACCAGCTGCGGCAGCCAGAGGTCGGCGACGAACGCGCCGGCGGACTGGCCGGTGCGCTCGACGGCGAGCAGGTTGGTCAGGTTCGAGATCGGCAGCAGCAGGCTCGCGCCGTTGGCCAGCCACAGCGTCGCGAAGGCGAAGGGGAGGGGTGCGACCCCGACCTGCGTGGCGAGCGCGAGGGAGACGGGGGTGAGCATCACCGCGGTGGTGTCGATGCCGAGCAGCACCGTCGTGAGCGTGGCCAGCAGGCAGTGCGCCGCGAAGAGCAGCGGCGTCCGGCCGCGGGCGAGCCGGGCCACCGCCGAGGCGGCGACCTCGAAGAGCCGCACGTCGGCGCAGAGGTCGCTGACCACGGTGATGACCAGCAGGAAGGCGAGCACCGGCCAGGTGGTCGTCCAGGCGCCGGCGACGGCGTCCGCCAGGACCTCGGGGATCACGGCGGCACGGTAGTCGCCCCGGGGAAGCGGCGAGCCCGGCCGCCCCCCTGTGCGGGGACGACCGGGCTCGCGTCAGCGGCCGCTAGGAGGCGGTCACTTCAGGTCGAAGCGGTCCAGCTCCATGACCTTGGTCCACGCGGCGACGAAGTCGTGGACGAACTTCTCGCGGGCGTCCGCGCTGGCGTAGACCTCGGAGAGGGCGCGCAGCTGGGAGTTGGACCCGAAGATCAGGTCCACCGCGGTCGCGGTCCACTTCAGCTCACCGGAGGCGGCGTCGCGGATCTCGTAGACGTTCTCCTCCGACTCCGAGGCCTTCCACTGCGTGCCGGGGGCCAGCAGGTTGGCGAAGAAGTCGTTGGACAGCACGCCCGGCCGGTCGGTCAGCACGCCGTGCTGGACGCCGCCGACGTTGTTGCCGAGCGCCCGCAGGCCGCCGACGAGGACGGTCATCTCCGGCGCGGTCAGGTCGAGCATGTAGGCGCGCTCGACCAGGAGCTTCTCCGGCATGAGCTTCTCGCCGGCCCGCAGGTAGTTGCGGAAGCCGTCGGCCCGCGGCTCGAGGACGCGGAAGGAGTGGACGTCGGTCTGCTCCTGGCTCGCGTCGGTGCGGCCGGGGTGGAACGGCACGGTGACCTCGACGCCGGCGTCGCGGGCGGCCTTCTCGACCGCGGCGGAGCCGGCGAGGACGATGAGGTCGGCCAGCGAGACCTGCGCGCCGCCCTTGGCGTTGAACTCCGCCTGGATGGCCTCGAGCTTCTCGAGGACCTTGGCGAGCTGCTCGGGCTGGTTGGCCGCCCAGCCGCGCTGCGGCTCGAGGCGGATGCGCGCACCGTTGGCGCCACCGCGCTTGTCGGTGGAGCGGAACGTCGCGGCCGAGGCCCACGCGGTCGAGACGAGCTCGGCGGTGGTCAGGCCGGACTCGAGCACGGCGGTCTTCAGTGCGGCGACGTCGGCGTCACCGATGAGCTCGCCGGCCACCGGCGGGACCGGGTCCTGCCACAGCTGCGGCTCGGGGACCCAGGGGCCGAGGTAGCGGTCGACCGGACCCATGTCGCGGTGCAGCAGCTTGTACCAGGCCTTGGCGAAGGCCTTCGCGAACTCGTTGGGGTTCTCCAGGAAGCGGCGCGAGATCTTCTCGTACTCGGGATCGAAGCGCAGCGCGAGGTCGCTGGTGAGCATCGTGGGCTTGCGCTTCGGCGAGTCCGCCGCCGGGCCGGGGATGATCTCCTCGGCGTCCTTGGCGACCCACTGCCAGGCACCGGCCGGGCTCTTCTCCAGCTCCCACTCGTACTGGAAGAGGAACTTGAAGAAGTCGTTGCTCCACCGGGTCGGCGTGGAGGTCCAGGTGACCTCGAGGCCGGAGGTGATGGCGTCCTTGCCCTTGCCGGAGCCGAAGGAGCTCTTCCAGCCCAGGCCCTGCTCCTCGAGCGGGGCGGCCTCCGGCTCGGGGCCCACGAGGTCGGCGTCGCCGGCGCCGTGGGTCTTGCCGAAGGTGTGGCCGCCGGCGATGAGCGCGACGGTCTCCTCGTCGTTCATCGCCATCCGGGCGAAGGTGTCGCGGATGTCGTGGGCCGAGGCCAGCGGGTCCGGGTTGCCGTTCGGGCCCTCGGGGTTGACGTAGATCAGACCCATCTGGACCGCGCCGAGCATCTCGTCGAGCTGGCGCTCCTCGGCGTACCGCTCGTCACCGAGCCAGGAGTCCTCGGGGCCCCAGATGATCTCCTCGGGCTCCCAGATGTCCTCGCGACCGAAGCCGAAGCCGAAGGTCTGGAAGCCCATGTCCTCCATCGCGACGGTGCCGGCGTAGACGAGCAGGTCGGCCCAGGAGATCTTCTGGCCGTGCTTCTGCTTGACCGGCCACAGCAGGCGGCGGGCCTTGTCGAGGTTGGCGTTGTCGGGCCAGCTGTTGAGCGGGGCGAAGCGCTGCGAGCCCTCGCCCGCGCCGCCGCGGCCGTCGTAGATGCGGTAGGTGCCGGCTGCGTGCCAGCTCATCCGGATGAACAGGCCGCCGTAGTGGCCGAAGTCCGCGGGCCACCAGTCCTGGGAGGTGTTGAGCACCTCGACGATGTCGCGGCGCAGCTCCTGCAGGTCGAGCTTCTTGAACTCCTCGGAGTAGTCGAAGTCCGGGCCGAGCGGGTTGCTCTTGGAGGAGTGCGCGTGCAGCGGGGTCAGGTCGAGGCTGTTGGGCCACCAGTCCTGGTTCGTGCGGGGACGCGTGTTGGTCGCCGGCGTCGGCGTGTCGATCGCCGGGTTCTCGCTCTCGCTGCCGTGGGCGGCGGCGGAGTCGTGCATGACCGGGCAGCCGCCCTCGGCCTTGCGATCGATCCCCTGCGGGCTGACGGGGGCGTTGTCGTCCTGGGTCATGTGGTTCCTTCCGGCTGCTTACTGATGGAGGGTCGAGCGGTGGTGGTGGGAGGGGTGGTGCTCGCCGTGCCGGCGGCCGCGCAGTCGGGGCAGGTGCCCCAGTAGACGACCTCCGCCTCCTCGACCACGAAGCCGTGGTCGTGCGAGGCGGTCAGGCAGGGGGCGTGGCCGACGGCGCAGTCGACGTCGGCGATCGTGCCGCACGAGCGGCAGACCACGTGGTGGTGGTTGTCGCCGACGCGCGCCTCGTAGCGAGCGGTCGCGCCGGCGGGCTGGATGCGCCGGACGATGCCGGCGTCGGTGAGCGCCCGGAGGACGTCGTAGACCGCTTGGTGGGAGACCGCGCCGAGGTTGGCGCGGACGTGTCCGATGACGGTGTCGGTGTCGGCGTGGGGGTGCTCGTGGACCGCGTTGAGCACCGCGAGGCGGGGCTTGGTCACCCGCAGTGAGGCGTCGCGCAGGGCGGTGGTGAAGTCCGGCCCGCCGCCCTGAGGGTGGTGCGACTCGGTCATGGCCCGAGCATGACGACTTTTCTGGAACAAGTCAAGATTGCGCCGTCCGGCCGGCGGTGCGCGCTTCTGCGAGGGGCGGCGCTGACGCGCCCGCCATCTGCCCCCACCTGCCCGGCGGTGGCCCGGCGCCCCCGCACTAGGGTCCAGGGCGTGGACCTGCCAACTGCCTCGGACGTCGAGCACGCGGCGCGAACACTCCGCGACGTGGTCGGCACCAGCCCGCTCCACCCCTCGCCGCGGCTCTCGGCGGCGACCGGGCTGGACGTCTGGCTCAAGCGCGAGGACCTCCACGAGGTCCGCTCCTACAAGGGGCGCGGCGCCTACAACCTGGTCGCGGGCCTGAGCCCGGAGGAGCGCGAGCGCGGAGTGACCTGCGCGAGCGCCGGCAACCACGCCCAGGGCGTCGCGTTCGCCTGCTCCCGGCTCGGGGTGCGGGCCACGATCTTCCTGCCGCGGACGACGCCGCGGCAGAAGCGCGCCCGGATCGCCGCGCTCGGCGGGCCGCTGGTCGAGGTGGTCGTCGACGGCGACACCTACGACGACGCCGACCAGCAGAGCCGCGAGCTCGCCCGCTCCACCGGCGCCGTCGTCGTACCCGCCTTCGACGACCCGCGCACGATCGCCGGCCAGGGCACGGTCGGCCTCGAGGTCCTCGACCAGCTCGCCGCGCTCGGCCGGACCCCCACCGCGGTCGTCGCGCCCGTGGGTGGCGGCGGCCTGCTCGCGGGGCTGCTGACGGTGCTCTCCGAGCGGGCGCCGTACGTCGACGTGGTCGGCGTCGAGCCGGCCGGCGCCGCCTCGATGGCGGCCGCGCTCGCCGCAGGCGCCCCGGTCGAGCTCGGCGCCGTCGACTCCTTCGTCGACGGCGCGGCCGTGCGCCGCGTCGGCGACTGGACCCACGCCGTCGTCGCCGCGCACCGGCCGCCGCTGCTCGCCGTGCCCGAGGGCCTGGTGTGCGTGGAGATGCTCGACCTCTACCAGTCCGACGGGATCATCGCCGAGCCTGCCGGCGCCCTGGCCAGCGCCGCGATCCGCGAGCACGCCGTCGCCGCCCCCGGCTCGACCGTCGTGTGCGTGCTCTCCGGCGGCAACAACGACGTGAGCCGGTACGCCGAGGTGGTCGAGCGCGCGCTCGTCCACGAGGGCCTGCGGCACTACTTCCTCGTGGAGTTCCCCCAGGAGCCCGGCGCGCTGCGGATGTTCCTCGACGACGTGCTCGGCCCCGACGACGACATCGTGCTCTTCGAGTACGTCAAGCGCTCCAACCGCGAGACCGGCCCCGCGCTGGTCGGCATCGAGCTCCAACGGCCGACCGACTACGCGCCGCTGCTGGAGCGGATGGGCGCCTCCGGCATCCGGGTCCAGGTCGTCGAGCCGACCAGCCCGCTGTTCCGGATGGTGCAGTAGCGCCGGTCTAGTCCGGGTTTCGCCCGCCAGGGGCTCGGGGACCATGAGGTCGCTGCTGGAGGGAGCATGACTGCCGCAAGGCACCAGCAGGGCGGGAGCCTCCGTGCCCCGTCGGGCTGTTCCGGTCGGTCCCCCACATCACGCGGCCGGGACAGCCCCGTGGACGAGCCCGACGTGCGGCATACCTTCCGGCGCCGCCGGTCACCGGTGCGGGGTGCGACGAACCTGGGGGCCCGACCTGCTCGGGGAGGGCTACGAGCAGCAGGTCATCGAGCTCGGGACCGACCCCGACGGCGAGGGCGAGGTCTGCGCCGTCCTGGTGCGCCGCGACGTGCGGCCGGGGGAGGAGGTGCGCGGGGCGGTGCTCTACGTGCACGGCTTCTCCGACTACTTCTTCCAGACCGAGCTGGCCGACTTCCACGCCGCGCGCGGGCTGGCGTTCTACGGCTTGGACCTGCGCAAGTCCGGCCGCGCCCGCCGGCCCGGGCAGACCGCGCACTACGTCTCCGACCTCGAGCAGTACGACGCGGAGCTGGAGCGCGCGATGGGGCTGATCGCCGCCGACCACGGCCCCGACACCCCCGTCGTCGTGGTCGCCCACTCCACCGGCGGGCTGGTCACGCCGCTGTGGCTGGACCGCCGGCGCCGCGCCGGCCGCACCGCGCCGGTGGCCGGGCTGGTGCTCAACAGCCCGTGGTTCGACCTCCAGGGCTCGGCGCTGCTCCGCGGGCCGGGCACCCAGGTGCTGCGGGCGCTAGCGATGGTCGCGCCGCTGCGCTCGCTCGACCTGCCCGCGAGCACCGTCTACGGCGACTCGCTGCACACCAGCGTCCGGGGCGAGTGGGACTACGACCTCGTGCTCAAGCCGCTCGAGGGGTTCCCCGTCACCGTCGGCTGGCTCAACGCCGTGCGCCGCGGCCACGCCCAGCTGCACCGCGGGCTCGAGGTGGGCGTGCCGGCGCTGGTGCTGCGCTCGGACCGGACCCACTACTCCCGCAAGCACACCGACCTCAGCGACCGCGCCGACACGGTCCTCGACGTCCGGCAGATCGCCCGTTGGTCGGGCTGCCTGGGCGGTGAGACCACGGTCGTCCCGATCGCGGGCGCCCGGCACGACGTCTTCCTCTCCCTGCCCGCGCCGCGCGCCGCGGCGTACGACCTCCTCGGGGAGTGGCTCGACCGGCACCTCGGCTGAGGGCGCCTCAGCTACCCGACCCCACCGACGCCGGCGGCTCGGTGAGCACGCGCAGGGCGAGGGCGGTGGTCGACTCGACGCCGAGGTGGCCGACGACCCGGGTGACCCGGCCGGGGTCGAGGGGGAGCAGGCCGGGCGAGCCGGGCACGTCGGGGGTCAGCCGCAGGTCGACCTCGCGGCCGCGCATGATCGAGAGGTTGAACTCGTAGCGCTCGCGCGCCCCCGGAGCGGTCAGCCGCGACAGCAGCCGGCGCCCGACGCGGGCGCTGCCGGTCTCCACGCACCACGAGTCGACGGCCGCGACCAGGTTCGCGCCGGCGCAGTGGTCGATGTCGGCCCACGCGGCCTGCATGGAGCCGACCTGGGCGAGCAGCACCGCGGCGGTCTTCTCCCCGATCCCGGAGACCCCGGGGAGGTTGTCGCTGGCGTCCCCGCGGAGCGCGGCGAACTCCAGGTAGCTCGTGGCCGCCACGCCGTACATCGCGTGCAGCCGCTGCGGGGTCAGCAGCGGCGAGGCGCTGATGCCGCCGTCGATGAGCCGCAGCACCGAGGTGTGCTCGCTGATGTGGGCGAAGGAGTCACGGTCGGAGGTCACCAGCACGCAGCTCCACCCCGACCGCTCGGCCCAGGTGGCCGCCGTGGCGTTGACGTCGTCGGCCTCGAGCCCGGGCGGGGTGACCGCGAGCAGGCCCAGCGCGTCGAGCAGCGACCCGGCCCGCTCGAGCTGGTCGACGAGGGTCGCGTCCTTGGGCGCGCGGCCCGCCTTGTACGCCGGGTAGGCCGCCTCGCGCTCGGAGGAGGTGCGGTCGTCGAGCCCGAAGAGCACCGCGTCCGGCGCGAACTGGTCGACCGCCTCCAGGATCTGCCGCAGCATCCCGTGCAGCGCCCACGCGGGGCGGCCGCCGCGGTCGCGCAGGTCGGAGTGGGCGCGCGCGTGGTGGTTGCGGTGCAGCAGCGACGGGGCGTCGACGGCGAGCAGCAGCTTGCGGGGACGGTCGGGTGGGGTGCGCATGACGGTGCCCGGAGCCTACGTCCCGCCGCCCGGAGGGCGCGGGGGCCGGTACGGTCGGCGCACACGGATCGCGGACGACCGCGCGGCCGCGGACCGGAGGTGGGGATGAGCAGGCGCTCGGCACCCTTCGGCGCGCGCGTGCTGGGCCGCCCCGACCAGTCGGTGCGCGCGCTGCGCCTGCGGGTCCAGCTGCTGCTGACCGTGATGCTGGTCAGCACCAACGTCATCGCCGCCGGCGTCGTCTTCCTCATCGCCTCCTTCGTCGTGCCCGCGCCCGGGCCCACGAGCGCGATGGTGCTCGCGCTGGCGATCGCGGTGCCGACGTACGTCGGCGTGGCGGTGGCCGTCGGGGTCGCGGTCGGGACGCGGCTGAGCCTGCGCGCCCTGCGCTGGGCCACCCTCGGCCGCGAGCCCGACGTGCGGCAGCGGCTGGCCGCCCTGCGCGTCCCGCTGTGGCTGACGGTCATGCAGGGTGCCCTGTGGCTCGGCGCGACGGTGCTCTTCACGACCCTCGCGCTGACCCTCCAGCCCGAGCGCGCCCTCGGGTCCGGCGTCGCCGTGGGCATCGCCGGGCTGGTGGCCTGCGGGATCGCCTTCCTGCTGGCCGACTTCGTCATGCGGCCGATCTCGGCGCGCGCCCTCGACGGGCTCGCGGTCACCGACCGGCCGCGCGGGGCCGGCGTCGGCGGCCGGATGGTGCTGTTCTGGTGCCTCGGCACGGCCGCGCCGGTCGGCGGCATGGTGGTCGCCTCCGTCGTCGGGCTCGCCGGCGACGACAACGCCCGCGAACGGCTGCCGTTCACGGTGCTGGCGATCAGCGCGGTCGTGCTGGTCTTCGGGCTGCTGACCACGGTGCTCAACGCCCGCTCGATCGTCGCGCCGGTCACCTCGGTGCGCGAGGCGCTGCTCGACGTCGAGCGCGGCGACCTCGACCGCGAGGTGGTCGTCTTCGACGGCACCGAGCTCGGCTCCCTCCAGGCCGGGTTCAACGCGATGGCCCAGGGCCTGCGCGAGCGCGAGCAGCTGCGCGACCTGTTCGGCCGCCACGTCGGCCGCGACGTCGCCCTCGCCGCGGCCGCCCGCGGGGTCGAGCTCGGCGGGGAGTCCCGCGAGGTCTCGGTGCTCTTCGTCGACCTGGTCGGCTCCACGACGTACGCCACCCGGCACGACCCCGCCGAGGTCGTGCGGACCCTCAACCGGTTCTTCGGCGTGGTCGTCGAGGAGGTCGACCGGCAGCACGGGCTGGTCAACAAGTTCATCGGCGACGCCGTCCTCGCGGTCTTCGGGGCGCCGGTCGACCACCCCGACCACGCGACCGCCGCGCTCGCCGCGGCCCGCGCGATCGTGCGGCGGCTGGTCGAGGAGGTCCCCGAGATCACCGCCGGCATCGGCGTCGCCACCGGCGAGGCGGTCGCGGGCAACGTCGGCGCGGCGAGCCGGCTGGAGTACACCGTGATCGGCGACGCCGTGAACAGCGCGGCCCGGCTCACCGACCTGGCCAAGGAGGTGCCCGGCTGCGTGCTGGCCGCCTGGGACAGCGTCGAGGCGGCCGCGCCCGAGGAGGCCCGGCGCTGGCGCCGGCACGACCCCGTCGTGCTCCGCGGGCGCAGCGAGGAGACCGAGACCGCCGTCCTCTGCGGCTAGCAGGCCCACTCCCACCAGCAGCCGGACACGTCGCCACGGGCCAGCGCCGCGGGGTCGCCGAAGAGGTGGGCCGCCCCCATGTCGCCCCACTCGAACAGGCCGCCCACCTCCGAGTCCAGCCGCACCAGCAGGCGGTGCGGACGACCCGGCGGCACGTCCGGCGGGCCCTGCACGAGGTGAGGCCAGCCGCCGACCTGCACCGCGGCCAGGTCCTGGGCGGCCTCCGCGAGGTCGTCGTCGTCCTCGGCGACCCGCTCGAGAGCGGCGTACGCCGCCGGGCTGGCCGCCACGTCCTCGGCGAGGTGCTCCCAGCCGATCGGCAGCATCGTGGCGGCCGCGAACACCAGCGGCCGGGCGGTCCTCGGGTCGAGGACCGCGTTCGCGAACCGGGGGTCGGCGTAGCCGTCGGGGTAGTCCGCGGCCGGTCCGGCCCCCGGGGCCGCGAGCGCCGTCTCGTCGTACCAACGCACGGCCAGCCCGGTGGTCTCGGGGCCTTCCTCGACGTCCACGCCGTAGGCCTCGTCGGAGCGCACGAACCACTGGAGCAGCCCGGCGCGGGGGAAGTCCGGCAGCGGCGGCAGCTCGGAGAAGTCGACCTGCACCAGGAAGTTCATCGGCCTGTCCTCGTGGTCGTGGGGCCACGCCTCGCCCGGCGCCTGGAACGGCAGACCGCCGACCTGGGAGCGCGGCACACCCGCACCTCCAACCGCGCCCGCCGGCGCGGGGGCGCCCGCGGCCACCGGCCGCAGCAGGGCCCGGACCGCCGCGCGGTCGGGCTCGGGGACGCGCTCGATCATCCGCTGTCGGTCGGCCTCGCTCATGCCCGCGACCGTAGCGGCCGGTCCAGGTGCACGGGCCGGCTCAGCGCAGCTCGGCCGCGCGCGCCTGCACCTCGCTGCGGATCGCCGCGAGCGCCGCGACGGCCGGTGCGCGGCGGACGCTGGCGCTCGCGAGGGCGGCCACGAAGCCCAGCTCGACCCGCACCCGGCTGGGGAGGACCGGCTCGAGCCCGGTGGTCCGGCGGGCGAGGAACTTCGGCAGCAGCGCGATGCCCGCCCCCGCCCGCGCCGCCTCGAGCTGGGCGAAGACGCTGGTGGCGCCGAGCTGCACCGCCCGCTCGGCGAAGAGCCGGTCGACCAGCTGGAGGTCGCTGACCCGCAGCGCCCCCTCCACGTAGTAGACGAGCGCGTGGTCCTCCAGCTCGGCCTGCGACCGCGGCCGCCCGGCCCGGTCGAGGTAGGAGGGGGCGGCGAAGAGGCCCAGCTCGTACGTCGCCAGGTCGATGGTCCGCACCCGCGGGGACAGCGGCTCCCCGACGCCGACCTCCACGTCGGCGCCGCTGCCGTGCACGATCGGCCGGGTGGCGGCGGTGAGCTCGACCGTGACTCGGGGGTGCCGGCGGCGCAGCGCGGCGAGCGCGGGCGCGGCGTACACGGCGGCGAACGCCTCGGGTGCGGAGACCCGCACGAGGCCGGCCAGCTCGCCCTCGCCGTCCCCGTCGGCGCTCAGCGCGTGGCGGGCGGTGGTGACCGCGCGCTCGACCGACTCCGCGGCGGGGAGCAGCGAGCGGCCGAGCTCGGTGAGGTGGCAGCCGCGCGTGGTGCGCGAGACGACCGGCGCCCCGACCGTCGCCTCGAGCGCGTCGAGGCGGCGCGAGACCGTGGAGTGGGTGAGCCCGAGGGCGGTCGCCGCGGCGCTGAGGTTGCCGGTGCGGGCGACCTCGAGCAGCACGACCAGGTCGTCGGCACGCATCGCTCGGCCCTCCCGTCCAGCCCTCGCCGGCTGTGCATCCTTGCAC
Source organism: Nocardioides marmotae (assembly GCF_013177455.1). NCBI lineage: Bacteria > Bacillati > Actinomycetota > Actinomycetes > Propionibacteriales > Nocardioidaceae > Nocardioides > Nocardioides marmotae. The sequence continues at coordinate 327,171 of NZ_CP053660.1, forward strand.
AGCCGGTGTGCGGGGGTCGGCGTTGTCCGACGGCCCCGGGTGGGCGAACCTGTACCTCGTCCGCGCCCGCGCGCGCCCGTCGTACCCGAGCCGCCAGGAGGCCGCCCATCGTGAAGCTGCAGACCACCATCGACGCACCCGACGCCGGCACGCCCGACTGGCCGATGCTCATCGGCGGGGAGTGGGTCCCCTCCGAGAGCGGCGCGTGGCGCGACGTGGTGACCCCGGCCCGCGCCGAGCAGGTCCTCGCGCGGGTGCCCGAGGGCACGAAGGCCGACCTCGACCGGGCCGTCGACGCGGCCACCGCCGCACTGCCGGCCTGGCGGGCGCTGCACTTCCGCGAGCGCGGCACGATCCTGCTGCGCATCGCCGACGCCCTCGAGCAGCGCGCCGAGGACTTCGCCCAGCTGACCGCCCAGGACACCGGCAACGCGCTGCGCACCCAGGCGCGGCCGGAGTCGGCGACCCTGGTGGCGCTGTTCCGCTACTTCGGCGGCGTGGCCGGGGAGTTCAAGGGCACCGTGCTGCCCGCCGGCGACGACCAGCTGCAGTACACCCGGCTCGAGCCGCTCGGCGTCGTCGGCGCGATCCTGCCGTGGAACTCCCCGCTGATGATCGCCGCGATGAAGCTGCCCGCCGCGCTCGCCGCCGGCAACACCCTCGTGGTCAAGCCCGCCGAGGACGCCCCGCTGACGATCCTGCTGCTCGCGCAGGTCATGTCCGAGCACCTGCCGGCGGGCGTGCTCAACGTCGTCACCGGCGTCGGCGAGACCGTCGGCCAGGCGATCTCCGAGCACCCGGGCATCCACAAGGTCTCCTTCACCGGCTCCTCCGAGGTCGGCCGGATCGTCGGCGCCACCGCCGGCGGCCGCCTCGCGCACCAGTCGCTCGAGCTCGGCGGAAAGTCGCCGAACATCGTGTGCCCCTCGGCCGCCGCGCCGGACGTCATCGAGGCGACCGCCGAGGGCGTGCTGCTCGCGATGCGGTTCAGCCGCCAGGGCCAGTCCTGCACCGCCGGGTCGCGGCTGTTCCTCCACGAGGACGTGCACGACGAGTTCCTCCGCGTGCTGGTCGAGAAGGTCTCGAAGCTCAAGGTCGGCGACCCGCTCGCCGAGGAGACCGACATGGGCGCGATCATCAACCGCTCGCAGTACGAGCAGGTCCTCGACTACATCGAGGACGGCAAGTCCCAGCCCGGCGTCCGGGTCGCGCTGGACATGTCCCGCGACGTGCCCGAGGGGCTCGAGGGCTACTACCAGGGCCCCACGATCCTCGCCGGCGTCGCCAACGACTGGCGGATCGCCCGGGAGGAGATCTTCGGCCCCGTGCTCGTCGTCATCCCGTGGAAGGACGAGGACGAGGTCGTCGCGATGGCCAACGACTCCCACTACGGCCTCGCCGCGTTCGTCTGGTCCCGCGACCTCGACCAGGCCCTCGGCCTGGCCCACCGCATCGAGTCCGGCTGGGTCCAGGTCAACCAGGGCGGCGGCCAGGTCGTCGGCCAGTCCTACGGCGGCTACAAGGCCTCCGGCATCGGCCGGGAGTTCTCCATCGAGGGCGCGATCGAGGGCTTCACCCAGACCAAGCAGATCAACGTCAAGCTCGGTCGCTGAGGCTTGCGCCGGCCGGAAGGTTCATCGGCCGGCCGCTGAACCTCCCGGTGGGCCGATGGAACTTCATCGGCCCACCGACAGTTTTGTCGGCCGGCCGATGAAACATCCCGCCCGCCCGCCGGTCCCTCAGGTCCCGCCGGTCCCTCAGGTCCCGCCGGTCCCTCAGGTCCCGCAGTACGTCGTGTAGGAACCGAAGTCGGGCGGGGCGGGGGCGGCGTAGGCCGCCAGCCCCGGCCGCTCGTCGTACGGCGAGCGCAGCACGTCGACCAACCGCTCGACCGGCTCGAGGTCCCCGGTGGTGGCGGCGTCGAGCGCCTCCTCGACCAGGTGGTTGCGCGGGACGTAGAGGGGGTTGACCCGGTCCATGGCGTCGGCGTCCGGGTCGAGCGCGCGCCACCGCTCGAGCCAGCCGTCGAGGGCGGGCAGGTCGAGGACCATGCCGCGCACCGGCTCGGCGTCGCCGCGGGCGGCGGTGGCGAGCGCGCGGAAGAACGACGTCCAGTCGACGTGCCCGGAGCGCAGGATCGGGAAGAGGTCGTCGACCAGCGGGACCGCCACGTCGTCGGCCAGCCCGGCGGGCAGCCCGGCCTTGGCCCGCATGTGGCCGGTGAACGCCGCGCTGTAGGCGTCGCGGAACCCGCCGAGGGCCTCGGTCGCGATCTCGATCGCGCGCTCCTCGGACTCGTCGAGCAGCGGCAGCATCGCCTCGGCGAGCCGGGCGAGGTTCCACTCGGCGGCGACGGGCTGGTTGCCGTAGGCGTACCGGCCGGCCTCGTCGATCGAGCTGAACACCGACGCGGGGTCGAAGGCCTCCATGAAGGCGCACGGCCCGTAGTCGATGGTCTCGCCCGACAGCGTCATGTTGTCGGTGTTCATCACCCCGTGCACGAACCCCACGGCCATCCACCGCGCGACCAGGGAGGCCTGGACGGCGACCACGGACTCCAGCAGCGCGAGGTACGGCGCGTCGGCCTCGCGCGCCGCCGGGTGGTGCCGGTCGATCGTGTGGTCGGCCAGCCGCCGCAGCAGGTCGAGGTCGCCGGTGGCCCGGGCGTACTGCACCGACCCGACCCGCAGGTGGCTCGCGGCCACCCGCGCCAGCACGGCGCCGGGGAGCACGGTCTCGCGCTGGACCTTCCGGCCGGTGGCGAGGACCGCGAGCGAGCGGGTGGTGGGGATGCCGAGGGCGTGCATCGCGGTGGAGACGACGTGCTCGCGCAGCATCGGGCCGACGGCCGCCAGCCCGTCGCCGCCGCGCGCGAACGGCGTACGCCCCGAGCCCTTGAGGTGCAGGTCGCGCACCACCCCGTCGGGGCCGGTCAGCTCGCCGAGCAGCAGTGCGCGGCCGTCGCCGAGCCGCGGGGAGAACCCGCCGAACTGGTGGCCGGCGTAGGCCTGCGCCACCGGCTGCGCACCCGCGGGCACGCGGGTGCCGGTGAGCAGCCCGAGCCCCTCGGGGCCGCGCAGCCAGGCCGGGTCGAGGCCGACCTCGGCAGCGAGCTCCTCGTCGAGGGCGAGCAGCCGGGGCTCGCTGGTCTCGGCCGCTTGCCACGGCACGGCGAGCTCGGGCAGCTCGTCGGCGAAGCGGTGGTCGAGGTGGACGGTGGGAGACGGGGCGACGCTCACCTCGTCGACAGTACGTCGCGGCACCGACGACCCCTGCCGCTCGCCGCCGGGCGGCGAGGGCCCGAGGGCCCCGAGCGGCCCGAGTGTGGCGCAGGTCACAACTTGGCAACGGCTGGAGAATCCGCCAACGAGCTCCTAGACGTGGTGCACGTCACATCATAAGTTGTGGCGAACAACAAACGCGCGATGCCTGCCGGCGGACGGTGAGTGGGCGCGAACCAACGCCAAGGAGGCGGATCGCGTGAACCGGAAGCACAGCCTGGCCCTGGCGGCCCTGATGGGCCTGGCCATGACCGTGACGGCTTGCGGGTCGGACGACGGCGGCGATGACGCCAGCGACACCGACAGCAGCAGCCAGAGCAGCAGCGCCGACGGCAAGATCGGCGTCATCCTCCCCGACACGGAGTCCTCGGTGCGGTGGGAGAGCGCCGACCGTCCGGCCCTCGGGGCGGCCTTCGACGCCGCCGGCGTGGAGTACGACATCCAGAACGCCGAGGGCGACGCGGAGCGGATGACCCAGATCGCCGACACCATGATCGGCAACGGCGTCACCGTCCTGGCGATCGTCAACCTCGACTCCGAGTCCGGCGCGGCGATCCAGGAGAAGGCGGCCTCCCAGGGCGTCGCCACCATCGACTACGACCGGCTCACCCTCGGTGGTTCGGCGGAGTACTACGTCTCCTTCGACAACACCGTCGTCGGTGAGCTCCAGGGCCAGGGCCTCGCGGACTGCCTGGGCGACAAGAAGGCGAACATCGTCTACCTCAATGGCGCGCCGACCGACAACAACGCCACCCTCTTCGCCGACGGCGCGCACAGCGTGCTCGACGAGATGCCTTACGAGGTCGTCGGCGAGCAGGACGTCCCGGACTGGGACAACGAGGAGGCCGCCACGATCTTCCAGCAGCTCTACACCGCCGCCAATGGCAAGGTCGACGGCGTCCTCGCCGCCAACGACGGCCTCGCCGGCGCCGCGATCGGCATCCTCGAGGGCAACGGCCAGGCCGGCAAGGTCCCGGTCACCGGCCAGGACGCCACCGTCGAGGGCCTGCAGAACGTCCTCGCCGGCACCCAGTGCATGACGGTCTACAAGTCCGCCACGCAGGAGGCCGAGGCGCTCGCCCAGGCCGCGATCGCGCTGGTCAACGGCGAGGAGGCCGAGACGACCGGCACGACCACCGACAGCGAGGGTGGGCGCGACGTCCCGTCGATCCTGCTCGAGCCGCAGTCGATCACCAAGGTCAACGTCATGGACGTGATCGAGGACGGCGGGCAGAAGGCCGCCGACGTCTGCACCGGCGAGTTCAAGAAGCTCTGCGCCGACGCCGGCATCTCCTGACCGATCCGGTCACGGCGCCCGGGCCGCTCGCGGCCCGGGCGTCGTTTCGTCCATCCGAACAACAAATCCGATGAGGAGCATCGCTTCATGACGCAACCGCTGCTCGAGCTGCGCGGGGTCAACAAGAGCTTCGGGGTGGTGCACGTGCTGCACGACGTGGACTTCGCCGTCCACCCCGGGCAGGTCACCGCGCTCGTCGGGGACAACGGCGCCGGCAAGTCCACGCTGGTCAAGATCATCGCGGGCATCTACGGCCGCGACAGCGGCGAGTACGTCTTCGAGGGCGAGCCGGTCGCCGTGCACGGGCCCCGCGACGTCGCCGCCCTCGGGGTGGAGGTCGTCTACCAGGACCTCGCGCTGTGCGACAACCTCGACATCGTCGAGAACATGTTCCTCGGCCGCGAGGAGACCAAGGGCATCGGCCTCGACGAGGTCACCATGGAGGCCCGGGCGCGCGAGACGCTCGCCTCGCTCTCGGTGCGCACCGTGAAGTCGGTGCGCCAGAGCGTGGCCAGCCTCTCCGGCGGCCAGCGGCAGACGGTCGCGATCGCCAAGGCCGTGCTGTGGAACTCCAAGATCGTCCTGCTCGACGAGCCCACCGCGGCCCTCGGCGTCGCGCAGACCCGCCAGGTCCTGGACCTGGTACGCCGCCTGGCCGACCGCGGCCTCGGCGTCGTGCTGATCTCCCACAACATGACCGACGTCTTCGAGGTGGCCGACCGGATCACGGCGCTCTACCTCGGCCGCGTCGCCGCCGACGTCCCCACCAAGGACGTCACCCACAGCCAGGTCGTCGAGCTCATCACCGCCGGCCGGTCCGGTGACCTCGGCATCACCAACGTCGCGACCGCCACGATCTGAGGACGAGACCCATGAGCATCGAGCCGGACATCTCCGGCCCCACCGCCGGCGGAAGCAACGGCCCCACGCGGGGCGGCGCGTCCGCCGGCCCGCAGTCGGCCGGGGGCTTCGACAGTGACAACCACCAGGCCGAGACCCTCGGCGACTCCGCACGGGAGTACCTCAACCGGGTCCGCGGCGGCGACATGGGTTCGCTGCCGGCGATCTTCGGGCTGGTCGTGCTGTTCGTCATCTTCGCCTCGTTGCACGACCGGTTCCTGACGACGTACAACATGGCGAACCTGGTCGTCCAGGCCGGCTCGATCATCGTGCTGGCCATGGGCCTGGTCTTCGTCCTGCTGCTCGGCGAGATCGACCTGTCCGCCGGCGTCGCTGGCGGCGCCGCGGCGACGATCACCGCGCTGGTGATGATCGACTACGACTGGCCCTGGTGGCTGGCTACGCTCGTCGGCATCGCGGTCGGCGCGGTCATCGGCTCGGTCATCGGGTCGTTGGTCTCGTTGCTCGGCATCCCGTCGTTCGTCGTCACGCTCGCCTTCTTCCTGGCGCTCCAGGCGGTGCCGCTGAAGCTGATCGGTTCCGGCGGCTCGCTGCGGTTCAACGACGAGGTCCTGCGCGGCCTGTCGATCAAGAACGTCCCGGTCACCGTCGGGTGGACAGCCGCGGGGCTGATCGTCGTCGGCTTCGCCGCGCTCTGGCTGTGGCGCTACCGCACCCGCTCCGCGCGGGGCCTGGTGCACAAGCCGCTGCCGCTCGTGGTCATCCAGATCGTCGTGCTCGCCGTCATCGTCTTCGGGCTGACCGCGCTGCTCAGCGCCAACCGCGCGCCGAACCCGGCCCTGTTCAACATCAGCGGCATCCCGTGGGTGGCGCCGGTCGTCATCGCGCTGCTGCTGTTCTGGACCTTCGTGCTCACCCGCACCCGCTTCGGCCGGCACCTGTACGCCGTGGGCGGCAACGCCGAGGCGGCCCGCCGTGCCGGCATCAACGTGACCCGGATCCGGATCACCGCCTTCGTGATCTGCTCCTCGATGGCGGCGGTCAGCGGCCTGCTCGCCGCGTCGTACACCGGCAAGGTCTCGCCGGGCTCCGGTGGCGGCAACGAGCTGCTCTACGCCGTCGGCGCGGCCGTCATCGGCGGCACCAGCCTCTTCGGCGGCCGGGGCCGGGCGATCGACGCGGTCGTCGGCGGGCTGGTGATCGCCACCATCCCCAACGGCCTGGGCCTGCTCAACCAGGCCAGTTACATCAACTTCCTCGTCACCGGCGGCGTCCTGCTCCTGGCCGCCAGCGTCGACGCCATCTCGCGGCGCCGCCGTTCCGCGGCCGGCGTCTGAGCGCGAGGTGACAGCGCAGCGGCGCGGCCTCGGCACCAACCAGGAGGCCGTGCGACGACACAACCTCGGCACCATGCTCCGCCACGTCCACGGCGCGGGCCAGGTCTCCCGCGCCCAGCTCACCGCCCTGATGGGGCTCAACCGCAGCACGATCGCCGACCTCGTCCTCGAGCTGGTGTCGCTCGGCGTCGTGGAGCAGACGGTCCCCACGGCGGCCCGCTCCGGGGCGGGCCGACCGTCGGCGGGGGTGCGGCTGGCCGAGGTCGGGCCGTACGTCATCGCGGTCGACCTCGGCGTCGACCGCGCCGTCGTGGCCCGGGTGGCGCTCGGCGGCGAGGTGGTCGAGCGGGCGACCGCGCCGATCCCCAGCGGCGGCGGAGAGGCGTGGCAGGTCGGCTCGACGGTCGCCGGGCTGATCCGGCGGGTCGTCGAGGGCGCTCCGGCCGCGGCGCCGCTGCTCGGCGTCGGGATCAGCGTCCCCGGCCTGGTGCGCCGCAGCGACGGCCTGGTCCGGCTCGCGCCGAACCTGGAGTGGCAGGACGTCTCCTTCGGCTCGATCGTCCTCGCCGCGCTCGGCGTCGACGTGCCGGTGCAGCTGGCCAACGACGCCGACCTCGGCGCCCTGGCCGAGCACCGCCGGGGCGCCGGCGTCGGGATCGACGACCTGATCTACATCTCCGGCAACGTCGGCGTCGGCGCGGGCGTGATCACCGGCGGCGTACGTCTCGAGGGTGCGGGCGGGTACGCCGGCGAGGTCGGCCACCTGCCGTTCGCGCCCGAGGGCCGGCTGTGCCACTGCGGCAACGTCGGCTGCTGGGAGACCGAGGTGGGCGCGCACGCGATCGCCGAGGCGATCGGCTGCCCGGAGTCCGAGGTGGTCACCCTCGGCGACGTCCTCGACGCCTACGCCGGCCCGCCGAGCGCGCTGCGCGCGACCGGCACGGCGCTGGGCCACGGACTGGCCGCGATCGTCAACGCGTTCAACCCGCGGCTGGTGGTGCTCGGCGGCTACCTCAGCTCGCTCTACGCGCTGGTACGCCGCGAGGTGGACGACGCGCTCGCCGAGCGTGCGCTGCCGGCCCCGCTGGAGTCGGTCACCCTCGCGCTGCCCGGCCTCGGCTCGGACTCGGTGCTCCTCGGTGCGGCCGAGATCGCGCTCGAGCCGCTCTTCGCCGACCCCGTCGCCGCCCTGGGCACGGCCCTGGTCGACGTCGGCGGCCGGCTCGCGGGGTAGTCACGGACAGGAACGTCCGTGACTACCCCCCGGGTGCCGGGGCCGTGGGTCAGTAGAGGACCGACGGCGGGGTGGGCTTGTCGAACATGTTGAGCCCGTAGGCCTGGTAGATCGGGTCCGCCACGTTGCTGGCATGGTTGGCCGCGGCCCGGATGTCGCGCCAGAAGCGCTGCATCGGGTTGCCGCGCCGCAGGACCGCTCCGCCGGCGTGCAGGAAGAGCTCGTCGACGGCGTCGATGGCCCGGCGGGTGATCCGCACCTGGTTGCGCCGCACGAGCAGGCGCTGCTCGGGCGTGAACCGCTCGCCGCGCTGGGCCTGCTCCCACATCCGCTCGATGTCGGCGAAGAGCTGCACCTCGCTGGCCTCGATGTCGGCGATGGCCCGGCCGAGCACGGCCAGCTGGTGGGGGTCGTTGGCGGTCTTGACGCCGCGGGCGGTCACCCGGCCGCGCATCGCGTCGACGAACGCCGCGAGCGCGCCCTGGGCCATCGCCACGGTGGCGGTGGTGATGCCGGCGGTGAACATCGGGTGGAACGGCATCCGGTACAGCGGGGAGTCGCCGCGGCCGACCTGGTCGGCCAGCCCGCCGTCCTCCATCGCGACCGGGTCGAGGACCCGGTGGGCCGGCACGAAGGCGCCCTCGATGAGCACGTCCTTGCTGCCGGTGCCGCGCAGGCCGACGACGTCCCAGGAGTCGTGCTGGATCTCGTAGTCGCTGCGGGGCAGCACGAAGTGCCGTACGCCGTTGGGCAGCGGCTTGCCGTCATCGCCGACGATCATCCCGCCCAGGACGATCCACTGGCAGTGGTCGGTCCCGGAGGAGAAGGGCCAGCGACCCGAGAACTGGTAGCCGCCCTCGACGGGGACGGCGCGGCCGATGGGCGCGTAGGGCGAGGCGATCCAGGTGTCGGGGTCCTCGCTCCAGATCTCCTTCTGGACCAGGGCGTCCATCTGGGCGATCTCGAAGGCGTGCACGCCCACGACGCCGGCCACCCAGCCCGCGGAGGCCGAGCGGACGCCGATGTCGCGCACCGTCCGGAAGAACTCCACCGGGTCGGCCTCGTACCCGCCGTGCTCGACGGGCTGCAGCATGCGGATGACGCCGCTGGAGCGCAGCACCTCCGCGGTCGTGTCGGTCAGCCGGCCGAGCTCGTCGTTGGCCTCGGCCTCGGCGGCGATCTCGTCGGCGCGGGCGAGGATGCGTTCGCGTACCTCGTGCATCAGGTCTACCTCAGGTCTTCAGTGGTGGCGAGTCAGTGGTGGCGGAGTCAGTGGTGGCGAGTCAGTGGTGGCGCAGGAAGTCGGCGACGGTGCGGTTGAACTCGTCGGCGTGCTCGAGCTGGACCCAGTGGCCGCAGTCGGCGAGCAGGACGGCGCGGGAGCGGGGCACCAGCGAGACCAGCTTCAGCGTGCTCTCGTAGTGGACGACGCGGTCGTCGCGGCCGTGGAAGAACAGCGAGGGCGCGGTGATCCCGGCGATCTGGGCGTGGCTGGCCAGGTGCGGGCGGGGGCGCCCGATGCCGGCGGCGAAGTTCGCGATGTGCTCGGGGTGGTCGACCGCGGCCTGGTGGCGCTGGCGGACCAGCTCCTCCGAGGCGTGCACCGGGTCGAAGGTCATCACCCGGCACAGGTCGCGGAAGTTCTCCAGGCTCGGGTCCTGGTAGGTCCGCTGCAGCACGCGCACGCCCTCGCTGGGCCCGCCGCCGGGGACGAACAGGTGGGCACCGCCCACGCCGGCGCCCATGGTCACCAGGTGGCTGGTGCGGTCCTGGTGGGTCGCGGCGAACATCACCGCGGTGGCGCCGCCCATCGAGTTGCCGACGAAGGCGGCCTGCTCGATGCCGAGGGCGTCGAGGAACTCCAGCGCGGTCCGGGCGTGGTCGCGCTCGTCGTAGGACACCGGGTCGGACTTGCCCCACCCGGGCATGTCGACGGCCAGGCAGCGGAACTCCTTGCCCAGCTCGCGGATGGTGGGGGCGAAGTTGCTCCACCCGGTGGCGCCCGGGCCGGAGCCGTGCAGCAGCACGACCGGGTGGCCCTCGCCGTGCTCGTGGTAGTGCACCCGCCCGCTCGGCGTCTGCACGAAGCGGCTGGTCGCTTCCTCGCTGAAGGTGTCGGTCACGTCTCTCCTCGGTGGGTCGGGACAGGTGGTTCGCTCAGGCCCGCGGAGGGCCGGCGAGGACGGTCTGGAGGTCGGCGGTGCTCGCCGCGTCGGGCACGGCGCGCAGCTGCTCGAACCACGCGTCGGAGTCGGGGCCGGCGCACTGGCGGAACTTCGCGGCCAGCTCCGGCGCGGTCAGCGGGTTGTGGGCGTCGCCGCGGGAGTGGTGGACGGTCCGCTCGAGCACGCGGCCGGCGGCGGTGTGCACGCGCACGACGGTGTGGCCCGGGCCCTCGGCGGGCGGGCGCTCGGAGAGGTGGACCCGCGGCGCGAGGGCCGCGACGTCGGGGCGGGCGAGCGCCGCGTCGGTGAAGTCGTCGAGCACGACGTCGCCGGCGACCAGCGCGAGGGCGACGGTGTACTCCACGGAGAACTTCGCCTCCAGGCCGGTCCGCGGCGGGGCGTCGCGCAGCGGGCGGGTGCCGCCGTGCTCGAGGGAGACCTCCACGCGGGCGACGTCGGCCGGGCCGGAGCCCTGCGCGGCCAGCTCGGCGCGCAGCTCGCGGGCGGCGTCGATCGCGCGCTGGGTGGCGAAGCAGGAGGGGTAGGGCTTGATGGCGAAGTCGTGGACCCAGGCCGTGGCCCAGTGCTCCAGCCGCTCACCGAGCCGCGCGGCCAGCCCGGCGTCGTACTCGCCGAAGAGGTGGAGGAACCCGCCGCGCGCCTCGAGCTGCGCGGGGTTCGCGGTGAACCCGCGGCTCGCCAGGCCCAGCGCCATGACGGCGTCACGGGCCGCCAGCCCGGCGTGCATCGGCTTGGTCATCGAGCCGAAGTTGGCCAGGCTGCCGGCGGCCATCGAGGCGGCCATGCCGATCGCGTGCGCGGTGGTCGCCGGCGGCGTCCCGAGCAGGTGCGCGCCGGCCGCCGTCGCGGCCAGCCGGCCGGTGGTGGAGGTGTTGTGCCAGCCGCGGCCGTAGTGCAGGGCGTGGGGGAGCGTCTCGGAGACCGCGCGGAAGACCGCCGAGCCCACGCAGTACGCCGCGTCGAGCTCCGGCCCGGAGACCGGCCGGCGCGCCGCCAGGGCGAACAGCGTCGGCAGCAGGACGGCGGCGGGGTGCATGGCCATCGAGGGGGCGGCGTCGTCCCAGTCCAGGGCGTGCGCCGCGGTGCCGTTGACCAGGGCGGCGTCGGCGGGACCGAGCCGGCGGGGCGATCCCCAGGCGGCGGCCGTGCCGGGTCGGACCGCGCCGCGCTCGGCGGGCTCCTCCTCGCGCAGCCAGTCCTCCAGGAGGCGGACGGGCTCGGTCGTCCGGCCGGCGACCGCGACGCCGACGGTGTCGACGACGAGGTCGCGCAGCGCCGCGCGGGTCGCGGGGTCGGCCGGGCGGCTGCGGTCGGTGACGAACGCGACCAGCGCGGCGGTGGCGCCGGGGTGCACAGGGCTCGCGGGGCTCACGGGCGGACGGTCCTCTCGACGTGCGGCGCAGCGGCAGGCCACCGCGGACGCCTCCAGTCTCGGGAGCCGGCGGGCCTCGTGGTCGGGCCCTCGCACCCAGCGGAATGCCGATCGGTGCGGGTCGCCCGGCGGGTCGCCCGGCGGCCCGCTCGCCGCCGGCCGGGGAGACTAGGAGGTCGAGCCGGTGGTCTGCTCGCTGATCGCGCGGGCCGCGTCGAGCAGGCGCGGGCGCAGGGACTCCAGCTCCTCGGGCGGCAGCTGGTCGACACCGGCGCCGATCGCGAGCGCGGCGACGACGCGACCGCCGTTCCCGGTGATGATCGTCGCGCCGGCCGCGAGACCGACCTCCTGCTCGTTGGCCGAGGTGGCCCAGTGCTCGGCGCGCACGCGCGAGAGGTACTCCTCGGTGGGCACCGGGCGGCCGTCCTCGGCCAGCCGCTGCAGCACCTGATCGCGCACCGGGGCGGGGCTGAAGGCGAGCAGGACCTTGCCGGTCGCGCCGATCCCGAGGGGGAGCGCCTGGCCCACCGGGATGGGCGGCAGCAGGGTCGTGGGGCCGCGGTGGGCGGCGATGCACACCCGGTGGTCGCCCTGGAGGACGTGGAGGTTGACGCTCTTGCCGGTCTCGTCGCGCAGGCGCCGCATGTGCGGCTCGGCCACGCCCTTGATGTCGTAGCTGAGCTCGGCGGCCAGCCCCCAGGTGAGGAGCCGGGCCCCCAGCAGGAAGTGCCCGTTGTCGTCGCGGCGCAGGATGTCGAGCTCGACGAGGTCGGCGAGCAGCCGGTGGGCCGAGGAGCGGGGGATGGCCAGGGCGCTCGCGACGTCGGCGAGCCGGACGGGGCCGTGCGCGCGGGCGATCAGGTCGAGGGCCTGGGTCGCCTTGGCGATGACGGCCACGTCAGGCGGGAGGTCGAGGGCTCGTGGCGCGCCCGCCACGGGTCGCCTCGAGGACCGCGTCGACGGCGTCGTCCTCGGCGTCGCCGGCTGCGCGCAGCGCGGCGGAGATCTCCTGGGCGGTCGTGCGCGCGAGTCGCCCGAGGGCCACGGGCGGGTGCTGGCCGCGACGGCCACCGATGAGGACGCAGGTGTTCACCTGCTGATCCTCGCCGAAGACCGGGGCCGCTGCCCAGACCCACGGGTCGCGGAGCTCCGCCCGTGCCGAGCCCGAGCCCGGAGCGGGGGCCGCGGGGGACGAGGAGACGGCGGCGGACGGGGAGGGCGCGGGGGAGTGGGCGAACCCGAGCTGGCGCACCTGGGCGAGCTCGCGGCGCCAGGCGAACTCGGCCTCCGGGCGGGCGGGACGGCCGGTGGGGGCGGGGAGCCGGGTCTCGAGCGGGCCGCCCCAGGCGAGCAGCGCGAGGCCACCGGGGTGGGTGGCCAGGGCGGGCGAGCCCAGCTGCTCCCAGACGGCGACGGTGCCGCGGCCGGCGATCTTGTCGATGACGCGCAGGCGCTCCCCGTCGTGGGTGGCCAGCGCGACCGGCAGGCGGGTGGTCGCGTGGAGGTCGATGAGCGCGGGCCGCGCGCAGTCGCGCAGCAACCGGACGTCGGGGACGCCGTGCCCGAGCTGCCACAGCCGCGGGCCCAGGCGGTAGCGCCCGCGGGCGCTGCGCTCGATCGCGCCGTGCTCGGCGAGGGCGGCGAGCATCCGGTGGACGGTGGCGGGCGGGAGACCGGTCGCGGTGCAGATCTCCGCGACGGAGGACTCCGGCTGGTCGCCGACGAAGCAGCCCAGGATGTCGAAGGCTCGTGCCAGCACTCCGCGCTTGCCGTTCACCTCGCTCAAGGTCACCCCTCCCGCCGTGCCGATCGCGTCGGACGTTCAACATAGTGGAACGCGTTCCATCATTTCGGAACGCGTGTGACGCACGCTAAAGCACCCGCGACGGCTCTCCGCAACCGCCGTGGCCTCGCGAAAGGCAAATTCCGGCTGGTGAGGGATCGGGCCACGGGGCTGCTGGTCCTTGCGATGGTGGTCACACCTCGTCGCCGCCGTATCCGGCCGCGCACGACCCGCTCTCGGGCTTCTCCAGCAGCTCACACCTAAGGACGTCACACCCATGGCACAGCCGCGCCTCCGCGCCCTCGCCGCGACCGCCGTCGCGCTGCTCGTCTCGACCTCGGCCTGCTCCTCCGCCGAGGGGGAGGACTCCTCCGAAAGCTCGGTCCAGGTGAGCGTCTTCCCGTCGTTCAACGGCCTGCCGACCTTCGCCGCGCAGGAGACCGACATCTTCGGCGACCACGACCTCGAGGTCGAGATCAGCACGGCCAAGACCGCCTCGGAGATGGTCCCGCAGGTCGTCGGCGGGAAGGTCGACTTCGCGCTCCTCGACGCGGCGACCTCGCTGGTGGCCGCGGCCCAGGGCGTCGACCTGGTCTTCGTCGCCGCGGGCACCGAGGGCGGGATCCCCGAGGGCCAGGAGGAGTTCTCCTTCGCCAACGTGTGGGTCGCCGAGGACTCCGACATCGAGGACATGAGCGACCTGTCCGGCAAGACCATCGGCATCCCGCAGATCAAGAGCCTCCCGTGGGTCGACGTGCGCTCCACGGTCGACGCGGCCGGCGGCGACAGCTCGACGATCGAGTTCGTCGAGACCCCCGACACCCTCGCCGCGCTGAAGTCCGGCCAGGTCGACGCGGTCACCACGAGCGAGCCCGCCGGCTCGGTCGAGAAGGCCGCCGGCGTGCTGCGCACCCTCGGCCCGGTCAACTCCGGCGGAGGCGGCGTCGCCTACCTCTGGGTGACCACGCGCGCCTTCGCCGAGGCCAACCCCGACACGGTCGAGGCCTTCGCCGAGGCGATCAACGAGGCGGGCGGCACCCTCAACGAGGACCGCGACCTGCTCGTCGACACCGCGGTCGACGTCGTGGGCGCCGACCGGGCGCTGCTGGAGAAGGCTTCCTACCCGACGTACGCCACCGAGCCGCTCGACGAGGCGGCCATCGGCGAGGCGGTCGACTACCTCGACTCCTACGCGATGTTCGAGAAGGGCGCCCCGGACCCGGCCGACCTGGTCGCTCCCTGACCGGCGCCCGTCCGGCCCGTCCCGTGCACCCCTGAGAAGAGGCACCCGTGACCCCGTCCACCCCCTCGGCCCGCCGGCGCGGCCGACGGCTCGTCTACCGCCTCGCCGCGATCCTGGTCGCGGTCGGCGTCTGGCAGCTGTTCGCCGCCGGCCCGGGCGCGAGCTCGGACTTCCCGTCGCCCGCGGCGACGGCCCGCTCGGCCGCCGACCTGGTGACGACCGGCGAGTACTGGAGCAACATCGGCCACTCGGTCACCACGGCGCTGATCGGCCTGGCCGTCGCGATCGTCGGCGGCCTGGTGATCGGCCTGCTCATCGGCGTCAGCCCCGCGGCCCGCCGCAGCACCCAGCTGCTGCTGGACTTCGGCCGCACGGTCCCGGCGATCGCGCTGCTGCCGCTGTTCCTGCTGCTCTTCGGGGCGACCCGGCAGCTCGGCGTGGTGCTCATCCTGGTCTCGGCCGTGTGGCCGGTCGTCATCCAGACCAGCTACGCCGTCGGCCAGATCTCCCCGCAGCTGAAGGTCGTCGCCCGCGCCTACCACCTCACCCGGTGGCACCGGCTGCGGTACGTCGTGGCGCCCTCGATGCTGCCCTTCGTCTTCGCCGGGTTGCGCATCGCAGCGACCCTCTCGCTGCTGATGGCGATCAGCTCGGAGTTCCTCGGCGGGTCCGACGGCATCGGCTACGTCCTGCTCCAGGCGATGCAGATCAACGACTCCGACCGGGCGTTCGTCTACTCGATCACCGCCGCCCTCCTCGGCGTCCTGCTCAACCTCGTCTTCGTGCACCTGCAGCGCCGCGTCCTGTGGTGGCACTCCTCGGTCCGCACCGGAGGTGCCGCGTGAACCGAACCGTCAACGTCGTCAAGGCCGTCGGGTGGGAGCTGTGGCTCCCGTGCCTGCTCGTCGCCCTGTGGTGGGTGGCCAGCTCCGGCAGCACGTCGTTCTACTGGCCGGCGCTCTCGGAGATCGTCGCCCGGTTCGGCGACCTGTGGCTGCCCGACCACCTGCTCGAGGACGCCGTCCCGAGTCTGGTGCGGCTGGTCTCGGGCTTCGGCCTGGGCTTCGTCGTCGCGGTCGGCCTCGGCCTGCTGCTCGGCTCCGTGCCGGCGCTGGAGGACGCGACCCGTCCGCTCGTGGAGCTGATGCGCGCGCTGCCCAGCGTGGCGCTGCTGCCGATCATGATCCTGCTCCTCGGCACCGAGGACGACATGAAGGTCGTGACCATCGCCTTCGTGGCGACCTGGCCGATCCTGCTCAACACCGTCGAGGGCGTGCGGGGCGTCGAGCCCCTGCTGCACAGCGTCGCCGCGAGCTACCGGCTCAGCACCTGGCACAAGATCCGGTACGTCGTGGTGCCCGCGGCGATGCCGCAGGTCTTCGCCGGCGCCCGGGTCGCGCTGTCGATGTCGGTCGTGGCGATGGTGCTCACCGAGATGGTGGGCAGCCCCGGCGGCCTCGGCTACTTCGTCCTCGACTCCCAGCGCACGTTCGACATCGTCGCGATGTGGACCGGCCTGCTCGTCCTCGGCCTCATCGGCTACGCCGCCAACAAGGCGTTCGGCCTCGTCGAGGCCGGCGTCCTGTCCTGGCACCGCGGTTACACCCAGCAGAAGGAAGACCAGCGATGACCCAGCCCCTCGTCCACCCCACGCCTGCGGCCACGGACGCCGACGGCGCCGCCGTGCCGATCCTCCGGGTCCAGGGCCTCGGGCACCGCTACGGCGAGCGCCAGGTGCTCTCCGGCCTCGACTTCGAGGTCGCCCGCGGCGAGCTGATGTGCATCGTCGGGCCCTCCGGCGTCGGCAAGACCACGCTGCTGGAGTGCCTGACCGGCCTGCGCCGCCCCTCCGAGGGCACGGTCCTCTTCGACGGCGCGCCCATCGACAGCCCGCCGCGCGGCCTGGCGATCGTCTTCCAGGACTACGGCCGCTCGCTGATGCCGTGGCTGAGCGTCCTGGAGAACGTCACCCTGCCGCTGCGCTCCGCGGGCCTGGGCAAGAAGGAGCGGGAGCAGGCGGGCCGCGAGGCCCTCGCCGAGGTCGGCCTCGCCGACGCGACCGACTCCTACCCCTGGCAGCTCTCCGGCGGCATGCAGCAGCGCGTCGCGATCGCCCGCGCGCTGGCGTACCGCCCCTCCGCCGTGGTCATGGACGAGCCGTTCGCCTCCGTCGACGCCCAGACCCGGGCCGACCTCGAGGACCTGCTGCTGCGGGTGCGCGAGCACCTCGGCATCACGGTCCTGCTCGTCACCCACGACATCGACGAGGCGGTCTACCTCTCCGACCGCGTGCTCGCCCTCGGGGGGAAGCCGGCGGGCATCCGCGAGATGCTCACCGTCGACCTCCCCTCGCCCCGCGAGCAGGTCGCCACCAAGGCGCTGCCCGGCTTCGCCGAGCTGCGCAGCCGCGTCTACCGCCTGATCCGCCATGTCTGAGGCGACGGTCGCGGCGGTCATCGACCCCGCGCGCTTCCGCGACACCCTCGGGCACTACCCGACCGGGGTCGCCCTGGTCACCGCGATGGTGCCGGAGGACTCGGGTGCGGACGAGCCGGTCGGCATGGTCGTCGGCAGCTTCGTCTCGGTCTCCCTCGACCCGCCGCTGGTGGCCTTCCTGCCCGACCGTGAGTCGCGCACGTTCGCCCGGCTGCGCCGCGCGGAGACCTTCTGCGTCAACGTGCTCGCGGCCGACCAGGCCGACCTCGTCGGCCGCTGGCGGGGCACGGAGTCCTTCGCCGACCTGGGGTGGAGCCTGTCGCCGGCCGGCAACCCGGTGCTGCCCGAGGCCGTCACCTGGATCGACTGCGGCTACCACGACCTCGTCGAGGCCGGCGACCACTACATCGTGCTCGGCGACGTCCGCTCCCTCGAGGTGCAGCGCCCCACCTCGCCGCTGCTGTTCTTCCAGGGCGGCTTCGGCGGGTTCGCCCCGCCGTCGTTCCTGGCCCCGCCCGAGCACGACCTGATCCGCGCCGCCCGGATCAGTGAGGTCGCGCTCGCGCCCCTCGCCGCTCTCGCGGCCGGCGCGCAGGCCGACGTCTCGCTACTGGCGCTGGTCGGCGACCACGACGTCGTCATCGCGACCGAGCGCGGGTCGGCCACGCCGTCCTACCTCGAGATCGGGCTGCGCCTGCCGGCGGTCCCGCCCTCCGGCTCGGTGCACCTCGAGCCCGGGGACGACGCGGCGATGGAGGCCTGGCTCGCCCGGCTGCCGCGGACCGACGAGGCCTCGCGGGAGCGCTGCGCGCAGCTGGCCCGTCGCGTCGCCGAGCAGGGCTACTCCCTCTCCCTGGTCGGGGAGGGCCCCGCCCAGGACGTGTGGCAGGACGTCACCCGCTACATCCACGGCGACCCCACCCCGCGCCGCCAGCGCCAGGTGCTCGCCATGCACCTGGACCACCTCGACTACTACGAGCCCGAGCTCGAGGCCGGGGCGTCGTACGACGTCCGGTCGATCACCGCCGCGGTCCCGCTGGGCGGCACCCCGCGGATGGCCGTCCGGCTGACGTTCCCCCCGGCCGGGGCCGACGCGGCCACCGTCGCCCGCTGGGGCGCGGAGGTCCGCGAGCGGGCCGCCGAGGTCGCCGACCTCGTCCACGCCCGCTTCGGGGAGAACCGCGACCTCGGCTGAGCCGGGCCGCGCACCGCACCGCACCCCCTCGCACCGCACCCGCACCACACCTCGCACCACACCCCGCACCACACAAGGAGAACCATGACCGCCCGCGTGACCGCTCTCGGCTACCTCCGGCTGACCGCCACCGACCTCGACGTGTGGGAGGACTTCGGCCAGCGGGTGCTGGGCCTGATGGCCATCCGCGAGAGCGCGGACCGGCTGCTGTTCCGGGCCGATGAGAAGCGCTACCGCCTCGAGGTCGTCCCGGCTCCGGCCGGTGCGGCGAAGGGCACGGTGCTCGCGGCCGGCTGGGAGACCCGCGGCGCCGCCGAGCTGGCGGAGCTCGAGGCGCGGCTGACCGCCGCCGGCTACGAGGTGACCCGCCCCGGGCCCGAGGTGGCCAAGGAGCGCGGCGTCACCGACTTGATCAGCTTCCGCGACCCCGACGACTGCTACGACCACGAGATCTTCTACGGCCTGGCCACCTCCTCGGTGCGGTTCGCCTCGCCGATCGGCGCGGAGTTCGTCGCCGGGCAGGAGGGCCTGGGCCACATCCTCCAGGTGGTCTCCGACCCCGAGCGCTACTGGACGCTGTTCACCGACGTGCTCGGCTTCGTGCTCTCCGACCACATCGACCTGACCCCGGAGCTGGCGGCGACGTTCCTGCACTGCAACCCGCGGCACCACTCCTTCGCCTTCACCCCGCAGGTGCCGGGCCGCCCGCTCGGCGTCGGCCACTTCATGCTCGAGGTCACCGACCTCGACGTCATCGGCCGGGCGCTGGAGCACATCGAGGAGGAGCCGCACCGGCTGCTCAAGACCTTCGGCCGGCACAGCAACGACCGGATGACCAGCTTCTACCTGATCACCCCCTCCGACGTCGGCCTGGAGTTCGGCACCGGCGGGATCAAGATCGACGACGCCACCTGGACGCCCACGCGCTACGACACCGCGCACTTCTGGGGCCACCACGCGGTCGACCACCACTGAGCCGTCCCGCACCGAGCGAACCACCCGAGCGACGTACCGAGAGACGAGAGAAGAACATGAGCAACCCCGTGCTGGACCGCGTCGTCGAGCTGGCCGACCTGCTGGAGCAGGACGGCCCGGTCTCCGAGGAGCTGGGGCGCGTCAGCGACCCCGTGGCTGCCGCGCTGCGTGAGGCGGGCGTCATCCGGATGCTGCAGCCCCAGGACTTCGGCGGCCACGAGGCGCACCCGACCGACTTCATGCGCACCTGCTACGAGATCGGCCAGCACCACGGCGCGGCGGGCTGGATCGCCGGCGTCGTCGGCGTGCACCCCCACGAGCTCGCGCAGGGCACCCGCCAGCTCCAGGAGGAGCTGTGGGCCGAGGACCCCGACACCTGGATCGCCTCGCCGTACGCCCCGATCGGGCGGGCGCGGCCGGTCGAGGGTGGCTACATCTTCAACGGCCGCTGGCCCTTCTCCTCCGGCACCGACCACTGCCAGTGGGTGATGATCGGCGGCCTGATCACCGACCAGGAGGGCAACGTCGCCGACCGGGAGCCGATCCACTTCGTGCTGCCGCGCAGCGACTACACGATCGACCACGACTCCTGGGACGTCATGGGCCTGCGGGGCACCGGCTCCAAGGACATCGTGGTCAAGGACGCCTTCGTCCCCGAGCACCGGCTGATCCGCACCAACCCGGTCACCGACGGCAGCGCCGAGCTGCCGGAGGTGCGGGACATCCCGCTGTACCGGATGCCCCGGAACGTGGTGTTCTCCGGCGCGATCACGACCGCCACGATCGCGCTCGCCCAGGGCACGCTCGCGTCGTACGTCGCGTGGACGCGGCAGCGCAGCAGCCGCTTCGGCTCGGCCAGCACCGACCCGTTCCAGCTCTCCGAGCTCGGTCCCGCGGCCGCCGACATCGACGCCAGCATCGGCCACGTCCTCCACGACATGGACCGCGCCTTCGACATCGTCTCCTCCGGGCGGCTGCTGACGCTCTCCGAGCGCGCCGAGATCCGCCGCAACCAGGTCGCGGCCTCGCACCGCGCCGCGGAGGCCGCGGACCGGATCTTCAAGGTCAGCGGCGGGTCGCAGCTGCACGCGAAGAACCCCATGCAGCGGATGTGGCGCGACTGCCAGAGCGCGCTGCACCACGTGCAGAACTACGCCGGCCCGCTGTTCCAGGCCTACGGCATGGACCACTTCGGTGGCCAGATGCCCGCGGCGGTGAAGGTCTGATGGCCATCGCGGGCCAGCCCGGCGCGCCCACCCGGGAGGCCACCTCCCGCTCGCTCACCATCGACGGCGCCCGCCTCCACTACCACGAGGCGGGCACCGGCCCGGACGTGCTGCTGTGCATCCACGGCGGCGCACCCGGGGCCTCGGGCTGGGGCAACTTCGGCACCAACCTCGCCGGGTTGTCCCAGCACGCCCGGGTCCTCGTCGTCGACCTCCCGGGGTACGGCGGCTCGGACCCGATCGAGCTGCGCGGTGGCAAGTACGCGCCGTACGCCGACGTCTTCGCGCGGATGCTCGGCGAGCTCGGCATCGAGCGGGCCACCGTCGTCGGCCTGGCCACCGGTGGCGCGGTCGCGATGGCGATGGCGCTGCGGCACCCGGAGGTCGTCGACCGGCTGGTGCTGGTCTCCAGCGCCGGCGGGGTGCCGCTGTTCTCCCCGACCCCCTCGGAGGGCCAGCGCGCGATCCGTTCCTACTACGCCGGCTCCGGGCCGTCGCGGGAGAAGATGCGCGACTACCTCCGGCTGATGATGCACGACCCGGCGCTGGTCACCGACGAGCTCGTCGAGGAGCGGTACGCCGAGTCGGTCGCCGGCGGCGAGGGTCGTCGCGCCGGCGCGGAGTCGGCCGGGGTCCCGGCCGAGCCGCTGTGGCAGCAGCTGGGCGAGATCGCCGTCCCGACGCTGATCCTGTGGGGCACCGAGAACCGGGTCCAGGGCTTCGACAACGCCCTCTACCTGCTGCGGCAGATCCCCGACGCCGAGCTGCACCTGTTCAAGCGCACCGGCTTGTGGGTGCCCTACGAGCGCGGCCCGGAGTTCGAGCGCCAGCTGCTCGCCTTCCTCGACCGCACCTCCGCCGGGAGCGAGCCCGCATGAGCGCCGTGCCGTCGTACACGACCGACCCGTTCTTCGGCCTCGAGGACCGCTGGCTGGAGACCGCTCCGGGCGAGCTGACCCACTACCACGACGTGGGCGAGGGCGCCCCGGTGCTGTTCCTGCACGGCTCGGGCACCGGCGTGACCGCGGCCGCGAACTGGTGGCTCAACCTGCCCGAGCTCTCCGAGCGGATGCGCTGCATCGCGATCGACTCGATCGGCTACGGCCAGACCGTGGTCGCGCCCGGCACCGAGTACGGCGTCCGCGCCTGGGTGCAGCACGCCGTCCGCGTCCTCGACGCGCTCGGCATCGAGAAGACCTGGCTGGTCGGCAACTCCCTCGGCGGCTGGCTCGCCTTCCAGATGGCCCTGGACCACCCCGAGCGGGTGCACGGGATCGTCTCGATGGGCACCGGCGGGGCGAAGCTGACCCAGGCGCTGGCCGCCCACGCCAACCCCGTCCTCACCGAGGAGGGGGTGCGCCGCACGCTGGAGATGTTCGTCGTCGACACCTCGCTGGTCACCGACGATCTGGTCGCGCTGCGCTACCAGTCGGCGCTCAACGACACCGCGGGCGACCGGCTCGCCGAGGTGGTCGCCGCCCGTGACCGCGACCGCGAGGCGCTCCCGCTCGACTTCGACGCCCTCGGCCGGCTCGACCTGCCGGTCCTGCTCGTGCACGGCACCGACGACGTCGTCATCCCGGTCTCGCGCACCTGGGACCTGTTGCGCACGATCCCCGGCGCCGACGCCCACGTGTTCGGCAGCTGTGGCCACTGGTCGCAGGTCGAGCGGGCCGCGGAGTTCAACCGCGTCGTCGGCGACTGGCTGGCCGCCCGGCTCGGCTCGGCTGAGCGCCTACCCCCGGACGGCCAGGTCGCCCAGGTCGCCCAGGTCGGCCAGGTCGGCCTCGCCGGCGAGCACCCGCGCCAGTGACTGCTCGGCCGCGCCGAGGGCGGCGGCCCGCAGGCCGAGGGTGCCCAGGCGCAGCTCGGGGCGCACCTGCACCTCGGAGGCGAGCCGCGCGTCGAGCACCCGCCGGGCCGGCTCGAGGACCAGGTCCCCGAGCGGGACGAAGTAGCCGCCGAGCACGACCACCGCGGGGTCGAGCACGCCGCTGAGGATCGCCAGGCCGAGGCCGAGGTCGCGGCCGACCCGCTCGACGGTGGCGCGGGCGGCCGGGTCGTCGGCCGCGCGGGCGGCGACCGCCTCGGCGGTGGTCACCGGGGTGTCGAGCTCGGGCATGCCGACCGCCTCGAGGACGGCGTGCAGGCCGATCGAGGCCTCCCAACAGCCGCGCCGGCCGCAGCCGCACGGGGCGGTGGGGTCGCCGACCGGCATGTGGCCGACCTCGCCGGCGAACCCGGCTGCACCCTGCACGAGCTGCCCGCCGACGACGATGCCGGCCCCGATGCCGACCGTGCCGGTGAGGTAGAGGGCGTGGTCGACGCCGCGAGCGGCGCCGTGGTGCGCCTCGGCGTACGCCGCGCAGTTGGCGTCGTTGACCACGCGCACCTCGCAGCCCAGCGCCGCGGCCAGGTGCGCGACCAGCCCGTCGCCGTGCAGCGGCAGGTTGGGTGCCCAGGCGACCGTGCGGTCGTCGTCGCGGACAAGCGCCGGGACGGCGACCGTCGCGCCGAGCAGCGGCCCGGGGTGGGTGGCGCGGAGCTCCGCGGCCAGCGCGAGCAGCACCTCGACCCGGTCCTCCCCGGCCGCGCGTGACTCACTCGCCAGCACCGCGCCGGCGAGGTCGACCACGACCGCGGAGACGTAGTCGACGTTGAGCTCCAGCCCGAGCCCGAGATGGGCGCCGGGGCGCAGCGCGACCGGTCGGCTCGGCCGGCCGCGGGCCGGCTGCGCAGGCGCCTCCTCCACGACCGCGCCGGCCTCCTCGAGGTCGGCCACGATCGCCCCGACGGTGGCCTTGGCCAGGCCCGTGCGCTGCGCCAGCTCGGCCCGCGAGGCGGGCCCTCGCCGGCGCAGCGACTGCAGCACGACCGCGGTGTTGGCGCGGCGCAGCTGCCCCGTGCCGCTGCTGGGGCCGGGGCCGGTGGTCACGCTCAGCGGACGCCGTACAGGTGCTCGAGCGCGAGCTGGTCGAGGTGCTCGACCGCGGCGCCCTGCTGGGCGAGGACCTCGGGGTCGGGCAGCTCCCACTCGAGGAGGCCCTGCCAGCCCTCGCCCTCGCCGAGGGTGGGCCGGGCGAGCTCGGGCAGCTTGGCGGCCGCGAGCGCCTCCTGGACCTCGGGGTCGGCGCGGAACGCCTTCACCTTCTCGCGCAGGATCAGGTAGTTGCGCATGTTGGCCGCGGCCGAGACCCACACGCCGGCCTCGTCCTCGATGCGCGAGGGCTTGAAGTCGAAGTGCACCGGGCCGTCGTAGCCGCCGGCCAGCAGGGCGTCGACGACCCAGAACGCGCCGCGGACGTTGCCGGCGCCGAAGCGGAGGTCCTGGTCGTACTTCGGGCCGTTCTGGCCGTTGAGGTCGATGTGGAAGAGCTTGCCGGCCCACAGCGCCTGGGCGTAGCCCGCGGCGGCGTTCATGCCGGCCATCTCCTCGTGGCCGATCTCCGGGTTCACCCCGACCAGCTCGGGGCGCTCGAGCTCGTTGATGAAGGCCAGCGCGTGGCCGATCGTCGGGAGCAGGATGTCGCCGCGCGGCTCGTTGGGCTTCGGCTCGATCGCGAAGCGCAGGTCGTAGCCCTGGTCGACGACGTACTGCCCGAGCAGGTCGAAGGCCTCCTTCATCCGGTCCAGCGCGACGGCGGTGTCCTGCGAGGCGCCGTACTCCGCGCCCTCGCGGCCGCCCCACGCGACGTACACCTTCGCGCCGAGCTCGGCGGCGAGGTCGACGTTGCGCATGACCTTGCGGATCGCGAAGCGGCGGATGTCGCGGTCGTTGTTGGTGAAGCCGCCGGCCTTGAAGACCGGGTGGCTGAACAGGTTGGTGGTCGCGGTCGTGACGGCCAGGCCGGTGTCGGCCAGGCCCTTCTTGAACCGGTCGATGATCTGCTGGCGGGTCGCGTCGTCGCTGCCGAAGGGGATGACGTCGTCGTCGTGGAAGTTCACGCCGTAGGCGCCGAGCTCGGCGAGCTTCTCCAGGGCGTGCACGGTGTCCATCTGCGGCCTGGTCGCGCTGCCGAACGGGTCGACGCCCTGCCAGCCGACGGTCCAGAGGCCGAAGGAGAACTTGTCCTCCGGGGTGGGAGTGGGGATCTCGATGCTCATGGGTGCTCTCCGGTTCGGGGTGGCGGGTGGGTGCGGGTGGGTGGGGGTGGGTGGGTCAGGAGCGGTCGCGCAGGGCGGCGTAGGCCTCGCGGACGTGGGGGGTGGGGTCGGCCTCGAGCAGCCGGGTGCCCGGCAGCGGCCAGGTCGGCGGCGCGTCGGTGCCGGCGAGGGCCCAGGTGGCCTGGCGGGCGGCGCCGAGGGCGACGTACTCCCCCGGCGGGGGGAGGACGACCGGCTGCCCCAGGACGGCCGGGGCGAGCGCGCGGACGGCGGGCGAGCGGGTGGCGCCGCCGACCATGAGGATGCGGCGGGGGTGCTGGCCCATGGCGGCGACGAGGTGGTCGACGGCGTCGGCCAGCGAGCACAGCAGCGCCTCGAAGGCGGCGCGGGCGAGGTCCTCGCGGGTGGTGCGCGACGTCAGGCCGGCCCAGGTGCCAGTGGCGTGGGGGCGGTTGGGGGTGCGCTCGCCGCCGTAGTAGGGCAGCAGCGTGACGCCGTTCGCGCCGGCCGGCGCCGCGAGGGCGAGGTCGGCGAGCTGGGCGTGGTCGACGCCGAGCCATCGGGCCTGGAGGTCCAGGATCTGCGCGGCGTTGACGGTCGCGACGAGGGGGAGGAAGCCGTCGTGGGCGTCGGCGAACCCGGCCACCGCACCACTGCCGTCGGCCACGGGCACCGGGCTGACCGCGCAGGCCACGCCGGACGTGCCGATCGAGATGAGCACGTCACCGGTCTCGAGGCCGAGGCCGAGCGCGGCGGCGGCGTTGTCGCCGGTGCCGCCGGCCAGCACGGCGCCGGTCGCGGTCTCGCCGGCTGCCGTGCCGGGCTCGACGATGCGGGGCAGCGCGAAGGGGCGGCCGAGCGCGGCCTCGGCGAGGTCGGGGCGCCACTCACCCTCGGCGGTGGCGAAGTAGCCGGTGCCGGAGGCGTCGCCGCGGTCGGTGAACGGCTCGGTCCCGGGGGCGGCGACGTGCAGCGAGAGGTAGTCGTGGGGGAGCAGGACGCTGGCCACGCGCGCGGCGTTCTCCGGCTCGGCGTCGCGCAGCCAGCGGAGCTTGGTGGAGGTGAAGGACGCGACCAGGACGCTGCCGATCGCGTCGGCGCAGGCCTGCGGGCCCCCCAGCTCGCCGATCAGCTCGGCCGCGGCCGAGGCGGAGCGGGTGTCGTTCCACAGCAACGCGTCGCGGACCGGCTCGCCGCCCTCGTCGAGGGCGACCATGCCGTGCTGCTGGCCGCCGATCGCGACCGCTCGCGCCTCCTCGGCCGCGGGACCGAGGCCGGCGAGCGCCTCGTCGTAGGCCCGGGGCCAGGCGCGCGGGTCGACCTCGGTGCCGGGCGGGTGGGGGGCCGAGCGGCTGTCGACGACCGTGCCGTCGGTGGCGTCGACCAGCAGCACCTTGGTGGACTGGGTCGAGGTGTCGACGCCGAGGACGAGGGTCACTCCGCTATTAAGTACGACACATGAACTAAAGTCAACGGGGTCCGGCGGGATCGATCTCGACGCTCACCTCCTGGGTCCACCGGTAGGTCTCGCCGGGGCGCAGCACCGCCGAGGGCCAGCCCGGCTCGCCCTCGTGGTGCGGGCTGTCGGGGTGCAGCTGCGGCTCGATCGCGACGCCGGCGAACGGCGGGTGGTGGCGGCCGCTGAACGCGCCGCCGGTGTACACCTGCACCCCGGGCTGGTCCGCGCGGACCGTCAGCCGCAGGCCGTGGCCGCGCAGCCGCGCCACCTCCCGCAGCGGCCCGCCCGGCGCCCAGCCCGTCTCGGACCCGCGCACCACGAACGGGTGGTCGAGGTCGCCCGGCGGTCCGCCCGCGCGCAGGTCGAAACGGGTGCCCGCCACCTCCGCGACCTCGCCCGTCGGCACGCCGTCCACCACCGGGAGGTAGGCGTCGGCGTGCAGCGTGAGCTCGTGGTCGGCCACGGTCTCCCCGCCCAAGCGGTAGTAGGCGTGGCTGGTCAGGGAGACCACGGTCGGCGCGTCCGTCGTCGCGGCGTACGACGTCCGCAGCGTGCGGCCCGCGACCTCGAACCTCGCCCGGGCCGTCACCGTCCCCGGGAAGCCCTGGTCGCCGTCGGGGCTCACCAGCTCCAGCTCGGCGGCCGACCCGGTCGCCTCCACCACCGTCCACGTGCGCCTGTCGAAGCCGTCGGGCCCGCCGTGCAGGGTGTGGCCGCGATCGTTGGTCGGCAAGGCGTACGTCGTGCCGTCGACCTCGAGCTCCCCGCGCCCGATCCGGTTGGCGTACCGGCCCACCGTGGCCCCGAGGTAGGCGTCGTCGTCGAGGTTGTCGGCCACCCGCGGCATCCCGAGCGCCACGTCGCGCCACGACCCCTCGGCGTCGCGGGTGCGCAGCCGGTGCAGGCGGGCGCCGAGCAGCGCCAGCTGCACGCGCAGGTCGTCGCTGCCGAGGTCGAGGACCTGCTCGGTGTCGGGCGGGGGCACGTGGTCGGTCACGCCACGAGGCTAGGCGCGTCGTCCCTGGGTGCGGGCGGGGGCTGGGCCAGGCGTCCCGCGCGGCCGGCCGGTGTCTCGGGCGGAGCGGCTGGACGTGCCTGTGCCCCGCCGGCTGGGTGCTCCGGCGGGGGTCGTGGGCGGTGGGCTATGTCGGGGGCGGCTCGAGCGCCGGTGGTGGTTCGGGGCCGAGGTCGTGGGTGCCGCGGTGGTCGACCCGGTACATCAGTCCGGTGGGGCTTCGCCACTTGAAAGTGCCTGGCGATGGTGATTGTTGGTGCCAGCCGGCGTGGGTCTTGGCGCGGTGGTGGCGTCTGCAGAGTGGGGCGATGTTCTCGGTGGCTGTCGGTCCGCCCCTGGCGTGCGGGATGACGTGGTCGTCGTCGATCCGGCGGGTCGCGTGGGCGGGGCGGGTGCACCAGGGGAACACGCAGTGCAGGTCCCTCAGCCGGGTCTGGGCCGAGAGGCGGTCGGGGACCTCGTACGCCTCGACGTGGATCCGGCTGTTGAGGTCGATGACCCGCTTCACGATGATCGAGGCCTGTCCTCGGGCGGCGCGGGTGCACCAGTCTGCGAGCTGGGCGGTGAGCACGAACCCGCGGACGTTCTCGACGCGCGTGATGTCGTCCAGAGTCCCGTCGGGACGCTGGTGCACGTGCACGACCAGCGGCTTGGGATCGGTGCCGAACTCCAGCTGCATCTGCCGCCGCGCCATGTCACCCAGCGCCACGGACCGGCGGGCATCCAGGGTGTCGGTGCACCCCAGCGCCTCCAGCCTCGCCGCGCCCTTCGTCAGGGCGTCGTCGAGGTCGAGCGCGTCGGCCAGGTCGAGGGTGGCCCACACGTCGACGTGTCCGTCGAAGGACACCTGCCGCGACTGGATCGTCACGTGGCGAGCCTCGGCCCGTTCGGTGGCGACCCGCTGGGCTTCGTCGGGGTCGAACCGGACCAGCGCTTCCTCCAGCAACCGCTCCAACGCAGCCGGCCCGATCGTCGAAGCCACGGGTGCGAGGTGGGTGTCGACGAAGGCTGCGCCCTTCTTCGGCAGGTGCAGGGTCCGCCGCGCGAGCGACCGGGCCTTCCACGCGGGCAGATCGAGCGAGGTCACCTTGGCCCACAGCTTCGGGAGGCGGTAGCGCAGCTCGAGCGCCTCGGCGAGATAGGCGCGGCCGGCGTCCTCGGACTTCCCCAGGCCGGCGGCGAACTCGACCACCGCGAACTCCGTCACGAACGGCGCACCCTCACCCGCCAGGCAGACCGGCTTGTCACCGAACCCCCGGAACACCGACCAGGTGGCCGCCTCGTCGAGCGACTCGGCCGGGTGGAGCACGCACCAGTGAACCGCGGCTTCGAGGAGCTCGGCCTCGGCCGCGTTCGCCGCGCGCTGCTTGGCGCGAGCGAGGCTCAGCACGTCGGCTGGGGTGTCCAGCGGGTGCTCGAGCGTCGCGATCAAGGCCATGCCTCATTCTACTCGAACACATGCTCGAATGAAAGAGGCCTGTTCGCACATCTTCAGAACGGGGTCGGACGCGCCAGCGCGAGGCGGCGGCCAGAGACCCGGCAGCGAACCGCGACCCGGCAGCGAACCGCGACCCGGCAGCGAACCGCGACCCACGACGTACCTGGCCCGTAGCTGCCAAAAGCCGCCACCACCCAGGGCCCGCAGCCCGGAGGTCGGCTGCCAGGGGCCTCGACACGTCGGCGCCGGGGCGCCTCCTGCTCGACCAGCGGATGGCGGCGGCCAGAGACCCGGCAGCGGACCGCGCCCACGGCGTACCTCGTCCCGTAGTTGCCAAGAACCGCAACCACCCACGGCCCGCAGGCCGAAGGTCGGCCGCCAGGGGCCTCGACACGTCGGCGCCGGGGCGCCTCCTGCTCGACCAGCGGGCGGGCCCGCAGGCCGAAGGTCGGCTGCCAGGGGCCTCGACACGTCGGCGCCGGGGCGCCTCCTGCTCGACCAGCAGCGGGGCCCGCAGGCCGGAGGTCTGCTGCCAGGGGCCTCGACACGTCGGCGCCAGAGCGCCTCCTGCTCGACCAGCAGTGGGGCCCGGCTGGCCGAAGCTCGGCCGCCAGGGGCCTCGGCACGTCGGCGCCGGGGCGCCTCCTGCCGACCACTCCTGCCGACCAGCGGAGCCGCAGCGGCCAGCGCGAACGGGGGAGCGTCTGTGCGGATGCCGGCCGGGGCACCGCGAGGGGGACGAGGGCGGACCGATCGATCGGGAGGACACGGATGGCTCACCTGGTGCTCGGGCTGTGGGTGGTGACCGCGTTCGGCGGCGCGTACATGTTCAGCTTCACGAACGGGGCGGCGCGCTCACGGGTGGAGGCCGAGCCGGGTCAGCTGACGTCCAAGCTGCCGCCGCTGGTGCTGTTCGTGCACCCGCTCTTCGGGCTGACGGGGCTCGCGTTCTGGATCGCCTACCTGGCGGCCGGGAAGCAGGCGCTGGCCTGGATCACCCTCGGCGTGCTGATCGCCGGCGCCGGGATCGGGGACGTCCTGATCTCCCGCACGCTCCGCGGCCGCAAGGACGCCGAGCCGACCGTCGAGGACCGCATCCCGACCATCGCGATGGTGGCGCACGGCCTCTCGGCGACCGCGCTGATCGTCTCGGTCCTCGTGGTCTGCCTGGGCTGGGACAGCCAGGCCGACGACGGCGTCGACGACGGCGACACCCGCGGCCCGCTCGTGCACGTCCAGCGCTGAGGGCGTGTCAGGACGAGCTGACGTCCGCGAGCGCCGCGGCGATCGCGTCGACACCGCGCTCGACCTCGGCGAAGCTCGTGCTCAGCGGCGAGAGCCCGACGCGCAGCCCGGCCGGCGGTCGGAAGTCGGGCACGACGCCCCGCTCCCACAGCAGGGCGGTGACCTCGCGGAACGCCGGGTGCTCGAGCATCACGTGCGCCCCGCGCGCGGCGGGGTCGCGCGGGCTGGCCAGCCGGACGCCGTACGCCGCCAGCCGCTCGTCGGCGAGCGCGACGGCGTGCTCGGTCAGCGCCATCCCCTTCGCGCGGACCGCCGGCAGGCCGGCCTCCTCGAGCAGGTCGAGCATCGCCTGCAGCGGCTGCATCGCGAGCACCGGCGGGGTGCCGGTGAGCAGCCGGCGGATGCCCGGCGCGGGCTCGTAGCCCGGCCCCATCGCGAACGGGTCGGCGTGGCCCATCCACCCCCACAGCGGCTGCTGCAGGTCGGGCAGCAGGTCGGCGCGGACGTAGGCGAAGGCGGGGGAGCCGGGCCCGCCGTTGAGGTACTTGTAGGTGCAGCCGACGGCGAGGTCGGCGCCCCACGCGTCGAGCGCGACCTCGACCGAGCCGGCGGAGTGGCTGAGGTCCCAGACGACCAGCGCGCCCGCGTCGTGGACGAGCGCGGTCAGCGCGGCGCCGTCCGCGACGTGCGCGGAGCGGAAGGCGACATGGCTGAGCAGCACGAACGCCGTGTCCGGGCCCAGCGCCGGCGCCAGGTCCTCGACGGTGACCCCACCGTCGGGGTCGGCCTCGATCCAGCGCACGGTCAGCCCGCACTCGGCGGCGACGCCCTCGACGAGGTAGCGGTCGGTGGGGAAGTTGTCCCGGTCGACGACCACCTCGCGCCGCCCCGGTCGCGCGGCGGCCGCGGCGCGCAGCAGCTTGTAGAGCAGCACCGAGGTGGAGTCGCCGACCACCACCTGGCCCGGGCCGGCGCCGAGGACGACCCGGCCGAGCCGGTCGCCGACCCGCGTCGGCTCGTCCATCCACGACTCACCCCAGCTGCGGATCAGCCGGTCGCCCCAGGCGCCCTCGACGAACCCGGCCAGCCGCGCGGGCACGGTCGCCACCGGCCGGCCCAGGGAGTTCCCGTCGAGGTAGGCCACGACGGCGGGGTCGTCGGCGCCGACGAATCGGGATCGGTACGCCGCCAGCGGGTCGCGCGCGTCGAGCTCGGCCGACGTCGGCCGGGCCGCCGCGGCTGCCCCAGCCGGCCCGGCCCCCGCGCTCACGCGCGCACCTCGCCGCGCACGGCGTACAGCTCGGGGAAGAACGTCAGGTCGAGCGCCTTGCGCAGGAAGCCCACGCCGGAGGAGCCGCCGGTGCCGCGCTGGAAGCCGATGGTGCGCTGCACGGTGCGCAGGTGGCGGAAGCGCCACTCCTGGAGGTTGTCCTCGAGGTCGACGAGGTCCTCGCAGGCCTCGTAGAGCCCCCACGGCAGGTCGCGCTCCTCATAGACCCGGCGGAAGACCGGCACCAGGTCCTCGCGGTAGGACCACGGCTCGCGCACGTCGCGCTCGAGGACGTCGGCCGGGACGTCGAGGCCGCGGCGGGCGAGCAGGCGCAGGAAGGCGTCGTAGAGCGTCGGCTCCTCCAGCAGGGTCGCGAGCAGCGCGTGCGCCTCCGGCTCGGACTCGAAGACCTGGAGCATGGCGGCGGACTTGTTGCCGAGGACGAACTCGACGGCGCGGTACTGGTGGGACTGGAAGCCCGAGCTGCTGCCCAGCGCGCCACGGAACTCGGCGTACTCCCGCGGGGTCAGCGTCGCCAGCACCGACCACTGCTGGATGAGCGTGCGCTGGATCGCCTTGACCCGGGCCAGGCACTTCAGCGCCGGCTCGAGACGGTCGGCGTCCAGCAGTGCGCGCGCCTCGCGCAGCTCGTGGAGGACCAGCTTGAGCCACAGCTCGGAGGTCTGGTGCTGGACGATGAAGAGCATCTCGTCGTGGTGCTCCGGCGTGCTGCGCGGGTGCTGGGCCGACAGCAGCCGGTCCAGGTCGAGGTAGCGGCCGTAGCTCATCTCGCCGTGGAAGTCGGTGCGCACGCCCTCCTCGAGGGGTCGCTCCGCAGGGATGCCGGTCATGCCGCGACGGTAACCCCCGCCGTCGCGAGGACGGCACAGCCCTCGACCTCCGCGTCCTCGACCACGACGGCGGCCAGGCCGGCCCCGCGCAGGAGGTCCGCGGACCGCTCGGCCTGGTGCCGGCCGGTCTCCACGACGACGCTCGCGCCGGGTGCGAGCCACGGCCCCACGGTCGCCGCCAGCCGCCGCTGCACGTCGAGGCCGTCGGCGCCGCCGTCGAGCGCGACCCGGTGCTCGTGGTCGCGGGCCTCGGGCGGCATCAGGGCGACCTCGTCGGTCGGGACGTACGGCGCGTTGGCCACCACCACGTCCACGCGACCGAGCAGGTGGCGCGGCAGCGCGGCGAGCAGGTCGCCCTCGTGCACGACCTCGGCGGGCAGGTTGCGCCGCGCGCAGGCGACGGCGGCGGGGTCGAGGTCGGCGGCGTGCACCTCGATGTCGGGGCGCGCGGCGCGGATCGCGGCCGCCACGGCCCCCGAGCCGCAGCACACGTCGACGACGACCGCGCCGGGGCCGGGACCGGCCAGCCGCTCGACCGCGAGCCGCACCAGCAGCGTCGTACGCCGCCGGGGCACGAAGACCCCCGGCTCGACCACCACGCGCAGCCCGCCGAAGTCCGCCCAGCCGACGACCTGCTCCACCGGGGTGCCGGCGATCCGGGCGGCGACCATCTGCTCGAGGTCGGCCGCGTCGGCCGCCGCCCCGACCAGCAGCGCGGCCTCCTCCTCGGCGTACACGCAGCCCGCCGCGCGCAGCCGCTCGACCACCCTCACGGGTCCGATCCTGCCCGGGCGCGGAACTGGAACACGTTACTGTTCCGCGCGTGAGCGCTCCCGACGTCTTCGCCCCCGCCACCCTCGGACCCGTCCGGCTGCGCAACCGCACCGTCAAGGCCGCGACGTTCGAGGGCCGCACGCCGCACGGCCAGGTGACCGACGAGCTGATCGACTACCACCTCGCCCCGGTCCGCGGCGGCGTCGGGCTGACCACCGTGGCCTACCTCGCCGTGGCGCCCGAGGGCCGCACGCACCGCGAGGTGATCGTGGTCGGCGAGGACACCCTCGCCGGGCTGACCCGGCTCGCCGACGCCGTCCACGCCGAGGGCGCCGCGATCGCCGGGCAGGTCGGCCATGCCGGCCCGGTCGCCAACGGCCGCTCCAACGGCGTCAAGGCGATCGCCGCCAGCGGCATGCCGAGCCCGCTGTCGATGCAGATGATCCGCTCGGCGACCGAGGCCGACCTCACCCGCGTCACCAAGGCGTACGTCGCCGCCGCCCGGCTGCTCGTGCGCGCCGGCTTCGACGTGCTCGAGCTGCACATGGCGCACAGCTACCTGATCTCCTCCTTCCTCGCCCCCGGCCTCAACCGCCGGAAGGACCGTTGGGGTGGCTCGCTGGAGAACCGTGCCCGGCTCGCCCGGCAGGTCGCCCGCGCCGTCCGCGACGAGGTCGGCGGCGAGGTGGCGGTGACCGCGAAGGTCTCCACCTCCGACGGGTTCCCCGGTGGCGTCACCACCGAGACCGGCCTCGAGGTCGCGCGGCTGCTCGAGGCCGACGGCAACCTCGACGCGCTCCAGCTCTCCGGCGGCAGCTCGCTGATGAACCCGATGTACCTCTTCCGCGGCGACGCCCCGGTCGCGGAGTTCGCCGCCGCCATGCCGCTGCCGGTCCGCCTCGGCATGCGCACCCCCGTCGGCAGGTCGTTCATGAAGACCTACGAGTTCCACGAGGGCTACTTCCGCGACAAGGCCCTGCAGTTCCGTGAGGCGCTCTCGCTGCCGCTGATGTTCCTCGGCGGCGTCAACCGCCTCGAGACGATGCAGCAGGCGATGGCCGACGGCTTCGAGTACGTCGCCATGGGCCGGGCCCTGCTCCGCGAGCCCGACCTGCTCGCCCGGATGCAGGCCGGCCGCGCCGTGGAGGGCGTGTGCATCCACTGCAACCGCTGCATGCCGACCATCTACGCCGCCGGCGGCACCCGCTGCCCGGTCGCCCTCGAGATCTCCGGGTCGCCCGCCTCCGCCTGATCCTGGCCGCTCGCCGGGCTTGTAACGGACAGTTCGCTGCTGTTCCTGCACGCTGCAACGTGCAGGAAGAGCGGCGAACGATGCGTTACATGTCCCGGCCGGCCCGCCCCTTCCGCGAATCTAGAACGTGTTCTAGGTTGTGCCCCATGGCACAGGTCATCCCCGAGAAGCCCCTGCGCGTGGTCGTCTGGTCGACGGGGACCATCGGCCGGCACGCGATCGCCGGCATCGACGCCCACCCCGACCTCGAGCTGGTCGGCGTCTGGGTCTCCAACCCGGTCAAGGACGGCAAGGACGCCGGCGAGCTCGCCGAGCTCGGCCGTGAGCTCGGGATCGCGGCGACGACCGACCGCAACGCGCTCCTCGCCCTGGCGCCGGACGCGATCGTGCACACGGCGATGGCCGACGACCGCGTCTTCGAGTGCATCGAGGACCTCGTCGGCTTCGTCGAGGCCGGCATCGACGTGGTCAGCAGCGGGCCGGTGCTGCTCCAGTGGCCCGAGGGGATCCTCCCTCCGGAGATGATCGCCCGGATCGAGGAGGCCTGCCGGAAGGGCGGCGCGAGCCTGCACGTGAACGGGATCGATCCCGGCTTCGCCAACGACGTGCTGCCGCTGGTGCTGACCAGCCTCTCCCGGCGCATCGACGAGGTGCGCGTGATGGAGGTCTGCGACTACTCCACCTACTACCAGCCGGTGGTGATGGGGGAGATGTTCGGCTTCGGCAAGCCGATGGACGAGCTCGGCATGCTCTGGTACCCCGGCATCCTCACCATGGCCTGGGGCAGCGTCGTGCGCCAGATCGCCGCCGCCCTCGACGTCACCCTCGACGAGCCGCTCACCGAGGAGGTCGACCGCCGGCCCGCCGCCCGCGACACCGCCTCGGTCTCCGGGGACATCGCCGCCGGGACGATGGGCGCGGTGCGGTTCCAGGTGATCGGCAAGGTCGACGGCGTGCCGCGGGTGGTGCTCGAGCACGTCACCCGCACCGACGCGAGCGAGCACGACGACTGGGAGCGCCCGCCGGCCGGCACCGACGGCTGCTACCGGGTCCGGATCACCGGCGAGCCGATGATGCAGGTCGACTTCCTCCACCACGGCGAGCACGGCGACCACAACGTCAGCGGCATGATCACCACCGCGCAGCGGCTGGTGAACGCCCTGCCCGCCGTCGTCGCCGCCGAGCCCGGCATCGTCCGCGCGGTCGACCTGCCGCTGGTCACCGGCCGCGGCCTGGTCACCGGCACCCGCGAGCGGGCCGGCCGATGACGATCCTCGACCGGTTCACCACCACCGACCAGGTCGCGGTCGTCACCGGCGCCGGCCGCGGGATCGGCGCCGCCACGGCCGTCGCGCTGGCCGAGTCCGGCTCCGACGTCGTCGTCTCCGCGCGCACCGCCGGCCAGCTGGAGGAGGTCGCCGACCGGATCCGCGCCGCGGGGCGCCGGGCCGTCGTCGTACCGGCCGACCTCAGCGACCTCGACGCGGTCGCCGGCCTCGCGCACGCGGCGTACGACGCCTTCGGCCGGCTCGACACGGTCGTCAACAACGTCGGCGGGACCATCCCGAACGCCTTCCTCGACACGACGCCGGACTACCTGGAGGAGGCGTTCCACTTCAACGTCACGACCGCGCACGCGCTGAGCGTCGCCGCGGTGCCGCTGATGCTGAAGGGCCCCGAGGGGCAGAAGTCGATCACCTGCATCAGCTCGATGATGGGCCGCTCGGCCGGCCGCGGCTACCTCGCGTACGGCACCGCGAAGGCCGCCCTCGCGCACTGGGCGCGGCTCGCGGCCACCGACCTGGCGCCGCGGATCCGGGTCAACGGGATCTACGTCGGCTCGGTGATGACCAGCGCGCTGGAGTTCGTCGCCGGGGTGCCCGAGATGATGGACCAGCTCGAGACCAAGACCCCGCTCGGCCGCGTCGGGGAGGCCGAGGACATCGCGGCGGCGGTCGTCTACCTCAGCTCGCGCGCCGGCCAGTACGTCACCGGGAAGCTGCTCGAGGTCGACGGCGGCATCCAGGCGCCCAACCTCGACCTGGGGCTGCCGGACGTGTCGGGGTGACCGCCTCCGTAGGGTCCGGGGCGTGACGACCTCATCCGGCCCCGGCACCTCCACCGCCCACGCTGTCTCCCCCGACTCCGGCGAGCACTGGACCGCCGAGGGCGCCTGGGAGGTGGCCGACGGCATCCACCGCATCCCCCTGCCGCTGCCGATGGACGGTCTGCGGGCGGTCAACGTGTACGTCGTCGTGGCCGACGACGGGCTGACGCTGGTCGACGGCGGGTGGGCGATCCCGCAGGCGCGCGAGCTGCTCGAGCGGTGCCTGAAGCAGGTCGGCGCCGGGTTCGGCGACATCCGCCGCTTCCTCGTCACCCACGTCCACCGCGACCACTACACGCTCGCGCGGGTGCTCGGCACCGAGCTCGGCGTCGACGTCGCCCTCGGCCTGGGCGACCGGCCGGCGCTGGAGCTGATGCGGGACGCCGCCTCGATGACCGAGAACCCCTTCGCCGGTGCGCTGCGCACCGCCGGCGCCCTCGACCTCGCCGAGCAGTGGAACGCCCCCGACGACGGCGACCCCGAGGCCGGCAAGCTGCCCGACCCCGCGCAGTGGGCCTTCGCCGACACCTGGCTCGACGGCGACCAGCGGATCGAGGTCGGCCCGCGCACCCTCGACGCCGTGCACACCCCCGGGCACACCCCTGGGCACTACGTGTACGCCGAGCGCGACGCCGGCCTGCTCTTCGCCGGCGACCACGTCCTGCCGACGATCACCCCCTCCATCGGCTTCACGATGCCCACCGTCGACCAGCCGCTCGGCGACTTCATGGCCTCGCTGACCAAGGTCCGCTCGCTGCCCGACCTCCGGGTCCTGCCCGCCCACGGCCCGGTCGCCCCCTCCTCGCACGTCCGGGTCGACGAGCTGCTCGCCCACCACGAGACCCGCCTGACCGACTCGCTCGCCGCCCTCTCCGCCGGCCCGCGCACCGCCCACCAGGTCGCCGGCCGCCTCGGCTGGACCCGCCACGAGCACGCCTACGACACCCTCGACGTCTTCAGCCGCGGCATGGCCGCCATGGAGACCAAGGCCCACCTCGAGCTGCTCGTCGCCCGGGGGCTCGCCACCCGCTCCGAGACCTCCGACGGGGTTGTGTTCGCGGCCGTGTGAGGGGGTTGGTCGCGTACCACCTTTTGGTGGGATACGACCGCTTCCGGGTCAATATTCTGGCCCAGAAGCGGATACGTACCACCTATAGGTGGTACGCACCCGACCCCACGAGCCCCACCCGTCACACAACGAGGCGCATGGGGACGTGCGGGATGCCGTCCTCGACGAACTCCGGCCCATCGACGACGAAGCCGAAGGTGGCGTACCAGCGGGCGAGGGGTGACTGGGCGTCGAGCACGACGTCGCGCCCGGGGCACGCGGCGAGCGCGGCGTGCATGAGGACGTCGGCGAGCCCGCGGCCGCGGGCGGGCGGGTCGAGCAGCACCCGCCCGATCCGCCACACCTCCCCGTCGTCGAGCACGCGGGCATAGCCGAGGAGCCCGGCAGCGGGACCGGAGTCGGAGGAGTCGCGGAGCAGCACGTGCCGGGTGCCGTCCTCGAGGTCGCGGCCGTCGAGGTCGGGGTAGGGGCACTCCTGCTCGACGACGAAGACCTGCTGGCGCAGCCGCGCGACGGCGTACACCTCGGCGGGCGAGAGCGCCGAGAACGGCACGGTGGTGGTGTGGACGGTCATCGCAGGAACTCCTCGGTACGACGCCACGCGCGCCGGGCCTCCGGCACGAGCGGCAGCAGCGGGTAGACGTGGAGCAGCCCCGGCTCCTCCACGTAGGTCAGCCGCCAGCCGGCCTCGCGGGCCCGCCGGGCGAGCAGCCGGGTGCCCGGCGTGAGCAGGTCGCGCGTCCCCTGGAACACCAGGGCCGGCGGCAGCCCGGCCAGGTCGCCGAGCGCCGGGGAGACCTCGGGGCGCGTCAGGTCCTCGGGGGAGCCGGCCCACCACAGCGCGTAGGCGCGCAGCTTGCCGAGGAACAGCCACGGGTCGACGGCGTCGTACGCCTCGGTCTCCGGGGTGCTCGTGCTCAGGTCGACCCAGGGGGAGTGCAGCAGCAGCCGGTCGGGCTGGGGCAGCCCCCGGTCGCGCAGCGAGAGGGCCAGCGCGAGCGCCAGCCCGCCGCCGGCGGAGTCGCCGGCGAGCACGGTGCCGCCGGGGGAGCGCTCGCCCCACGAGGCGGCGAGGTCGACGAGGGCGTCGTGGGAGTCGCGCCAGGTGTGCTCGGGCGCGAGCGGGTAGTCGGGGACGACGACCCGCAGGCCGAGCCGCGAGGCCAGCCGTGCGGCGTACCGCACGTGGAAGGGGTCGATCCCGGCGGTGTAGCCGCCGCCGTGCAGGTAGACCACGGTCCGCGTGGGCGAGGTCCCCCGCGCGGTCAGGACGTACGACGGGAACGACCCGCCCGGGGCCGGGACCTCCTCGCGCACCACCGAGAACCGCCGCGCGAACCGGATCACCGCGTTGGTCGGCAGCGGCCGGCCGACGCTGCCGCGGTGCCGCTGCTCGATCCGGGCGCGCTCGGTCTCGGGGGAGTCGAGCTCGCGGGAGCGGCGCAGCCGGGGGAGGCTCCAGGCGAGGGCCTGGTGGGTCAGGGACGGCACCCGGCCACTCTCACATGTCACACCAGCGGGCCGGCCGGTGTCTGGAGGGCGACACCGATCACGAGGAGCTTCCATGCCCAGCACGTTCCGCATCCCCCGCGCCACCCCCACCGGCCTCCTCGGCCGCGCGCTGGAGGCCTACGCCCGCCGCACCTACGGCCAGGTCCCCGACAACGCCTACGTCCTGTGGCACCACCGCAAGGCGCTGCGCGCGGTGCTGTCGTTCGAGGCCAAGGTCGCGAAGTTCGACGCGCTCGACCCGCACCTGCGCACCTACGCCCTGCTCGCGAGCGCCGGCACGATCGGGTGCAGCTGGTGCCTGGACTTCGGCTACTTCCTCGCCCACGACGAGGGCCTCGACACGATGAAGGTCCGCGAGGTGCCGCGGTGGCGTGAGTCGGAGGTGTTCAGCGACCTCGAGCGCGACGTCATGGACTACGCCGAGGCGATGAGCGAGACGCCCCTGCGGGTCACCGACGCGATGGTCGCGGGCCTCGTCGACCGGCTCGGCGTCCCGGCGGTGGTCGAGCTGACCCAGATGGTCGCCCTGGAGAACATGCGCTCGCGGTTCAACGCCGCCGCCGGGCTGGAGAGCCAGGGTTTCTCCGACGTCTGCGAGCTGCCCCTGGCTACGGTCCGGAGGTGACCGACGCCGAGGCGCACGCCGAGACCTACGCGACGTACCGCAACCTGCTCTTCACCGTCGCCTACGAGGTCCTCGGCTCGGCCGCCGACGCCGAGGACGTCCTCCAGGAGACGTGGCTGCGCTGGGCCGAGGTCGACCTCGCCGAGGTCCGCGACCCCCGCGCCTACCTCGTCCGGGTCGTCACCCGCCAGTCCCTCAACCGGCTGCGCACGCTCGCGCGCCGCAAGGAGTCCTACGTCGGCCCGTGGCTGCCCGAGCCGCTGCTGACCGTGCCCGACGTCGCCGAGGACGTCGAGCTCGCCGACAGCGTCTCGACCGCGATGCTGCTCGTGCTGGAGACGCTGACGCCGACCGAGCGGGCGGTCTTCGTGCTGCGCGAGGTCTTCGACGTGCCGTACGACGAGATCGCGGCCGCCGTGGACAGGTCGCCGGCCGCGGTGCGCCAGGTCGCGCACCGGGCGCGCGGCCACGTCGCGGCGCGCCGCCCGCGGGTGAGCGTCAGCCGCGCGGAGCAGCAGGCGGTCGTCGACCGCTTCCTCGCGGCGGCCGCGACCGGCGACCTGGCCTCGCTGGTCGAGGCGCTCGCCCCGGACGTCGTGCTCACCAGCGACGGCGGCGGGCTGCGCTCGGCGGCGCTGCGCCCGATCACCGGCCGGGACAAGGTGCTGCGGTTCCTGCTCGGCGTGCTGCCGACCGAGGGCGACGTGCGCATGGACACGGTCGACCTCAACGGCGCCCCGGCGTGGCGCTTCGTCATCGACGGGGTGCTCGACACCGTCGCCACGCTGCTGGTCGAGGACGGCGCGGTGAGCGGCATCTACGTCGTGCGCAACCCCGAGAAGCTCGCGCGTCTCGGGCACCCCGACGGGCCGGTGGTGCTCGCGCGCTAGGTTGGCCTCACACGACAGGGGAGCGCGCGCAGGCGTGCTGAGAGTGCAGATCAGCTGCAGACCCTCTGAACCTGCTCCGGTTAACACCGGCGAAGGGAGTCACCATGAGATCCGTGCGCGCGCTCGCGTCCACCGCCCTGGTCGGCCTGACGGCCACCGCCCTCACCGCCTGCTCGCTCGTGGGCGGGGGTGACGACGACGAGCGGGCCGCCGACGGCAGCACACCCCCCGGCGGGAGCGAGGTCGTGCTGGTCACCCACGAGTCCTTCACCCTCCCCGAGGAGGTGCTGGCGGCCTTCGAGGAGGAGAGCGGCTACCGGCTGAAGGTCCGCAGCGCCGGCGACGCCGGGTCGCTGACCAACCGGCTGGTGCTGACCAAGTCCAGCCCGCTCGGCGACGTCGTCTTCGGCGTCGACAACACCTTCGCGTCGCGGGCGCTCGAGGAGGGCGTCATCGCCGACACCGACGTCGAGCGGCCGGCCGGCGCGGCGACGTACGACCTCGAGGCGGGCGAGGGGTCCGACGACCTCGTCCCGGTCGACACCGGCAACGTGTGCGTCAACATCGACGACACCTGGTTCGCCCGCGAGGGCCTCGAGCCGCCGACGACGCTCGACGACCTCGCCGACCCGGCCTACCGCGACCTGCTCGTCGTCCCCGGCGCCACCACCAGCTCACCCGGCCTGGCGTTCCTGCTCGCGACGATCGCGGAGCACGGCGAGGAGTGGGCCGACTACTGGGAGCGTCTGGTCGGCAACGGCGCGAAGCTCGTCGACGGCTGGTCGGACGCCTACCAGGTCGACTTCACCCAGGGCGGCGGCAAGGGCGACCGGCCGATCGTCGTCTCCTACGACTCCTCGCCCGCCTTCACCCTCGACGGCGAGGGCGGCACGACCACCAGCGCGCTGCTCGACACGTGCTTCCGCCAGGTCGAGTACGCCGGGCTGCTCGAGGGCGCGGAGAACCCCGAGGGCGGCGAGGCGCTCCTGGAGTTCCTGCTCGGCCCCGAGGTGCAGGCGGCGCTGCCGGAGTCGATGTACGTCTTCCCGGTCCGCGACGACGTCGAGCTGCCCGCCGACTGGGCGCGCTTCGCCGAGCAGCCGACCGAGGCGTACGCCGTCGACCCGGCCGAGATCGCCGCGAACCGCGACACATGGCTGCGCGAGTGGAGCGACGTCACCACCCGGTGACGGCCCCCGCCCCGGCGATGAGGCGCACGCTCGCCCTGCTCGGCCTGGCCCTCGGGCCGGTGCTGGTGCTCGGGGTGTTCTTCGTGCTCCCCGTCGCGGGCATGGTCGGCCGCGGGTTCTGGCCCGACGGCTCCTTCGACCCCGGCGGGGTGCTCGAGGTCCTCACCCGGCCGCGGACCGGCCGGGTGGTGTGGTTCACCGTCTGGTCCTCGGCCACCGCGACCGTGCTGTCGGTGGCGCTGGGGCTGCCCGCGGCCTACGCGCTGCACCGGCTCGACCTGCCGCTGCGGCGGGCGGTGCGCGCCGCGCTGCTGGTGCCGTTCGTGCTGCCGACCGTCGTGGTCGGTGTCGCCTTCCGGCAGCTGCTCGGCGAGGCCGGGCCGCTGGGCGGGCTCGGCCTCGACGGCACGCCGGTCGCGATCGTCGCCGGCCTGGTCTTCTTCAACGTCGCCGTGGTCATCCGCAGCGTCGGCGCCGCCTGGGAGGGGCTCGACCCGCGCCCGGCCGAGGCGGCGGCGGCGCTCGGCGCCTCCCCGCTCCAGGTGCTCCGCACGGTGACCCTGCCGGCGCTGCGGCCCGCGATCGTCTCGGCCGGCAGCGTGGTCTTCCTCTTCTGCGCGACCTCCTTTGGCGTCGTGCTCACCCTCGGCGGGCTGCGCTACTCCTCGGTCGAGACCGAGATCTACCTGCTGACCACCAACCTGCTCGACCTCCAGGCCGCCGCCGCCCTCTCGGTCGTCCAGCTCGTGGCCATCACCGCGCTGCTCGCGCTCGCCGCGCGGCTGCGGGCGGTGCCCGATCCGACCGTCGCCCGGCGGGTCGCCCGGCCCCGCGCCGTACGCCGCTCGGACTGGCCGCAGGTCCTCGCCACGGTCGCGCTGCTCGCGCTCGTCGCCGCGCCGATCGCGACGCTGGTGCTGGGGTCCCTGCGCGTCGGGGACGCCTGGAGCCTGGACAACTACCGCGCCCTGCGGTCGACCGGCGACGGCGCGCTGCTCGTGCCGGTCACCGAGGCGCTGGTCACCTCGCTGCGCACGGCCGTCGACGCGACCTGGATGTCGCTGCTGCTCGGCCTGGTGGTGGCCGTCGTGGTGACCCGCCGCTCCCGCACCCCCGCCGAGCGCCGGGTCCGCTCGGTGCTCGACGGCTTCTTCATGCTGCCGCTGGGCGTCTCCGCGGTCACCCTCGGCTTCGGCTTCCTCATCACCTTGGACCGCCCGCCGCTGGACCTGCGCGACTCCGGCCTGCTGGTGCCGGTCGCCCAGGCGCTGGTCGCGCTGCCGCTCGTGGTCCGCACGATCGTCCCCGTCCTCGGCGGCATCGACGACCGGCAGCGCCAGGCGGCGGCCTCGCTCGGCGCCGGGCCGCTGCGGACGCTGGCCACCGTCGACCTGCCCGCGGTGTGGCGCCCGCTGCTCGCCGCCGCCGGCTTCGCGTTCGCGGCCTCGCTGGGGGAGTTCGGGGCCACCGCCTTCCTCGCCCGCGACGACCGCGCGACGGTGCCGGTCGTGATCTTCCGCCTCATCGGCAGCCCCGGCGCGATGAACTACGGCATGGCGCTGGCCGCCTCCGTCGTCCTGGCCGCCACCACGGCCCTGGTCATGCTCGCGGTCGAACGGCTGCGCGTCCCCTCCCTCGGAGTCCTCTGATGCTCTCCCTCACCGACGTCTCGGTCTCCTACGACGGCGTGCCCGCGGTCCGCGACGTCAGCCTCGACCTCCCCGACGGGCAGGTGCTGGCCGTCCTCGGCCCGTCCGGCTGCGGCAAGTCCACGCTGCTGCGCGCCGTCGCCGGCCTCGAGCCGGCCTCCGGCTCGATCGCCTGGGACGGCACCGACCTGGCGCGCACGCCCACCCACAAGCGCGGCTTCGCGCTGATGTTCCAGGACGGCCAGCTCTTCGGCCACCTGACCGTCGCCCGCAACGTCGGCTACGCGCTGCGGCTGCGGCGCGCCCCCGGCGCCGCCGCCCGGGTCGAGGAGCTGCTCGCCCTCGTCGGGCTGGAGGGGTACGCCGACCGGCTGCCCGCCACGCTGTCCGGCGGTGAGCGCCAGCGGGTCGCCCT
Organism: Nocardioides marmotae; assembly: GCF_013177455.1. NCBI lineage: Bacteria > Bacillati > Actinomycetota > Actinomycetes > Propionibacteriales > Nocardioidaceae > Nocardioides > Nocardioides marmotae. The sequence continues at coordinate 370,462 of NZ_CP053660.1, forward strand.
GGCCCGCTCGCTCGCGGTCCAGCCGCGGCTGCTGCTGCTCGACGAGCCGCTCTCCGCCCTCGACGCCGGCCTGCGCGAGCGGCTGGCCGTGGACCTGCGGCGCATCCTGCGCGAGGCCGGCACCACCGCGCTGATGGTCACCCACGACCACGAGGAGGCGTTCACCGTCGCCGACCGGCTCGCGGTGATGCGCGGGGGCCGGGTCGTGCAGCAGGGCGCGATCGACGAGGTCTGGCGCTCGCCGGCCGACCGGGAGACCGCGCTGTTCCTCGGCTACGCCCGCGTGCTCGAGGGCGCCGCCGCCGAGCTGGTCCTCGGCCGGCCCGCCCCGGCGGTCGCCGTACGACGCTCAGCGCTCGTCCTCGACGAGGCCGGCCGGCTCGCCGGGAGCGTCGTCGCCGCGCGGGCCACGCCCACCCAGGTGCGGCTCGTGGTCGACGTCGCGGGCCTCGGGGAGGTCGACGCCGTCGCGCCCCTGGACCGGCGCCCGGCCCTCGGCGCGCAGGTGCGGCTCGGCGTCGACGCCTCGCGGCTCGCCGTGGTGGGCGCGGCGCCCGCTGGCCCGCGGGCGTGACGACGTACCTACACTGACCCCCGTGTACCGCCGCGCCTACGCCCTTCTCGTCGCGACCGCGTTGGCGATCGGCGCCTGGGCCGTGGTCACCGCGATCATCATCGACCGGCCGCTGATCGACCCCGAGGGCAGCTTCCTCGGGCCGTCCTGGCTGCGCCTGCCGCTGCTGTGCATCGGCGCGCTGCTGCTCGACCTGGTGCCCCGGGCGCTGTGGGTCTCCAAGGGGCGGGTCACGGAGATGCCCGGCATCGTCCGGGAGCGGCTGCGAACGCACTGGAACCGCGACCGCGTGCTGCTGGTGATGCTCGGCATCGTCTGCTTCTACGTGATCTACGTCTGCTACCGGAACCTCAAGTCGTTCCTGCCGCTGGTCAGCGACCGGATGTACGACCGCGAGCTGCACCTGGTCGACCGGATCCTGTTCTTCGGCCACGAGCCGGCCGGGATCATCCACGACGTGCTGGGCCGCACCGTCGTGGCCCACGTGCTCTCGACCTTCTACCTGCTGTTCATCCCGATGGTCGCGATCCTGGTGACCGTCTGGCTGGTGTGGTCGAAGAACCTCTCCTTCGGCTGGTGGTTCGTCACCTCCCAGGGCCTGGCCTGGACGCTCGGCACCATCTCCTACTACGCGCTGCCGACGCTCGGCCCGGGCCTGGAGTACCCGCACCTCTACGACCTGGCCCATACCGGCACCACGGACCTGATGAACTCCCTGGTCAACGCCAGGCAGAACGTCTTGTGGAGCGACGGCCAGGCGCAGACCGTGGCGGGCTTCGCCAGCCTGCACACCGGCATCTCGCTGCTGTGGGCCCTGATGGTGCAGTACACCGTCCAGAGCCGCCCGCTGCGGATCCTGTTCTGGGTGAACTTCTGGCTCACCGTCGTCGCGACCCTCTACTTCGGCTGGCACTACGTCGCCGACGACATCGCCGGCGTCCTCATCGCGCTCGTCTCCTTCTACATCGGCGGCATCGCCACCGGGCAGAAGTTCGACCGGCACGGGCTCGCGTCGCACCCCACGACCACCACCGCGGCCGTCCCGGTCGACCGGACCTGACCGGTCCCAGCCCGCTCCAGACCGGTCCGTGAGGCTCGTCGCAGCCGGCTTGACCCACCCTTCCCGCGGGTAACTTGGCGGACATGGCGACCGACACCGTGCCCCCGTCCTCAGCCGAGGACGTCCCCTCCGTCCCCGGCGGCACCCCGCAGACCGACACCGACGCCCAGGTCGAGTCGCGCTCCGGGTACCGCCGGCCGGAGGTCGACGTACCCGCGCTCACCCGCCTGCTCGACGGCAGGTACGCCGAGGTCCGCAACCTGGTCCGCACCAACCTCGCGGAGTACTCCTCGATCCTCGAGGACGCCGAGACGATGTCGGTCGGGGACTTCCGCGAGCGGGTCAAGGACGTCGTGCTGGAGATGGCCGCCACCGGCCAGACCGGCATGGGCTTCCCCGAGGAGTACGGCGGCGGCGGCGACATCGGCGCCTCGATCGCGGCCTTCGAGACCCTGGCGTACGGCGACCTGTCGGTGCTGGTCAAGGTCGGCGTGCAGTTCGGCCTGTTCGGCGGCGCGATCCTCCAGCTCGGCAGCAAGCACCACCACGACGCCTACCTGGAGGACCTGGTCACCGGGAAGCTGATGGGCTGCTTCGCGATGACCGAGTCCGGGCACGGCTCCAACGTCCAGGCGCTCGGCACGGTGGCGACGTACGACGTGGCGACCCAGGAGTTCGTCGTCACCACGACCCACGAGGCCGCCCGCAAGGACTACATCGGCAACGCCGCCGAGCACGCCCGGCTGGGGGTCGTCTTCGCCCAGCTCGAGGTCGCGGGGGACTCCCACGGCGTCCACGCGTTCGTCGTGCCGCTGCGCGACGAGGACGGCCACGTCCTCGACGGCGTCCGGATCGAGGACGACGGCCGCAAGATGGGCCTCAACGGCGTCGACAACGGGCGGATCTGGTTCGACCAGGTGCGGATCCCGCGGGAGAACCTGCTCAACCGGTTCGCCGACGTGACGCCCGCCGGGGTCTACGAGAGCGCGATCGAGAACCCCAACCGCCGCTTCTTCACCATGCTCGGCACCCTCATCCAGGGCCGGGTCTGCGTCGGCGGCGCCGGCATCAACGCCGCCAAGGTCGCCCTCACGCTGGCGGTGAAGTACGCCAACAAGCGCCGGCAGTTCGAGGCGACCAGCGAGGACACCGAGGAGCTGCTCCTCGACTACGGCATGCACCAGCGCCGGCTGCTGCCGCTGCTCGCGCGCACCTACGCCCTGCACTTCGCCCAGGAGGAGCTCGCCGCCCAGCTGCACGACGTCCTCTCCGGGGTCGAGCAGGACGAGCACACCCAGCGCGAGCTCGAGGCCCGCGCGGCGGGCACCAAGGCGCTCGGCACCTGGCACGCCACCCGCACCATCCAGGAGTGCCGCGAGGCCTGCGGCGGCGCCGGCTACCTCTCGGTCAACCGGTTCGCCGCGCTCAAGGCCGACACCGACGTCTTCACGACCTTCGAGGGCGACAACACCGTCCTGCTCCAGCTGGTCGCCAAGGGCTTGCTGACCGACTACGCCAGCGAGTTCAGCGACATGGACCAGCTCGGCATGGTCCGGTTCGTCACCGGCCTCGCCGTCGAGACCGTCATCGAGCGGACGGCGGTCAACAAGCTGCTCGAGCGGATCCGCGACGTGCTGCCCGGCGGCGACGAGTGGGACCAGGACGCCGGCCTGCTCGACCCCGACTACCAGCTCGCGATGCTCCGCTTCCGCGAGGAGCACATCGTCGCCGGCGTGGCGCGCCGCCTCAAGCGCGGCATCGACCGCGGGATGAACCCGGGCGAGGTGTTCTCCCGGGTCCAGGACCACGTCATCGCGGCCGGTCGCGCGCACGTCGAGCGGCTCGTGCTCGAGGCGTTCGTCGCCAAGACCGCCGCGCTGCCCGACGGCGACCAGAAGGTCGCCCTGAACCTGCTCTGCGACCTCCACGCGCTGAGCGTCATCGAGGCCGACCGCGCCTGGTTCATGGAGCACGGGCGGCTCTCGGTCGCCCGCTCCAAGGCGATCAGCCGCGAGATCGGCAGCCTGTGCCGCAAGCTCCGCCCGATCGCCGAGGACCTCGTCGACGCCTTCGCGGTCCCGCGGGAGATGCTCCGCGCGCCCGACCTGCTGGAGTGGCCGCCGGCCTGACCGGCCCGCACACGACACGAGCGCCCGGCCCCCCTCGCGGGGGACCGGGCGCTCGTCGTACGGCTGGGGCGTCAGCCCCGCGGGCGGGGCTCAGTGGCCGCCGGTCTCCTGGTGGCGCGCGAAGGAGGCGTGCACCTCGGCCTCGGCCTCGGCGCGGCCGACCCACTCCGCACCCTCGACCGACTTGCCGGGCTCGAGGTCCTTGTAGACCTCGAAGAAGTGCTGGATCTCGAGGCGGTCGAACTTCGAGACGTGGCTGATGTCGCGCAGGTGCTCCAGGCGCGGGTCGGTCGACGGGACGCACAGGACCTTGTCGTCGCCGCCGGCCTCGTCGGTCATGCGGAACATGCCGATCGCGCGGCACTTGATGAGGCAGCCGGGGAAGGTCGGCTCCTGGAGGATGACGAGCGCGTCGAGCGGGTCGCCGTCCTGGCCCAGGGTCTCCTCGATGTAGCCGTAGTCGGCCGGGTACTGAGTCGAGGTGAACAGCGTCCGGTCCAGGCGGATCCGCCCGGACTCGTGGTCGACCTCGTACTTGTTGCGCTGACCCTTGGGGATCTCGACCAGGACGTCGAACTCGAGCACGTGTTTCCTCCGCTGGCTCCGGGGGCGTTCAGGAAGGCCCGGGACGGGCCAGGGGCACAGTGTCGCGCAGAATGGGTCCGGACGCTCATCCGGAGGGAGGAAACGTGGCGCGACGTGATGTACGCCACGGCCGTCGCCGTGCGCGCCTGCTCCCGCTGGTCCTCCTGCTCTGCCTCGTCGTGGCCGCCGCGGCGGTGTGGCGGTACGACGTCCTCGACCGTTGGCTGGACCCCGCCGCGCCCACGGACCCCTCCGCCATCGCCCCGCCCGAGGAGCTGAGCCTCCCGCCGGTCGTCGACCCGTCCGCGGTCGCCGAGGAGCCCGCCGGTGGACCGGTCGCGGCGCAGGCCGTGCGCCGGGCGATCGCCCCCGCGCTGCGCGACGAGGACCTCGGCCCGCACGTCGTCGCCGCCGTCGGCGAGCTCGACGGCACCGGCGTGCTCGCGCGGATCGGCCCGAAGGGCCCGCTGCCCGTCCCCGCCTCCACGACCAAGGTGGTCACCGCCGTCGCGGCCCTGCTCGCGATGGACCCCGACACCACGTTCAGCACGAGCGTGGTCGAGGACGGCCCGCGGGGCATCGTCCTCGTCGGCGGTGGCGATCCACTGCTTGCGAGCGAGCCGACCCGAGCGGGCGGCGACGAGGACCGCGCGGTCTGGCCCGACCGGGCCGACGTCCGCACCCTCGCCCGGGAGACCGCGGCCGCGCTGAAGGCCGAGGGGCGCACCCGCGTCCGGGTCGGGTACGACACCTCGCTGTTCTCCGGGCCCGCGGACAACCCCCGCTGGCGCGCCGACTACGTGCCCGACGGGGTGGTCTCCCCGACCACGTCGCTCTGGGTCGACGAGGGTCGGCCCGCCGAGGGGTTCGGCCGGGTCGCGGACCCGGCGCTCACCGCGGCGACGGTCTTCGCCGGCGAGCTCTCGCGCCGCGGGATCCAGGTGGTCGGCGTCCCCCGCGAGCGGGCCGCCCCCGACGGGGCGACCGAGCTGGCGTCGGTGACCGGCGCACCGCTCTCGCAGATCGTCGAGCACGTGCTCGCCGTCAGCGACAACGAGGCCGCCGAGGTGCTGCTGCGCCACGTGGGGCTGGCCACCGAGGGCGTGGGCTCGGTCGAGGCCGGCCGGCGCGGCGTCGTACGGCTGCTCGGTGAGGCGGGCGTCGACCTCGGCCGCACCCGGCTGTGGGACGGCAGCGGGCTGTCCCGGCAGAACCGGATGGAGCCCGCGGCGCTGCTCGACGTCCTGCGCCTGGCGGCCTCGGAGGAGCACCCGGAACTGCGCGCGGCGCTGACCGGCCTGCCCGTCGCCGGTTTCACCGGCTCGCTGACCGACCGCTTCGACACCGGCGCCCCGGAGGGTCGGGGGAGGGTCCGCGCCAAGACCGGCACCCTCACCGGCGTGACCTCCCTGGCCGGCCTGGCGGTCGACCGCGCGGGCCGGACGATGGTCTTCGCGATGTTCGCCGACAAGGTCCCGGTCGAGGACACCCTCGGGGCCCGGGACGCGATGGACGCCGCGGCCGCCGCGCTCGGCGCTTGCCGGTGCGGATAGTTTCGAGGCCATGAGCGAGCCGCTGCCGGAGCCCGGCCACGACCGCGTGGAGTCCATGGTCGACTGGGACCTGGCGGTCTCCCTCGGCACCCGAGTCGCCGGGGAGGGTCCCGCCGTCACCCGCGACGAGGCGGCCGCCGCGGTCGCCGAGCTGCGGGCCGGGGCCGAGCGCTCGACCGGGCTGGTCCGGGAGTTCACCGGCCTGGTGGCCGAGGAGCGCACCGCCCCCGTGCTCGTCGTCGACCGCGCCGGCTGGGTCCAGGCGAACGCCGACGGGTTCCGCACCGTGCTCGCGCCGGTCATCGAGACGCTGACGGCCAAGAAGGCCCCCGGCGCGCTCTCGCAGGCCATCGGGTCCAAGGTCACCGGCGTCGAGGTCGGCGGGCTGCTGGGCTTCCTGGCCGGCAAGGTGCTCGGCCAGTTCGACCCCTTCCACGCCCCGCACGGGCGGCTGCTGCTCGTCGCGCCCAACATCGTCCACGTCGAGCGGGAGCTCCCCGCCGACCCGACCGACTTCCGGTTGTGGGTGTGCCTGCACGAGGAGACCCACCGCGTGCAGTTCACCGCGGTGCCCTGGATGCGCGACCACCTCTTCGCCCAGGTCGAGGCCCTCGCGGCGACGATGGAGCCCACCGTCCTGCTCGACGACGGGTTCAAGCGGGTGGTCGAGGCCATCAAGCAGGGCCCTGGCGCCGGCAGCCTGCTCGACGTGGTCGGCTCCCCGGAGCAGAAGGAGATCCTCGACCGGGTCACCGCGGTCATGTCCCTGCTCGAGGGGCACGCCGACGTGGTCATGGACGGCGTCGGGCCGGCCGTCATCCCCAGCGTGGCGAAGATCCGCGCCAGCTTCGATGAGCGCCGCAAGGGCGTCGGCTCCCTCGACCGCATCCTGCGCCGCCTGCTCGGCCTGGACGCGAAGATGGCGCAGTACCGCGACGGCGCCCGCTTCGTCCGCGGCGTCGTGGACAAGGTCGGCATGGCCGACTTCAACGCGGTGTGGGAGCGGCCCGAGAACCTGCCGACCCCCGCCGAGGTCGCCGAGCCCGACCTGTGGGTCTCGCGGGTCCTGTGACGCGCTGATGGCGCTGCACCCCGCCGTCGCGGCGGTGCGTCGCGGCGTGCGCGCCGCCCTCGCGCCGCTGCCACCCGGCGTACCCGTCGTCGTGGCGTGCTCCGGCGGCGCGGACTCCCTCGCGCTGCTCGCCGCGACCCTCTTCGAAGGGCACAAGGCCGGCCTGCGGGTGGTCGGCGCGGTCGTCGACCACGGGCTCCAGGACGACTCGGCCGCGCACACCGCCCGGGTCGTGGACCAGATGGCCGCCCTCGGCGCCGACGAGACGCTCTCGGCGCGGGTCCAGGTCGACCCCGCCGGGCTCGGCATGGAGGCCGCCGCACGGCGGGCGCGGTACGCCGTCCTCGAGCAGGTCGCCGCCCACGTCGCCACCCAGGCCGGCACCTACGTCGGCGCTGGCGAGGGCCCGGCGCGCGTGCTCCTCGGCCACACCCGCGACGACCAGGCCGAGACCGTCCTCCTCGGGCTGGCGCGCGGGTCGGGCGGCCGGTCGCTGGCCGGGATGCGCCGCGCCTTCGGGCCGTTCGTCCGCCCGCTCCTAGACGTCACCCGCGACGACACCGTCACCGCCTGCCAGGTCGAGGGCATCGCCTTCTGGGACGACCCGCACAACGCCGACCCCGGCTACGCAAGGGTCCGCGTCCGCCGCACCGTCCTGCCGGTGCTCGAGGACCAGCTCGGCCCCGGCGTCGCCGCCACCCTGGCCCGCACCGCCGACCAGGTCCGCCACGACGTCGACCACCTCGACGACCTCGCCGAGGCCCGGCACGCCGCCCTGGCCGGGCCCGACGGGTCCCTCCCCGTCGACGCGCTCCTCGCCGACCACCCCGCGATCCGCCACCGCGTCCTGCGCCTCGCGGCCCTCGCCGCCGGCGCCCCCGCCTCGGAGCTCTTCCACGAGCACGTGCTCGGCCTCGACGCCCTCGTCACCTCCTGGCACGGCCAGAAGTGGGTCGACCTCCCCGGCCACCTCCGCGCCCGCCGCGTCGACGGCCGGATCGTCATCACCCCCGCCTGACGGCAGCAGCGGGCCTCCCGCGCCTCCCGACCCCAGGCTCTGGTTGGCCCATCCGGAACTCCGTTCCCGCCGCAGGTGGTCGGAACGGGTGGTTCTGCGCGAGAGACGTCCTCGAAAGTAAAGAGCGGCCCTACGTTCCGCTCACTCGTCTCTTCTCACCCATGGGGCTGCCATGAGCTTCAACCCGGTACGCCGGCCCGCCATCGTCCTTCTCGCCTTATTGGCGCTCGTCCTGTCCGGCCTGGCCTTCTCGCCCGGCGTCGCAGCTGTAGACGCTGACGTCTCGGCGATGCTCACCGGTCGCGTGCTCGACGAAGGTGGTCGACCCGTCGAGGGAATGGTCGTCACGGCCGCGCCTCCGAGATCCACGACCCCAGCGGCGACCGCGAAGAGCCGAGCCGACGGCGGTTTCGAGCTCGCCGTGGGCGGCGGCCTGTATGTCGTGGCGGCGAGCGACCCCGACGGGACCTACGCCGAGACCCTCTACCGGGGCGGCGAGCCGGTGGAGGTGGGCGCCGGCGCGACGAAGGTCCTGGAGCCGATGACGATGCGTGACGTCCAAGGGTCGAGCTGGGGACGGGTTCGCGGGCTCGTGGTGGACGCCGGAGAACGACCGGTCTCAGGGATCACCGCACTGGCGTACGAGTCGGACGAAAGCAGGTTCCCGGTCGGACGCGGCCAGTCGAACTGGCACACCCAGTACGGGAACCATGAGGAGACCGGGGTCTACACGATCGATCTGCCCGAGGGGACGTACAGCATCGCTTTCGAGACGTCAGAGCTGGACGAGCTGGTCTGGTACGGCGGAGGCAAGGACGTCGTGGTCGAGGTGAAGGCTGGGCAAACCACCGAGCTCAACGGCACCATGGTCGCCCCCCGGCCCTGGGACACGGGCATCGAGCTTTCCGGGCGGGCAATCGGGCCCGATGAGAAGCCGTTGCGTGGGGGTGTTCCGCTCACGCTGTTCCAGCGGTATCCCAGCGGGACCAGCTTCCTTTTCCGTGACACTACGACGACCGCGGCTGACGGGACTTACTCGTTCGACGATGCCCCGACGGACCGCCTGCTGACGGTCTGCATCGAGCTAGGGGGATCGGATTGGTCATGTCTCGGGAGCCGGGATCTCGTCAGCGCTGACTACTTCCGGATCCCGGTTGGCTCCAAGTCCTTCGAAGCGCCGGGAACTGTGCGTGACCCTCGTGTCGAGGTGACGGCGCGGGTGGTGGAGATGGACGGCTCGCCGGTCGCGAACGAAACCATCAGCTTGGTCCCCGTAGCGGGACCCGGGCAGCAGTACCACGCGTTCAGCGACGGCGACGGCCGCATGGCGTGGGAGGGGGTCGTGCCTCGCGGCAGGTACGTGCTGTGCGCGGTTCGGCACGCTCCACACGCGTGCATCGCGGGCCAGGCGAACGCCTCAGAGGTGCCGTTCGACATCCCCGTCGACCAGACCAGCTACGAGGCCCCCGACCTCGTGCTCGGGCGGAGCGCGGTGGTCGTGACGGGCCGAGTGGCGGGATCGAGTGGCATCCCGTTCTCGAATGCGCAGGTCATTCTCTTCAAGCTGGCGGGAGGCGGCTACGAGCACGCGGGGTACGGCACGGCCGGTCCCGACGGGTCGTACCGCATCGCAACGACGGCGGGGGGCGGCACCTACACGGTCTGCGCCATGATGCCCATGTCTCGCTGCCTCGGAGGCGCGGGAGACCCGGCTCGAGCGGCGACGTTCGAGGCCGCCGCTGGCTCCCGGATGTCGGGCAAGGACATCGACCTCGGTCCGGGGGTGCCTGTGCGAGGCGAGGTGACGCTAGACGGGGAGCCGGCCCAACTGGGGTGGGTCCAGCTCTATTCCGTCGGCGAGAACACTGATGGAAGCAGCTATGCAATCCCCCGCCACGGCGCTGAGGTGGTTGCCGGGAACTACGAGCTGACGGCTTTCGAGACCGGGCAACCGCTCACGGTGTGCGTGCAGGACCCGAGCCGTTCGCAGGTATGCCTGGGCGGCGTCGACCAGCCGGCCGCCGCCGACACCTTCACGGTGCGTGCCGGCTCCGACGGGTACGACGTCGGCGAGGTGATCCGCCTGACGTCGGCTCCGTCGTGCGACGGCGCTGTGCTGACGACCGGCGCGATCAGTCTCGGCATGACGTGCGACGGCTCGCTGGGATCGGACGGTGTCGGCCTGCGGCTGGACGAGACGGGACACGACGCAGTGATCCCGGGTTGCGTGTGCGAAGGATGGGGCGTCGGTGATGCCAAGACGCAGTCGTGGGGCGGGTCGCACCGTGAGTCCGGAAGCACCAACATCACGAGGTCGAGCCTGCAGATCGTCCGTGGTGGTGCCGGTGTCGCGACCGGGGCGTCGTCGACCGTCCGGGTCGGACGTCAGTTCGAGGTGACCCACACCTACGCACCGTCGGTCCGTCCCAACGTCTTCAATGTGGCCGTCAGGGTGAAGAACATCGGTTCCGCTCCTGCTGACCTGCGGTACCGGCGAGTGGTCGACTGGGACGTGGCTCCCACGCAGTTCAAGGAGCTGGTCTCGGTCGAGAACGTCCGCGCCCCCGAGCTGGTCTTTGCATCGAACGACGGTTTCGCGTCGGTGAACCCATTCGCAGGCAAGACCGATCGAGGTGCCCGTGGACGGTTCGACCGCGTAGGCCCGAAGGACCACGGTGCGCTTCTCGACTTCGACCTCGGACGGTTGCCGGCCGGCGAGACCAAGACGTTCTACGCGCTCTACGGGGCAGCGAAGACCGAGGAGCTCGCGATCGACGACCTGCGACTGCTCGGCGCGCGGGCGTGGACCCTCGGCCAGGCCAGCGGTGACGCGAGCACGAAGGACACCTTCTTCTTCGCGGTCAGCGGTGAAGCCACGATCCCGTTGCCCAACGCGCAGCCGCAGGCCGCACCGGACTCGCTGACGGTTCGCAACGGTGGTGGAGGCTGGGTTGACGTGCTGTTGAACGACACCGATGAGGACGGTGACGTGCTGCGGCTCGGCACCGTGACCCAGCCTCAGCACGGCACGGCCGGCTGCGGCGCTGAGGGTTGCTGGTACCAGCACGATGGGAGCGAGGCGACCGAGGACAGCTTCACCTACGTTGTTGCCGACGGCCGAGGCGGGTTCGACCGAGGAACGGTCGCAGTGACGATCGAGCCCGCGAGCGCTCCGAAGGCTTGGTTGTATGCCGACGGGCGCGCCCGGCTGAGTGGTGTGCCCCGGGCCGGGGAGCCGGTGTCTGTGGAGGCCTCCTGGTTCGCTCAAGGCGGGCAGGGGGGCGACGAGCCGACGTCCGTCGTGCCGGAGGACGTCGAGTACACCTGGTATCTGGACGGTGTGCAGCAGGACGAGCACACGGCCGAGTTCACCCCGGCAACCGGGGACGAGGGGAAGTACCTCGAGGTGGCCCTCGTCGCGAAGAAGGACGGTTACTGGGACGGCTACACCTGGGCCGGCGACGTTATCCGTGGCCAGGACTTCAAGGAGATCCCGCTGGCGGTGACCGTGGTCACCGGGCAGGGGAACGATCAGAAGGCCGTGGAGGGCGCCTGGACCTACGCGTGTGATGTCCAGGGCGGCCGTTGCTACGAGGGTCGCTCCTCGGCCGACGGCACGACCACGATCCGCATCCCCGCCGGCAAGGCGTCGTACGACGTCTGGACGTACCCGCCGGACGGTTCGCTGTTCTCCGCCCACCGACGTCTCGACGTCGACGAGGAGTCCGACGGACCGACCCTGCTGGTGACCCTCACCGGGCCCAAGCCGGTTCCGCCGGCTGCCGACCCGGGTCCCGGCTTCACCCAGACGACCGGACAGCCCCCGACCGGTTTCGCCGGCACGCCGGCAACGGTCGTGCTGACCGACTGCACCGTCGATGCAGGGACTGTGCCGAGCTGGACAGTGGAGTTCGCCAACGGCTCTCCGTCCATGAACGGAGTTCTCAAGGCGGGTGCGGTGGGGACCTACACGGCGGAGATCCCGCCGTTCACCTCCTCGGGCCAGGCGACCTTCTCGACGAACGTCGTGTGCGGCTCGGGCGAGACCGACGAGGTCGAGTTCTCCATCTACATCGACCCGAGCGGCTTCGTCACCAACCAGTACGGCGTGCCGATCGCTGGTGCAACGGTCACCCTCGAGCGCTTCGTCAACGGAGCGTTCGTCGCCGTGCGCGACGAGGATGCCGCCGTCATGGACCCGGACGTCAACGACCAGAACCCGTCGAGGACGGACCCGACCGGGTACTTCCGGTGGGACGTGGCGCCCGGCACCTACCGGGTCGAGGCTGCCAACACGGGGTGCGCGACGATGACCAGCCCGGCGATGCAGGTCCCGCCGGAGCGGGTCGACCTGCTGCTCAAGATGACCTGCAGCACCGGGGCGGCGGCGTCGACGCCGACGCCGCTCACCGGGCCGAAGGTCACGGGTGACACGAAGGTCGGGAGCAAGCTGACCCTGACCGACGGCACCTGGTCGAACGACATCGCGCAGGCGTCGGTCGCGTGGCTCCGCGACGGCACCCCCACCGGGGTGACCACGAAGGAGTACACGCTTTCTGCGGCGGACCAGGGCAAGAAGATCACCGCCCGGGTCACGGCGCGACGTCCGAACAAGGTGCAGGAGAACGGGTCCGGCCAGGTCGTCACCTTCGAGCCGTTCACCGTCGATATCGACACCAACGTGCCGGCTGCGCCGGGCACGCCGGGTGGCGGCGGAGGCGGTGGCGGCGGTGGCGGCAGCACCGCCCTCGTGGCCACGGCCGACCCGACCATCACCGGGACCGCCAAGGTCGGCCGGAAGCTGACGGCGAGCCCGGGCACGTGGAACGGCACGGACCTGACGTACTCCTACGCGTGGTCGCGCGGCGGCACGCTCATCGCCGGGGCCACCGGCGCGGAGTACGTCGCGACCGCCGATGACGTCGACCAGGCGATCACGGTGACGGTGACGGCCAGCAAGACCGGTCTGACCGACGGCACGGCGACCAGCGCGGCGGTCACCGTCGCGAAGGGCGACGCGCCGACGGCGACGACGCCGCCGGCGATCACCGGGGACGCGGAGCCGGGCGGGACGCTGCGCGTCTCGAGCGGCACGTGGAGCGAGCCGGGCGTGGCGTTCGCCTACCAGTGGCTGGTGGACGGCGCACCCGTGAGCGGCGCGACCGGCACGTCGTACGACGTGCGGCCGGGCGACGCGGGCACGCAGGTCTCGGTCCGGGTCACCGCGACCAAGGCCGGGTACGGCGCCGGGTCGGCGACGACGGAGGCCGTCACGATCGACGACGCGCCGCCGCCGGTGACCCAGGCCGGGTCGACCACCTCGGCGACCCTCGCCAAGGACGTCGTGCGGGCCGGCAAGCGGGCGAAGCTGCTGGTCCGCGTGGCGCTCGACAACGGCAAGCCGCCGCTGGGCCGGCTGGTCGTGCGGGTCGACGGCCGGCGGGTCTCGGAGATCGCGCTGACCAGGCGCGCCGGCGGCCGGGCGGCCCTGAGCCTGCCGAAGCTGGCGGTGGGCAAGCACACCGTCCGCGTCCGCTACCTCGGCAACGCCGCGGCGAGGGCGTCCTCCTCGGCGAGGCTGAGGCTGGTGGTGAAGCAGAAGCGGAGCAGCAGGCCGATGCCGTCGATGTTCTGACGGCCGGTGCGTGATCGAGGGGCGGGGGTGCGTGCACCCCCGCCCCTCGTACGTCCTGCACACCACCCCGGGCGCCCCCGCCCGAGCCCCCTGGGGCCGGCGGAATACGCTGCACCCATGGACGCTGCTGACGTGTCGGACGACCTGCTCAACGTGCTCTACACCGAGGCCCAGATCCAGGACCGGATCAAGGAGATGGCCGCCGACATCGAGCGCGACTACGAGGGCAAGGAGCTGCTGATCGTCGGCATCCTGCGCGGCGCGGTGATGGTGATGGCCGACATGGCCCGCAGCTTCCACCGCCACATCGAGATGGACTGGATGGCGGTCTCCTCCTACGGCTCGGGCACGAAGTCCAGCGGCGTGGTGCGCATCCTCAAGGACCTCGACACCGACATCAGCGGCCGCCACGTGGTCATCGTCGACGAGATCATCGACACCGGGCTGACGCTGTCCTGGCTGACCTCGAACCTCAGCAGCCGCAACCCCGCCAGCGTCGAGATCGCCACCCTGCTGCGCAAGCCGGAGGCCCTCCAGATGCCGGTCGACGTCAAGTACGTCGGCTGGGACATCCCCAACGAGTTCGTGGTCGGCTACGGCCTCGACTACAAGGAGCGCTACCGCAACCTCCGCGACATCGGGACGCTGGCCCCGCACGTCTACTCCTGATCTCTTTCTGAAGAGTGCCTGAGCAGGGCGGACCGGCCCTGCTCCCCGTTGCCGCGGACCTGTACCGTCAGAGGTTCAAGTCGAGCGTCGGAAGAAGCCTGTGAAGCGGATATTCAAGGGTCCTTGGATCTGGATCGTGGTCGCCGTGGTCGGCGTCCTGCTGGCCCTGCAGTACCTCGCGCCCAACGGCGGGTACGACGAGATCGACACCTCCCAGATGGAGGAGTACATCGCCAACGGCGATGTCAAGGACATCACGTTCATCGACGGGGACCAGAAGATCGAGGCCACCCTCGACGACGGGGTCCGCTCCGACGGCGACAAGGTGATGACCCACTACGTGCTGGGTCAGCAGGTCGACATCATCGACGCCGTCGACGAGCAGCTCGCCGAGGGCACGATCGAGAAGTCGAACTCCGAGAACCCCCAGCCCAGCCTGCTCGGCTCGATCCTCGCGACGCTCCTGCCGTTCGCGCTGATCATCCTGCTCTTCCTGTTCTTGATGAACCAGGTGCAGGGCGGCGGTGGTCGCGGCGTCATGCAGTTCGCCAAGAGCCGCGCCAAGCTGATCACCAAGGACATGCCGAAGACGACGTTCAGCGACGTCGCCGGCGCCGAGGAGGCCATCGAGGAGCTCGGCGAGATCAAGGAGTTCCTCCAGGAGCCGGCGAAGTTCCAGGCCGTCGGCGCCAAGATCCCCAAGGGCGTCCTGCTCTACGGCCCCCCGGGCACCGGCAAGACGCTGCTCGCCCGCGCGGTGGCCGGCGAGGCCGGCGTGCCGTTCTACTCCATCTCCGGCTCCGACTTCGTCGAGATGTTCGTCGGCGTGGGCGCCAGCCGCGTCCGCGACCTGTTCGAGCAGGCCAAGGAGAACGCCCCGGCGATCGTCTTCATCGACGAGATCGACGCCGTCGGCCGCCACCGCGGCGCCGGCATGGGCGGCGGTCACGACGAGCGCGAGCAGACGCTGAACCAGCTGCTGGTCGAGATGGACGGCTTCGACGTCCGCGGCGGCGTCATCCTCATCGCCGCGACCAACCGCCCCGACGTGCTCGACCCCGCGCTGCTGCGCCCGGGCCGCTTCGACCGCCAGATCCAGGTCGACGCCCCCGACCTCGCCGGCCGGCACCAGATCCTCCAGGTCCACAGCCGCGGCAAGCCGATGTCGCCCGACATCGACCTGCTCTCGGTCGCGCGTCGTACGCCGGGCTTCACCGGCGCCGACCTGGCCAACGTCCTCAACGAGGCGGCTCTGCTGACCGCCCGGAGCAGCCAGAAGCTGATCACCGACCAGGCGCTCGACGAGGCGATCGACCGCGTCATCGCGGGCCCGCAGCGCCGCACCCGGCTGATGAGCGAGAAGGAGAAGCTCATCACCGCCTACCACGAGGGCGGCCACGCCCTCGTCGCGGCGGCGCTCCCGGGCACCGACCCGGTCCACAAGATCACGATCCTCCCGCGCGGGCGTGCGCTGGGCTACACGATGGTGCTGCCCGACGAGGACAAGTACTCCCAGACCCGCTCGGAGATGCTCGACAAGCTCGCCTACATGCTCGGTGGCCGGGCGGCCGAGGAGATGGTCTTCCACGACCCGACCACCGGCGCCGGCAACGACATCGAGAAGGCGACCGGACTCGCCCGGGCGATGGTCACCCAGTACGGCATGACCGAGCGTCTCGGCGCGATCAAGCTCGGCGAGACCCAGGGCGAGCCGTTCCTGGGCCGCGACATGGGCCACTCGCGCAACTACTCCGAGGACGTCGCCGCGATCGTCGACGAGGAGACCAAGAAGTTCCTCGCCGAGGCGCACCAGGAGGCCTTCGACATCCTCGAGGAGAACCGCGACGTCCTCGACGCGCTGGTGCTCGCGCTCCTCGACAAGGAGACCCTGGACAAGGCCGAGGTGGCCAAGATCTTCGAGCCGCTGCGCCGCCGGGCCCCGCGCCCGGCGTGGACCGGCTCGCCGACCCGCAACCCCTCGGCGATCCCCCCGATCGAGATCCCGCAGGAGATCCGCGACCGTGCCAAGGCCAACGGCACCGTCGGCGCCACCGAGGAGGGCGGCTCGATCGTGACCCCGCCCGGCCCCGGCGGCGACGTGCACGGCGGCCCCGGCGGCGGCCCGGTCGGACCGGTGGAGCCCCCGATGCCGCCGTCCCCGGGCTCCTACCGGGACGGGCAGGCATGATCGACCGGGTGAGCGAGGTCGAGCGGGACCCCTCCGAGGTCCCACCGTTCGACCACACCCGGGCCGAGGCGGCCGTGCGCGAGCTGCTCATCGCGATGGGGGAGGACCCCGACCGCGAGGGGCTGCGCGAGACGCCGGCCCGCGTCGCCCGCGCTTACGCCGAGGTCACCTCCGGGCTGCGGCTGCGGCCCGAGGACGTCTTGTCCACCACCTTCGACATCGGCCACGAGGAGATGGTGCTGGTCCGCGACATCGAGCTGTGGTCGATGTGCGAGCACCACCTCGTGCCGTTCACCGGGGTCGCCCACGTCGGCTACATCCCGGCGGAGACCGGCAAGATCACCGGGCTGTCCAAGCTGGCCCGCCTCGTCGACGTCTACGCCCGTCGCCCGCAGGTCCAGGAGCGGCTGACCACCCAGGTCGCCGACGCGCTCGTCGAGATCCTCGAGGCGCGCGGCGTCGTCGTCGTCATCGAGGCCGAGCACCTGTGCATGACCATGCGCGGCGTGCGCAAGGCCGGCGCCCGCACGATCACCTCGGCGGTCCGTGGCAGCTTCCTCACCGATCCCGCGACCCGCGCCGAGGCGATGGCGCTGATCCGCGGCGGCACCCGCTGAGCGCAACGGTGACCGCCCCGACCCCGCGCCCCCCGGCGTCCGCGGCCGGCGGGCTCTTCGTGCCCCTCGGCCGCCCCCGCGTGATGGGCATCGTCAACGTCACGCCCGACTCCTTCTCCGACGGCGGGCGGTACGTCGAGCCCGACGCCGCCGTCGCCCACGGCCGCCGGCTGCTCGCCGAGGGCGCCGACGTGCTCGACATCGGCGGGGAGTCCACCCGCCCGGGCGCGACCCGGCCGCTGGTCTCCGAGGAGCTCGACCGGGTCGTCCCGGTCATCCGCGAGCTCGCGCGCGACGCGGTGGTCTCGGTCGACACGATGCGCGCCGAGGTCGCCGAGGCCGCGCTCGAGGCCGGCGCCACCATCGTCAACGACGTCTCCGGCGGCCTCGCCGACCCGCGGATCCTCGCCGTCACCGCCGCGGCGGACGCGGTGTACGTCGCCATGCACTGGCGCGCGCACAGCACCCGGATGGCCGACTTCGCGACGTACGACGGGCCGGGCGGCGTCGTCGGCACGGTCGCCGCGGAGCTGGCCGAGCGGCTCGAGGCGGTCCTGGCCGCCGGGATCGACCCCGCCCGCGTCGTGCTCGACCCCGGGCTGGGCTTCGCCAAGCGCGGCGAGCACAACTGGGAGCTGCTGCGCGACCTCGACCCGATCACCGCGCTGGGCCAGCCCGTGCTGGTCGGCGCGAGCCGCAAGTCCTTCCTCGGCCACCTGCTCGCCGACGAGGCAGGCACCCCGCGACCGGTCGAGGACCGCGAGCACGCCCACACGGCGGTCGTCATGCACCTGGCCCGGCAGGGGGTGTGGGGGGTCCGGGTGCACGACGTCCGGGCCGCGCACGACGCCCTCGCCGTGGTCGACGCGCTGGCCCGCCCGGCCCAGGAGGAACGTTGACCGACGAGATATCCGTCACCGGCATCGAGTGCTTCGCCCACCACGGTGTCCTCGACTTCGAGCGGCGCGACGGCCAGACCTTCGTCGTCGACCTCACCCTCGGCGTCGACACCGCCCCGGCGGCCGCGAGTGACGACTTGCACGACACCGTGGACTACGGAAGTCTCGTCGCGGCGGTCACGACCGCCGTCCAGCAGGATCCGGTCGACCTGATCGAGACCCTCGCCCAGCGCATCGCGGACGTCTGCCTCGCGGACGGCAAGGTCGAGTGGGCGCGGGTCACGGTGCACAAACCGGACGCACCCGTCGACGCGACGTTCGCCGACGTCGCAATCACCATCACCCGGAGGGCCCCCCGTGACTGAGACCCCCAACCCGCACATCATCGACGCGGACACCCTCACCGGGGAGATGCGGCCGATCCGTCGTGCGGTCCTGGCCCTGGGGTCCAACCTCGGTGAGCGGATGGCGGCCCTGCAGGGAGCGGTCCACGCGCTCGCCGACACCCCCGACGTGTGGGTCACCTCCGTCTCGCCGGTCTACGAGACCGAGCCGGTCGACTCCCCGGCGGGAGCCAAGCCCTACCTCAACGCCGTGGTGCTCATCGACACCACGCTGGCCGCCACGCGCCTGATGGACCGTGCGCTGGCGATCGAGGACGCCTTCGAGCGCGAGCGCGGCGAGGTCCCGAACTCCCCGCGCACCCTCGACGTCGACCTGATCGTCGTGGGCGACCGCCGCAGCGACGAGCCGAGCCTCCGGCTCCCGCACCCCCGCGCCCACGAGCGCGCCTTCGTCCTCAAGCCGTGGTTCGACCTGGAGCCCGACGCCGAGCTGCCCGGGCACGGCCCGATCAGCGAGCTGCTGGCCGGCATCGGCACCGACGGGATCGCGGTCCGCGAGGACCTGCGGCTCGAGGTCGAGTGAGCGACCCGCTCGGCACTCCCGGATCGCCGGAGGAGCCGGGCGGGAACCTGCGCCCCACCTCGCCCGCCGCGCTGGCGGGCTGGGTCGTCGCCGGCCTGGTGCTGGGCTGGCTCGTGCACCCGGTCGCCGACCGGTACGGCACCGCGCCGATCGTGACCTGGGCCCAGCCGCTCGCGCTGGTCCTGGTGGTGGCGATCCTCGCCGCGACCGCCTGGGTGACCCACCGGCAGGTCCACGTGCGCCGCGAGCGGCTCGACCCGCAGCAGGCGGTCAACCGCCTGGTACTGGCCCGGGCCTGCGCCTACGTCGGGGCGCTGGTGGCCGGCGGCTACCTCGGGTACGCCGTGTCCTGGCTGGGCATCCCCGCCGAGCTCGCCGAGCAGCGGGCCTGGCGCTCGGCCGCCGCGGCACTCGCCGGCGCCGGTGTGGCGGGGGCCGCGTTGCTGCTGGAGCGCGCGTGTCGCGTCCGGTCCGACGACCCGGCCCCCTAACCTGCTGACATGGCTTCCCCTTCGGCACCTTCGGCAACACCGGCCACATCGGTCACCTCCGCCTCGCGCCGTCGGCAGCGCTCGACGCGGCTGACCGTCGCCGTGACGCTCCTGGTCCTCGCCGCGGTCGTCGTGGCCGGTGCGCTGGCCACGGGGTCGTGGGCGCTGACCGCGATCGCCGCCGTCGCCGCCGTCGTCCTCGGGGCGGCCGCCACCCGGATCACCCACGCCGAGCTCGCCCAGTCGCGCCGCGACGCCGCGCGGGACCGCGCCGAGCAGGCCCAGGCCTACCGCCGGATGAGCGAGGAGCGGGCCGCCGAGCACGCGACGTACGTCGCCGCGGTCGAGCAGCGCATCGCCGATCGCGAGGCCAGCATCGCCGACCTCGAGCAGGGGCTGACCGCCGCCCAGCAGCGCGTCGCCGACGCCATGCGCAAGGTCGGGGTCGAGGCGCGCCGCGCCGACGCCTCGGAGCGCGCCCGCACCGAGCTCGCCGCCGACCTCGAGGCCGCCGAGGAGCGCGCGGCCGAGGCGATCGTGCGGATGGCCGAGCTGGAGCAGGAGGTCGACGTCCTGCGCGCCGAGCTCGAGGTCGTCACCACCGCCTGGCAGCGCGCCGAGGCGGTCCGCCAGCGGGCGTGATGCGTACCCCGTGGGGGTTTGCCCTCCTGGGCTTCCGGGACACTTGTCCTTCGTGATCCCAGAGGACTCCCGGTTCGAGAACGACCCCGAGGAGCTCGTGGCGCAGGCGCCCGGACTCCCGAGCGGATGGGAGGTCGCGAGCCCCGACCCGAGTGATCGGTTCGACGTCGCCCGGCTCACCCACCTGCTGCGGGCCCACGAGCGGCACGGCCGCGGCTGGGCCGGCGCCGGCGTCGACGACGTCCTCGTCGAGGTCTCCGAGCACGGCCTGCGGATGCGGCAGAACGTCGTCGTCCGCGACGCCGACGGCGAGATCCGCGCCTGGGCCAGCGCCCACGACCGCGCCGCCGGCCGGATGCTCTTCGTGCACATCGTCGAGCGCGACCTGCCCGAGCAGGTCGCCCGGGCCTGCTCCGACGTGCTCTTCGAGTGGGCCGTCGGCCAGGCCAAGGTCCTCGGCGCGGCCCGCGGGCTGGAGACCCAGCAGATCGACACCGGCGCCTTCGCCGACGACGAGCGCCAGCACGCCTGGCTGGCCGCCGCCGGCTTCGAGCGGGTGCGCACCTGGTGGCAGATGAGCCGCCCCGTCACCGCCGACGAGGCCGACCTGGTGCCCGCCCCGGGGCGCTGGGAGGACGAGGACAAGGGCGTGGTCTTCCGCCGGGTCCGCCGCGCGTCCGAGGGCGGCATGCCCGACGCCGAGGACCTGCGCAAGGTCCACGAGGTGCTCGAGGGCGCCTTCGTCGACCACTTCAACCACCACGAGGAGACCTTCGAGGAGTTCGTCCACCGGCTCCGCGAGGACCCCGGCCACCGCTGGGACCACTGGTGGCTCGCCGAGCTCGTCGAGGACGGCGGCCGCACCCCCGTCGGCACCCTCGTCGGCGCGGTCTCCGAGAGCACCGGCGGCGCGCCGGACGGCTCGTACGTCGAGTACCTCGGCGTCCTCGAGGCCGCCCGCGGCCGCGGCGTCGCCAAGGGCCTGCTCCGCACGATCATCGCGGACGCCGCCGCCCGCGGCCGGGACCGCGTCGGCCTCGAGGTGGACGCCGACTCCTCCACCGGCGCCGACGGGCTCTACACGTCCATGGGCTGGGTGACGAAGTACGTCACCGAGTCCTGGCACCTCGACGTCCCCGTCGACTGAGCCGATCCTCCGCGGGCTCAGTCAGGAGCGGTGCTGCCGGTGTCCTCGGCGGGGGAGAGCGAGGCGCGCAGCGCCCGGTGCACGCCGTCGGGGGTCAGCACGCCGAGCATGACCGGACCGCGACGGACCGCGACCATCCCGCGGTCGCTGCGCAGCATCGCGGCGAGCGCCTGCTCGAGGGTCGCGCCGACCTCGATCGCCGCGCCGAGGTCGCCGATCCGCACGCCGTCGACCGGGTCGAGCAGGGCGGGGTCCACCGGGGTGACCGAGAGGCGCCGCAGGCCGCGCTCGGAGCCGACGAAGTCGGCCACGAAGTCGTCGGCGGGGCGGGCGAGCAGCTCGGCGGGGGTGGCGTGCTGGGCGAGCCGGCCGCCCGCGGCGAACACCGCGACCCGGTCGCCCATCCGGACCGCCTCGTCGATGTCGTGGGTGACCAGCACGACGGTCTTGCCCAGGTCGCGCTGGAGCCGGCGGAACTCGTCCTGCAGCCGCACGCGCACCACCGGGTCGACCGCGCCGAACGGCTCGTCCATGAGCAGCACGGGAGGGTCGGCGGCCAGCGCCCGGGCCACGCCGACGCGCTGGCGCTGACCGCCGGAGAGCTGGTGGGGGTAGCGGTCGGCGTACGTCGCCGGGTCGAGGCCGACCAGCTCGAGCAGCTCCAGGGCCCGCGCCCGGGCGGCGGCCCGTGACCCGCCGGAGAGCAGCGGCACCGTCATCACGTTGGTGAGGATCTTCTGGTGCGGGAAGAGCCCCACCTGCTGGATGACGTAGCCGATGCCCCGGCGCAGCTTGACCGGGTCCTCGCCGGTGACGTCGCGCCCGTCGATCTCGATGCGGCCCGTGGTGGGCTCGATCAGCCGGTTGATCATCTTCAGCGTCGTGGACTTGCCGCAGCCCGACGGGCCGACCAGGCACAGCAGCTCCCCGGCGGCCACCTCGAGATCGACCGCCTGCACGGCGACCGTCCCGTCGGCGTACGTCTTGCCGACACCCGAGAGCCGGATCATCGTGGTTGCGCCCGCGGTGCCGGTAGCGTCCATGCGCGTGACAGTACTGGCGGCGGCCGCGCCGGCAGCCGAGCCGAGCTGCTACAGCCGCCTGCGCAACGAGTGGTTCTGCCTGGACTACGTCACCGACCGGCGGGAGGAGATCCTCGACGCCGCGGGCGAGCACCTGACGATCACCGTGCTCGCGGTCGCGCTGGGGGTGGCGCTCGCCGTCCCGCTGGCGCTCCTGGCCCGGCGGCTGCCGCGGCTGGAGTCGACGGCGCTGGGGCTGAGCACCGGCCTCTACACGATCCCCTCGATCGCGCTCTTCCCGCTGCTCGTGCCCTTCACCGGGCTGACGATGACCACCGTGGTCATCGGCCTGGGCCTCTACGCGCTGACCGTGCTGGTCCGCGCGTTCCTCGAGGGGCTGCGATCGGTCCCCGAGGACGTGCGCGAGGCCGCCCGCGGCCTGGGGTACGGCGCCGGGCGGCTGCTCGTGCGCGTCGAGCTGCCCCTGGCCCTGCCGGTGGTGGTCGCCGGCCTCCGCGTGGCGACGGTCTCCACCGTCGCGCTGACCACCGTCGGCTCGCTGGTCTCCTACGGCGGGCTCGGCAACCTCATCCGCGACGGCGTGACCACGAACTTCCGGGCCGAGCTGCTCGTCGCCTCGGTGCTCTGCGTGGTCATCGCCTTCGCCCTCGACGCGTTGCTCGTGCTGGGCCAGCGCGCGCTGACCCCGTGGACCCGGGCGGCCGGGGGTGCGCGTCGATGAGGGTCCTCACCGACGCCTGGGACTACCTGCTGGCCGCCTCGAGCTGGACCGGCGACGGCGGCATGCTCGAGCTGCTGCTCCAGCAGCTGCTGCTCACGGTGACCGCGCTGGTGCTGGCGCTGGCCGTGGGCCTCCCGGTGGCGCTCGGGCTGGGCCACCTCGGCCGCGGTGGCTTCCTCGCGGTCAACATCTCCAACATCGGCCGGGCGGTGCCGACCTTCGCGCTGCTGGCGGTCCTGGTCACCCTCGACTGGCCGGGCTATGAGTCCTTCGGCCCCTACGGCCGCGCCGGCGTGGCGACCCTGCTGGCGCTGACCCTCTTCGCGCTGCCCCCGATCATCACCAACGGCTACGTCGCGGTGCGGGAGGTCCCCTCCGACGTCCTGGAGGCCGCCGACGGCATGGGGATGACCGGCGCCCAGCGATTCTGGCGGGTCGAGCTGCCCCTGGCGCTGCCGCTCGTGCTCTCCGGCGTACGCCTCGCGCTCGTGCAGGTCTGGGCGACCGCGACCATCGCGGCGCTGGTCGCCGGGCCCGGGCTGGGCCGGGTGATCACCGACGGTTTCTACCGCAGCCAGTACGGCCAGGGCATCGCCGGCGCGCTGGTCGTGGCCGCCGTCGCGCTGCTGCTGGAGCTGGCCGCGGCCGCCGCCGAGCGGTTCGCCGCCCGGGAGCGTCGGGACCCGCTGGGTACCGTGTCGCAGGGACTGCGCCCGGCCGGGTGAGGCCTGCCCATCCGGACACGCGCGGCGGGGCCGCGGGACACAGAAGGACCACCTCATGCAGGTACGACGCTCACTGGCCGCCGCGCTCGCGGCGGGCTCGCTCCTCCTCGCCGGCTGCGCCGGGGACGACCTCTCCGAGGACGCTGCGAACGACGACGACTCCACGCCCGCGGCCAGCGCCGGCGGGCCCGTCAACATCTCGGGGCAGAACTTCCCCGAGGCCACCCTGGTCGCCTCGATGTACGAGCAGCTGCTCGAGGACGCCGGCTACGACCCGACCGTGCGCCTGGTCGACTCCCGCAGCGTCTACATCGAGACCTTCCCCGGCGACGTCGACGTCGTGCCGGAGTACGTCGGCGGCATCGTCAACGAGCTCAACGCCCGCAAGCTGGGCGACCAGGCCGAGCCGTTCACCGCCGGGGACGGCAAGGAGCTCGCCGAGCAGGGCTCCGACCTGCTCGAGGAGCAGGGCATCACCCTCCTCGACGTCTCCGAGGCCACCGACACCAACGCCTTCTTCGTCACCCAGGAGTACGCCGAGGAGAACGGCGTCACCAAGCTCTCCGACCTCGAGGGCACCTCGGTCGTGCTGGCCGCCGCCCCCGACTGCGAGGGGCGGCTGGACTGCGAGGGCGGCCTGGTCGACGAGTACGGCATCGACGTCACCAAGGTGCTGCCGCTCGGCTTCGCCAGCGACCAGACCTACCAGTCGGTGCTCGACGGCGAGTCGCAGCTGGGCCTGACCAGCACCACCGACGGCACCTTGGAGTCGCAGGGCCTGGTGGTCCTGGAGGACGACAAGGCGATCCAGCCGGCCCAGAACCTCGTGCCCGCCGTCTCGAGCGCGTTCCTCGAGGAGCACCCCGACGTCGCGGAGAAGCTCAACGAGCTGATGGCTGCGCTGACCACCGAGAACCTCACCGAGCTCAACGGCCGCATCGCCGTGGACCGGGAGAAGCCCGAGGACGTCGCCCGCGAGTTCCTCGAGCAGGAGGGGCTCCTCTGACGCTCAGGCCTCGTGCGGACGCAGCTCCAGGGCCGCGGGTGCGACGGTGCGCAGGTCGATGACCGGCACGTCGATCCGCGGCCCGGTGGGCGTCGGGACGCGCGGCAGCGGCCCGCCGTACGACCGGACGTAGGCCACGACGGCCGCGGCGTCCTCGCGCCGCCCCTGCTCGACCAGCCACCCCACGAGCCGGTAGGCCGGGGTCAGCCCGGAGTGGGTGAGCGAGCGGGCGCCGTACATCTGGAGCACGCCGGCGCGCAGCAGCTCCCACCACTCATCGGAGCAGCCGGGGATCTCGGCGAAGTAGCGGTGCAGGTCGCCGGCCAGGACGCGGTCGCGGAAGACGCGGGTGACCTTGGCTGAGCCGTACGCCTCGACGCTGGCCAGCGCCATCTGCTTGGTGGCCCAGCGGTCGCGGAGGTCGGCGAGGGAGGAGCGCTGCTGGGTGATCGAGCTGCCGTCGTGGCGGATCCGCCAGTGGTAGACCACCTCGGGGATCACGCCGAACCGCCGGGCGCGCAGGTAGGCGTCGGTCGTCGTCGGCTGGTCCTCGTAGCGCACGCCCTCGGGCCAGGAGAGGCCGGCGCCCTCGTAGAAGTCGCGGCGGAACAGCTTGTTCCAGGCGAAGACGTCGCCGAGGATCTCCGGCTGGTGGTCGATCACCAGCGCCGAGCGGGTGGCGTGCAGCCGGCGCATCCACGGCAGCTGGGCGAGGGAGTCGCCCTCCCAGCGGGCCACCGAGCCGGTCACGAAGTCGCTGCCGGTGCGGCGCAGCTGCCGCAGCAGTGCGGCGTACGCCCCGGGCGGCACGACGTCGTCGGAGTCGGCGAAGGCCACCAGGTCGCCGGTCACGTGGCGCAGGCCCTCGTTGCGGGCCGCGCCGAGCCCGCGGTTGGTGGTGTGCACCACGCGGACCCGCGGGTCGCGCTCGGCGTAGGAGTCCGCGATCGCCCCCGAGCCGTCGGGGGATCCGTCGTCGACGACGACCACCTCGAGGTCCAGGCCCTTGGCCTCCTGGGCGAGCACGCTGTCCAGGCAGGCGGGGAGGTAGGCCTCGACGTCGTAGACCGGGACGACCACGCTGACGCGGGCGCGGCGGCGTGCCCACGGTTGCAGCTGCATGGCCCGAGGGTAGTGAGCGATAGGCTCCTCGGTCGTGAGTGCCCCCGCAGCGCAGCCGCCCGTGGACCCCTCGGCCGTGGACCCGACCGACTACCCGCGCAAGGTCCTCTTCGTCGCCGGTGCCGGACGCAGCGGCACCAGCACGATGGCCGGGTTGATGCAGATCCTCGGACTGCACGTCCCGCAGCCCGAGGTCGCCGCCGACGAGACCAACCCCAAGGGGTTCGGCGAGCCGGCCTGGGCCGTCGAGCACCACGACCGCCTCCTCAAGGAGGCCGGCGTGCAGGTCAGCGACTCCCGGCCCGACGCGTGGTTCGAGACCGGCCGGGTCTCCACCCGCGAGAAGGAGCGGATCACCACCGCCGAGTGGCTGGAGTCGCACTTCGCGGTCAGCAGCGAGCTGGTCGTCAAGGACCCGCGCCTGGCCTGGTTCCTCTCGCTGTGGCGCGTCGCCGCCGTCCGCACCGGCGCGACCCCGGTCTTCGCGACGATGCTCCGCCCGCCGGCCGAGGTCGTCGGCAGCAAGCAGACCTACTACAAGAACCGGCTCGGCTCCGCGCACCTCGCGGCCTCCTGGCTCAACATGCTGCTCCACACCGAGCGCGCGACCCGCGCCTCCGCCGAGGCCGGCGCGGCCGGGGCCGACGGCCCCGTCGACGGCAGCGCGCGGGTCTTCGTCCGGTACGGCGACCTCCTCGACGACTGGACCCGCACCTGCATGCATGCCGGGGAGACCCTCGGCCTCCAGCACGTCCTGCACGCCCGCAGCGAGCAGATCCGCGACGGCCACCGCTTCGTGGACCCCTCCCTGCGCCGCGTCACCCAGTCGCTGGAGGACCTCGGCCTGCCCAAGCGCCTCCACGACCTGACCGCCGACACCTGGGCGGAGCTGAACAAGCTCGCCGACCCCGGCGGCGACACCCCCGAGGTGCACCGCACGCTCGACCAGCTGCGCGAGGCCTACGTCGAGCTCTACGAGGAGTCCGAGGCCATCTCGCGCTCCTCGGTGGTCGCCGCCGAGCAGCGGGTACGCCGCGAGCTCAAGGGCCGCGCGCCAGCCGGCCGCCCCGGAGCGAGCCCGGCCCCGGCCGCGCCCGCCGGCGACCTCGCCGACCGGCTCCCGCACGGGCTGCGCGCGGCGATCCCGCCGTCGGTGCGCCGCGGCCTGCGCAAGGCCGTCGGCAAGACCCGCTCGTGACCGCGCACCTGGGCCGGACCGGCCTGAGCAACCTCGAGGGCCACACCGACTACGACATCACCTGGCCCTGGGCACGGCCCGAGGGGCTGCGCCCGGGCACCACCGCGGTGCTGCGGGTCAAGGACGAGGCGCCGTCGCTGCCGTTCGTGCTCCCGCCGCTGTTGCGCGCCTGCGACCACGTGCTGGTCGTGGACAACGGCTCCACCGACGGCACCCCCGACGTGGTCCGCGAGACCGCCGAGCGGCACGGCCGCGCGGACCGGCTCACGCTCACGTCGTACCCCTTCGCGGTCGCGCGCGCCGGCGCCGAGCACCTCGCCGTCCACGAGCTGTCGGTGCACTCGCTGTCGTACTTCTACAACTGGTGCTTCGCCCAGGTCGGCACCCGCTACTCCTGGAAGTGGGACGGCGACATGGTGCTGACCACCGAGGGCGAGGTCTCCATCGCGGACCTGTCCTGGCAGGTCGGCGACGTGCAGACGATCGTCCGCGTGCCACGGCACCCGCTGTTCCTCGCCTCGGACTCCCTCGCCTACCTCGACCTCGGCCTGCGCAACGCCGAGGAGTGGGGCTTCCCGATCGGCCCGGACTTCGTCTACACCAAGGCCTTCGAGTGGGAGATCCGCACGACCCCGGAGGACGTCCGGTCCATCGGGCTGCCCTTCGGGCTGTGCGTGGAGCTGAAGTACCTCGACGGCGACGAGTTCGCCCACTGGACCGACCCGTCCTCCTTCGCGACGTCGTGGCGCAACAAGCGCAAGCGGCGCGAGTGGGAGGTCTTCAACGCCCTGCGCGAGGGCACGGTCCCCGCCGGCGTCGTCCGCATCGAGGCCCCCGCCGGGACGCACGTCGTCGACCACGTCACCCACGAGTGGCTGCCGCACGCGCCGCGCCCGCTCGACGTGGGCCCCCAGCGCCGCTAGCCCCGGCCCAAGCCGCTGGTTGAGCAGCGAAGGCCGCCAAGGCCTGAGCGTGTCGAAACCCGGCGAGCCGACTGCGGCCTGGACCACTGGTGGGGCGGGGCCTGCGGCTCCCGCCGGGCGGGCAGGCCCGGTCTACCAGGCCTGCGCTCGTGCCTCGCTCCGGCCCGCCAGACCCAACCACGACCGGGCCTGCCCGCCCGTCGTCCGCCTCCGGCCCCGACCGCCCGGGCCGCCGTGGCCCAGGTCACGCGGGCAGCCATTCCCCGCAGGACCGGACCGGCGTACGGTTGCCCGCGCTGGACCGGCCGCGAGGCGGGTACAGCGACTCACCACCAGGACACGAGCACACCGTCTGGTACCCACACCGGCCCACGGACCCGAGCAACCGGGCGAGCGGGTGGTCGGAGGGACTGGAACGAAAGGTTCGAACCATGACGCACCGACCCCTCGGGGTGGGCGTGGTCGGCGCTGGTCGCGTCGGCGCCGTCCTCGCCGCTGCCCTCCGCGCTGCCGGCCACCCCGTGGTCGCCGCCGCCGGCGAGTCCGACGCCTCCCGCGCGCGCATCGCCGCGCTGCTGCCGGACGTGCCGATCGAGAAGCCGACGGCCGTCGCGCGCGCTGCCGACGTGCTGCTGCTGACCGTGCCGGACGACATGCTCGGCAACGTGGTCGCGATGCTGACCGCCAGCGGCGCGATCCGCGAGGGCCAGTACGTCGTGCACACCTCGGGCCGGCACGGCCTCGCCGTCCTCGAGCCGGCCCGCGAGGCCGGCGCCCGCGTGGTCGCGATGCACCCGGCGATGACCTTCACCGGCACCGCCCTGGACCTCGAGCGGCTCGGCGGCTGCGTCTTCGGGCTGACCGCCGGCGCGGGGGAGCGGGCCGTCGCCGAGGCGCTCGTCGCCGACCTCGGCGGGCGCCCGATGTGGGTGCCCGAGGAGATGCGCACGCTCTACCACGCCGGGCTCGCCCACGGCGCGAACCACCTGGTCACCCTGGTGACCGAGGCGATGGAGATGCTGGCCGCGGCCGGCGCCGACGACCCGTCGGGCACGCTGCGCCCGCTGCTGACTGCCGCCCTCGACAACGCCCTCGCCCACGGCGACGCCGCGCTCACCGGGCCGATCGTCCGCGGCGACGCGGGCACGGTCGAGGCCCACCTCGAGGACCTGCTGGCCAACGCGCCCCAGACGGTGGCGTCGTACGTCGCCATGGCCCGCGCCACGCTCGACCGCGCCGTCACCGACGGCCGGCTCCTGCCGATCCGCGCGCTGAAGATCCACGACCTGCTCGCCCGCGCCTCCGTCGCGGCCGCGACCCCGACCACCACCCTCGCGCCGGTCGTCCCCCCGACCGTCGTGGACCGGACCACGCACCTGCGATGACCACCTCCCTCCCCGTCCTCGCGTCCACGCGCGAGGAGCTCTCCACGCTGCTCGCCGACGCCCGCCGCTCCGGGCTCCGCGTCGGCCTCGTCCCGACGATGGGCGCCCTGCACGAGGGGCACGCCAGCCTGATGCGCGAGGCGCGCGACCGGGTCGGCGACGGCCCCGTCGTGGTCTCGGTCTTCGTCAACCCGCTGCAGTTCGGCGCCGGCGAGGACCTCGACCGCTACCCCCGCACCCTCGACGCCGACCTGGAGGTGTGCGCCCGCGAGGGCGTCGACGTGGTCTTCGCGCCGAGCGTGGAGGAGGTCTACCCCGGGGGCGACCCGATGGTGACCGTCGAGCCGGGCCCGCAGGCCGAGGTCCTCGAGGGCCGCAGCCGTCCCGGCCACTTCCGCGGCGTGCTCACCGTGGTCGCCAAGCTCTTCGGCCTGGTGCGCCCCGACGTCGCGGTCTTCGGGCAGAAGGACTACCAGCAGCTCGCCCTGATCCGCCGGATGGCCGAGGACCTCTGCCTCGGCGTCGACGTCGTCGGGGCCGAGACGGTCCGCGAGGCCGGCGGGCTGGCGCTGTCCAGCCGCAACCGCTACCTCGACGAGGAGCAGCGGCTCGAGGCGCTCGCCCTCAGCCGCGCGCTGCGCGCCGCGCAGGAGGCGGCGGCGTACGGCGTCGGCCCGGCGCTGGACGCCGCCCGCGCCGAGCTGCGGGCCGCCCACGCCGTCGACCTGGACTACCTCGAGGTCACCGCCCCCGACCTCTCCCCGCTGCCCGACCCCGTCCCGCCCGGCACCGTGGCGCGGGTGCTCGTCGCCGCCCGGGTCGGCACCACCCGTCTCATCGACAACATGCCGCTGGTCCTCGGGCACCCCGAGGGCCGGCCCGACCACGAGCCCGACCACGAGCCCGACCACCAGCAGGGAGAGCGTTGATGCTCCGCACGATGATGAAGAGCAAGATCCACCGGGCCACCGTGACCCAGGCGGACCTCCACTACGTCGGGTCGGTGACGGTCGACCAGGACCTGCTCGACGCCGCGGACCTGCTGCCCGGGGAGCTGGTCCACATCGTCGACATCACCAACGGCGCGCGGCTGGAGACCTACACGATCGCCGGCGAGCGCGGGTCCGGCGTCATCGGCATCAACGGCGCCGCCGCCCGGCTGGTCCACCCCGGCGACCTGGTCATCCTCATCGGCTACGGCCAGATGGAGACCGCCGAGGCCAAGGAGCACCAGCCGCACGTGGTCTTCGTCGACGCCGAGAACAAGATCATGGCCACCGGCTTCGACCCGGCCGAGACCTTCGGCGGGGCCGGTCTGGTCCGCGGCGACGCCACCGCGGCCCGCTAGCCTGCTCCGGTGCCCGGCCCCCTCACCGTCCCGGCGGCGCGCCGTCTCCCCGGGCGCCTGACCGCCCCCGAGCCGGGGTGGTCGACCCGCGCGGACGTCGTGGTCATCGGGTCCGGGATCGCCGGGCTGACCGCGGCGCTGCGGCTGCGCGAGCACGTCGAGAAGGTCCTCGTCGTCACCAAGGACGTGCTGGCGGCCGGCTCCACGCAGTGGGCGCAGGGCGGCATCGCCGCCGCGCTGGGCGAGGGCGACACCCCCGAGCAGCACGAGGTCGACACCCTGGTCGCCGGCGCGGGCGCCTGCGACCTCGAGGCGGTGCGCGTGCTGGTGGGCGAGGGGCCCGAGGCGGTGCACGAGCTGATCGCGCTCGGCACCCGCTTCGACGTCGACGCCACCGGCCTGCTGTCGCTGACCCGCGAGGGCGGCCAC
The DNA here is from genome assembly GCF_013177455.1 of Nocardioides marmotae. Lineage (NCBI taxonomy): Bacteria > Bacillati > Actinomycetota > Actinomycetes > Propionibacteriales > Nocardioidaceae > Nocardioides > Nocardioides marmotae. The sequence continues at coordinate 401,568 of NZ_CP053660.1, forward strand.
CTCCGCGACCGGATCGCCCACGCCGGGGGCGACGCCACCGGCGCGGAGATCCAGCGCGCCCTGATCGCCGCGGTCGAGGCGGCCACCGACATCGAGGTCGTCCAGCACGCGCTGGCCGTCGACCTGCTCCTCGGCCCCGACCGCGGCGTCGCCGGGGTGACCCTGCACGTCATGGGCGAGGGGGAGCGCGACGGGATCGGCGCGGTCCACTGCCGCGCGGTGGTCCTGGCCAGCGGCGGGCTCGGCCAGGTCTTCTCCCAGACCACCAACCCGGCGGTCTCCACCGGCGACGGCATGGCGCTCGCGCTGCGGGCCGGCGCGACCCTGCGCGACCTGGAGTTCGTCCAGTTCCACCCCACGGTCATGTACCTCGGCCCCGACTCCCGCGGCCAGCAGCCGCTCATCTCCGAGGCCGTCCGCGGGGAGGGCGCGTTCCTCGTGGACGCCGACGGCGACCGGCTGATGACCGGCGTCCACGAGCTCGGCGACCTCGCCCCGCGCGACGTGGTGGCCAAGGCGATCACCCGCCGGATGCACGAGACCGGGCGCCCGCACATGTGGCTCGACGCCCGGCACCTCGGCGCGGACTTCTGGGAGCGCCGCTTCCCCACCATCCTCGCCACCGCCCGCCGCCACGGCGTCGACCCGGTGACCGAGCCGATCCCGGTCGCCCCCGCGTGCCACTACGCCTCCGGCGGGGTGCGCACCGACCTGTGGGGCCGCACCGATGTCGCCGGCCTGTACGCCACCGGCGAGGTCGCCTGCTCCGGCGTCCACGGCGCCAACCGGCTCGCGTCGAACTCCCTGCTCGAGGGCCTGGTCTTCTCCCGGCGGATCGCCACCGTGCTGCCCGCCGAGCTCCGCCCCTGGGCCGAGCCCGCGCCGGACACCCGGCCGGTGGGGCTGGTCGACGGCTCCGTGCGCCAGGAGCTCCAGGAGGTGATGACCGAGCGGGTCGGTGTGCTGCGCAGCGCCGCCGGTCTCGCCGAGGCGGCCGGGGTGCTCGACGAGCTCGCGGGCACCCCTGCGGCCACCGTCGACCTCGGCGCGTGGGAGACCACGAACCTGCTCACCATCGCCGCCGCCCTCACCGACGCCGCGGCCCTGCGCGAGGAGACCCGCGGGTCGCACTGGCGCGAGGACCACCCCGACCGCGACGACGCCCGGTGGGCCGGACACTTCGACACCCGCCTCGACCTCAGGTCCGCCGACGGCGCCGCCGTGCTGACCTTCGCCCCCGCCCCCGCGACCGATGGAGGCCTCGGCCGATGATCACCCCCACCCCGTACGACGCCCTGCCGGCCGGCCTGCTCGCCGAGCTCGAGGCCGCGGGGCTCGACCCCCGCGCGGTCCACGACCACGTCCGGCTGGCGCTCGCCGAGGACGTCCCGACCGAGGACGTCACCAGCGTCGCGACCATCGCCCCCGACGCGCGCGCGGTCGGCGACTTCGCGGCCCGGGAGGCCGGGACGGTCGCCGGGCTCGGCATCGCCGCGCTCGTCTTCCACCTCGTGCTCGGCGACGACGTCGAGGTCACCGACCGGCTGCCCGACGGCACCCGGGTGGCCCCCGGCGACGTCGTCATGCGGGTCGCCGGGCCCGCGCGCGGCCTGCTGACCGCCGAGCGGACCGCGCTGAACTACGCCAGCCACCTCTCCGGCGTCGCGACCGCTACCGCGGCCTGGGTCGACGCGCTCGACGGCACCGGCGCGCAGGTGCTCGACACCCGCAAGACCCTGCCCACCTACCGCGCGCTCCAGAAGTACGCCGTGCGCTGCGGCGGCGGGCGCAACCACCGCACCAGCCTCTCGGACCGGGCGATGGTCAAGGACAACCACGTCGTCGCCGCCGGCGGCGTCGTGCCGGCCTACCGCGCCGTCCGCGCGGCGTACCCGGACCTGCGCGTCGAGGTCGAGGTCACCGACCTCGACCAGCTGCGCGAGCTGGTCGAGGCCGGCTGCGAGGAGATCCTGCTCGACAACATGTCCACCGAGACGATGGCCGAGGCGGTCCGCCTGGTCGAGCGGATGGGCGCCGCCGGCCGCGTGGCGCTCGAGGCGTCCGGGGGGCTGACCTTCGACCGCGCCCGCGAGGTCGCGGCCACCGGCGTCGACTACATCTCCGTCGGCGCGCTGACCCACTCCGTCGACGTCTTCGACCTCGGCCTGGACCTCCACGAGGAGTGACGGTGCCGCTCCTCGCCGCCGACATCGGCAACAGCCACACCCAGCTGGGCCTCGTCCAGGACGGGGAGGTCCTCGCGCACTGGCGGGTGGGCACCGACGAGCGCCGCACCGCCGACGAGTGGTCGGTGCTGATCCGTGGCCTGCTCGGCCGCGACGCGGCCGGCGTCGACGGGGTCAGCGTGTGCTCGACCGTCCCGGCGGTGCTGCACGAGTGGCGCGACATGCTGGCCCGGCACTTCGCCGACCTCCCCTGCCTGGTCGTCGAGCCCGGCGTCCGCACCGGCGTCCCGATCCTCATGGACAACCCGCGTGAGGTCGGCTCGGACCGCATCGTCAACGCCCTCGCCGCCGCCGAGCTGCACGGCGGTCCTGCGATCGTCGTCGACTTCGGTGGGACCGCGACCACCTTCGACGTCGTCAACGCGAGCGGTCAGTACGTCGGCGGCGCGATCGCGCCCGGCATCGAGATCTCGCTGGAGGCGCTCGGCCGCCGCGGCGCCCAGCTGCGCAAGGTCGAGCTCGCCCGGCCGCGGACGGTGATCGCGAAGAACACCGTCGAGGCGCTCCAGTCCGGCCTGGTCTTCGGCGTCGCCGCCCAGGTCGAGGGCCTCGTCGCGCGGATGACCGCCGAGCTCGGCGTTCAGCCCGGTGATATCTCCGTGATCGCCACCGGCCATCTCGCGCCGTTGCTGATCGAGGACTGCTCGGCATTCACCGCGCATTCACCCTGGCTGACGCTGCAGGGGCTCGAGCTGGTATTCCGGCGCAATAACCGGGATTGACACCTCGGCGTTTTGCGTCGGATTCGACGTCGTCCCTCCGACCGATTCGTGGTCACCCGGAGCGATCCGCCCGTTCGGTTTTGGTAAAAACTCTCCGAGGCGGGGGTGATCGAATTGTCTGACGTCATTTTACCTGGCACGATGCAAAACGCCGGAATTGCAGTGCCCGGCACTCTTCCGTCAATTCCGGATAGCGAGGACCCCCACATGGCTCAGAAGATCCACATCGTGCTCGAGGACGACCTGGACGGCAGCGAGGCGACCGAGACGGTGTCGTTCGGCCTGGACGGCACCTCCTACGAGATCGACCTGAACGAGGAGAACGCCTCCGCCCTGCGCGGGGCCCTCGCGACGTACGTCGGCCACGCCCGCAAGGTCAGCGGCACCCGCCGCGGTGCCGGCGGCCGTCGCTCGGGCGGCTCCGCGAGCGCCAACGCCTCGGGCGGCCCCACCGCCAAGGAGATCCGTGACTGGGCGCGGCAGAACGGGTTCGAGGTGCCGGACCGTGGCCGCGTGTCGGCCGAGGTCCGCGAGGCCTACGACTCCGCGCACTGACCGACCCGCACCACCCCCGCGCGACCCCCTGCACCACCCCTGTGGCAGCGTCCCACCCGGGGCATCCGCCGAGCGTGTTCGCTCACAGCGGATGCCCCGAGTGCGTTGTCGGGGAACGCGTAGGCTGTCCGTGGGGTTGAGCCTCATGTCCCGCCCGCCCCGGATGGCGGTGGGCGGTCCCCCAGAACTCGAGGAGCGTTGCATGTTCGAGCGGTTCACTGACCGAGCCCGCCGGGTGGTCGTGCTGGCCCAGGAAGAGGCCCGCATGCTGTCCCACAACTACATCGGGACCGAGCACATCCTGCTCGGCCTCATCCACGAGGGCGAGGGCGTGGCCGCCAAGGCCCTCGAGAGCCTCGACATCTCCCTCGAGGCCGTCCGCGCCCAGGTCGAGGAGATCATCGGCCAGGGCCAGCAGGCGCCCAGCGGCCACATCCCCTTCACCCCGCGCGCCAAGAAGGTCCTCGAGCTCTCCCTGCGCGAGGCGCTGCAGCTCGGGCACTCCTACATCGGCACCGAGCACATCCTGCTCGGGCTGATCCGCGAGGGCGAGGGCGTCGCCGCCCAGGTCCTCCAGAAGCTCGGCGCCGACCTCAACCGGGTCCGCCAGCAGGTCATCCAGTTGCTCAGCGGCTTCCAGGGCAAGGAGTCCTCGCAGTCGGCCGCGGCCGCGGCCGGTGCGAGCGGCGACGCCCCGTCGTCCTCGCTGGTCCTCGACCAGTTCGGCCGCAACCTGACCCAGGACGCGCGCGAGGGCAAGCTCGACCCGGTCATCGGGCGCGAGCAGGAGATCGAGCGCGTCATGCAGATCCTGTCGCGCCGCACGAAGAACAACCCCGTCCTCATCGGCGAGCCCGGCGTCGGCAAGACGACGATCGTCGAGGGCCTGGCCCAGGACATCGTCAAGGGCAACGTGCCCGAGACGCTCAAGGACAAGCAGATCTACACCCTCGACCTCGGCGCGCTGGTCGCGGGCTCGCGCTACCGCGGTGACTTCGAGGAGCGCCTGAAGAAGGTGCTCAAGGAGATCCGCACCCGCGGCGACATCGTGCTGTTCATCGACGAGATCCACACCCTCGTCGGCGCCGGTGCGGCCGAGGGCGCGATCGACGCCGCCAGCATCCTCAAGCCGATGCTGGCCCGCGGCGAGCTGCAGACCATCGGTGCGACCACGCTCGACGAGTACCGCAAGTACCTGGAGAAGGACGCCGCGCTCGAGCGCCGCTTCCAGCCCATCCAGGTCGCCGAGCCGTCGATCGCGCACACCATCGAGATGCTCAAGGGCCTGCGCGACCGGTACGAGGCGCACCACCGGGTCACCATCACCGACGAGGCGCTGGTCTCGGCGGCGACGCTGGCCGACCGCTACATCTCCGACCGGTTCCTCCCCGACAAGGCGATCGACCTCATCGACGAGGCCGGCTCGCGCCTGCGCATCCGCCGCATGACGGCCCCGGCCGACCTGCGCGAGTTCGACGACAAGATCGCCGAGGTGCGCCAGCGCAAGGAGGCCGCCATCGACGGCCAGGACTTCGAGGCCGCCGCGCGCCTGCGCGATGAGGAGAAGCAGCTGATCCTCACCAAGTCCGAGCGCGAGAAGCAGTGGCGCGCCGGTGACATGGACGAGGTCGCCGAGGTCGACGAGGAGCTGATCGCCGAGGTGCTCGCCGTGGCGACCGGCATCCCGATCGTCAAGCTCTCCGAGGAGGAGTCGACCCGGCTGCTCAAGATGGAGGACGAGCTCCACAAGCGCGTCATCGGCCAGGACGAGGCGGTCAAGGCGCTCAGCCGCGCCATCCGGCGTACCCGCGCCGGCCTGAAGGACCCCAAGCGTCCCGGCGGGTCGTTCATCTTCGCCGGCCCCTCGGGCGTCGGCAAGACGTGGCTGTCCAAGACGCTGGCGGAGTTCCTCTTCGGCGACGAGGACGCGCTCATCCAGCTCGACATGTCGGAGTTCGGCGAGAAGCACACCGTCTCGCGGCTCTTCGGCTCGCCTCCGGGCTACGTCGGTTACGAGGAGGGCGGCCAGCTCACCGAGAAGGTGCGCCGCAAGCCGTTCTCCGTCGTCCTCTTCGACGAGGTCGAGAAGGCCCACCCCGACATCTTCAACAGCCTGTTGCAGATCCTCGAGGAAGGTCGCCTGACCGACTCCCAGGGTCGGGTCGTGGACTTCAAGAACACCGTCATCATCATGACCACCAACCTCGGCACCCGGGACATCGCCAAGGGCATGAACCTCGGTTTCGCCGGTGCCGCCGGTGGTCCCGGTGACTACGACCGGATGAAGAACAAGGTCTCGGAGGAGCTCAAGCAGCACTTCCGCCCCGAGTTCCTCAACCGCGTCGACGAGGTCATCGTCTTCCCGCCGCTCTCCCAGGAGCAGATCGTCTCGATGGTCGACAACATGGTCGCCTCCGTGGAGGTCCGCCTCCGCGACCGCGACATGAAGCTCGAGCTGACCCAGGGGGCCAAGAACCTCCTGGCCCAGCGCGGCTTCGACCCGGTGCTCGGCGCCCGGCCGCTGCGCCGCACGGTGCAGCGCGAGATCGAGGACGTCCTGGCCGAGAAGATGCTCTTCGGTGAGGTCGGCCCCGGGATGATCGTCCTGGTCGACGTCGACGGCGACGGCCCGGCCGCGAACTTCACCTTCGAGGGCCAGAAGGTCGGCGAGCTGCCCGACATGCCGCCGTTCGAGACGGCCGGCGTGGAGACCAGCATCGAGACGACGCCGGTCGAGGGCGAGGGCCCGAACGACGAGACGTCGGGCTCCGACGTCCCGCGCTCGGGCGGCGAGGACTGAGCCGGTCCCCCCAGCACCACCCAGCAGCACCCGCCACGGGCGGCACCCCTCGGGGTGCCGCCCGTGCGGCGTCCCGGGCGCCCGCGGGTGCGCCTAGGGTGGCGGCGTGCTCTTCACCGTCAGCACCGTCAAGGACACCCTGCCCAACATCGAGCGGTTCGTGACCGGCAACCTCGCCGGCGGCGCGGACCACCTCGTGGTCTTCCTCGACGCGGGGGACCCCGAGGTCCGGACCTGGCTCGACGAGCACCCCCACGTCACCTGCATCCGCACCGACTCCTCGTGGTGGAACGGCGAGCGGCCCGCCGAGCTGAACGTGCGCCAGCGGATCAACGCCAACCTCACCAAGGCCGCGCTGAGCCTGGTCGAGGGCGCCGACTGGGTTTTCCACATCGACGCCGACGAGATCATCCAGGTCGACCGCGACGTGCTCGCCGCCGTCCCGCCCGAGACGCGCGCGGTGCGGCTCGCGCCGCTGGAGGCGGTCAGCCGCAAGCACTGGGACGGCGACCCGACCTGGTTCAAGCGGCTGCTCGACAAGCCCGACCTGACCCTGCTGCAGACCCTCGGCGCGATCGACCGCCCCTCGAACGGCGCCTACTTCCACGGCCACGTCGACGGCAAGTCCGGGGTCCGGCCGGCGCTCGACGTCTGGCTGACCCTGCACCACGGCGTGGACGCCGACAAGGCCGAGCTGCCGGCGTACGCCGACGCCGACCGGCTGCGGCTGCTGCACTACGAGTCCTACTCCGGTGAGGACTTCGTGCGGAAGTGGACCTCGATCCTCGCCGCCGGCCCGATGGCCAACTTCCGCCCCGCCCGCGAGCCCACGGCGGTCGCCCTGCGCGCGCTCATCGGCAAGGGGCTCAGCCAGGAGCAGGCGGCGCCGTACCTCATGCGGATCTTCGAGCGGACCACCGAGGACGACTTCGACACCCTGCGTGACCTGGGCCTGCTCGTCGAGGCCGACCCGCGCCGCGGCACGCACGTGCCGGAGACCTCCGCCGACGACGTCGCGGACCTGCGGGCCCTGCTCGAGGCGCTGCGCGGGGAGCCCAAGCGGCCCTTCCACCCCGGCGAGCCCGTGGCCGCGGCCGAGGAGGTCCTCGTCCGGGCCGCCGGCGGGCGCCGCTACGAGGCTAGGGGAGCGCGTAGGTTCCTGCGTCGGTCCTGACCGCCAGCCCGTCCTCGACCAGCCCCGCCAGGCACCGGACCCGCTGGGCCTCCTCGACCCAGACCGCGTCGAGCCGGCTGGGGTGCACCGGGCCGTCGGCATCGCGCAGCACCGCCAGCAGGCGGCCGCGGCACTGGCGGTCGGTGCCGGCCCAGGTCTGCACCTTCCGCGGCGGCCCGTCGTACGCCGGGTGGCCGGCCGCGCGCCACGCGCACAGCGAGGCGACCGGGCACTCGGTGCACCGCGGCCGGGCCGCCGTGCAGACCAGCGCCCCGAGCTCCATGACCGCGACGGCCCAGGTGGCCGCGGTCGCCTCGTCCTCGGGGAGGAGCTCCGCGGCGGCCTCCCGCTCGGCCTTGGTGACGTGCTGCGCGGGCAGCTCGACGCCGCCGACGGTGCGGGCCAGCACCCGGCGGACGTTGGTGTCCAGCACGACGTGGCGCTGGCCGAAGGCGAAGCTGGCGATCGCCGCGGCGGTGTAGTCGCCGACCCCGGGAAGGGCCAGCAGCGCCGCGTGGTCCCTCGGCACCTCCCCGCCGTGCCGCTCGACGATCGCCGTCGCCGCGGCGTGCAGGCGCAGAGCCCGGCGGGGGTAGCCGAGCCGCCCCCACATCCGCACCGCCTCGCCGGTGGGCTCGGCGGCAAGGTCGGCCGGGGTCGGCCAGCGCTCGAGCCACTGCTCGTGGACCGGGAGGACCCGGCTCACGGGGGTCTGCTGGAGCATCAGCTCGGAGACCATCACCGACCAGGGGGAGGCCTCGGGACGGCGCCACGGGAGGTCGCGGGCATGGGCGTCGTACCACCGCAGGACCGGCTCGTGCAGCGCGCTCACCGCGTCATCCTCCCCGACCGGTCCCGGGACCCCGGACGCGGCTCCGGCAAGCGGTGTGGCGCCCCGGATCGGGCGCCGCGACTCGATAACCTGCTCGCCATGAGCACGCTGACCCGGGGACCGCTGCCGGCCTCGGTGTACTGGCGCCGACGCCTGGTCCTGCTCACGGTCGCGCTGGTCCTGGTGCTGGGGATCGGCAAGCTGCTGGGCGGCGGCGACGGGTCCGACCCCGGCCGGGCCGCCCCGGCCGCCGCGGACGCCAGCCCCACCGCCACCGTGACCCTGACCCCCACCCCGGACGCCGAGGTGCCCGAGGAGACGAGGCCCACCCAGGGGAGCGGCAACGGGAACGGCAACGGGAAGGGCAAGAAGGGCCGGCCCGGGCAGGCGACGACCACCGAACCGGTGCTGGCGGCCCCTGCGGGCCGCTGCGACGGCGCCGACGTCGCGGTCACCCCCGAGGTCTCCAAGGCGATCGCCGGGCGCGACGTGACCGTCGTGCTCAACGTCCGCACGATCACCACGCCGGCGTGCACCTGGCGGGTCAACCGCGGCAACGTCACCCTGTCGATCACCTCCGGCCGCGACGGCATCTGGTCGACGAGGACCTGCGGCCGGGCGCTGCCGGGCGACGACATCGTGGTCCGCAACAACGTCACCACCGCCGTCCCGGTCACCTGGAACGCCGCGCGCATGGACGACGACTGCACCCGGATCACCGAGTGGGCGATGCCCGGCTACTACCACGCGACGGCCGCGGCGCTCGGCGGCGAGCCCAGCGACGTGCAGTTCGAGCTCAAGGCGCCGGTCGCCGCGACGGTCACCAAGACCGCCGAGCCCCGACGCCGCTGAGCCGCTAGCTCAGACGTACCGCTCGAGGATCGTGGACTCGGCGAGGCGAGAGAGTCCCTCGCGCACCGAGCGGGCGCGCAGCTCGCCGACGCCGTCGACGGCCTGGAGGTCGTCGATGCCGGCCGAGAGCAGCTTCTGCAGGGTGCCGAAGTGCTCCACCAGCCGGTCGACGACCGCGGCGGGCAGCCGGGGGACCTTGGCGAGCAGCCGGTAGCCACGCGGGGCGACCGCGCCGTCGAGGTGCTCGGCGGTGCCGAGGCCCAGGACGCGGGCGGTCGAGGCCGGGTCGACCAGCTCGGTGGGGGAGAGCGCCTCGAGCTTGGCGATGACGTCCTCGGGGCTCTTGCTGCGCTTGCCGGAGGGCAGGTAGTCGCGGATGACCAGCTCGCGCTCGGCGTCCACGCCGGTCACCAGCTCCTCGAGCTGGAGGCTGAGCAGGCGGCCGTCGGTGCCGAGCTCGAGCACGTAGTCCTCGATCTCGCGCGCGATCCGGATGACCATCTCCAGGCGCTGGGCGACGACCGCGACGTCGCGGACGGTGACCAGGTCCTCGATCTCCAGCGCCGAGAGCGTGGAGGCGACCTCGTCCAGCCGCAGCTTGTAGCGCTCCAGGGTCGCCAGCGCCTGATTCGCGCGGGACAGGATCTGGCCGGAGTCCTCCAGCACGTGGCGGGTCTCGCCGACGTAGGCCGCGATGATCTGCATCGACTGCGACACCGAGATCACCGGGAAGCCGGTCTGCCGGGCGACCCGGTCCGCGGTGCGGTGGCGGGTGCCGGTCTCCTCCGACGGGATCGTGTGGTCGGGCATCAGGTGCACGGCCGCGCGCAGGATGCGGGTGAGGTCCTTGTCGACGATGATGCCGCCGTCCATCTTGGCCAGCTCGCGCAGGCCGGTGGCGGTGAAGGGGACGTCGAGGACGAAGCCGCCGGTGGAGATCGACTCCACCACCTTGTCGTTGCCCAGCACGATCAGCGCGCCGGTGCGCCCGCGCAGGATCCGCTCGAGCCCGTCGCGCATGGCGGTGCCCGGCGCGATCGAGGCGAGCGTGGCGCGCAGGCGGAGGACGTCGTCGGAGCGGTCGGTGGCCACCACGCGTGTCCTCCTCGGGTGCGGGTCGTGCAGGCGGGTGCAGCCTAAGCGACGACCGGCGTCAGTCCCCCATGGACGGCTGGCGACGCGCCTGGCGAGCCGTCAGGCCGAGGTGCAGCAGCGCGCCGAGCACCGAGGGGACCTCGACGACCTGCATCCCCTCGACCGTCCGGGGCTGCTCGGCCCGCGGGTCGATCGGGGCGCCGGCGGGGCGCGGGACGAGCGCGGTGGTGAACCCGAGCCGCGCCGCCTCGCCGAGGCGTACGTCGAGGTCGCGGACCCGGCGCAGCTCCCCGGAGAGGCCGATCTCGCCCATCGCCACCACGCCGGCCGGCGGCGGGGTGCCCAGCGTGGCGGAGGCGAGGGCGATCGCGATCGCGAGGTCGGCCGACGGGTCGTGGAGCCGGGCGCCGCCGACGGTCGAGGCGAAGACGTCGTGGGTGACCAGGCGCAGCCCGACGTGCTGCTGGAGGACGGCGAGGACCATCGCGAGCCGGGAGGAGTCCAGCCCCGAGGTCGTCCGCCGGGGGCGCTCCTGCGCCGAGAGCGTGGCCAGGGCCTGGACCTCGGCGAGCAGGGGACGCCGGCCCTCCATCGTGACCGCGACGCAGGTGCCGGCGACGCCGGCGTGGTGGTGCTCGACGAAGAGGCCGGTCGGGTCGGCGACCGCGGTGATCCCCTCGGGGCCGAGGTCGAAGCAGCCGACCTCGTCGACGGGGCCGAACCGGTTCTTCATCGCCCGGACCATCCGGAAGCGGGAGTCGCGGTCGCCCTCGAAGTGGAGCACCACGTCGACGAGGTGCTCGAGCACACGGGGGCCGGCGATCGAGCCCTCCTTGGTCACGTGGCCCACCAGCACCGTGGTGATGCCGCGGGTCTTGGCCATCCGGATCAGGGCGGCGGAGACCTCCTTGACCTGGGTGACCCCGCCGGGGGCGCCCTCGACGTCGCCGGCGGCGATCGTCTGCACCGAGTCGACGACCAGCAGCGTGGGGCGGACCTCCTCGACGTGGGTCAGCACCGCGCCGAGGTCGGTCTCCGCGGCGAGGTAGAGCTGGTCGTGGACGCCGCCGGTGCGGTCGGCGCGCAGCCGGACCTGCGAGGCCGACTCCTCGCCGGTGACGTAGAGCGTGCGGTGCTGGTAGCGCGCGGTCTGGGCGGCCACCTCGAGCAGCAGCGTGCTCTTGCCGACGCCCGGCTCGCCGGCCAGCAGGATCGCTGCACCGGGCACGAGGCCGCCGCCGAGCACGCGGTCGAGCTCGGGGACCCCGCTGGTGCGGTGGGCGGCGTCCTCCACCGCCACCTGCCCGATCGGCCGCGCCGGGGCGGTCACCGGACCGGCGGCCCGGCGCGAGGCCGGCGCGAGCGCGGCCTCCGCGACCGAGCCCCAGGCCTGGCACTCCCCGCAGCGGCCGACCCACTTGGCGGCCTCCCAGCCGCACTCGCTGCACCGGTAGGTCGGGCGTGGTGGCTTCGGCATGCCCCGAACGCTAGGCGAGGCCACCGACAACCCCGCGGAGGCCGTCGCCGACACCGCGGAGGGCCTCACCCGGACGGAGGGGGAACGCGGGCGGCGGACCGCCGTTATATTGCTTTGGAACGATCCAGACGTCGATCCCAGACGTCGATCCCGGACGTCCGGTCCGGACACGTGGTGGACGCACAGCGGAGTCGGAGGTCGAGGTGGCGCGGATCCCCGGGCGACAGCCCACGGCCCCGCCGACCCTCGCCGACGTCGCGGAGCGGGCCGGGGTGTCCCGCCAGACCGTCTCGAACGCCGTCAACAACCCCGACCTGCTGCGCGCCGACACGCTGCTGCGCGTGCAGGAGGCGATCGAGGAGCTCGGCTACCTGCCGAACCGCGCCGCGCGCAACCTGCGCACCCGCGCCTCGCACCTGGTCGGCCTGCGGATCAACCCGGTGCAGGAGGGCACGGCGAGCGCGATCATGGACCGCTTCGTGCACTCCCTGGTCGAGACCTCCCGCGAGGCCGGCAAGCACGTGCTGCTCTTCGCCGGCGACCCGCTCGACCCGCTCGCCGGGTACGACGACCTGCTGCGCTCGACCGCGGTGGACGCCTTCGTCGTCACCGACACCTATCTCGGCAACCCGCAGGCCGCCTGGCTGGGCGCGCGCCGCGCGCCGTTCGTGGCGTTCGGGCGGCCCTGGGACAACCCGGCGGCCAACCACCCGTGGGTCGACGTCGACGGCGCCGCCGGCTGCGAGCTGGCCACCAGCCACCTGCTCGACCAGGGCCACGAGCGGATCGCCTGGATCGGCTGGCGCAAGGACTCCTGGATCGGCGAGGACCGCCGCTCCGGCTGGACCCGCGCCCTGCGCGCCCGCGGCCTCTCGACCACCGGCCTGGCCTCGCGGGTCGAGGACACCGTCGCCTCCGGCCGCGGCGCGAGCGCCGTGCTTCTCGACGAGGCGCGCCCCACCGGCTTCGTCTGCGCCTCCGACACCCTCGCGATGGGCGTGCTGCACACCCTCGCCGAGCGCGGGCTGGTCGCCGGGCGCGACGTCGCGGTCGTCGGGTTCGACGACTCCCAGGTCGCCCAGGTGGTGCCGCCCGGCCTGACCTCGGTGCGCCAGCCGCTCGAGGAGGTCGCCGTCGAGGTGGTCAAGGCGCTCGAGGGGCTGCTCGCGCACCCGCCGGCCGTCGGCCCCGGCGTGCTGCTCACCCCGACGCTCACCGTGCGGGGCTCGTCCTCCGCGGTCGGCTTCGGCACCTGAGCCCGAGAAGACCGCTCAGAAGGTGCGCCACCACAGGTTGACGGCGTAGTCGACCGAGGTGCCCTCGTGCTCGGCCAGCACCTGCTCGGCCACGCTCGTGGGCAGCTCGATCCGCACGACCGCCTCGAGGTCCTCGCGCGAGGAGAAGGACCAGCCGACGTCGAGCGGCACGCGGGTCCACCCCTGCTGCGCCCAGAAGCGCTCGACGACCGCGGGCTCGGGCAGGTGCGGGAAGCCGCGGCGGAACCACCGGCCGAAGGTCGAGCGGGAGGCGTCGTTGTCGATGACGAACGCGGTCCCCCCGCGGCGTACGACGCGGGCGACCTCGGCGAGGCCGGGCTCGCAGCCGGGGCCGAAGAAGTAGGCCCACCGCGCGTGGAGCACGTCCACGGAGCCGTCGGGCAGGGGCACGGCCTGCGCGGTGCCCTGCTCGACCGAGACGTTCCCCAGCCGTCGCGTACGTCGCCGGGCCAGCGCGACGAGGTCGGGGTGCGGCTCCACGCCGACGACGCGGGCGGCCGTGGCGGCGAACCGCGGCAGGTGGAACCCCGTGCCGCAGCCGAGGTCGAGCACGGTCCGCCCGGCCCAGGGGGCGACCGCGGCCATCGCGGCCTCGATCCGGCCGTCGGGGTCGACGGCGCGGTTCTCGGTCTCGTAGGTCGCGGTGTGGTGCCAGATGTTCGGGCTCGGCACCGCGCCCGGCGGGACCGCCGCCTGGTTCAGAGGCGGACCAGGCCGTTCGGGGTGGCGATCTGGGCGGCGATGATGCCGGGCGTGCCGTGCGGGGCGACCCAGTCGACCTTGACGTCCTCGAGCGGCGCGTCGACCGACTGGCCGAGCCACTCGCTGACCCGCTGCGGGTCGCCGGCGATCTCCAGGCAGGCCAGCGACCAGTCGGGGGACGCGCCGGCCGACGGGTGCAGCTCGGTGGGGCTCTCCCACTGGACGAAGAACGGCAGCTGCGGGTCGGAGATCAGCCCGTTGACGCCGATCTGCTTCCAGCGCAGCTCGGTGCCGTCGGGGCGGTGCCGGTTGCCCTGCGCGGCGTGGCGGCCCAGCCGCTCCTCGAGGGGCGTGATGTCGGGGACGGCCACGACCCAGCCCAGCCAGCCGCCGCCGAGGGCGGAGCGGGCGCGGACGGCCTGCCCGAAGGGGGCCTTGTCCGAGGCGGGGTGGTCGAGGGCCTCGACGATCTCGAGGTAGGTGCCCCCGTCGAGGGCGAGGGTCATGTTCCGGGTGCCGAAGCGCGGGTGCACGCCTCCGTCACTGAACTCCCGGCCGAGCAGTCCCCCGATGCGCTGGGCGGTGCTGGCCAGGCCATCGGGTCCTGCGGCGTACGACAGATGGTCCAGGCGCATGTCGGCATTGTGCGTGAGTGGCGCGGGTCACCGCGACACTGGGGTCACGGTCTCTTGACGTCGAGAGGTCTGGTGTGCCCCACGGCTCGTCCGTGGCCTCTTCCGCGGCCCGGCTCAGGACGGGCTGGCGGGGTGGATCGCGAGGGCGGAGCGGGAGCGGACGTGCGCCTCGCAGTGCCGGGCCAGCTCGTCGTACGCCGCCTGGCCGACGAGGGCGACCAGCTCGGCCGCGGAGGTGAGGTAGAGCGGCTCGACGGCGACGTGGGCCTCGGTGTTGCCGGTGCAGTACCAGTCCAGGTCGTGGCCGCCGGGGCCCCAGCCGCGCCGGTCGTACTCGCCGATCGAGACCTCGGTGTAGCTGGTGCCGTCGGGGCGCTCGACGTCGCGGAACGTGCGGCGGATCGGGAGCTGCCAGCACACGTCGGGCTTGGTCTCGAGCGGGTTGCGGCCCAGGACGTAGGCCAGGGCGTGCAGGGCGCAGCCGGCGCCGCCGCTGCCGGGCCCGCCGGCGGTCGGCGCGAAGTCGGGGCGGTTGTGGAAGACGCAGGCCTGCTGGCCGTCGACCACGACGGTCAGCGTCTTGCGCTCGCCCTCGTCGTCGACCTCGACCCAGTCCGAGCGCTCGACGGCGCGGCCGGCGGGCTTGAGCTGCCACAGGTCCTCGTCGAGCTGGTCGACGAACCCGGCGACCCGCTCCTCGTCGGCCTCGTCGGCGAAGTGCGCCCCCAGCGTGCAGCAGCCGACGTCGGGTGCGTCGGCGTAGATGCCGGCGCACCCGCTGCCGAAGATGCAGGTGTAGGCCGAGGTCAGCCAGGTCAGGTCGGCGCGGATCACCTCGGAGGGGTCCGCGGGGTTGGCGAACTCCACCCAGGCCCGGGGAAAGTCGAGGTCCACTTCCGGCACGAGCGTCAGGGTACGGGCGGGTACGTTGGCGAGCATGCGCCTGGGCGTCCTGGACATCGGCTCCAACACCGGCCACCTGCTGGTCGTCGACGCCCACGGTGGTGCGCCGCCGCTGCCGGCGAGCTCGTTCAAGCGGCCGCTGCGCCTGGCCGAGCACCTCGACGCGGTCGGCGCCGTCGGCCCGGCCGGGGTCGACGCGCTGGCGGCGTTCACCGCGGAGGCGGTCGTCGTCGCCGAGGAGAAGGGCTGCGAGGACATGCTGGCGTTCGCGACCTCGGCGGTGCGCGACGCGACGAACTCCGACGCGGTCCTGCGGCACGTCCGGGAGCGCACCGGGGTCGACATCGGGGTGCTCTCGGGTGAGGACGAGGCCCGGCTGACCTTCCTGGCGGTGCGCCGGTGGTTCGGCTGGTCGGCGGGGCGGCTGGCGGTCTTCGACATCGGCGGCGGCTCCCTGGAGATCGCCGCGGGCTCCGAGGAGGCGCCGGACGTCGCCTGGTCGCTGCCGCTCGGGGCGGCCCGGCTGGCCCGCACCCGGCTGGCGGGCGGGTCGGTCTCGGAGGAGACCGTCCGGACGCTGCGCAAGCAGGTGCGCGCCGAGATCGCCCGCGACGCGGGCCAGCTGCTGCGCGCCGGGCGCCCCGATCGGGCCGCGGCGACCTCGAAGACCTTCCGCTCCCTCGCGCGGATCTGCGGGGCCGCCCCGTCCGCGGACGGGCCGCTGGTGCCCCGCTCGCTGCCGCTGGACGTCCTGCGCGCCTGGGTGCCGAAGCTGGCCGCGATGCAGACCCAGGAGCTGGCCGCGCTCCCGGGCGTCTCCGCGAGCCGGGCGCACCAGGTCGTGCCCGGCGCGCTGGTGGCCGAGGCGTGCATGGACATCTTCGACCTGCCCGCGCTCGAGGTCTGCCCGTGGGCGCTGCGCGAGGGCGTCATCCTCGACCGGCTCGACTCGCTGAGCGTCCTGGGGCCGCAGTGACCGGCCTGCGGGTCTCGCTGTCCACCTCCTCGGTCTACCCCGAGACGGCCGCGCACGCCTTCGGGTGGGCGGCCCGGCTGGGCTACGACGCCGTCGAGGTGATGGTGGCGCTGGACAAGGTCAGCCAGGACCCGGCGGCGGTCCGACGGCTCTCCGAGCACCACGGACTGCCGGTCTCGGCGATCCACGCCCCGACCCTGCTGTTCACCCAGCGGGTCTGGGGCACCGAGCCCTGGGCCAAGCTCCAGCGCTCGGCCGAGATGGCGCACGAGGTCGGGGCCGACGTGGTCGTGGTCCACCCGCCGTTCCGCTGGCAGAAGGAGTACGCCGCCGGCTTCGTCGACGGCATCGCCGCGCTGGAGGAGTCCACCGGCATCGCGTTCGCGGTGGAGAACATGTACCCCTGGCGGGCCAGCCAGCGGCGCGGCGTGGAGATGTACCTGCCCGGGCGGGACCCCTCGACCGAGCCCTACGCCAACACCGTCATCGACCTCTCCCACGCCGCCATCGCCCACGACGACCCCATCGCCATGGCCGAGCGACTCGGCGACCGGTTGCGGCACGTCCACCTGACCGACGGCACCGGCTCGGCCAAGGACGAGCACCTCGTGCCGGGTCGCGGGTCGATGGACGCCGCCGGGTTCCTGCGCCACCTGGTCGGTGCCGGCTTCTCCGGGGAGGTCGTCCTGGAGATCAACACCCGCCGGTGCAGCACCCGCGAGGAGCGCGAGGCCGACCTGCGCGAGTCGCTGGAGTTCGCCCGCGAGCACCTCGCCGTCCGCGCCTGAGCCCGACCCGCTCCGCGCGCCTGGTGGCCGACCGCTTGCCAGCGGCGGCCCGGGGGCGCACCGTGGCGACCATGGCGACACCGGCGACCGACCCTCGGCTGCGGTCGGTGCCCGACCCGGTGGTCCGGGTGGCGGGCCTGCGCGTCGTGCGCGGCGGACGGGCCGTCCTCGACGGCCTCGACCTCGAGATCCGCACCGGGGTCACCGGCCTGCTCGGCCCGTCGGGGTGCGGCAAGTCGACGCTGCTGCGCTCGCTGGTCGGCGTCCAGCGGGTCGCCGGCGGCACCGTCGAGGTGCTCGGCCGGCCCGCCGGCCACCGCGACCTGCGGGCCCGGGTCGGCTACGTCACCCAGGCCGCCTCGGTCTACGACGACCTGACGGTCCAGGAGAACCTCCGCTTCTTCGCCCGGGTGCTCGGGGTCGGGGCAGACGCCGTCGACCGCGTGGTCGCGGCGGTCGGGCTGGAGAGCCACCGCGGAGACCCCGTGGGACGCCTCTCCGGAGGCGAGCGCAGCCGGGCGAGCCTGGCGGTCGCCCTGCTCCGGGCGCCGGACGTGTTGGTGCTCGACGAGCCGACGGTGGGGCTGGACCCGGTGCTGCGGCGCGACCTGTGGACGCTCTTCCACCGCCTGGCCGGCGCCGGCGCCGCGGTGCTCGTCTCCAGCCACGTCATGGACGAGGCCGAGCGCTGCGACCGGCTGCTGCTGATGCGCGAGGGCCGGATCATCGCCGACGACAGCCCGGCCGGGGTCAAGGCGCGAGTCGGCGCGAGCGACGTCGAGTCGGCCTTCCTCGCCCTGGTCGAGGGCGGCGCGGGGGAGTCGGCGTGAGCCCCCGGGTGACGCTCGCGGTCGCGGCCCGCGTGCTGACCCAGCTGCGCCGTGATCGCCGCACGCTGGCGATGCTGCTGGTGGTGCCGTGCGTGCTCATCGCGCTGCTGGCGTGGATGTACGCCGACGTCGGCTCCGCGACGTTCGACCGGGTCGGCCCGGCGCTGCTCGCGATCTTCCCGTTCGTCGTGATGTTCCTGGTCACGAGCGTGACGACCCTGCGGGAGCGGTCCAGCGGCACCCTCGAGCGGCTGCTGTCGATGCCCACCGGCCGGCTGGACCTCCTGCTCGGGTACGCGCTGGCCTTCGGGCTGGTCGCGGCGGTGCAGGCGGCGCTCGCGGTCGGGGTCAGCGTCGGCCTGCTCGACCTCGACGTGGTCGGCCCGGTCTGGCTGCTGGGCGTGGTCGCGGTGGCCGACGCGGTGCTCGGCACCGCCCTGGGGCTCTTCGTCAGCGCCTTCGCGCGCACCGAGTTCCAGGCCGTGCAGTTCATGCCGGCGCTGGTCGTGCCGCAGATCCTGCTGTGCGGGCTGTTCGTGCCCCGCGACCTGCTCCCCGACGTGCTGGGCGCGCTCAGCGACGTGCTGCCGCTGTCCTACGCCACCGACGCGATGCTCCACCTGACCACCTCCGCGACGACCGGCGCGGTCTGGCGCGACCTCGGCGTGGTCGTCGGCTTCGCGGTCGCCGGGCTCGCGCTCGGCGCGGTCACCCTGCGCCGGCGCACCCCCTGACCCGCCTCGGGCCGGGCGCGCTCCCCGCCGACGTACCCTCCAGACCATGTCCGTGCTCCGCCAGCCGCTCCTGCTGCTCTCCCGCAGCGACGCCGTCCGCAGCCTCGTCAGCACCCTGCCGGTCTCCAGCGGCATCGTGCACAGCTACGTGCCCGGCGAGACGACGCAGGCCGCCGTGGCCACCTCCGCGGACCTGGTCGACGGCGGGTTGAAGGTCACCTTGGACTTCCTCGGCGAGGACACCACCGACCTCGCCCAGGCCGACGCGACCGTCGAGGCCTACGTCGAGCTGCTCGCCCAGCTCTCCGCGCGCGGCCTGGCCCGGCACGCCGAGGTCTCGGTGAAGCTCTCGGCCATCGGCCAGGCGCTGGGCACCTCCGAGCTGGGCACCTCCGAGCTGGGCACCTCCGAGCGCAGCAGCGGCCACCAGGTGGCGCTGGAGAACGCCCGCCGGATCTGCCGCGCCGCGCGCAACGCCGGCACCACGGTCACCCTCGACATGGAGGACCACACCACCACCGACTCGACGCTGGCGATCCTGCGCGACCTGCGCAAGGACTTCCCCGAGACCGGCGCGGTGCTCCAGGCCTACCTGCACCGCACCGAGGCCGACTGCCGCGAGCTGGCCCACGAGGGCTCGCGGGTGCGGCTGTGCAAGGGCGCCTACGACGAGCCGGAGGAGGTCGCCTACCAGTCGCGGCTCGACGTCGACACCGCCTACGTCCGCTGCCTGAAGATCCTGCTCGCGGGCCAGGGCTACCCGATGATCGCCACCCACGACCCCCGCATGGTCGAGATCGCCTCCTCGCTGGCCACCCGCTACGGCCGCGAGCGCGGGACCTATGAGTTCCAGATGCTCTACGGCATCCGCCCCGAGGAGCAGCGCCGGCTGGCCGCCGCCGGCGAGGCGGTCCGGGTCTACCTGCCCTACGGCGAGCAGTGGTACGGCTACCTCATGCGCCGCCTCGCCGAGCGTCCGCAGAACCTGACATTCTTCCTCCGGTCACTGATCTCGAAGAGGTAGGAGCGAACCCGTGTCGCAGACCGCGATCATCGGCGCCGGCGTCATGGGCGAGACCCTGCTCTCCGGCCTGGTCCGAGCCGGTCGGCGGGTCGACGACCTGCTGGTGGGGGAGAAGCGCGCCGAGCGCGCCCGCGAGCTCGAGGAGCGGTACGGCGTCGCCGTGGTGCCCAACGTGGAGGCGGCGGCCGCCGCCGACACGGTCGTGCTGGTCGTCAAGCCCCAGGACATGGCCGACGTGCTGGCCGAGGTCGCGCCCGCCCTGCGCGCGGGGCAGCTGGTCGTCTCGCTCGCGGCCGGCATCACCACCGCCTTCATCGAGGCGCGGGTGCCCGAGGGCGTCGCGGTCGTCCGGGTCATGCCCAACACCCCGGCGCTCGTCGACGAGGGGATGGCCGCGGTCTCCCCGGGGTCGCACTGCTCCGAGGCCGACCTCGCCGAGGCCGAGTCGCTGATGGCCTCCGTCGGGCGGGTCGTGCGGATCCCCGAGCGGCAGCAGGACGCCGTCACCGCGATCAGCGGGTCGGGGCCGGCGTACATCTTCTTCGTGGTGGAGTCGATGATCGAGGCCGGCGTGCACCTCGGCCTGCCCCGCGCCACGGCCTCCGACCTGGTCATCCAGACCCTCGTCGGCTCGGCGAAGATGCTGCGCGAGACCGGCACGCACCCCACCGTCCTGCGCGAGCAGGTCACCTCCCCGGCCGGCACCACCGCCGCCGCGCTGCGCGAGCTGGAGATCCACAAGGTCCGTGCGGCGTTCCTCGCCGCGATGGAGGCCGCCCGCGACCGGTCGCGGGCACTCGCCGAGGGCTCCTGACCTCCTCGCCGGGGCCCGGGACGAGTACCGTCCCGCCCATGCCCACGTGCGAGGGACCCTCGACCGTCGTCTTCGACCAGGCCCTCGCGGAGTACGACTTCGGTCCCTCCCACCCGATGTCGCCGCTGCGCGTCGACCTGACGATGCGGCTGGCGACCGCGCTCGGCGTCGTCGGCCCGGGTGCGACCAGCGGCCTGCGCCTCGCCGCGGCCCCGGTCGCCAGCAACGACCTGATCGCCACCGTCCACGACCCGCGCCTGATCGAGGCCGTCGAGCGGGCCGGCCGCACGGTCGCGCCCGACGAGCGGCACGGCCTCGGCACCGACGACAACCCGGTCTTCCGCGACATGCACCGGGCCGCCGCCCACGTCGTCGGGGCGAGCGTCGAGGCCTTCCGCCAGGTCTGGGCGGGGGAGGTGCTCCACGCCGCGAACATCACCGGGGGGCTGCACCACGCGATGCCCGACCGGGCCGCGGGCTTCTGCATCTACAACGACGTGGCCGTCGGCATCAAGCACCTGCTCGACAACGGCGCCGAGCGCGTGGCGTACGTCGACATCGACGTGCACCACGGCGACGGCGTCGAGCGGGTCTTCTGGGACGACCCCCGGGTGCTCACCATCTCCCTGCACGAGACCGGCCAGATGCTCTTCCCGGGCACCGGCTTCGCCGAGGACGTCGGCGGCCGCGAGGCGCAGGGGTACGCCGTCAACCTCGCGCTGCCGCCGGGGACCTCCGACGCGGGCTGGCTGCGCGCCTTCCATGCGGTCGTCCCGCCGCTGCTGCGCGAGTTCGACCCGCAGGTGCTGGTGACCCAGCACGGCTGCGACTCCCACGCCCAGGACCCGCTCGCGCACCTGATGCTGAGCATCGACGGGCAGCGGGCGGCCTACCTCGCCCTGCACGACCTGGCCCACGAGGTCGCGGGCGGCCGGTGGGTGGTGACCGGTGGCGGCGGCTACGCGCTGGTCGAGGTCGTGCCGCGCGCCTGGACCCACCTGCTGGCCATCGTCGGCGGCGCCCCGCTCGACCCGGCGACCGAGACGCCCGGGGAGTGGCGCGAGCACGTCAAGGAGCGGCTGGAGCGGACCGCGCCGTCCCTGATGACCGACGGGCGCACGCCCGCCTACCGCGACTGGCGCGAGGGCTACGACCCCGACACCTGGCTGGACCGGGCCATCCACGCGACCCGGATGGCGACCTTTCCGCTGCACGGCCTGGACCCGATGCCGTAGGCAGTGCAAGCGGACACGCCGAAGTCCCAGAAGTTTCTTCAGGATTGCTCTTCCCCACCAGTCACACCTGCCCCTATTCTCACCGAAGCGCGCCCGTGTGATCACTGGTGGGGAAGCCGGTGGCGGGCGCAGAGAAAGCACGGTGTGCCATGGCTGCCAACCCGCCCGGAGACATCTCCGACGCGAAGTTCCTGACCGTCGCCGAGGTGGCGGCGATGATGCGGGTCTCGAAGATGACCGTCTACCGCCTCGTGCACAACGGCGACCTCGCCGCCGTGCGCGTGGGCCGCTCGTTCCGCGTCCGCGAGGAGGACGCCAACGAGTACATCCGGCGCAGCTTCTACGACGCCGGCTGACCCACCTGACCACCGCCGTCCCTGGGTCGTTCCTGGGGCCGGCGTCCACTCCGGACACCCGATTCTGCGCAGTTCGGTGCGCCGGATAGGCTGTCCCGGTCCCTCGGGCGACTCCCGGGGTGACGCACAGCTGTCGAAAGGTATCCCGTGGGTTCTGTCATCAAGAAGCGGCGCAAGCGCATGGCCAAGAAGAAGCACCGCAAGCTGCTGAAGAAGACGCGCGTCCAGCGTCGCAAGCTCGGCAAGTAGGCCTGCCCGCGGCGCAGTGGTGACCGGCGGCCGGGTCGTGCTCGTCACCGGGGTCTCACGAGACCTCGGTCGACGTTTCGCGCGCTCGCTCGCCGCCGAGCCCACCGTCGCCCGCGTCATCGGCGTCGACGTCGTCCCCCCGCGGGGGGACCTCGGCGACGTCTCGTTCGTGCGTGCCGACATCCGCAACCCGGTGATCGCCAAGGTGATCGCCAAGGAGGATGTCGACACCGTCGTCCACATGAGCGTCATCTCCACCCCCGCCAGTGCTGGCGGGCGGGGGACGATGAAGGAGCTCAACGTCATCGGGACGATGCAGCTCCTCGCGGCCTGCCAGAAGGCCCCGAGCCTGCGGCACCTCGTCGTGAAGTCGACGACGACGGTGTACGGCGCCAGCAACCGTGACCCGGCGATGTTCACCGAGGACATGGAGCCGCGCCGCGCCCCGCGGAGCGGCTACGCCAAGGACGTCGCGGAGATCGAGGGCTACGTCCGCGGCTTCGCCCGGCGCCGCTCGGACGTCCGGGTGACCCAGCTGCGCTGCGCGAACGTCATCGGGCCGCACGTCTCCAGCCCGATCACCTCCTACTTCCGGCTGCCGGTCATCCCCACCGTCGTGGGCTACGACCCGCGCCTGCAGTTCCTCCACGAGGACGACCTGCTCGCGGTGCTGCGCCACGCGACGGTCGAGGACGTCCCCGGCACCTACAACGTCGCCGGCGACGGCATCCTCATGCTCTCCCAGGCCGTACGCCGCCTGGGCCGGCCGAGCGTCGCGCTGCCCGCCCCGGCGGTCGGCGGCCTCGGGTCGGTGCTCCGGCGCGCGCGGGTCGCGGACTTCTCACCCGAGCAGCTCGCCTTCCTCACCTACGGGCGCGGGGTCGACACGACCCGGATGCGCTCGGTGCTGGGCTACGAGCCCGCCTACTCCACCGCGGAGGCGTTCGCCGACTTCGGGCGCTCCCTGCCCCCGACCGGCGGGCACGCCGACCGGGCCCTCGCCGCGGTCCAGCAGCAGCTCGACCGGGGGACCGCCCGGCCCCTGCCGGAGCCGCCGGCCTCGGTCGTGCCGACGAAGGGAGCCGACCATGGGTGATGCGGAGATCATCCCGATCGGCACGCGCGGGCGCCCCGGTCGCGGCACCGGCAAGCAGCCCTCGTCCGCCGCGCGCGACCTCGCCGCGGGCCGGCGCCCCCGCAAGCCCGCGCCGGCCGAGCCGACTGCGCCCGAGCCGACTGCGCCCGAGCCGGCCGCCCTGGACCGGCACCCGGTCGAGCCGGTCGAGCCCGGGCCCGCCCCGGCCCCTCGCGCGCCGGTGACCACCGAGGAGCGCGACGCCCGCGGCATCCCGGTCTCGGACTGGCTCGCCGCCTTCCAGCACGCCGCCCGCGAGGTCTTCGGCGACCAGTGGGAGCCCCAGCTCGCCCAGCTGCTCGCCTTCCTGCGCCGCCGGGTCACCGGCGACTACACCGTCGATGAGTACGGCTTCGACCAGGAGGTCGCCGAGCGGTTCTTCATGGCCGCCCTGCGCCCGGTCGCGGAGAAGTGGTTCCGCATCGAGGTCCGCGGGATCGAGAACGTCCCCGCCGACGGGGGAGCGCTCGTCGTCTCCAACCACTCCGGCACCGTCCCCGTCGACGGCCTGATGACGATGGTCTCCATCCACGACCACACCGGCCGGTTCCTGCGCCCCCTCGGCGCGGACCTCGTCTTCCGCACGCCCGTGCTCAGCACGCTGGCCCGCAAGGGCGGCGCGACCCTGGCCTGCAACGAGGACGCCGAGCGGATGCTCCGCGGCGGCGAGCTCGTCGGCGTGTGGCCGGAGGGCTTCAAGGGGATCGGCAAGCCCTACTCCGACCGCTACAAGCTCCAGCGCTTCGGCCGCGGCGGCTTCGTCTCCGCCGCGCTGCGGACCGGCGTGCCGATCGTGCCGCTCTCGGTGGTCGGCGCCGAGGAGATCTACCCGCTCGTGGGCAACGTGCCCGCCCTGGCGCGCCTGCTCGGCCTGCCCTACGTGCCGATCACGCCGCTCTTCCCCCTGCTCGGACCGCTCGGCCTGGTGCCGCTGCCGTCCAAGTGGCTGCTGGAGTTCGGCGAGCCCGTCCGCACCGACGAGTACGACGAGGGCGCCGCCGACGACCCGATGCTGGTCTTCAACGTCACCGACCAGGTGCGCGAGTCGATCCAGCAGACGCTGTACACGCTGCTCATGCAGCGCCAGTCCGTCTTCCGCTGATCTGGACGGGACGGGCGTGTCGCAACGGAGCTCCGCTCCGTGCCGCTTCGCGGCCGGCGCCACGCCGCCGTCCTGATTTGGACGGGACGGGCGTGTCGCAACGGAGCTCCGCTCCGTGCCGCTTCGCGGCCGGCGCCACGCCGCCGTCCTGAATCCCTCGGCCGGACCCTGAATCCCTCGGCCGTCCCCTGAGTCAGGGGGTCTTGGTGCCCTTCGGCGGCTGGAGGATGCTGTCGACCAGGTCGCCGACCCCGCCGAGGACGTCGTCGATGACCTCGGGCAGCGTCGTGGGCGTGGAGGTGTTCGCGCCGCCGCCGTTCGACCCGCCGTTGCCGCCCCCGCCGAGGAGGTTGCCGAGGACGCCGCCGATGGTGGACGGCTGACCCGCCGGCGAGGGCGAGGTGCCCTGGCCCGGGCCGTCGGTGGTCGGGGGCAGGGTCGGGATGTCGGTCGGCGCGCTCTGCCCGCCGGTGCCCTGGCCCGGCCGGACGTCGGAGGTCCGGCCCTCGCCCTTGCCGGGGCCCTTGCCCGAGCCGCGGCCCTCGCCGGGCCCGGCCGCCTGGATCGGCGGGGTCAGTGCGCCGACGAGCCCGCCGAGGACGTCCTCGACGGCCTGGACGGCGAACGGCGGGATGACCGAGATCCCCTCGCCGCCGCAGACGGTGCACAGCGCGGCCGCCTCGGCGTCGATCTGGGTGAGGAGCTGGGCGGCCTGGATGAGCGCGGGGCGGGCTCCGTCGGGCAGCAGGCTCTCGAGGCCCGCGAGGGCGTCCATGCTGTCGCCGGTGAAGTCGCGCAGCTCGGTGATCGCCGCGGCGTGGCCGTTCTCCTCGTAGTCCTTGATGAGCAGCTCGGAGGCGGCGCTGGCCTGGTCGGTGAACTCCACCAGCGTCGTGGCGATGGTCGTCTCGGTCGCCGACTCGCGCGCCTCGTCGGACTGGCTCAGCTGCTCGACCTCGCGCAGGCGGCCCTGGGCGTTGGCCAGCAGGTGGCTGCCCTTCTGGTTGTCGCTGACGCTGAAGCCGGTCTGGGCGTTCTCGATGGCCCGCTTGAGCGGGTAGAGGGTGTCGCCGGGCAGGGAGGTCTGGGCCGCGACCGCCATCGAGGTGGTCGCGCCGACGATCGCGAGGCCACCGACGGCGGCGGCGATCCGCCGGTCCCGCGCCGTACGACGCGGGGCGACCGTCAGCCGGCTCTCGATCTCGTCGCGGGCCCGGGCGGGGGCGGGCACGAGCGCCGTCGCGGCCTCGGCCATCAGCCGCTCGCGCAGGTCGGCGACGAAGGCCGGCCGCGCCTCGGCGGGCGGGGTCGAGCGCAGGGCGCCGACCAGCTCGACGAGCTCGACGGTCCGCGCGTCGTGCAGCTCGCGGGTCGCGGTGCCCTCGAGCAGGGAGTCGAACTCCTCAGCGCGTCGACGCGCCGCGAACACGGGGCTCATCGGATCAGTCCTGTCGTCTGGGTCGTGCCCGCGCCACCCTGCGCGGACACCCGACTCAACGACGGGTCGACGACGGAGGTTACGCGGTGCCGGAGGTCAGCCACGGAGGCCCTCCGGCATCAGCTTGGCCAGGTTGCGCACCCCGCGCAGCTGCAGCTGCTTGACGGCACCGTCGCTGCGGCCGAGCACCGCGGCGGTCTCCGCGATGCTCATCCCCTGCAGGAAGCGCATGACCAGGCAGTCGCGCTGCTCGTCGGGCAGCTCGGTGAGTGCCTTGAGCAGGATCTCGTTGGTCAGGCTCGCCAGCACCGCGGATTCCGGGCCCTCGGTGGTGTCGTCGTGCTGGCCCATGTCCTCGGTGGTCATCTCCAGGCGGGTTCGGCCGGCCTTGAAGTGATCGGTCGCGAGGTTGCGGGCGATGGTCATCAGCCAGGCGCCGAAGTCCTTGCCCTGCCAGCGGAAGTTCTGCATCGAGCGCAACGCGCGGAAGAAGGTCTCGGAGGTGAGGTCCTCGGCGAGCGGCGCGGAGCGGGTCCGGTAGAAGAGGAAGCGGTAGACCGATCCCTGGTAGTGGTCGTAGAGCAGCCCGAACGCCTCGGCGTCGCCGCCGCGGGCCAGCTCGACCAGGGCGATCAGCCGGGTGCGGTCGGCCTCGGACTCCTCCGAGGAGGTGGCCAGCGCGCCGTCGCCGTACGACGGGCCTCCTGACCCGCCCGGGCCACCGGGGACGGGCGCGCCCGGGCCGTCGCCGGCCAGCGCCTCGGTCCACAGCACGTGCCCGGCGGGGGTGAGCAGACGCGCGACCTCGCAGCGCAGGGCCTCCAGCCCGCGCGCGACACCCGCACCGTCCCACGGCATGTGGACAACCCCTCCCGGCCAACGGCTCCCCCGAGCCGCTGCCGATGGTAGGCCCGCTCGCCGCCCCGTGGGAACGAAACGGCCCAAGACAGGTCCAGACCATCGACACGCCGGCGACGCGGTCTTGTTACCGGACGGTCACCTGTTCCGCCCGCGCAGGGCGACCCCCGCGGCGACGGTGCCGGTGGCCGCGCCGGTGACCGCGCCGAGCACCAGGCCGGCGCGGGCCGCCTTGCGGCCGGTGCGGTAGTCGCGGACCCGCCAGCCCTGCTGGCGGGCGTGCCCGCGCAGCCGCCCGTCGGGGTTGATCGCGCACGGGTCGCCGACCAGCTCGAGCATCGGCAGGTCGTTGTAGGAGTCGGAGTACGCCGAGCAGCGGGCCAGGTCGAGGCCCTCCCGGGCGGCGAGCGCCTTGACCGCCTCGGCCTTCGCGGGCCCGTGGAGCATGTCGCCGACCAGCCGGCCGGTGTAGACGCCGTCGACGTGCTCGGCGACGGTGCCCATCGCGCCGGTCAGCCCGAGCCGACGGGCGATGATCTGCGCGATCTCGATCGGGGCGGCGGTCACCAGCCAGACCCGCTGGCCTTCGTCGAGGTGGAGCTGGGCCTGGGCGCGGGTGCCCGGCCAGATCCGGTGCGCCATCGCCTCCTCGAAGATCTCCTCGCCGAGGTCCTGGAGCTCCGCGACGGTGTGCCCGGCGATGAAGCCGAGCGCGGAGTTGCGTGCGTCGGCGACGTGGTCGGGGTCCTCGACGCCGGCGACGCGGAAGTAGGCCTGCTTCCAGGCCGCCCCGAGGATCTCGCGGCTGGAGAAGAACTTGCGCCGGTAGAGCCCGCGCGCGAGGTGGAAGATGCTGGCGCCCTGCATGACGGTGTTGTCGACGTCGAAGAACGCCGCGGCCGTCGGGTCGGCCGGCTGGTTCAGGGCCCGCTCGACCTCCGCCGCGGAGGCGGCCGCCTCGCCCGCGAGCGCGGAGCGCTGGCGCAGGTCCAGCGGGATCCGGGGGCGCTGCGGCGGGGTCACCCGGGTCAGCGTAGCCCCGCTGGGCGGTGCTCGCTCGGCCCCGCGCGGACCCGGACGGTGTGGAAGGATCGAGGCATGCCCGCCCCGTCCGTCCCGGCCGACCTGGCCGACCTGGTGGCCATCGCCGCGCGGGAGAACCCCGACAAGATCGCGGTCGTCGAGGCCGGCGGCCGCAGCGCGACCTGGGCCGGGCTGGAGGACGAGGTCGGGCGCGTCGCCACCGGGCTCTCCGCCGCCGGGATCGTCGCCGGGCACCGGGTGATGCTGGTGGTCGGCAACCGGCTGGAGTTCGTGACGACGTACCTCGCGGTGCTGCGCGCCCAGGCCGTCGCGGTCCCGGTCAACCCCGGTTCGACCCCCGCCGAGGTGGCACGGATGCTGGCCGACTGCGGGGCCCGGATGGTCCTCGCCGACCCCGACACCGTGACGACCGTCCGCGCGGCGGTCGCCGACCCGGCCGTGCCGGCCCCCGCGCCGCGGGTCGTCGTCGTGGGCGGCACCCTCCAGCCCGGCGAGCGCTCCTACGACGACCTGCGCGCCGACCGGGCGCGCCCCGTGCCGCCGCTCCAGGACCCCGACAAGCTCGCGGTGCTCCTCTACACCAGCGGTACGTCGGGGCTCCCGCGCGGCGCGATGCTCACCCATCGCGCGCTGCTGGCCAACATCGAGCAGGTCGCGTCGGTGAGCCCACGGATGATCCACGGCGACGACGTCGTGCTCGGCGTGCTCCCGCTGTTCCACGTGTACGGGCTCAACGCGGTCCTCGGCGGGGTGCTGCGGCACCGCGCCAAGCTCGTGCTCGTCGAGCGATTCGACCCCGAGGGCACCCTCGACCTGGTCGAGGACGAGGCCTGCAGCGTGCTGCCGGTCGCGCCCCCGGTCTTCGCCCACTGGAAGGGGATCGACGGCCTGGCCGAGCGGCTCGGCCCGGTCCGCCTCGTGCTGTCCGGCTCCGCGCCGCTGGCGCCCGAGGTGGTCGAGGAGTTCACCGACCTCACCGGCGTCCCGGTCCACCAGGGCTACGGGCTCACCGAGGCCGCCCCGGTCGTCACGAGCACGCTCTGCTCGACCGGCACGCCGGCGCGGGGCTCGGTCGGCGCGCCGCTGCCGGGCATCGAGGTCCGGCTCGTCGACGCCGCCGGCGGTGTCGTGGCGGGTGGCGACCCCGGCGAGATCCAGGTCCGCGGGGCGAACCTCTTCAGCGGCTACTGGCCCGACGGCGCCGACGGCCCGGGCGAGGACGGCTGGTGGGGCACCGGGGACGTCGGCATCCTCGACGAGGCCGGCGACCTCATGCTGGTCGACCGGGTCAAGGAGCTGGTCATCGTCTCCGGCTTCAACGTCTTCCCCGTCGAGGTCGAGGAGGTCCTCAAGGACGTCCCCGGCGTCCGCGATGCGGCGGTGATCGGCGTCCCCGACGAGACGACCGGCGAGGCCGTGGTCGCCTTCCTCGTCGCCGGACCGGGCGCCGACCCCGCGGCGGTGCGTGAGGCCGCGGTCGAGCGCTGCGCGGCGCTGCTGGCGGCGTACAAGCGTCCGGTCCGGCTCGAGGTCGTCGCCGAGCTGCCGCTGACCGTGACCGGCAAGGTGCAGAAGGGCCGGCTGCGCCAGCGCGAGCGGCGCCGGGCCACGGACCTGGTGGACTGAGCGGGGGAGTCGAGCGATGAGGAGGGCCGGTCGATGAGGCTGCGCCGTCGTAGCAGCGGGCCGCGGGTCACGCTGTACTCCAAGCCGGGCTGCCACCTGTGCGACGACGCCCGGGTCGTCGTCGAGCGGGTCTGCGCGGACCTCGGCGTCGGATGGGTCGAGGAGTCGATCCTCGAGGACCCCGAGCTGCTCGAGCGGTACGGCGAGGAGATCCCGGTGGTGCTCGTCGACGGTCGGCAGCACACGTTCTGGCGCGTGGACGAGGCGCGGCTGCGAGCGGCCCTCGGCGGCCGCTGACCCGCTCGCCGACCGGCCGGCACCCCCGTGCGTGTTGGCCTTCTCACATGTGCTAGGCCGCGTGGCCGGACGGTCGCCGTCGGAGTTTGTTCTCCCGTTCACAAACTCCTACAGTGGCGGAGCCGCTGAGCGAATCCGGGCCCGGCACGGCCCCCGCCGCGGCATGGCTGGGAAGAGCTGCACGTGACCGCACGGACTTCGACCGAGAGCGCTCGGGACATCCCCGAGGCCACGGTGGCGCGACTCCCCGTATACCACCGTGCGCTGACGGCGCTCTCGGAGGCCGGCACGAGCACCTGCTCGAGCGAGGCCCTCGCGGCTGCGGCCGGCGTCAACAGCGCGAAGCTGCGCAAGGACCTGTCCTACCTCGGGTCCTACGGCACGCGCGGCGTGGGGTACGACGTGGACTACCTGCGCTACCAGATCGCCCGCGAGATCGGGGTGACCCAGGACTGGCCGGTGGTGATCGTCGGCATCGGCAACCTCGGGCACGCGCTCGCCAACTACTCCGGCTTCAGCAGCCGCGGCTTCCGCACCGTCGCGCTGCTCGACGCCGACCCCAGCCGCCACGGCGAGGTGGTGGCCGGCATCAACGTCCGGCCCTTCGACGACCTCGAGTCGATCGTCGCCGAGCACGGCGTCGCCATCGGCGTCATCGCCACCCCGGCGGTCGCCGCGCAGGCCGTCGCCGACCGGATGGTGGCGTGCGGCGTCACCAGCATCCTGAACTTCGCGGCCGGCGTCCTCGCGGTGCCGGCCGGGGTCGACGTCCGCAAGGTCGACCTGTCCGTCGAGCTGCAGGTGCTCGCCTACCACGAGCAGCGCAAGGCCCAGGGAGAGCCCGCATGAGCGTCCTCGTCGTCGGGATCTCCCACAACACCGCGCCGGTGGCGCTGCTCGAGCGGCTCGCCATGTCGCGCGACGACGTGCCCAAGCTCGTCCACGACGCCTCGACGTGCGCCCACGTCAACGAGGCGACCGTGATCGCCACGTGCAACCGCCTCGAGCTCTACGCCGACGTCGAGCGCTTCCACGGCTCGGTCGAGGAGCTCTCCATGCTCCTGGTCGAGCGGGCCGGCGAGACGACCGCGGCGATGCTGCCGCACCTCTACGTCCACTACGACGACGGCGCGGTCTCCCACCTGTTCCAGGTGGCCGCCGGGCTGGACTCGATGGCGGTCGGCGAGGGGCAGATCCTCGGCCAGACCCGCGAGGCCCTGCGGATGGGCCAGGAGCTCGGCACCGTCGGCTCCGCCCTCAACGTGCTCTTCCAGCAGGCGCTGCGCGTCGGCAAGCGCTCGCGCGCCGAGACCGGCATCGACCGGGCCGCGCCCTCGCTCGTCACCGCCGCGCTCGAGCGGGTCGGCGGGGAGCCGGCCCAGGCCGGTGGCCCGACGGCGCTGCGGGCCTCGGTCGCCGGCAAGCGCGTCGTCGTCGTCGGCGCCGGCGCGATGGCCGGTCTCGCGACCGCGACCGTCGCGCGGCTCGGCGCGGCGGACATCGTGGTCGCCAACCGCTCCGCCGAGCGCGCCCAGCGCCTCGCGGAGGAGCACGGCGCCCGCCCCGTGGTGCTCGCCGACCTCGAGGCCGAGCTGGCCGAGGCCGACCTGGTCGTGACCTGCGCCGGTGCCACCGGCGTGCTCGTCACCGCAGACATGGTCGCCTCCCGGCCGGTGCAGAAGCCGATCTCCTTCGTCGACCTCGCCCTCCCGCACGACGTCGACCCCGCGGTCGCCGACCTGCCGGGCGTGACCCTGGTCGACCTCGCGTCGCTGGCCGAGGCGCTGCACGCCTCCGAGGCCGGCCGCGAGGTGCTCGAGGTGCGGCGCATCGTGACCGAGGAGGTCGGCGCGTTCCTCGCCGCCCGCCGCAGCGCGAGCGTCACCCCGACCGTCGTCGCCCTGCGCTCGATGGCCACCTCGGTCGTCGACGCGGAGATGACCCGCCTCGACCACCGGCTCCCCGACCTCGACCCCGCCGTGCGCACCGAGGTGCTGCACGCGGTGCGGCGGGTGGCCGACAAGCTGCTCCACGAGCCGACCGTGCGGGTCAAGGAGCTGGCCAACGAGGCCGGCGCGGTGTCGTACGCCGCCGCGCTCGCCGAGCTCTTCGCCCTCGACCCCGAGGCCGTCACCGCCGTCACCCGTCCGGAGGGTCTCTCGTGAGCGCCCCGATCCGCGTCGGCACCCGCGCGTCGCTGCTGGCGACCACGCAGAGCGGCCACGTCGCCGACATGATCCGCGCGCGGCTCGGCCGCGAGGTGGAGCTCGTCGAGGTCCGCACCGACGGCGACCGCACCCAGGCCTCCGGCATCCCGCTCGCGGAGTCCGGCGGGGTCGGGGTCTTCGTCGCCGCGCTGCGTGACGCGCTGCTCGCCGGCGAGGTCGACGTGGCGGTGCACTCCCTCAAGGACATCCCGACCTACCCGACCCCCGGCATCACGCTGGCCGCGGTCCCGGCCCGCGAGGACCCCCGCGACGTCGTGGTCGCCCGCGACGGGCTGACCCTCGGCGAGCTGCCGGTGGGCTCCCGCGTCGGCACCGGCTCGCCCCGGCGGGTCGCCCAGCTGCACGCCCTCGGCCTCGGTCTCGACCTGGCCGGGGTGCGCGGCAACGTCGACACCCGGATCGGCAAGGTCCGCTCCGGGGAGTACGACGCCGTCGTCCTCGCCCGCGCCGGGCTGGCCCGGATCGGGCGGCTCGACGAGGTGACCGAGGTGCTCGACCCGCTCCAGGTGCTCCCGGCCCCCGGGCAGGGCGCCCTCGCGATCGAGTGCCGCAGCGACGACCCGCTGCTCGCGGGCCTCGTCGCGCTGGAGGACCCGGCGACCCGTGCGGCCGTCGATGCAGAACGTGCCGTCCTCGCGACCCTCGAGGGCGGGTGCACCGCCCCGATCGGTGCGCTCGCGGAGGTCGTCGAGGGCGAGGACGGCGAAGAGCTGTGGGTCAGAGCCGTGGCGCTCTCCCCCGACGGGGCGCTCTCGGTGCGGATGTCCGCATCGGGATCGCCCACCGACGCGGTCGGCGTCGGCACCCGGCTCGGCGGCGAGATGCTCGCCGACGGAGCCGGGGACCTCGACCAGCACGACCAGCAGGACCAGCCACAACTCGAGCCAGAACAGGTGCGCAACGCATGACCCGAGGCAAGACCACCCCCGTCACCACCACCCCCGGCTGGGTGTCGTTCGTCGGCAGCGGCCCGGGTGACCCGGACCTGCTCACCGTGCGTGCCGCGGAGCTGCTCCGCCAAGCCGAGGTCGTGGTGACCGAGGCGCCCGAGCACGTCTCCCTCGTCCGCACCGTCCTCGGCCTGCCCGAGCCGGTGGAGGGCGTCGAGCCCGACCCCGAGCAGCAGGTCGGCCCGGAGATCGTCGACGGCGGCTTCGGCGAGGACGGCCAGCCGCTGACCCACGCCGCCCGCGCGAAGGTCATCGTCAAGCAGGCCAAGCGCGGCCTGCGCGTGGTCCGGCTGATGACCGGCGACCCGTTCATCTACGCCTCCGGGCCCGAGGAGGCCCAGGCCTGCGCCAAGGCCTGCATCGGCTTCGAGATCGTCCCGGGCGTCTCCTCGGTCAGCGCGGTCCCGGCGTACGCCGGCATCCCGCTCACCACCAAGGACCACCGCGAGGTCGCGGTCGTGACCTGCGGGGAGAAGGTCGACTGGGCGCAGTACGCCGACGACCGCACGCTCGTGCTGCTCTCGGCCGTCGGCCAGATCGGCGAGATCTCCAAGGCGCTCGTGGCCGCGGGCCGCAGCCCGCAGACGCCGGTCGCGATGACCCGCGTCGGCACCACCACGGGGCAGTCCACGGTCTGCTCCACGCTGGCCGACATCGCCGCCGACGCCCGCGCCGCGCGGATGGCGCCGCCGGCGATCATCGTCGTCGGCCAGGTCGTCGACCTGCGCGAGACGCTGTCGTGGTTCGAGACCAAGCCGCTCTTCGGCTGGCGCGTGCTCGTCCCGCGCACCAAGGACCAGGCCGGCGTGCTGTCGACCCGGCTCCGCGGCTACGGCGCGGTGCCCGAGGAGGTCCCGACCATCTCGGTCGAGCCGCCGCGCAACCCGCTGCAGATGGACAAGGCCGTCCGCGGCCTCGTCGAGGGCCGCTACGAGTGGATCGCCTTCACCTCGGTCAACGCGGTCAAGGCGGTGCGCGAGAAGTTCGAGGAGTACGGCCTCGACGCGCGTGCCTTCTCCGGGCTCAAGATCGCCGCGGTCGGCGACAAGACCGCCCAGGCCATCGCCGCCTGGGGCCTGCGCGCCGACCTGGTGCCGACCGGTGAGCAGTCCGCCGCCGGCCTGCTCGAGGTGTGGCCGGAGTACGACGAGGTGCTCGACCCGATCAACCGGGTCTTCCTGCCCCGCGCCGACATCGCCACCGAGAACCTCGTCGCCGGCCTGGTCGACCTCGGCTGGGAGTGCGACGACGTCACGGCGTACCGGACCGTCCGCGCCACCCCGCCGCCGGCCCCGGTGCGCGACGCGATCAAGACCGGCAAGTTCGACGCGGTCGTCTTCACCTCCTCGTCGACCGTGCGCAACCTCGTCGGCATCGCCGGCAAGCCGCACCCGTCGACGGTCATCGCGGTCATCGGCCCGCAGACGGCCAAGACGGCCGAGGAGCACGGCCTGCGGGTCGACGTGATGGCGCCCAAGCCCGACGTCGAGGTGCTCGTCGACGCGCTGGCCGACTTCGGTGCCGCGCGGCGCCAGTCGATGGTCGACGCCGGCCAGCCGGTCACCCGCCCGTCCGAGCGCAAGCCGGCCGCCCGGCGTACCAAGGCCTCCTCGCGGTGACCGACGCCGCCGAGGGGCTCGCCCCGGGCCTGCGACCCGTCGTCCGCCCGCGGCGCCTGCGCACGACGCCGGCGCTGCGGCGGATGGTCGCGGAGACCTCGCTCGAGGCGCGGCAGCTGGTGCTGCCGCTCTTCGTGCGCGAGGGGCTCGAGGAGCCGGTGCCGATCTCCTCGATGCCCGGGGTGGTGCAGCACTCGCGCTCCTCGCTGCTCGCGGCGGTCGCCGAGGCGGCCGAGCTCGGGCTCGGCGGGGTGATGCTCTTCGGCATCCCGGAGACCAAGGACGCCACCGGCTCGGGCGCCGTCGACCCCGGCGGCGTGCTGAACCTGGCGATCACCGACGTGGTCGCCGAGGTCGGCGACGCGCTGACGGTGATGAGCGACCTGTGCCTCGATGAGTTCACCGACCACGGGCACTGCGGCGTGCTCACCCCCGACGGCCGGGTCGACAACGACCGGACGTTGGAGCGGTACGCCGAGATGGCGCTCGCCCAGGCCGACGCCGGCGTCGACATGGTCGGCCCGAGCGGGATGATGGACGGGCAGGTCGCCGTCGTCCGCGCCGCCCTGGATGGCGCCGACCACACCGACGTCTCGGTGCTGGCCTACTCCGCCAAGTACGCCTCGGCCTTCTTCGGCCCCTTCCGCGAGGCCGTCGACTCCTCCCTCGTCGGGGACCGCCGGACCTACCAGCAGGACCCCGCCAACGGCACCGAGGGCGTCCGCGAGGCGCTGCTCGACGTCGCGCAGGGCGCGGACCTGGTCATGGTGAAGCCGGCGCTGTCCTACCTCGACGTCGTCCGTCGCGTGCGCGACGCCGTCGACGTCCCCGTCGCCGCCTACAACGTCTCCGGTGAGTACGCCATGCTCGAGGCCGCCGCCGCCCAGGGCTGGATCGACCGCGAGCCGGCCATCCTCGAGGCGCTCACCTCGATCCGCCGCGCCGGCGCCGACATCGTGCTGACCTACTGGGCCGCCGAGGCCGCCCGCCTGCTGCGTTCCTGATCGTCGGGCCAGCCCCGACCCCGGTCAGGGGGCGGGGCGGGGCCCGGTGAGCGCGTCGGCCAGGTCGACGTCGACCACCTCGTGGTGGTCGACGTGCGGGTCCTTCTCGACCAGCAGGTCGTCGTCGCCGGGGTAGAAGACCGCGACGTGCGGCTCCGCGCCGGCGAAGCGTCGTACCGCGTCCATGGACTCCCAGAACGACAGGGTGACCACCTCGACGAGGCCGTCGTCCAATGCCCGCCGCAGGACGACGGCGCCGAGGTTGCCGGGCGTCGAGCGGTACTCCCGGATCCCGGTCCGGGACTGGTGGGCGAGGTACGCCTCGGCGTCCTCGGCGCGGACCGCGCCACGCCACCGTCGCAGGATCATCCCGAGCTCCCTCGCTGCTCCTCGCCCCCGAGTCGGGGTGGGATCCACGGAACCACGGCCGACCCGGCCCTGTCGACCAACGGTGCGGCATGACGTCGTCCCGCGGATCGGCACCTGCCCCGCCATCCGGGTGGGCCGAGCGCCCGCGATCGCCGTCGTCTCTGGCGCACACTGAGTGGGTGAACGGACCAGGAAGCCTCGCTGGCGCCAGTCCCGCTGAGCACGCCTTCCCGCCCAGTGGTCTGCCCAGGAAGAACCACTTCCTCCGGGGTGACTTCGTCGAGTACTTCGCCGATGCCACCGATCGCTCCAGCGCCGGTGACATCCCTTCGGGGACCCCTGGCATCGTGCTCTCCCTCACCGACGCGGTCGCCGTCGACGTTGCTTGGGCGACCCGCGCGGGCGGCATCGTCTTCGACGCGATCTACGACCAGGACCACCTGGGGCGGCTGACCGCCGACGAGTTCGACCGCCGGCTCCACGAGGTGAGGACCGGGGATCGGCAGCCCGGCCCTTCCGACGTGGATGGACTCGGGCACGAGATCCAGGACTTCCCCGAGGCCGTCCTCGTGCACGATCGAGTGGACCCGCCGACGGGCGGCCCGCCGACACCGTGACGGGTATCGCGTCGCCGGTGGGCGTGGTTGGACCCGCGCGGCTGGCGCGAGCTGGCGGAGGAGACCGGCATCGCGGGCGACGACCTCGTCTCCCTGGGGTCCCACGTCGTGCCGTGCGCGGTCCACGGGGAGGACCACGTCGACCTCTTCGTCACGCAGATGCAGCTGACCGATGGGGACATCGACTGTCGCGAGGGTCGGCAGATCGTGTTCGTCGAGCCGGAGGCGATCACCGACCTCGACCTGACCGACATGACGCGGGCGCTGCTGGAGACCGTGCTGTCCGCTCGGCCTGGATGAGCGAGCGGCGGCACACGCAGCCGGGCGGATGTCCACATGCGGGTCGCCGACCCCTGGCGCATCGAGGACGTCGAGCGTATAATCGAAGATATGTTCGACTTTCCGGCGTCCGCAGAGACCGGGATGCTGGCTGCCTCGAGCATCGCGCACGTCCGCGAGCAGCTGACGGCTGCGCTGCAGCTCCCGTCCGGGTTGGACGACGCGGACCGGATCGACTCGATCACCGCGCTGGAGGACCTCGTCCGCGTGGCCACCGCGGCGCAGGCGGCGCTAGCGCGCGAGCTCGACGCGGCGCAGCGAGAGGTGCAGGCGCGGGCCGGCGTGCCGGCGGCCGTCCGGGGTCGCGGGGTGGCCGCCCAGGTGGCGCTGGCGCGCAAGGAGTCCCACCACCGCGGGCAGCGGCACCTGGGGATCGCGAAGCTCGTGGCCGCGGAGATGCCCCACCTGTGGGCCGCCTGGAGGCAGGGCAAGGTGACCGAGCACGGCGTCAGCCTCGCCCTGCGCGAGACCGCGTGCCTGGAGGTCGAGGACCGGCTGGAGGTCGACCGGCTGCTGGCCGCCGACCCCGGCGCGCTGGACCGGTGCGGCGAGCGCGAGATCGCCTCGTCCTGCCGCAGGCACGCCGCCCGCCTCGACGCGGCCGCGGTGGTGAAGCGACAACGTCGGGCCCACGCCGACCGCTGCGTCACGATCCGGCCCGCGCCGGACGCGATGGTCTACCTGACCGCCCTGCTGCCGGTGAAGGACGGCGTCGCCGCCTACGCCGCCCTGACGAGGGCCGCGGAGTCGGCCCGGGCGGCGGGCGAGGACCGCACCCGCGGCCAGGTCATGGCCGACACGCTGGTCGACTCCGTCCTGGGCGCGCACGAGGCGACCACGGGCGCGAAGGTCGAGCTGGGCCTGGTGATGACCGACCGCAGCGTCCTCGGCGATGCCGAGGACCCGGCGTACGTCGAGGGGTTCGGCTGGGTGCCGGCCGAGCTCGGGCGGGTGGTCCTCGACGCGACCCTCGCGGGGACGGTCGACACCGACGAGGCCCTGGTGCACCTGCGCAGGCTCTACGCGAGCCCGACCACCGGCGAGCTCGTCGCGATGGACTCCCGGGCCCGCGCCTTCCCGAAGGCGCTGGGCAGGTTCGTCCGGCTCCGCGACCAGGTGTGCCGCACCCCGTGGTGCGACGCCCCGATCCGGCAGATCGACCACGTCGACCCGGTCACGGAGGGTGGCCCCACCTCCGGCAGGAACGGCCAGGGCCTGTGCCAGGCCTGCAACCTGGCCAAGGAGGCGCCGGGGTGGCGAGCCGGTCTCGCACCTGACGGCTCAGTGGAGACCATCACCCCGACCGGCCACCGACATCGCACCTGCCCGCCCGTCCTCGTCGACGTCCACGACCGACCGCCCCTGCGGGTGCGGCACTACGTCCTCGCCACCTGAGCCGAGATCAGCGACCGGTCAGGGGTTCATGTAGCCCTTGACGCACTGGTCGAACGGGTCGTCCTTCTTGAAGATGTTGTCGATGTAGCCGTCGAGCGTGCACTGCACGACCGCCTGGGCGAAGCTCAGGATGCCGTCGACGGGGTCGATGCCGGTGGAGGGCAGCGGCGGGAGCGACGGGGTCGGCAGACCCGGGATGCCGAGACCGCCCTTCGGGCCGTCGCCCTTGCTGTCACCGGAGCCCTCGTCGTCGCTGCCGCCGTCGGTGCCCGGCTGGGGCGCCGGCGCGGTGGACGGCTGCGGCGCCGTGCTCGTCCCCGGGGCGGGGGTGATCACGGTGTCGGGGCCGGAGCCGGGGCCGTCCGCGGATCCCTGGCCCGGGCCGGGGGCGACCGGGGCGGGGGAGGGGGCGATGACGCCCGCGGCCACGGTGCCGTTCGGGATCGACATGAAGTCGCCCTCGAGGTAGGCCTCCATGATGCCGAGCACGAGCGAGACGTAGCTGTTGGAGTGGTTGTAGCGGAAGACCGCGGCCCGCTGGCCGCTGTCGGTGGAGAGGTCGTCGCCGCCGGAGCACAGGTAGACGGCGGTCGCGAGCGCCGCGTCGTCGATGTCCTGCGGGTTGCGCTGGGAGTCGCCGTCGGAGTCCACGCCGACGACCGACCAGGTCGAGGGGATGAACTGCATCGGCCCGACCGCGCGGTCCCAGACCGCGTCGTTGTCGAACTGGCCGGCGTCGGTGTCGCGGATGGCCTTGGTGTTGTTCTTGCCGTTGAGCGCGATGCCGTAGATGCCGGGGCGGGCGACGCCCTCGTCGTCGAGGGAGTTGCCGCCGTACCGACCGTGGTCGGACTCGACGCGGCCGATCGCGGCGACGAGCTGCCAGGAGAGGTTGCACGTCTCGTCGGCGGAGTTGATGACCGTCTCGGCCCGCTGGTAGGCGGCGAGCGCGGCGGAGGGGATCGCATTGGTCGAGGCGGTGCGCACGACCTCGCTGGTGTCGCCCTCGACGCCGGGGGCGACCGAACCGGTCGACCCCGAGGACACGCTCGCCGGTGCCTCGATCGCCTCCGTCGGCACCGAGGTGCCGTCCGGGAGGGACCTCGACACGGGCGTCTCCGCGGCCACCGTGACGGGGGCTCCCACGCCCGCCAGGCTCGCGGTCCACGCGGTCGAGAGCACGGCGAGGGGCACGAGGGCCGTCGCGCGCTGCCAGCGACCGAATCGCTTTGCGGACATAAGGGGCTCACTCCCGGTTCTGGTGTCTACCCGTCGGCTCTCCCTCGACCGCCGGGTGTGACGTCCACAACGAAGATTGGCACAGCGGGGTTACGCCTGTGTCCGATTCGTGGGACGTCGGGCCGCCTCCCCAGCGGCCCGACGGCAGATTGCCCAACACCGCGTCACGTGAAACACGTCACCCGGGTCCGCCCGGCGTGGCGCACCGGGCGTGGCGCGTTTCGGGTTCTCGGCGACAATGGCGGCGTGCCTCTCGACACCGCTGCCTCCGCCGAGCTGTTCGAGCGTGCCCGTGCGGTGACGCCCGGTGGGGTGAACTCGCCGGTCCGCGCCTTCAACGCCGTCGGCGGGACCCCGCGGTTCATCCGCTCGGCCGCCGGCGCCTGGCTGACCGACCACGACGGCAACGAGTACGTCGACCTCATCTGCTCGTGGGGCCCGATGCTGCTCGGCCACGCCCACCCCGAGGTGCTCGCGGCCGTCCAGGCCGCCGTCGCGCGCGGGACGTCGTACGGCACCCCGACCGAGCCCGAGGTCGAGCTCGCCGAGGAGATCGTCGCCCGCACCTCGGTCGAGCGGGTCCGGTTCGTCTCCTCCGGCACCGAGGCCACGATGTCGGCGATCCGGCTGGCCCGCGGCTTCACCGGCCGCGACGTGGTCGTGAAGTTCGCCGGCTGCTACCACGGCCACGTCGACGCGCTGCTCGCCTCGGCCGGCTCCGGCCTCGCGACGTTCGCCGTCCCCGGGACCCCCGGCGTGCCCGCCTCCTCGACCGAGCTGACCCTGGTGCTGCCCTACAACGACCGCGCCGCGGTCGAGAAGGTCTTCGCCGAGCACGGCGACCGGATCGCCTGCCTGATCACCGAGGCCGCCCCCGGCAACATGGGCGTCGTCCCGCCCGAGCCGGGCTTCAACGCCTTCCTGGCCGAGACCTGCGCCCGCCACGGCGCGCTGTTCGTCAGCGACGAGGTGATGACCGGCTTCCGCGCCTCCCGCCAGGGCCAGTGGGGCCTCGACGGCGCCGTCGAGGGCTGGCGCCCGGACCTGGTGACCTTCGGCAAGGTGATGGGCGGCGGCTTCCCGGCCGCGGCCTTCGGCGGCCGCGCCGACGTGATGGGCCACCTCGCACCGGAGGGGCCGGTCTACCAGGCCGGCACCCTGTCGGGGAACCCGATCGCGACCACCGCCGGCCTCGCCACCCTGCGCCTGGCGACCGACGAGGTCTACGACCACGTCGGCCGCGCCGCCGAGGTCGTCAAGACCGCGGCCGCCGAGGCGCTCGCCGCCGCCGGCGTCCCGCACACGGTGCAGTCGACCGGCACGATGTTCTCGGTGTTCCTCACCGAGGGCCCGGTCCGCGACTTCGAGGACGCCTCCCGCACCTCGGCCGCCGGGTACGCCGCGTTCTTCCACGCCATGCTCGAGCGCCACGTCTACCTCCCGCCCTCGGCGTACGAGACGTGGTTCCTCTCCTCGGCCCACGACGACCGGGCGGTCTCGACGGTCCTGGACGCCCTGCCCCACGCCGCGCGCGCCGCCGCGGCCGCCATGGACGGAGCCTGATGGCCACCCCCGACACCGTCGTCCACCTCCTGCGCCACGGGGAGGTGCACAACCCCGACGGCGTCCTCTACGGCCGCCGCGACGGCTTCCACCTCTCCGAGCTCGGCCGGCAGATGGCCGAGAAGGTCGCCGGCGCGCTGCAGGACCGCGACATCGTCCACATGCGGGTCTCCCCGCTGGAGCGGGTGCGCGAGACCGCTGCGCCGCTCGCGCTGGCGCGCGGCCTGGAGCCGGTCGTCGACGAGCGGGTCATCGAGTCGACGAACGTCTTCGAGGGCGAGAAGTTCGCCGGTGGCGGCAACGCGCTCAAGGACCCCCGCAACTGGCGGCACCTGTGGAACCCGATGCGTCCCTCGTGGGGCGAGCCGTACAAGCAGGTCGTCGCGCGGATGATGTCGGCCGTGCACGACGCGCGGATCGCGGCCACCGGCCACGAGGCCGTGGTCGTCTCCCACCAGCTGCCGATCTGGATCACCCGGCTGCACGTCGAGCACCGCTCGTTCCTCCACGACCCCCGCAAGCGCCAGTGCACGCTGTGCTCGGTCACCTCCTTCCACTTCGTGGGCGACCGCGTCACGCAGGTCTCCTACAGCGAGCCCGCCGGCGACCTGATCCCGGTCCAGGACAAGTCGGCGCCGTTCTCCGCCGGCGGCGCACCCGAGGAGAAGCGGCCGCCCGCATGACCCCTCCGCCCCGCACGCTGCCCCCGGGCAGTGCTCCCCGCCGCGCGCCCCGCCGCGCCGCCCGCGCGCTCGCCACGGTGCTGGCGCTGGCGACCCTCGGCGCCTGCACCTCGGTCGAGGGAACCGGGGACAAGGGGTACGTCACCGGCGACGGCGAGGTGCGCGTCCTCGACCCCGCCCAGCGCGAGGAGCCCGTGGACCTCACCGGCACGGACCTCGCCGGGCAGGAGGTCGACCTCGCCGACCTCCGCGGCAAGCCGGTCGTGCTGCCCGTGTGGGGCTCGTGGTGCGTGCCGTGCCGCGCCGAGGCGCCCGACGTGGTCGCGGCGGCCGAGGAGCTGGAGGGCACCGCGAGCTTCGTCGGCATCAACATCCGCGACACCGAGGGCGGCGCCCAGGCCTTCCAGCGCGAGTTCGACGTGCCGTACCCCTCGATCGTCGACGACGGCCTGGCGCTGCTGGCCTTCACCGGCACCCTGACCCCCTACACCGTGCCCGCCTTCGTCGTCCTCGACGAGCAGGGCCGGGTCGGGGCGAGCATCCTCGGGGAGCTGCCGTCCACCCAGACGCTGGTCGACCTCGTCGACGAGGTCACCGGTGGGTGACTGGTTCCGCGACCAGGCCTTCTCGGGGTCGCTCGTGCTCGCCATGCCCGTCGCCCTGGTGGCGGGCCTGGTCTCGTTCTTCTCCCCGTGCGTCATCCCGCTGCTGCCCGGCTACCTCTCCTACGCCACCGGCTTGTCCGGAGCGGACCTGGCCAGCGGCGAGGCGCAGACCCGCCGCGGGCGGATGCTGCTCGGCTCCGTGCTCTTCGTGCTGGGCTTCGCCGTCGTCTTCGTCAGCATCGGCGCGCTCTCCGGCCAGGTCGGCCACTGGCTGATCACCTGGCGCCGTGAGCTGACCGTCGTCCTCGGCAGCCTGACCATCCTCCTCGGGCTGGTCTTCGCCGGCCTCCTGCCGATGTTCCAGCGCGAGTGGCGGGTCCACCGCGTCCCGGCCGTCGGCCTGGCCGCGGCGCCCGTGCTCGGGTTCCTCTTCGGCCTCGGCTGGACCCCGTGCATCGGCCCCACGCTGGCCGCGATCAGCGCGCTCTCGCTCAACGAGGCCACCGCCGGCCGCGGCGCCCTGCTCTCGGGGATCTACGCCCTCGGCCTCGGCATCCCGTTCATCCTCGCCGGCCTGGCCTACCGCCGCGCGCTGGGGGCCTTCGGCTGGTTCCGGCGCCACCAGACCGCCGTGGTCCGCGCCGGCGGCGCGATGCTCGTCGTCGTCGGGCTGCTGCTCGTCACCGGCGTGTGGGACCAGGCCGTCACCTGGATCCAGTCCGAGATCGTCACCAGCACGGAGACTTCCCTGTGAGCGATCCCCGCGAGACCCAGTACGACAAGCTGCCCGAGGGCCGCCGCGCCGGGGAGCTGTCCTTCCGCGAGCTCCTCCGCTTCGCCTGGCGCCAGATCACCTCGATGCGCACCGCGCTCGTGCTGCTCCTGCTGCTCGCCCTGGCCGCGGTGCCCGGCTCGATCGTGCCCCAGGAGGGCGTCGACGCGCTGGCGACCACCCGCTGGCGCGAGGACCACCCGACGCTGGCGCCGATCTACGACAAGCTCGGCCTCTTCGACGTCTACGGCTCGGTGTGGTTCTCCGCGATCTACCTGCTGCTGATGATCTCCCTCGTCGGCTGCATCGTGCCCCGCACGCTCGTGTACTGGCGCGCGCTGCGCGCCCAGCCGCCCCGCGCCCCGCGCAACCTGGCCCGGATGCCCGACACCACGTCGTACCGCACCGAGGAGAGCGCCGAGCAGGTCCTCGCCCGGGCCCGCGAGGTGCTCGGCCGGCGGCACCGGGTGCGCAAGGCCGAGCCCGGCGAGGACGCGGTCAGCGCCGAGCGCGGCTACCTGCGCGAGGCCGGCAACCTGGTCTTCCACCTCTCGGTGGTCGTGGTGCTGGTCGGCTTCGCCATCGGCGGGCTGTTCGGCTACAAGGGCGGCGTCATCCTGGTCACCGGCGACGGCTTCGGGAACACGCTGACCTCCTACGACGACTTCGTGCCCGGCAGCCTGTTCACCCCCGACCAGCTCGACCCGTTCAGCTTCACCGTCGAGGACTTCGAGGTCGACTGGCTGCTCTCGGGCCGCGCGGCCGGCCAGGCCCGCGGCTTCAGCGCCGACGTGCGCTACCGCGAGGACCGCGACGCCGAGGAGAAGAGCTACGACCTGCGGGTCAACCACCCGCTCACCGTCGGCAGCACCGACATCTTCCTCATCGGCCACGGCTACGCCCCGGTCGTCACCATCCGCGACGGCAACGGCGAGGTGGCCTACAACGGCCCCACGATCTTCCTGCCCCAGGACCAGAGCCTGTTCTCCTTCGGCGTCATCAAGGCCCCCTCGGCGCAGCCCGAGGAGATCGGCCTGGAGGGCGTGCTCTACCCGACCTTCGGCATGACCGAGGAGGGCGACCCGGTCAACCTGCTCGGCAAGGCGGCCAACCCGCTGCTCTCGGTGCTCGTCTACGCCGGCGACCTCGGCATGGACGAGGGCGGCTCGCAGTCGGTCTACGTGCTCGACAAGGCCGACGCCGAGCAGGTCGTGGACGAGGACGGCAAGCCGCTGCGGCTGGACATGCGGCCCGGCGAGACCGTGACGCTGCCCGACGGCCTGGGCTCGGTCACCTTCGAGGGCCTCCAGGACTGG
This sequence comes from Nocardioides marmotae, assembly GCF_013177455.1. Classification (NCBI taxonomy): domain Bacteria; kingdom Bacillati; phylum Actinomycetota; class Actinomycetes; order Propionibacteriales; family Nocardioidaceae; genus Nocardioides; species Nocardioides marmotae. The sequence continues at coordinate 446,043 of NZ_CP053660.1, forward strand.
CAGCGCATCCAGATCAGCCAGACCCCCGGCAAGATGATCGCGCTCGCCGGCGTCGTGCTGGCGCTGGCCGGCCTGCTCGGCTCGCTGTTCATCCGCCCCCGCCGGGTCTGGGTTCGTGCCCGCGAGGACGCGGACGGCACACTGGTCGAGGTCGCCGCGCTCGACCGCTCCGGCGGCGGCGAGGTCGCGCCGGTGCTCGAGGAGCTCGTGGCGCAACTGCGGGGCAACCAGCCCCTCGAGACGAAGAGGAATGAGACGTCGTGAGCGATGCTGCGTGGGAGACGCTGAGCAACCAGGCGGTCGCCGTCTGCGGCCTCGTCTACTTCCTGGCCCTGATCAGCCACCTGATCCAGTGGTCGGCCCTGCGGAAGCTGCCGGTCGGCATCGAGGAGAAGACGTCGGTCCAGGCGCCGGTCGCGGTCGGTGCCGGGGGCTCGGTCGTCGAGGACCTCGAGGCCCGGGAGCCGGACGTCGTGCGGCGTACCGAGCTCTTCGGCCGGCTCGGCCTGCTGCTGACGATCATCGCGACCGCGGTGCACCTGGTGGCGCTGGTCGGGCGCGGCATGGCCGCGGACCCCAACCGGGTGCCCTGGGGCAACATGTACGAGTTCACGCTCTCGGGCACGTTCGTCGTGAGCGCCGGCTACCTGCTGCTCAACCGCCGCTTCGGGCTGGCCTGGATGGCGCCGATCGTCGTCGGCTTCGTCGTCGTGGTGCTGATGGTCGACGTGGTCTGGCTCTACGACCCGGTCGCCCCGCTGTCCGAGGCGCTCTACTCGCCGTGGCTGGTCATCCACGTGGTCTCCGCCGTCATCGCCACCGGCGCGTTCACCCTCGGCGGCATCTGCTCGGCGTTCTACCTGATCAAGGAGCGCCGTCCGGCGCGCCCGACCGGTTACCTGGCCCGCGTCCCCGAGCCGGCCGCGCTGGACCGGATCGCCTACCGCATGCACGCCTTCGCGTTCCCGGTGTGGACCTTCGCGGTCCTCATCACCGGCCCGATCTGGGCCCACCAGGCGTGGTCGGCCTACTGGAGCTGGGACCCCAAGGAGGTCTGGGCGTTCATCACCTGGGTCGTGTACGCCGCGTACCTCCACGCCCGCGCCACCGCCGGCTGGAAGGGCCGCAACGCCGCGATGCTGGCGCTGGTGGGCCTGGCCACGCTGTGGTTCAACTTCATCGGGATCAACTTCTTCTCCACCACCAGCCAGCACTCCTACGCCGCGCCGGCGGTCGTGGTCGAGGCGCCCGCAGGGCTCGAGGCGTCGGCAGCGGGATCAGCCGGCGAGCTCGCGCAGCCGCTCCGCGGATAGGTCCTCGGCGGAGGTGAACTCGCCCGGGTGGGCGGCGACGACCTCGCCGTCCACGATGAGCACGGTCGCGGGCAGCCGGTTGGGGCTCACCGCCGGCGCGTAGCTGGCCATCAGCTCCATGTCGGGGTCGCGCCAGCTCGGGTAGTCGGCCTCGGTCTCGTCGAGGAACTCCACGGCCTTGTCCTCGAACTGGTCGAGGGAGACACCGACGACCTCCACGTCGTCGCGCTCGGCCACGTCGGCCAGCAGCGGCATCTCGGCGCGACAGGGCACGCACCAGCTGGCCCAGAAGTTCAGCAGCACCGGCTTGCCGGTGTCGATCGCGGCGTCCACGCCCCCGCGGGAGCCGATCGGGTCGCCGGCGGGGAGCTCGACGGCCTTCGGGTCGTCCAGGGTCACCCAGCCCAGGCCGGTCGGCGCCTCGTCCTCGGGCGCCTCGCTAGCACCGCTCCCGCTGCAGGCGGTCGCGGCGAGGAGGACGGCGGTGCCGATGAGCGCGGGGAGGGTGCGGCGCTTGCTCACGCGTCCGGGTCCTCCGGGTGGCGCCGCTTGCGGTCGAGGTCGCGCAGGAAGTCGGGGTCGTCGTCGGGACCCAGCGGGCGCGGCTCGGGGGGACGGGCCCCACTGCGGCCACCACGCCCACCGCCGCCACCGCGGCCGCGCGCGATCGGCGGGGTCCCACGGCGCTCGATGAGCCGCACGGCGAGGTAGGTCACGAGCGCGAAGAGCACGACGACCAGGAGCAGCTTCAGCACCCCTCCAATGTAGGCCGACGCACCACAGCGCCTACCCTGGAGGTCGTGAAGGAGTTCGTCGTCTACACCGCCCTGCGCATCGCCCTGTTCCTCGGGTCGCTCGCGCTCGTCTTCGGTCTCTGGTGGGCGGTCGCCGGTGAGGTACCGGTCCTGTGGGCCGTCGTCATCGCGTTCGTGATGAGCGGGCTCGGCTCGCTGTGGCTGCTCAACGGCCCCCGCGAGGCGTTCGCCCAGCGGGTCCAGGAGCGCGCGGACCGCGCCGCGAAGCGCTTCGAGGACATGAAGGCCAAGGAGGACGTCGACTAGTCGACGTCGCCCCGGCCCGGGGTGCTCAGCGGCGCTTGCGGGCGTTCAGCTGGCGCTGGACGCGTGCCTCGGACTGACCGAGGACCTTGGCCAGCAGCTGCACGCGCATCTTCCACGCCACCACGGCGACGACGACGAGCGCGATGAAGATCAGGAAACCCATGCCGCCAGCCTACGCAGTCGCGTCAGGCGGCGAGGTCAGGCGGCGAGGTCAGCCGGCGAGGAACAGCGGCACGCTGACCAGCACGGCCCAGGCCAGCTCGGCCGAGCCGGTGCGCTGGAGCACCGGGATCAGCCCGGGCCCGGTGGCCCCGCCCAGCACGGTGCGGGTGGCGGCGCCGGCGGGCACCAGGAAGGCCAGCCCGGCCAGCGCCCACCACGTGGTCACCGCGGCGAGGCCGACCACGGCCAGCGCCGCGACCGCCACGAGGGCGGCGTACAGCTGGCGCGTCCCGCGGTCCCCGAGCCGCACCGCGAGGGTGCGCTTGCCGGCGAGGGTGTCGGTGGGGATGTCGCGCAGGTTGTTGGCGACGAGGATCGCGCAGGCCAGCGCGCCGATGCCGACGGCGGCGACGAGCGCCGCGGGCTCGAAGGTGCCGGTCTGGACGTACGTCGTGCCGACCACGGCCACGAGGCCGAAGAAGACGAAGACCATGACCTCGCCGAGGCCGAGGTAGCCGTAGGGCCGCGAGGTGCCGGTGTAGCCCCAGGCCGCGAGCACGCACACCACCCCGACCGCCACCAGCCACCAGGCGGTGGTCGCGGCGAGGGCGACGCCGGCCACGCCGGCCACGCCGAAGGCGAGGAACGCCGCGCGCTTGACCGCCGCGGGGGTGGCCGCGCCCGACCCGACCAGCCGCATCGGGCCGACCCGGACGTCGTCGGTGCCGCGGACGCCGTCGGAGTAGTCGTTGGCGTAGTTGACCGCGACCTGGAGCGCCAGGCTCACCACGAGGGCGAGCAGGGCCTTCCACCACACCGCCGCGTCGACGTACGCCGCCACGCCGGTCCCGGCGAGGACCGGCGAGACCGCCGCCGGCAGGGTGCGGGGCCGGGCGCCGGCCAGCCACTCGGATGCAGTTGCCACGATCGACGATTGAACCCGACCGCCGGCCCGGTCAGCGGGCCGGGTCGAGGTCGTGCCGCTCGAGGAAGCGCTGGGCGGCCCGCACGGAGGGGTGGATCGCGACCGTGGCCACCACCAGGATCCCGGCGATGACCAGCCAGCCGAGCGCGCCCTGCTCCATCGCGAGGTAGGTGTAGAGCGCCGGGGCCCACACGTAGCCGAGGGTGCTGCCGAGGTTCTGCGCCCCCTGGTACTCCCCGCGCCGGTCGGGGTCGGAGAGGTCGGACTCGAAGGCCCACCCGGCGGCGGAGAGGAACAGCTCGCCGACGGTGACGGTGACGTGGCCGACCCAGACCAGGGTGATCGTCACCCAGCCGATGGTGTCGTGGGTGACCAGCGTGATCACGCACGAGAGCACGAGGAACGTGCTGCTGATCCGGGTGGCGCGCAGGGCGGTCGTCAGCCCGGAGACGGTCTTGGCGACCACCATCGGCAAGAAGATGCACATGACGGTGTTGGTGCCGAAGAGCAGCGCGACGAGCACCCGCGGCGCATCGGTCTCCTGCACCAGCCACAGCGGGATGACGATGTGCAGCAGCACCTGGTTGGTCCACAGCACGCCGCTGAAGAACGAGGTGAGCAGGAAGGCGCGGTTCTGCAGCGCGCCGGGGACCGTCCGGGCGCCCTCGGCGTCCTCGAGCGCGCCGACCACGGCGGCCTCGAGCGCGTTCGGCCGCTCCCGGTGGGCGGCCTTCGGCAGCCGGGTGATCCAGAAGGCGTTGCCGAGCATGAGCGTGGCGGTGAACCACGGGAGCGCGGCGACCACCGTGTCGCCCTCGAAGGCCAGCGCGACGCCGCCGAACAGCGCGCCGACGGTGAAGCCGAGGTTCATCGCCGCGTACATGTAGGCCTGGGAGGCCACCCGCTCGACCCGGGGGACCACGTCCAGCACGTACGCCCCGCGGGCCGCCCCGCCCGCGCTGTTGACCACCTCGAGGACCACGCTCATCACCAGGAAGGCTGCGAACCCGTCGATGAGCGGCCACACGGCGTACGCCAGGGCGGTGCCGAGCGCGCCGAGCGCCCACATCCGCTGCGGGCCGATCCGGTCGGCGAGCTTGCCCGCTGGGACGGCGACGAGGAAGGAGGCGATGCCGGCGACGGTGATGCCGACGCCGACCTGCGCGGCGCTGAGGCCGACGACCTGGGTGAAGAACACCGCGCTGGCGGTGATGAACGTGCCGTCGCCGATCGCGAAGAGCACCGACTGCACCGAGAGCCGGGCCGCCAGCGGCGTGGGCGGCCGGAGGTTGGCGACGACGGCGGCGAGGGGACGGGGCACGAGCATCCATCCCATCACGACGGGCTAGCGTTCGGCGTGTGGTTTCCGCCGGTGTGACGCTCGACGCGTGGCTCTCCGCCCCCTCCGAGCCCGACCCGTGGGTGGTCGAGACGTCCGGGTCGACGGGGCGCCCCAAGCGGGTGCTGCTGCCCCGCTCGTCGGTGCTCGCCTCCGTCGCCGCCTCGGCCCGCCGGCTGGGCGCGGAGGGGCAGTGGCTGCTGGCGCTGCCGGACGCCTTCGTCGCCGGTCTGCAGGTCATCGCGCGCTCGCTCGTCGCGGGGCACGCACCGGTGCGGGTCGAGGACCACGCGTCGTTCGTGGCGGCCACGGCGGCGATGACCACCGAGCACCGGTTCACCTCGCTGGTCCCGACCCAGCTGCACCGGATGCTCGAGGTGCCCGAGGAGGCCGCGGCGCTCGCCACCTTCCACACCGTCCTGGTCGGCGGCGGGCCGATCGACCCGGCGCTGCGCCGCCGCGCCGAGGAGCGCGGGGTGCACGTGGTGGCGACATACGGCGCGGCGGAGACGGCCGGCGGCTGCGTGTACGACGGCGTCCCGCTCGACGGGGTCGGCCTCGCGCTGGACCGCGACGGCCGGATCCGGCTGGCCGGCCCCACGCTCTTCGCCGGCTACCAGGACGACCCGGCGCTGACCGCCGAGGTGCTCGTGGACGGGTGGTACCTCACCTCCGACGCCGGCCGCCTCGACGAGGACGGCCGCCTCCAGGTGCTCGGCCGGCTCGACGACGTGGTGGTGACCGGCGGCGTCAACGTCCCGGCCCCCGCCGTCGCCGCCCGGCTGCGCGAGCACCCGGGCGTGCGCGCGGCCGAGGTGCTCGGCGTGCCCGACGAGGAGTGGGGCAACCGGCTGGTCGCCTTCGTGGTCGGGGACGTGCCGCTCGCCGAGCTGCGCGACTGGGTCGGCGCCGAGCACCCCCGGTCGTGGAAGCCCCGCCAGCTGGTCGCGCTCGACGACGTACCCCTGCTCGGCAACGGGAAGCCCGACCGGCTCGCGCTGCGCCGGTTGGCGCAGGAGGCGTCGTGACCGGGCTCCGGGTCTTCAGCCTGCCGATGCGCACCCGCTTCCGCGGCGTCACGGTCCGCGAGGGCGTGCTGCTCGAGGGGCCGGCCGGCTGGGGGGAGTGGTCGCCGTTCCTGGAGTACGACGCCGCGGTCGCCGAGCCGTGGCTGCGCTGCGCCGAGGAGGCCGCCGCGGGTGACTGGCCCGCGCCGGTGCGCGCGAGCGTGCCGGTCAACGTGACCGTGCCGGCCGTCGACGCCGAGCGGGCCCACGCGATCGTCCGCGCCGGCGGCTGCGCGACCGCGAAGGTCAAGGTCGCCGAGCCGGGCCAGACCCTCGCCGACGACCAGGCCCGCGTGGAGGCGGTGCGCGACGCGCTCGGGCCCGCCGGCCGGGTCCGGATCGACGTCAACGGCCTGTGGAGCACCGACGAGGCGCTCGCCCGGCTGCCCGTGCTCGACCGCGCCGCCGGCGGCCTGGAGTACGTCGAGCAGCCCTGCGCCACGGTCGAGGAGCTCGCCGCGGTGCGCCGGGCCGTCGGCGTGCCGGTGGCCGCCGACGAGTCCATCCGCCGGGCCGCGGACCCCTACCGCGTGCGCGACCTGGAGGCCGCCGACGTCGCGGTGCTCAAGGTGCAGCCGCTCGGTGGGGTGCGGGCGTGCCTGCGGATCGCGGAGGACATCGGGCTGCCGGTCGTCGTCTCCTCCGCCCTGGAGAGCTCGATCGGGCTGGCCGCGGGCGTCGCGCTCGCCGCCGCGCTGCCCGAGCTGCCCTACGCCTGCGGGCTGGCCACCGCCCAGCTGCTGGCCGCCGACACCACCACCGAGCCGCTGCTGCCGGTCGCCGGCGAGATCGCGGTGCGCGTGCCCGCCCTCGACCCCGGCCACCCGGTCGCCGCGCCCGACCGGGTCGCGCACTGGGAGGCGCGGCTCGCCGAGGTCCGGGCGCTGCGCGAGGGTCGGCTCCCGTGACCGCCCCGCCGACCCCGCCCCCGAGCTCGCCCCCGAGCTCGGCGGACCTGGCCCGCTCGGTGGTCACCACCCTGCTCGAGGCCGGCGTCACCGAGGTGGTGCTCTCGCCCGGCTCGCGCAACGCCCCGCTGTCCTTCGCGGTCCACGCCGCCGCCGAGGCCGGCCTGCTCCGCCTGCACACCCGCGTCGACGAGCGGAGCGCCGCCTTCCTCGCCCTCGGGCTGACCAAGGTCGGCGCCCGCGCCGCCGTGCTGTGCACCTCCGGCACCGCGGTGGCCAACCTGCACCCGGCCGTCCTCGAGGCCGCGCACTCCGGCCTGCCGCTGGTCGTGCTCACCGCCGACCGGCCGGCGCGGCTGCGCGGCACCGGCGCGAACCAGACCACCGACCAGGTCGGCGTCTTCGGCCGGCTCGTCACCACCCGCGACCTGCCCGAGGACCCGCTCGAGCTCGACGACCACGGCCCCACCCACCTCAACGTCCAGCTCGACGAGCCGCTCGTTCCCACCGACGCCTGGGTGCCGGTGGCGCCCTCGCCCCCAGCGTCGCGGGCACCGGAACCTGCGCCCGCACCGGCGGGGGACCTGCTCCCTCTCGGCCCTCGCACCGTGGTGGTCGCGGGCGACGACGCCGGCCCGCCGGCCCGGGTGCTCGCCGAGCGCGCCGGCTGGCCGCTGCTCGCCGAGCCGACCTCGGGCTCGCGCACCGGCGACAACGCCCTGCGCTGCTACCGGCTGCTGCTCGACACCGACCTGGGCCGCAGCATCGAGCGGGTCGTCGTGGCCGGCCACCCCACGCTGTCGCGCCCGGTCACCCGGCTGCTCGGCCGCGAGGACGTCGAGGTCGTCTCCGTCCCGGCCCGCGGCGTGTGGGCGGAGCGGCCCTTCCCGGTCGACCGCGAGGTGCTCCGCCCGGTCGTGGACGGCGCCGAGGACGGCACCTGGCTGGCCGCCTGGCGCGAGGCGGACCGCGCGCTCGCCCGGCAGCTCGACCGGCTGCTGGCCGCCGAGCCCGGGCTCACGCCGTACGAGGTGGCGGCGGCGGTGAGCCGCGCCGTACCCCCCGGTGGCCTGCTGTACGTCGGCGCCTCGAGCCCGATCCGCGACCTGGACCTGGTGGTCGCCCGCTACGAGGTCGGCGACCGGCGCAAGGTGGTCGCCAACCGCGGTCTCGCCGGCATCGACGGCACCATCTCCTCCGCGATCGGGGCCGCGCTCGGCCGGCCGCACGGCACCCGCAACCTCGCGCTCATGGGCGACGTGACCTTCCTGCACGACAGCGGCGGGCTGGTCCTCGGGCCCCGCGAGGAGCGCCCCGACCTGACTGTCGTGGTGGTCAACGACGACGGCGGGGCGATCTTCTCCATGCTCGAGCAGGGCGCCCCGGAGCACGCCGGGCCGTTCGAGGACCTCTTCGGCACCCCGCACGGTGTCGACCTGGCGAGCCTCTGCGCGGCAACGCGCACGCCGCACTGGCGCGTGGACACCCTCGCCGAGCTCGAGCACGCGCTGGCCAGCCCGAACGGCGGCATCGAGGTCGTGGAGGCCGTCGTGGACCGGCGCACCCGGCGCGACCTGGACGAGCGGATCCGGGCCCTGCGTCCGTAGGGAACCGAGGGCACCGGGCTCGGCCTAGGCTGCCGTCGTGAGCCAGCGGGATGCGACGCGCGAACGCCAGGACCGCGCGGGGGCCCGGCTGCGCGAGTACATCCACACCGAGTCCGCCAGCGCGGCGCTGCTCGTGGCGGCTGCGGTGGTCGCGCTGGTGTGGGCGAACTCGCCGTGGTCGGGCTCCTACGAGGCGCTGTGGCACACCACCGTCGAGGTCGCCATCGGCGGCGACGGCATCTCCATGGACCTGCACCACTGGATCAACGACGGCCTGATGGTGCTGTTCTTCTTCGTCATCGGGCTCGAGGTGCGCCGCGAGGCCGCCGTCGGCGAGCTCACCGAGCGGCGCCGGGTCGTCGTGCCGCTGGTCGCCGGCGTCGGCGGCATGCTGGTGCCGGCCGCGGTCTACCTCGCGCTCAACCCCTCCGGCCCCGCGGCCGCCGGCTGGGGCGCGGTGATCGGCACCGACACCGCCTTCCTCCTCGGCGTCCTGGCCCTGGTCGGGCCGGCGGTCTCGACCCAGCTGCGGATCTTCCTGCTCACGCTGACGGTCATCGACGACGTCGTCGCGGTCAGCGTCATCGGCCTCGCCTACACCGACGAGCTCTCGCCGGTGCCCCTCGCGATCGCCGGCGCCGCCCTGGCCGGGCTCGTCGTGCTCGTCCGCCTCGGGCAGTGGCGCGCCTCGCCGTACGTCGCGCTGGTCGTGATCGCCTGGCTCGCGACGTTCGAGTCGGGGCTGCATGCGTCGATCGCCGGCATGCTCGCGGGCCTGCTGGTCCCGGCGGCCGAGCCGGACCGGGCCCAGGTCGAGGCCGCCGCCCTGCGGTTCCGGGCGTTCCGGCAGTCGCCGATGCCGGGCGTCCAACGCTCGGCCCGCCAGGAGCTGACCCGCGCGATCTCGGTCAACGAGCGGCTGCAGGAGGCGCTGCACGGCTGGGCGGGGTACGTCGTGGTGCCGCTCTTCGCGCTCGCCAACGCGGGCGTCGACCTGCGCGGCGGCGTGCTCGGCGACGCGCTCGCCTCCCCGGTCACCTGGGGCGTGGTCGCCGGCCTGGTGGTCGGCAAGGCCGTCGGGATCGGCCTGGGCGCGCTGCTGGCGGTCCGGGCCGGCTGGGGCGAGCTGCCGCAGGGGGTCGGCATGGGGCACGTGCTTGCCGGCGGGGCGCTGTCGGGCATCGGCTTCACCGTCTCGCTGCTCATCGTCGACCTGGCCTTCGACGACGATCGGCTGCGGGACGAGGCGACCGTCGGTGTGCTGCTCTCGGTGGTGGTCGCGAGCGCCGTCGGGTGGCTGGTCTTCCGCGTCGCCGCTCGCCGCTTCGGCCAGGAGGACGCGGCGCTGCCGGCGGTGCTCAGCGTCCCGGTCGACCCCGAGCGCGACCACGTGCACGGACCGGTCGACGCGCCGCTGACGCTGGTGGAGTACCTCGACTTCGAGTGCCCCTTCTGTGCTCGCGCCACCGGCTCGGCCCGGGAGGTCCGCGCGCACTTCGGCGACCGGTTGCGCTACGTCGCCCGGCACCTGCCGATGGGCATGCACCCCCACGCGCCCCTGGCGGCGGTGGCGGCCGAGGCGGCCGCCCGGCAGGGGGCGTTCTGGGAGATGCACGACCGGCTCTTCTCCCACCAGGACGCCCTCGAGCACGAGGACCTCGTCGGGCACGCCGCCGCGCTCGGGCTCGACGTCGAGCAGTTCATCCGGGACCTCGCCGAGGACGCGGTGCACGAGCGCGTCCGTCAGGACCTCGACAGCGCGGCCGCCAGCGGCGCGCGGGGCACGCCGACGTTCTTCGTCGGGGACCGCCGGCACGAGGGCCCGTGGGACGCCCGGACGCTGATCGCCGCGCTGGAGGCCTCGACCCTCAGTGCCCGGCGGTGACGTCGAACGTCGGATCGCCGAGGTCGAAGCGGGTCACGGCCGGACCATGCGGATGTGGAGGCCCTCCTCGGCGTGCTCGAAGGCGCCGTCGGGGTGGTAGCCGTGGTTCTCGTAGAACCGGATCGCGCGCTTGTTGGGCTCCAGGACCCACAGGTACGACGGGGCGTCGCCGATCGTCGCGACGAAGAGCAGGTGCCCCAGGCCGGTGCCCCACCAGTGCGCCCGAACGTAGAGCGCCAGCAGCGGCAGGCCCAGCTCGTCGGGCTCGCCCGCGCCGGCGAAGCCGACCAGGCCCTCGGGGGCCTCGGCGACCAGCGTCCGGTCGTGGAGGGCGACCATCTCGCGCCACACCTCGATCCGCTCGGCCAGGTGCTCCTCCCGCTCGGCGCGGACCTTCTCGGGCACCAGGTGGGCGTAGGACTCGTCCCAGGAGTCGACGTGGAGGCGGCCGAGCGCGTCGGCGTCGTCGAGGACGGCGGGCCGGATGGTGACGCCGTCGAAGCGGTCGGGGGAGCTCACCGGTCCATCGTAGGGAGCGCCCGAGCGCCGACCACAGTCGCCGAACGCCCCTGGCCGCGCTCTACGGTGGGCCTCATGCGCATCACGAAGCTGGGGCACGCCTGCGTCCGGATCGAGCACGAGGGGACCACGATCGTCCTGGACCCCGGGGCCTTCACCGACCCCGACGCGGTCGACGGCGCGGACGCCGTGCTGGTCACCCACGAGCACGCCGACCACTACGTCGCCGAGACACTGCTCCGTGCCGACGCGCCGGTCTACACGATCGAGGGCGTCGCCGCCCACGTCCGCGCGGACGCCCCGGACCTGGCCGAGCGGCTGCACGTCGTCGCGCCCGGCGAGGACTTCACCATCGGCCCGATCGCGGTGCGCGCGGTCGGCGAGCTGCACGCGGTCATCCACCCCGAGCTGCCCCGGATCACCAACTCCGGCTACCTGCTCGACCTCGGCGGCCACAAGGTCTTCCACCCCGGCGACGCGCTCACCGGGCCCGGCGAGCCGATCGACCTGCTGCTGCTCCCGGTCTCCGCGCCGTGGCTGAAGGCGGCCGAGGCCATCGACTTCGCCCGCGAGGTCGGGGCGCCCCGCAACCTGGCCATCCACGACCGGATCTACTCCGAGACCGGCCTCGGCGTCATCGGCGGGCACCTCGATCGGTTCCTCGAGCCGACCGGGCAGGTCTACACCCGGCTGGCCGACGGGCAGGACCTCCAGGACCTCTAGGGCCCGGCGTCAGTCGGCCAGGGCGTCGCGCACCGGCACGAACTTCGCCTGCGACTCCGCGAGCTCGGACTCGGGGTCGGAGTCGGCGACGACGCCGCAGCCGGCGAAGAGGCGGACGGTGTCGCCCTCGTGGAAGCCCGAGCGCAGCGCGATGCCCCACTCGCCGTCGCCCGAGGCATCCATCCAGCCGACCGGGCCGGCGTAGCGGCCGCGGTCCATGCACTCGATCCGGCTGATCAGCTCGGTGGCCTCCGGGGTCGGGGTCCCGCCGACGGCGGCGGAGGGGTGCAGCGCCTCGGCGAGCTGGAGCGAGGAGACGGTCGCCGCGTCGTGCACCACGCCGTTCACGTCGGTCGCGAGGTGCATGACGTTCGGCAGGTGCAGGACGAACGGCGCCTCGGGGACGTTCATCGAGGAGCAGTGCGGCTCGAGCGCGTCGGCGACCGACCGGACGGCGTACTCGTGCTCCTCGAGGTCCTTGGAGGAGCGCGCCAGCGTCGCCGCCAGCGCCAGGTCGCGCTCGTCGTCGCCGGTACGGCGGATCGTGCCGGCCAGCACCCGGGAGGTGACCAGGCCGCGCTCGCGGCGCACGAGCAGCTCGGGGGTGGCGCCGAACATCCCGTCGACGTGGAAGGTCCAGCACATCGGGTAGCCGGCGGCCAGCCGCCGCAGCGGCCAGCGGACGTCGAGCGGCTCGGTGGCGGTGGCGACCAGGTCGCGGGCGAGCACGACCTTCTCCAGCTCGCCGGCCGAGATCCGGGCGACGGCGTCGGCCACGACGCTCATCCAGCGCTCGCCGTCGAGCGCCCCGTCGGCGAAGGTCAGCCCGACCGGGGCGGGCGGCACGTCGCGGACGCGGACGTCGGGGGCGACGGCCGGCCCCTCGGCGGGGGAGACGGTGGTGACCCAGGTCCGGTCGCCGCGACGACCGACGAGCACGGCGGGCACGGTGAGCACCGAGTCGCCCGGCTCGTCGGCGAAGGCGAAGGTGCCGAAGGAGACCAGGCCGGTGCCCGGCTCGCGGACCTCGTCGAGGACCTCGGCGCGGCCGACGGTCTCGGCCCACCACTTGGCGGCGTCGGCGAAGCGGGTCGGGCCGCTGGTGCGCAGCTGGGCGGCCACGCCCCAGCCGACCAGTCCCTCGCCGCGGCGCAGCCAGGTGACCGGCGCGTCGGTGGGGAGCAGGTCGAGCAGCGCGTCGCCGGGCCAGAGGGGGGAGTCGGGCTCGAGCGCCACGGTCCGCGCGACCAGCCGGCCTGCGGACACCTGCTCGTCCGGAGCCGTACGGGTGGTCACGCCCCGAGGGTACCCACGACCCCGCCCCCACCCGGAGCCCAGGCGGGGCCGCCCGGCTGCGACTCAGGTTCGGCGGTTACCGTCGCTCGGGGCCTCTCCGCGCCCCGCAGTCCCCCGATCGAGGAGTCCTCCCGTGAGCAGCACCCCGTCCCCCGCCCTGACCCGCTGGACCGGTCCGCTGGCCGGCGTGGTGGTGCTCGCCGTGCTGGTCGTCTTCGCCGTCCTGCTGCCCAAGGCGACCGGCGGCTCGAACGCCGAGGACCCCCTCGACCTGCCCGACACGCTGCCCGGCGGCTACACCGCGGCCGACCGCGGCGAGGCGTTCGCCGGGAGCTACGAGGCCGAGGAGGCCGAGACGCTCGCGGGCCGCCAGGCCTCCGCGCGCCAGCACAGCGACGAGGTGCTCGACGAGGTCTACGACTACGCGGCGGAGACCCGCACCTACGCCAGCGAGGACCTCACCACGGCCGTCTTCGTCCAGGCCTTCCGCGCCCCGGGCGGCGCCTTCGCCCCCGAGACGATCTCCGGGGAGGAGGCCGCCGCGACCGGCGCCGCGAGCCAGGAGCTGGTGCGCGAGGGCGACGCGATCTGCATCGTGCAGCGCCCGGCCGTGGACCCGGCCGCCGGCGCCCCGCAGGACGCGGCCCCCTCCTACGTCTCGTGCCAGCGCAGCGAGGGCGACCTGACCGTCCAGGCCACCGCCTCCGGGCTGCCTGCCGCGGACCTGGTCGAGCTGCTCGACGCCGCCTGGGACGCGGTCGCCTGAGCCGCGGCTGCGGCCCGAGCGCGACGCCCCCGTAGGGTTCGGCCGTGGCCCGTGCAGAGCTCGACAAGCAGCCGACCGACGTCCGTCGGATGTTCGACGCGGTCGCGCGTCGCTACGACGTGACCAACGACGTCCTCTCCCTCGGGCAGGACCGGCGCTGGCGCCAGGACGTGATCGAGGCGGTCGACGCCGGGTGGGGCGACCTCGTGCTCGACCTCGCCGCCGGGACCGGCACCTCCAGCCAGCCCTTCGCCGACCGCGGGGCGACCGTGGTGCCGTGCGACTTCTCCCTCGGCATGCTCCGGGTGGGCAAGCAGGCGCGCCCCGACCTGCCCTTCACCGCCGGTGACGGCACCCGGCTGCCCTTCGCCGACGACACCTTCGACGCGGTCACCATCTCCTTCGGGCTGCGCAACATCGTCGACCCGCTGGCCGGCCTGCGCGAGATGCGGCGGGTCACCAAGCCCGGCGGCCGCCTGGTGGTCTGCGAGTTCAGCCACCCGACGAACGCCGCGTTCCGCACCGTCTACCTGGAGTACCTGATGAAGGCGCTCCCGACGATCGCCCGCGCGGTCTCCTCCGCCCCGGACGCCTACGTCTACCTCGCCGAGTCGATCCGCGCCTGGCCCGACCAGCGCGGCCTGGCCGACCTCGTCGCCGAGGCCGGCTGGCAGCGCCCCGAGTGGCGCGACCTCTCCGCGGGGATCGTCGCCCTGCACCGCGCCACCAAGTAGCCACCGAGGCGCCACCAGGGAGCGCAGGCGGGGCGTTCCCGCAGGTCAGCAACCGGTTGCATATAGGAAACGTCCGCGTGCGGTAAATGCCCAGGTCAGGCCGGGAATCGCGAGTTCCCACCCCCTGCGTGCGCCGGTGGGGCACCAGTGGCACTATGTGTCACGTACCACTTCGTGATTCCATTCACAAGGTCACATGGTGGTGCGGAAGTGCCGCCCGACCGACGTTCGACAGGAGTGCCCGTGGAGCTCTACACACCGGTGCTGGCCCTCGCCTCGCTGGCCGCGCTCTTCGCGGTCGGCTCCGTCGCGATGAGCTCCCTGATCGGTCCGAAGCGCTACAACCGGGCCCGCCTCGACAGCTACGAGTGCGGCATCGAGCCCACCCCGCAGCCGATCGGCGGCGGGCGGTTCCCGGTGAAGTACTACACGGTCGCGATGACCTTCATCATCTTCGACGTCGAGATCATGTTCCTGGTCCCGTGGGCGGTCTACTTCGACCAGCTGCACTGGTTCGGCCTGATCGCGGTCGTCATTTTCCTCTTCAACATCACCATCGCCTACGCCTATGAGTGGCGTCGCGGTGGTCTCGACTGGGACTGACCGAGGGACTGCACCATGGGACTCGAAGAGAAGCTGCCGAGCGGCGTCCTGCTGACCACGGTCGAGGGCGTGGCCGGCTACATGCGCAAGGCGTCGTTCTGGCCAGCGACCTTCGGGCTCGCCTGCTGTGCCATCGAGATGATGACCAGCGGCGGCCCGAAGTACGACCTGGCCCGGTTCGGCATGGAGGTCTTCCGGGCCAGCCCCCGCCAGGCCGACCTGATGATCGTGGCCGGCCGGGTGAGCCAGAAGATGGCCCCGGTCCTGCGCCAGATCTATGACCAGATGGCCGAGCCCAAGTGGGTGCTCGCGATGGGTGTCTGCGCCTCCAGCGGCGGCATGTTCAACAACTACGCGATCGTCCAGGGCGTCGACCACATCGTGCCGGTCGACATGTACCTCCCCGGCTGCCCGCCCCGCCCGGAGATGCTCATCGACGCGATCCTCAAGCTCCACGACCAGGTGCAGCAGACCAAGATGGGCCCGCACCGCGCCGCCGAGATCGAGGAGCGGGAGAACGCCGCGCTGCGCGCCCTGCCCACCTCCGAGATGCGAGGGATGCTGCGGTGAGCGACGCGACCAACGAGCCCGGCAAGGCCCCCGACCAGCGCGCCGTGGACGAGTCGCCGGAGAACGCCCCGGCCACCCTCGACCCGGAGGTGCGTGCGGTCGGCGCCCGGTTCGGCATGTTCGGCACCCGCGGCTCGGGTGACACCAGCGGCTACGGCGGCCTGGTGCAGCCGGTGGTCTTCCCGGCCCCGGCCCGCCGACCGCTCGAGGGCTGGCACGAGGAGGTCGCGGCCGCGCTCGATGCCGCGCTCGCCGCTGCCGGTGCCCCCGACGCGATCGAGGGCGTCGTCGTCCACCGCGGCGAGGTCACCTTCCACGTCCGCCGCGACGGCCTGCCCGCGGTCGCGCGCGCCCTGCGCGACGACCCCTCGCTGCGCTTCGAGGTGCTCAGCGGGGTCAGCGGGGTGCACTACCCCGACGACAAGGACCGCGAGCTGCACGCGGTCTACCACCTGCTCTCGATGACCTGGAACCGCCGGATCCGCCTCGAGGTCGCCGTGCCCGACGCCGACCCGCACCTGCCGTCGGTCGTGGCGACGTACCCCACGGCCGACTGGCACGAGCGGGAGACCTACGACATGTTCGGGCTGGTCTTCGACGGCCACCCCGCGCTGACGCGCATCCTCATGCCCGACGACTGGCCGGGCCACCCCCAGCGCAAGGACTACCCGCTGGGCGGCATCCCCGTGGAGTACAAGGGCGGCACCATCCCGCCGCCCGACCAGCGACGGAGCTACAGCTGATGACCACCACCGAGCACGACATGTACGCCGGGTCCACCGAGACCAGCGAAGGACGGGTCTTCACCGTCTCCGGCCAGGACTGGGACCAGATCGCCGAGGGCCTCGCCGAGGACGACAGCGACCGGATCGTCGTCAACATGGGCCCGCAGCACCCCTCGACCCACGGCGTGCTGCGCCTGATCCTCGAGCTCGAGGGCGAGACGGTGACCGAGGCCCGCTGCGGCATCGGCTACCTGCACACCGGCATCGAGAAGAACATGGAGTTCCGCTCCTGGGTCCAGGGCGTCACGTTCTGCACCCGGATGGACTACCTCTCCCCGTTCTTCAACGAGGCGACCTACTCCCTGGGCGTCGAGCGGCTGCTCGACATCGAGGACCAGGTCCCCGAGAAGGCCACCGTGATGCGGGTGCTCCTCATGGAGCTCAACCGCATCTCCTCCCACCTCGTCGCGATCGCGACCGGCGGCATGGAGATCGGCGCGCTGACCGTGATGACCGTCGGGTTCCGCGAGCGCGAGCTGGTGCTCGACCTCTTCGAGCTGATCACCGGCCTGCGGATGAACCACGCGTTCATCCGCCCCGGCGGCGTCGCCCAGGACCTCCCGCCCGGCGCGCTGGAGGAGATCCGCGGGTTCGTCGAGCTCATGCGCAAGCGGCTGCCGGAGTACGCCGCGTTGTGCAACGCCAACCCGATCTTCAAGGCCCGCCTCGAGAACGTCGGCACCCTCGACCTCGAGGGCTGCGTCGCCCTGGGCCTCACCGGCCCGGTGCTGCGCAGCACCGGCTACCCCTGGGACCTGCGCAAGACCCAGCCCTACTGCGGCTACGAGACCTACGACTTCGACGTGCAGACCTGGGACACCGCCGACTCCTACGGCCGGTTCCGGATCCGGCTCAACGAGATGTGGGAGTCGCTGAAGATCATCGAGCAGGCCGCCGACCGGCTCGCCGGGCTCGAGGGCGCGCCGGTCATGGTCGCGGACAAGAAGATCGCCTGGCCCAGCCAGCTGGCCATCGGCAGCGACGGGATGGGCAACAGCCTCGACCACATCCGCCACATCATGGGCGAGTCGATGGAGGCGCTGATCCACCACTTCAAGCTCGTCACCGAGGGCTTCCGGGTCCCCGCCGGCCAGGCATACGTGCCGGTCGAGTCGCCGCGCGGCGAGCTCGGTGCGCACGTGGTCTCCGACGGCGGCACCCGCCCGTTCCGGGCGCACTTCCGCGACCCGTCGTTCACCAACCTGCAGGCGACCAGCGTGATGAGCGAGGGCGGGATGATCTCCGACGTCATCGTCGCGATCGCCTCCGTCGACCCCGTCATGGGAGGTGTGGACCGATGAGCACCAAGCTCACCGAGGACTCGCTGGCCGAGCTGCGCGAGATCGCGGCCCGCTACCCGCAGCCCCGCTCGGGCCTGCTGCCGATGCTGCACCTGGTGCAGTCGGTCGAGGGCCGGATCACCCCCGAGGGGATCGAGGCCTGCGCCGACGTGCTGGGCATCTCCGCGGCCGAGGTCAGCGGCGTGGCGACCTTCTACACGATGTACAAGCGCAAGCCGGTCGGCGACTACCACGTCGGCGTCTGCACCAACACGCTGTGCGCGGTGATGGGCGGCGACGAGATCTTCGCCCGGCTCAAGGAGCACCTCGACGTCGGCAACGACGAGACCACCGCCGACGGCAAGGTCACCCTCGAGCACCTCGAGTGCAACGCGGCCTGCGACTACGCCCCGGTGATGATGGTCAACTGGGAGTTCGTCGACAACCAGACCCCCGAGTCGGCCGTGCAGCTGGTCGACGACCTGCGCGCCGGCGCCGAGGTCCGCTCCACCCGCGGCCCCCGGATCTGCACCTGGCGCGAGGCCTCCCGCGTGCTCGCCGGCTTCCCCGACGGCCGCGTCGACGAGGGCCCGAGCGCCGGGCCGGCCTCGCTGGTCGGCCTCGACATCGCCCACGAGCGCGGCTGGTCCGCGCCGTCGACCGGGTCCGCCGACGGCGGCCAGGGCGGGCACGGCGTGGCCGAGGAGCCGAGCCGCGAGGCGGAGGCGACCGCGGACGCCGGCACCCCGGAGGCCGAGGCCGCCGTGGTCGAGAAGGAGAGCCCGACGACCGAGACGGCCGCGGAGAAGGGAGACGCTCGATGAGCGGCTCGACCGACACCCTCACCCCGGTGCTGACCGCCGGCTGGGCCGACGAGCGGTCCTGGACCCTCGACGCCTACGCCCGCCGCGGCGGCTACGACGCCCTCGACAAGGCGTTCGCGATGGGCCCCGACGCCGTCATCGCGGCGGTCAAGGACTCCGGCCTGCGCGGTCGCGGCGGCGCGGGCTTCCCGACCGGGATGAAGTGGTCCTTCATCCCGCAGGACAACCCGAACCCGAAGTACCTCGTCGTCAACGCCGACGAGTCCGAGCCGGGGACCTGCAAGGACATCCCGCTGATGATGGCCAGCCCGCACACGCTGGTCGAGGGCGTCATCCTCAGCAGCTTCGCGATCCGGGCGCACACGGCGTTCATCTACATCCGCGGCGAGGTCCTCCACGTCATCCGCCGGGTCCAGGCCGCCGTCGCCGAGGCGTACGCCGCCGGGCACCTCGGTCGCGACATCCACGGCTCGGGCTACGACCTCGACGTCGTGGTGCACGCCGGGGCCGGGGCCTACATCTGCGGCGAGGAGACCGCGCTGCTCGAGGGCCTCGAGGGCCGCCGCGGCCAGCCGCGCCTGCGCCCGCCGTTCCCCGCGGTCGCCGGCCTCTACGCCAGCCCCACGGTCATCAACAACGTCGAGTCGATCTCCTCGGTGCCCAGCATCATCGCCAACGGCGCCGAGTGGTTCTCCAGCATGGGCACCGAGAAGTCCAAGGGCTTCGGCATCTTCTCCCTCTCCGGGCACGTGCAGCGCCCGGGGCAGTACGAGGCGCCGCTCGGCATCACCCTGCGCGAGCTCATCGACCTCGCCGGCGGCATCCGCCAGAAGTCGGACGGCCAGCGTCATGAGCTGAAGTTCTGGACCCCGGGCGGTTCCAGCACCCCGCTGCTGACCGCCGAGCACCTCGACGTACCCCTCGACTTCGAGGGCGTCGGCGCGGCCGGCTCGATGCTCGGCACCCGCGCGCTCCAGATCTTCGACGAGACCGTCTGCGTGGTGCGGGCGGTCCTGCGGTGGACGGAGTTCTACAAGCACGAGTCCTGCGGCAAGTGCACCCCGTGTCGCGAGGGCACGTGGTGGCTGGTGCAGACCCTGGCCCGGCTGGAGAAGGGGCAGGGCAGCGAGGCCGACCTCGACCTGCTGCTCGACCAGTGCGACAACATCCTGGGCCGCTCCTTCTGCGCCCTCGGCGACGGCGCGACCAGCCCGATCTCCAGCTCGATCAAGTACTTCCGCGAGGAGTACCTCGCCCACCTCACGCACGGCGGCTGCCCGTTCGACCCGGCCGCCTCGACCGCGTGGGCCGACCGGACCGTGGGAGCCATGGCATGACGCTGCAACAGGACCGGACCGACCTGGTCTCGCTCACCATCGACGGCGTCCAGGTCAGCGTCCCCAAGGACACCCTGGTCATCCGCGCCGCCGAGCAGGTGGGGATCCAGATCCCGCGCTTCTGCGACCACCCGCTGCTCGCGCCGGTCGGCGCCTGCCGCCAGTGCCTGGTCGACGTCCCCGACGCCGGCAACGGCCGCGGCTTCCCGAAGCCGCAGGCCTCCTGCACGCTGCCGGTCGCCGAGGGCATGGTCGTGAGCACCCAGGCCACCAGCGAGGTGGCCGACAAGGCGCAGCAGGGCGTCATGGAGTTCCTGCTCATCAACCACCCCCTGGACTGCCCGGTCTGCGACAAGGGCGGGGAGTGCCCGCTGCAGAACCAGGCGATGTCCAACGGCCGCGGCGAGTCCCGCTTCGCCGCCAGCGGCGGCATCAAGCGCACCTACCCCAAGCCGATCAACATCTCCGCCCAGGTCCTGCTCGACCGCGAGCGCTGCGTGCTGTGCGCCCGGTGCACCCGCTTCTCCGAGCAGATCGCCGGCGACCCGTTCATCGCGCTGGTCGAGCGCGGGGCGCTCCAGCAGGTCGGGATCTACGAGAAGGAGCCCTTCGAGAGCTACTTCTCCGGCAACACCATCCAGATCTGCCCGGTCGGCGCCCTCACCAGCGCCGAGTACCGCTTCCGCTCCCGTCCCTTCGACCTCGTCTCCACCCCGGCCGTGGCCGAGCACGACGCCTGCGGCTCCGCGATCCGCGTCGACCACCGCCGCGGCAAGGTGATGCGCCGCCTGGCCGGCAACGACCCCGAGGTCAACGAGGAGTGGATCACCGACAAGGACCGCTTCGCGTTCCACTACGCCCAGCAGCCCGACCGGCTGACCTACCCGCAGGTCCGCGACACCGACGGCTCGCTGCGGCCGGCCTCGTGGCCGGAGGCCTTCGCGGTGGCTGCCCGCGGGCTCGCCGCGGCCGGCGCCGTCGGCGTGCTGCCCGGTGGTCGGTTGACCGCCGAGGACGCCTACGCCTACAGCGTCTTCGCCCGGGTCGCGCTCGGCACCAACGACGTGGACTTCCGCGCCCGGCCGCTCTCGGCGGAGGAGGCGGACTTCCTCGCCTCCGAGGTCGTGCTCACCGGCCCGTGGGCCGGCGGGGTCTCCTACGCCGACCTCGAGGCCGCGCGCACCGTCGTCCTGCTCGGGCTCGAGCCCGAGGACGAGGCCGGCGCGATCTTCCTGCGGCTGCGCAAGGCGTCGAGCCGGGGCACGCGCGTGCTCTCGGTGGCGCCCTTCAGCAGCCGCGGGCTGCGCAAGATGAACGGCGTCCTCGTCCCGGCCGTGCCGGGCACCGAGGCCGCGGTCATCGACGCGCTGGCCGAGCACGGCGAGCACGGCCTGGACCAGGACACGGTCCTGCTGGTGGGGGAGCGGCTCGCGACCTCGCCCGGCGCCCTGACCGCCGCGGCCGCGCTTGCGCGGCGTACCGGCGCCCGCCTGGCGTGGGTGCCGCGCCGGGCCGGTGACCGCGGCGCGGTCGAGGCCGGCTGCCTGCCCACCCTCCTGCCCGGCGGGCGGCCCGTGGCCGACGCCGGCGCCCGTGTCGACGCCGCCACCACCTGGGGCGTGGCCTCGCTCCCGGAGACCCCGGGCCGCGACGCCGACCAGATCGTGGCCGCGCTGCGCTCCGGCGAGCTCGGCGGCGTGGTCGTCGGCGGCGTGGACCCCGACGACACCGCGGACCCGGCGGCCACCCGGGAGGCGCTGCGCGCCGCCCGCTTCGTGGTGGCCCTCGAGGTCCGCGAGACCGACGTGACCCGCGAGGCCGACGTGGTCTTCCCCGTCGCGCCGGTCAGCGACAAGGCCGGCACCTTCGTCACCTGGGAGGGCCGTCCGCGGCCCTTCGAGGCGGTCTTCACCAACCCCGCCTCGCTGCCCGACCTCCGCGTCCTCGCCGGCATCGCCGAGGAGCTCGCTGCGCTCGGCCAGGGCCGCCCGCTCGGCTTCCGCACCGTCGCCGACGTCCGCGCGCGGATGGAGGAGCTCGGCGGGTGGGACGGGCAGCGCCCCGCCCCCGCCGCCGACCCGCTGCCCGCGCCGGTGCCCGCCGCCGGGGAGGGCCCGGGGGAGGGCCCGGGAGAGGGCATGGTCCTCGCGACCTGGAAGCAGATGCTCGACCTCGGCTCGATGCAGGACGGCGACGCCGCGCTCCGGGCCACCGCCCGGATGCCGGTCGCGCGGATCAGCGCCGCGACGTACGACGTGGTCGGACCCACCGTCACCCTCACCGGTGACCGCGGCTCGGTGACGCTGCCGGCCGAGATCACCGACGACCTCCTCGACGGCGTGGTCTGGGTCCCGGCGAACTCCTTCGGCGACGGGGTGCTGGCCGGCCTGGCCTCGCCCGGCTCACGCGTGACCGTGAAGGGAGCAGGTCGATGACGCCGCTGCTGAGGCCCCTGGCCGCCGACGACCTCTCGGCCTTCGGCGGCGACCCGCTCTGGGTCGTGCTGCTCAAGACCGTCCTGATCTTCGTCGTCCTGGTCCTGCTCACGCTGTTCAACATCTGGTGGGAGCGGCGCGTCGTCGCGCGGATGCAGCACCGCATCGGCCCGAACGTCAACGGCCCCTTCGGCCTGCTGCAGTCCCTGGCCGACGGCGTGAAGCTGGCGCTGAAGGAGGACATCATCCCCAAGGCCGCCGACAAGGTGGTCTTCCTCCTCGCCCCGATCATGGCCGTCATCCCGGCGTTCGTGACGTTCAGCGTGATCCCGTTCGGGCCCGAGGTGCGGATCCCGTTCACCGACACCGTCACCCCGCTCCAGCTGACCGACATGCCGGTCGCGGTGCTCTTCGTGATGGCGATCGCCTCGATCGGCATCTACGGCATCGTGCTCGGCGGCTGGTCCAGCGGCTCGACGTACTCCCTGCTGGGCGGGCTGCGCTCGAGCGCGCAGATGATCTCCTACGAGGTCTCGATGGGCCTGGCGCTGGTCTCGGTGTTCCTCTACGCCGGCTCCGCCTCGACCTCCCAGATCGTCGACGCCCAGGACACCCTCTGGTACGGCCTGGTGCTGGCGCCCTCGTTCGTCATCTACGTCATCTCGATGGTCGGCGAGGTCAACCGCGCGCCCTTCGACCTCCCCGAGGCCGAGGGCGAGCTGGTCGGCGGCTTCCACACCGAGTACTCCTCGCTGAAGTTCGCCCTGTTCTTCCTCGCCGAGTACATCAACATGGCGACGGTCTCCGCGGTCGCGACCACCCTGTTCCTCGGCGGCTGGCGCGCACCGTTCTGGATCGACCGGGTCTGGGAGGGCGCCAACGAGGGCTACGTCCCGTTGATCTGGTTCTTCGGGAAGATGCTGTTCTTCATCTTCTTCTTCATCTGGCTGCGCGGCTCGCTGCCGCGACTGCGCTACGACCAGTTCATGAACTTCGGCTGGAAGGTCCTCATCCCGGTCGCGCTGGGCTGGACCGTCGCGGTCGCCGTCATCCGGGCGATCACCCTCGACGGCGGCCTCGACCGCCAGTACGTCCTGGTTGCCCTCGCCGTGCTCGCCGCCGTGCTGCTCGCGGCGATGTTCCTCGGCCAGGACTCCGACCAGCCGGCCGCGGGCGCGACCCGCCCGGTGCCCGAGCCGACCGGAGCCTTCCCCGTCCCGCCCATGCCCGCCGGGGGTGCCGTCCGCGGCGCCGCCCGACCGCTGACCTTCGCATCTCCCGCCGGCACCACCTCCGCGACCGCGGGGAGCAGCGCCGAGGCGGAGGAGGAGAGCCGATGACCGACGCACCGAGCGGCCACCCGACCAACGACCAGCCGAGCGGCAAGCAGGGCTTCTTCGACCCGGTCGCCGGGTTCGGGGTCACGCTGCGGACGATGTTCAAGAAGGTCGTCACCGAGCAGTACCCCTTCGAGAAGCAGCCGACCGCGCCGCGCTTCCACGGCCGTCACCAGCTCAACCGCTGGCCCGACGGGCTGGAGAAGTGCGTGGGTTGCGAGCTGTGCGCCTGGGCCTGCCCGGCCGACGCGATCTACGTCGAGGGCGCCTCGAACGTCGACCTGCCGGACGGCTCGGGCCGATTCAGCCCCGGCGAGCGGTACGGCCGCGTCTACCAGATCAACTACCTGCGCTGCATCCTGTGCGGGCTGTGCATCGAGGCGTGCCCGACCCGCGCGCTGACGATGACCAACGAGTACGAGCTGGCCGACGACAACCGCGCCGACCTGATCTACGAGAAGTCCGACCTGCTCGCCCCCCTGCTGCCGGGCATGGAGCAGCCGCCGCACCCGATGCGGCTGGGCTCGGACGAGGGCGACTACTACCGCGGCGCCTACGCCGCCCCGGCCCCGGAGGGCACGGCATGATCGCGTTCTGGATCCTCGCCCCGGTGATGGTGGTCTGCGCCCTGGGCATCCTGGTCGTGCGCAAGGCGGTCCACGCCGCCCTGCTGCTCGCGACCGTGATGATCAGCCTCGCGGTGCTCTACCTGGTGCTCGAGGCGCCGTTCCTCTTCGTCGTGCAGATCATCGTCTACACCGGCGCGATCCTCATGCTCTTCCTCTTCGTCGTCATGCTCGTCGGCGTCGACGCCTCGGACTCCCTGGTGGAGACCATCCGGGGCCAGCGGGTCGCCGCCGTCGTGCTCGGCGCCGGCCTCGCGGTGGTCATGCTGCTCGGCGTCGCCCAGCTCTCCCTCGGCCCGACCGTGGGCCTGGAGGCGGCCAACGCCGGCGGCAACATCGAGGGCCTGGCGGGGCTGCTGTTCTCCCGCTACGTGCTGGTCTTCGAGGTCACCGCGGCCCTGCTCATCACCGCCGCCCTCGGCGCGATGGTGCTGGCCCACCGCGAGCGCACCAGCCCGCGGGCCGGGCAGGCCGACCTGGCCGCCCAGCGGGTCCGCGACTTCGGCACCTTGGGCGTCCACCTCGGCCCGCTCCCGGCGCCGGGCGTCTACGCCCGCCACAACGCCGTGGACACCCCGGCGCTGCTGCCCGACGGCACGCCCGCGGAGTCCTCGGTCTCCCGGACGCTGGCCGCGCGCGGCACGATCCGCAACGCCCCCGACCTCGCCGACGACATCGAGGACGTCCAGCGCGCGCTGGCGGGCCCTGACGGCGGCTCGGGCACGCCCGGTGACCTCTCGGCGGGCTCCGGCCACAACACCGAGAACCCGGGCGCCGACGTCGACGGCCGGGCGACCGGCCCTGCCACGGATTCGGAGGCCCACCGGTGACCGACGTGACGCCGTTCATCGTGCTCTCGGCGATCCTGTTCAGCATCGGCGCCGTGGGGGTGCTGACCCGCCGCAACGCGATCGTCGTCTTCATGTGCGTCGAGCTGATGCTCAACGCCTGCAACCTCGCGCTCGTGGCCTTCGCCAAGCAGCACGGCAACCTCGACGGGCAGGTCGCGGCGTTCTTCGTGATGGTCGTCGCGGCCGCCGAGGTGGTCGTCGGGCTCGCGATCATCATGACCATCTTCCGCACCCGCCGGTCGGCCTCGGTCGACGACGCCAGCCTGCTGAAGTACTGAGGAAGAGAAGCGGATGTACGCACTTTCCGAGGCCGCGCACCAGGTGCCGGTCATCGAGTCGAGCGCCGCCGACGGCGCGTTCTCGCTGCTGTGGCTGGTCATCGGCCTGCCCCTGCTGGGCGCCGCCGTGCTGCTGCTCGGCGGCCGCGCCACCGACCGCTGGGGCCACTGGCTCGGCACGCTGATGTCGGTCGGGTCCTTCGTGGTCAGCCTGGTGCTCTTCGTCGAGCTCACCGGGCGCGACGAGGCCGACCGGTCGGTCACCCAGCACCTGTGGGACTGGATCTCCGTCGGTGACCTCAACGTCGGGATGGACCTGCTCTACGACCCGCTCTCGGCGCTGTTCCTGCTGCTGATCACCGGCGTGGGGTCCCTGATCCACGTCTACTCGATCGGCTACATGGAGCACGACCCGCGCCGGCGCCGGTTCTTCGCCTACCTCAACCTCTTCGTCGCCGCCATGCTCATGCTGGTGCTCGCGGAGAACTACGTCGGGCTGTTCCTCGGCTGGGAGGGCGTCGGCCTCGCCTCCTACCTGCTCATCGGCTTCTGGCAGCACAAGCCCTCGGCGGCCGCGGCGGCGAAGAAGGCCTTCGTCATCAACCGCGTCGGCGACATCGGCATGGCGCTGGCCATCGCCCTGCTCTTCGTCACCTTCGGGACCACCAGCTTCTCCGCGATCAGCGGCGTCTCCGGTGCCGCCCAGGAGGGCACGCTCACGGCGGTCGGCCTGCTGCTCCTGCTCGCGGCGTGCGGCAAGTCCGCCCAGGTGCCGCTGCAGGCCTGGCTGCTCGACGCGATGGAGGGCCCGACCCCGGTCTCCGCGCTCATCCACGCCGCGACCATGGTCACCGCCGGCGTCTACCTCGTCGTCCGCTCGAACTTCATCTTCGAGCTCGCCCCCACCGCCCAGACGGTCGTCGTGATCGTCGCGACGGTCACGCTGCTGTGGGGCGCGATCATCGGTTGCGCCAAGGACGACATCAAGAAGGCGCTGGCCGGCTCCACGATGAGCCAGATCGGCTACATGATGCTCGGCGCCGGCCTCGGCGTGGCCGGCTATGCCTTCGCGATCTTCCACCTGATCACGCACGGCTTCTTCAAGGCCAACATGTTCCTCGGCGCCGGATCGGTCATGCACGGCATGAACGACGACGTCGACATGCGCCGCTACGGCGCGCTGCGGCACGCGATGCCGGTGACGTTCCTGACCTTCGCGATGGGCTACCTCGCGATCATCGGCTTCCCCGGCTTCTCGGGCTTCTGGTCCAAGGACAAGATCATCGAGACCGCCCTGGCCGAGAACTGGGTCGTCGGCGTGCTCGCCCTGCTCGGTGCCGGCATCACCGGCTTCTACATGACCCGCCTGATGCTGCTGACCTTCCTCACCAACAAGCGGTGGAAGGACGACGTGCACCCGCACGAGTCGCCCGCCGTGATGACTGTGCCGCTCATCGTCCTCGCCGCGCTGTCGGTGCTCGGCGGCGTGCTGCTCCTCGGCGACTGGATCGTCGACTGGCTCGCGCCGGTCGTCGGGGTCGCGCCGCACCACGAGCCGCCGCTGCCGATCATCGTGATCACGCTGCTCACCGTCGCGGTCGTGGCCGTCGGCGTGGCCGCCGCGTGGTTCCTGGTGGGCAAGCGGGAGATCCCGCTCACCCCGCCCACCGACGTCTCCTTCGCGACCCGGGCGGCGCGGGCCGACCTCTACGGCGACGCGATCAACGACGCGCTGGTCGTGCAGCCGGGCGCGGCGCTCGTGCGCGGGGTCACCGTCGCCGACCACGCGGTCGTCGACGGCGCCTTCACCGGCGGCTCGGGCACCGTCAAGGTGCTCGGCGGCGTCCTGCGCCGGCTCCAGAACGGCTTCGTCCGCACCTATGCCCTGTCCGTCCTCGGCGGGGTCCTCCTCGTCGTCCTCGCACTCCTGGCGGTGAACCTCGCATGAGCGACTTCCCCTGGCTCACCGTCCTGGTGGCGGTGCCCCTCATCGGGGCGGTCGTCGTCGCCGCCCTCCCGCGGGCCGACCTGGCCAAGCTGGTCGGGCTCGCGGTCTCCGTGCTCACCCTCGGGGTCGGCGTCGCCGTCGCGCTGCAGTACGAGCTCGACGGCGGCATGCAGCTGACCGAGACCCACGAGTGGATCGCCGAGTTCGGCGTCCACTACGCACTCGGCGTCGACGGGCTCTCGCTGCTGATGGTCCTGCTGACCGTCGTGCTGGTGCCGATCGTGCTCGCGTACTCCTGGTCCCAGGCCGACGAGGAGTCCGGCGCGGGCGCCCGGTCGTTCTTCGCCTGGACCCTCGCCCTCGAGGCGCTCTCGCTCGCGGTCTTCCTCGCCACCGACGTGTTCCTCTTCTACGTCGTCTTCGAGGCCACGCTGATCCCGGCGTACTTCCTCATCGGCGGCTTCGGCAAGGCCGGCCGCAGCGCCGCCGCGGTGAAGTTCCTGATGTTCCAGCTCGGCGGCGGCCTGGTGCTGCTCGCCTCGGTCATCGGGCTCTACGTCGTCTCCGCGCAGGCCGGGCAGCCGTCCTACCTGCAGTCCGACCTCGCCGCTCTCGACATGTCGACATCTGCCGAGCGCTGGATCTTCGCCGGCTTCCTCATCGCCTTCGTGATCAAGGCGCCGCTGTTCCCGCTGCACACCTGGCTGGCCGACACCACCGAGAAGGCCACGCCGGGCACGAGCGTGCTGCTCGTGTGCGTGCTGGACAAGATCGGCACCTACGGGATGCTCCGCTTCTGCCTGGAGCTCTTCCCCGGCGCCTCGCAGTGGGCGACCCCGCTGGTGGTCACCCTCGCGCTGATCTCGATCGTGTACGGCGCGCTCCTGGCCATGGGCCAGGACGACCTGCTGCGGCTGGTCGGCCTGACCTCGCTGAGCCACTTCGGCTTCATCACCCTGGGCATCTTCGTCTTCAGCAGCCAGGGCCAGAGCGGCGCGATCCTCTACATGGTCAACCACGGTCTCGGCACCGCCGCGCTCTTCCTCACCGCCGGCTACGTCATCGAGCGCCGCGGCACCTCGCTGATCAGCCGGATGGGCGGGATGGAGCGCCTCGCGCCGGTCCTGGCCGGGATGTTCCTCATCGCCGGCCTGGCCACGCTGAGCCTCCCGGGCCTGAGCCCGTTCATCTCCGAGATGCTCGTGATCATCGCGGCCTTCGACTACGCCTGGTGGGTCGGGGCGGTGGCGGTCACCGGCATCGTGCTGGCCGCGATCTACGTCCTGTGGACCTACCAGCGGGTGATGACCGGACCGGACCCGCTCCCCGCGGGTGCCGCCGGCGCCGCGGGGGAGCACCTCGACGACCCGGCCCACCGCGAGCCCGCCGGGCACGGCACCGACGCCCCCACGGGCGGCGGCGCCGCGACCGCGACGGCCACCCGGCCGGCGGTCGGGACGACCGGGGCGGTCGCCGTGCCGCGGGACCTGCGGCCCCGCGAGGTCGCCGTCCTGGCGCCGCTCGTGGTCGGGCTGGTGGCCTTCGGCTTCTACCCGATGCCGCTGTTCGACGTGGCCAACCCCTACGTCGAGGACCTGATGGCCGAGATCGAGGTCGCGGACGACGCGCCCGCCGTCCCCCCGGGGACCACCGTCGAGCACGACGACGCAGAGGGAGCTCACTGAGATGGACTTCGTCAAGCCGACCATCGAGTACGCCGAGCTCGCCCCGCTCCTCATCGTCCTCGGCGGCGCCTGCCTCGGCGTGCTGGCCGAGGCCTTCCTCCCGCGCGAGCGGCGCCGGCTCGTGCAGGTGCTGCTCACCGCCGTCGTGCTCCTCGCGGCGCTCGCGACCACGATCTGGGTCGCCACCGACCTCGACGAGGTGGCCGACGGCGCCGCCCGCGGCCTGCTGACCGCCGGGGGCACGATCGTCGTCGACGGGCCCACCGTCTACCTGTGGGGCCTGGTCCTGCTGCTCTCCCTCGGCGGCGTGGCGCTCTTCGCCGAGCGCCGCCTCGAGGGCGGGGTGTCGGCCTTCGCCGGCCAGGCCGCCGCGCTCCCCGGCACCGATGCCGAGCGCGAGGTCTCCACCCGCGGGTGGGAGCACACCGAGATCTACCCGCTGATGCTCTTCGCGGTCGGCGGCATGATGCTCTTCCCGGCCTCCAACGACCTGCTGACGATGTTCGTCGCGCTCGAGGTCCTCTCCCTGCCGCTCTACCTGCTCTGCGGCCTGGCCCGGCGCCGGCGCCTGCTCAGCCAGGAGGCCGCGCTCAAGTACTTCCTGCTCGGCGCGTTCTCCTCCGGCTTCTTCCTCTACGGCGTCGCGCTGGTCTACGGCTTCGCCGGGTCGATGGAGTTCGCCGCCATCGCCGAGGCGGTCCGCAACGACACCGCGAACCAGGGCCTGCTGCTCGTCGGCATGGGCATGCTCGCCGTCGGCCTGCTGTTCAAGGTCGGTGCGGTGCCCTTCCACGGCTGGACGCCCGACGTCTACCAGGGCGCCCCGACCCCGCTCACCGCGTTCATGTCCGCGGCCACCAAGGTCGCGGCGTTCGGTGCGCTGCTGCGCCTGTTCTACGTCGCCTTCGGTGCCGACCGCTGGAGCTGGCAGCCGATGATGTGGGTCATCGCGATCCTCACGATGCTCGTCGGCGCGATCGTCGCGGTCGCCCAGACCGACGTGAAGCGGATGCTCGCCTACTCCTCGATCGCCCACACCGGCTTCCTGCTGACCGGCGTGCTCGGCGTGCAGGCCTCCGGCGAGCTGG
Source organism: Nocardioides marmotae (assembly GCF_013177455.1). Lineage (NCBI taxonomy): Bacteria > Bacillati > Actinomycetota > Actinomycetes > Propionibacteriales > Nocardioidaceae > Nocardioides > Nocardioides marmotae. The sequence continues at coordinate 475,995 of NZ_CP053660.1, forward strand.
CCGAGGGCCAGGTCACCTCGCTCCAGGCGGTGCTGTTCTACCTGGCGACGTACGGCGTGGCCACGCTCGGCGCGTTCGCCGTCGTGACGCTGGTGCGCGACTCCAACGGCGAGGCCACCCAGTTCGACCGGTGGGCCGGCCTGGGCCGCCGCTCGCCGTGGCTGGCGGGGGCCTTCGGCCTCTACCTGCTCTCCATGGCCGGGATCCCGCTGACCGCCGGCTTCGTCGGCAAGTGGGCGGTCTTCACGGTCGCGATGTCGGCCGGCGCGTGGCCGGTGGTGCTGACCGCGATCGCGTCGAGCATCATCGCGGTCTTCTTCTACGTCCGCTACATCCGGATCATGTTCTTCGCCGAGCCCCAGGGCGCGGCGGGCGCGGCTCCGGGCGAGCTGGCGTCGGTCACGACGCCGTCGCTGCTGACCTCGGCGACCATCGCCGCCGGTGTCGTCGCGACCGTCGTCCTCGGCGTCGTGCCGGGCCCGGTTCTCGATCTCGCGGCCCGTGCGGGAGACTTCATCAGGTGAGCTCCCGAACGACCGCGGGCGACTCGTCCGCGGGTCTCGCCCTGCCGGTCACCGACCCGGCCCTCCAGGCGCGCCTGCGCGAGCGGATGGTCGAGGTCGAGAAGGCCCTGTACGCCCACGTGCAGAGCCGCTACCCCTACGTCACCGAGGCGGCGAGCCACCTGCTCGACGCCGGGGGGAAGCGGTTCCGCCCGCTGCTGGTGCTCCTGGCCGCCGAGGCCGGGCCGCACCCGCTCGCCGAGGAGGTGCTCACCGCGGCCTGCGTCGTGGAGATCACCCACGTCGGCTCGCTGTACCACGACGACGTCATGGACGAGGCCGCCCTGCGGCGCGGTGCGGACTCCGCGAACGCCCGCTGGGACAACCACGTCGCGATCCTGACCGGCGACTTCCTCTTCGCCCGCTCCTCGGAGCTGACCGCGCAGCTCGGCCCGGACGCGGTGCGGATCCAGGCCGAGACCTTCAGCCGGCTCGTCGAGGGGCAGATCCTCGAGACCGTCCCGCCCGGCCCGGGCGAGGACCCGCTCGCCCACTACCTCGAGGTGGTCGCCGGCAAGACCGGCTCGCTCATCGCGACCTCCGCGCGCTACGGTGCCCGCTTCGGCGGGGCCTCCGCCGAGGTCGAGGAGGCCCTCACGGCGTACGGCGAGATCGTCGGCTCGGCCTTCCAGCTCTCCGACGACATCCTCGACATCGCCTCGGACTCCGCGGAGTCCGGGAAGACCCCCGGCACCGACCTGCGCGAGGGCGTGCCGACGCTGCCGGTGCTGATGGCGCGTGCGTCCAGCGACCCCGCCGACGCGCGGCTCCACGAGCTGCTCGACGCCGACCTCTCCGACGACGCGCTGCACGCCGAGGCCCTCGGCCTGCTGCGCGCGCACCCGGCGCTCGACGAGGCGCGGAGGTACGTCGTCGGCCGCGCCGCCGAGGCCAAGGCACTGCTGTCCGTGCTGCCCGAGGGCCCGGTCCGCGCCGCCCTCGAGGCGTTCGCCGACGCGGTGGCGGTCCGCTCCGCCTGACCGCGACCGACCGCGGCCCGCGTGCGCGCTCGGCGTTTCCCGGGAGCGTCGACGGGAAGGGTGCCCTCGACTCGACGTGAGGAGGGGCCCCGATGAGCCAGCTGCAGGTGGTGCCGGCCGAGATGCGGCGGGCCGCCGATGCGGTCCCCGGGGCCGACTGCGTCGCCCACCTCGGCGAGCTCGGGAGCTCCTGGGACACCGCCGTCGAGGCCCTGGCCGACACCGCGTCCAGCTTCGCCGAGGACCTGGGGACCCACACCGACGACGTGACCGGCACCGACGCCGGGGTCGGCGGGTGGTTCGGCGGCCTCGTCGGCGGGGCCGAGGCCTGGTTCGTCGTCCCGATCGCGCCCGCCGGTGCCTAGGCCCGCAGCCGTCGCGCCGGCCCTGGCCCTCCTGCTGCTCCTCGGCGGCTGCGGGGACGACGAGCCCGGCCCGGGCGGCTCCACCGTGGGTGACGTGCCCTTCGAGCTCGTGGCGACCGACGACCTCGTGGTCAGCCCGGACGGCGGGCGGGTGCTCGCCGACTGCTGGGACGCCCTGTGCACCTGGGACACCGGAGCCGGGCGGCTGACCCGGGACCCCGACCGGGCCCAGGTCGCTGTCGCCCCCGACTGGTCCACCCTCGCCACGGTCGACGGCGGCGCCGTGGTGCTGGTCGGGCTCGAGGACGGTGCGCCGGTGCGGACCCTGCGCGGCCTCGCCGACGCCGAGGTCACCGACGGCTCCCCGGTGGCCGCGGTGTCCTACAGCCCCGACGGCGCGCTGGTCGCGGCCGCGGGCCTGGACGGCTCCGTGCGGGTCTGGTCGGTCGACGACGGCCGCGAGCGGGTGGCGTTCACCGCGGGGTACGCCCCGCATGCCCTGGCGTTCAGCCCCGACGGCTCGCTGCTCGCCCTCGCCGGCGGGGGACCGGTCGAGGTCCGCAGCATCGAGGACGGGGCGGTGGTCGCGGCCGTCGCGGACTCCGGTCGCAACGGCGCGGTGGCCTGGACCCCCGACGGCCGCCACCTGGTCGGCCCGGGACCGGCCGAGGCGCCGACCGTGTGGCGGCTGCCGGGGCTCGAGCCCGTCGAGGAGCTGCCGGGGGTGCGGCTGCACGAGGCGGCGGTGGCCCCCGACGGGCGGAGCGTGGCGGTGACCGCGTTCGACACGACCGCCGTCCGGCTGTGGCGCCCCGCAGCGCTCGGCGGGCCCGGCCGCACGCGCACGCTCACGGGCCACGCCGGCGAGCCCGGGGCGGTGGCCTTCGCGCCGGACGGCGCGACGCTCTGGTCGGTCGCCGCCGACGACGGCGTGCGCGGCTGGGACGTCGCCTCGGGCAGACCGACCGCGACGACCTTCGAGCTGCCCGCCGGTCCCGACCCGTCCCGGTGACGGGCGGGGTCAGGCCGCGGTGCTGGTCGTCGCGACCAGGCGCAGCTGCCGACGCCGGTGGTTGTTGGCCTCGACGGTGAAGATCACCAGCGCGAGCCAGACGAGCCCGAAGCCGGCCCACCGCGCGGGCGGCATCTCCTCGTGGAAGACCGCCACGCCGAGCGCGAACTGGAGCACCGGCGTGAGGTACTGCAGCAGCCCCAGGGTGACCAGCGGGACCCGGGTCGCGGCCGCCCCGAACGCGATCAGCGGGATGGCGGTGACGATGCCGCTGCTCATCAGGAGCAGCGAGTGGCCCCAGCCGTGCTGGGCGAAGCCGGACGCGCCCGTCGCGACCAGCCAGGCGACGTACGCCAGGGCGAGCGGGGCGACGACGGCGGTCTCCACGGCGAGGCTCTCCACGGCCCCCACGTTCGCGGTCTTCTTGGTCAGGCCGTAGGCGGCGAAGGAGAAGGCCAGGACCAGCGCGACGTACGGCGGGTGCCCGTAGTCGAGGGTCAGCACGGCGACGGCCGCCGACGCGACGCCGACCGCCCCCCACTGCGCGGGGCGCAGCCGCTCGCCGAGGACGAAGACCCCGATCAGCACGGTCACCAGCGGGTTGATGAAGTAGCCGAGCGAGGCCTCGACGACGCGGTCGTTGGTGACGCCCCAGATGTAGGTGCCCCAGTTGATGCTCACGGTCAGGGCGGCGACGGTCAGCAGCGCCAGGGTGCGCGGGGAGCGGACCAGCGCCCGCACGTGGGAGACCCGGCCGAGCAGCAGGACGAGCAGGCCCATGGTGACCGCCGACCACAGGATCCGGTGCGCGAGGACCTCGACGGCCCCGGCCGGCTCCAGCAGCGGGAAGTAGAGCGGGAACCCGCCCCAGAGGGTGTAGGCGGCCACGCCGAGCAGCAGTCCCCGGCGCGCGTTCGACACGCGTCGAACGATAGGCCGGGGGGTTTGCGCCTCGGCCGTTGGGGGCAGATGGGTGGTTCCGTCCCCGCACCCCCCTCTGGAGGAGATCCACCCCATGCGCATGAACCGTCTCGTCGCCAGCCTGATCGCGCTGGTCGTCATGGCCGCCTCGCCGCTGGCGCTCGCGGCCCCCGCGACCGCCGCGGACAAGGTCAAGCGCGAGATCCGCGCCCAGGGCATCGAGCCGAAGGAGAACAAGTTCTTCATCAAGGGCAAGGTGCTCACCGGCAGCTACCCGAAGGCCAAGCTCGTCATGATGCGCAAGCCCGGCGGCGCCAAGAAGTGGTCGAACTGGAAGACGTTCAAGACCGACGCGAAGAGCAGCTACCGGGTCCGCGTCAACGGCCCGAGCAAGGGCGCCAAGAAGGTCTGCTACAAGGTCAAGGCCCCCTCGAGCAAGAAGTACAAGACCTCGTTCTCGCCGAAGCTCTGCATCGTCCGCACCTACTACTGAGCCTGCTCAAGCCGGCGGCGCTAGCACCGCTCGGACGCCGCTGGAAGCACGAAGGGTCCCCGCTCTCGGGCGGGGACCCTTCGTGCTTCGTGCGTGGTGCTGCTGGTCAGACGACCGTCCAGGTGTCGCCGGAGCCGATCAGCGCGGCGAGCTGGTCGTCGGGCTCGCCGGTGACGGCCTGGCGGGCGGTGGCGACCTGGGCGCGGGCCTGGTCGTCGTACGTCGGACGCTCGACGGACCGGAAGATCCCGATCGGCGCCTGGTGGAGGTAGTCGGCCGCGGTGAGCCGGCTGATCGCGAACGCCGTGGACGGGTCGGGGTCGTGGGCGTCGTGGACGAGGATCGCGGACTCCTCGACGTCGGCGGCCTGCGCGACCCGGACCGAGCCGGTGGCGGGGTCGCGGACGACGACCTTCGAGCCGAGGCCGTCCTCGCCGGGCGCCCCGAAGCGGATCTGCTCGCCGTGGACGAGCGGGATGATCGCGTCGGCCTGGCCGGCGTCCTTGAAGTCGCCCTGGCCCTTGATCGCGTCGAACGCGCCGTCGTTGAAGATCGGGCAGTTCTGGTAGATCTCGACCAGCGAGGTGCCGCGGTGGGCGGCGGCCGCGGAGAGCACCGAGGTGAGGTGCTTGCGGTCGGAGTCGATGGTGCGGGCGACGAAGGACGCCTCGGCGCCCAGGGCCAGCGAGACCGGGTTGAAGGGGTGGTCGACCGAGCCCATCGGGGTGGACTTGGTGACCTTGCCCGGCTCGGAAGTGGGGGAGTACTGGCCCTTGGTCAGGCCGTAGATCCGGTTGTTGAACAGCAGGATCGTCATGTTGACGTTGCGGCGCAGCGCGTGGATCAGGTGGTTGCCGCCGATGGAGAGGGCGTCGCCGTCACCGGTGACGACCCAGACCGAGAGGTCCTCGCGGGCGGTGGCGATGCCGGTCGCGATCGACGGCGCGCGACCGTGGATCGAGTGCATGCCGTAGGTGTCGAGGTAGTACGGGAAACGCGAGGAGCAGCCGATGCCGGAGACGAACACGATGTTCTCCCGGCGCAGGCCGAGCTGGGGCAGGAAGCCCTGCACCGCCTTGAGCACGGCGTAGTCACCGCAGCCGGGGCACCAGCGGACCTCCTGGTCGGAGGTGTACTCCTTGCCGGTCTGGGGCTGGTCGGTGGTGGGCACCAGCTCCACGCCCGAGCGCAGGCCCGGGAAGGGCAGCTCGGTGCCGGACGAGAGGGCGGTCATCGGGAGGTCTCCTCCGCGGTCGTGGTGGACAGGTCGACGGTGATCCCCTCGGCGTCGGCGACGAGGCCGCCGATGGCCTCGGCGAGCTCGGCCGCCTTCAGCGGCAGGCCGCGGACGACGTTGTAGCCGACGGCGTCGACGAGGTACTTCGCGCGCAGCAGCAGCGAGAGCTGGCCGAGGTTCATCTCGGGCACGAGCACCTTGTCGTAGCGCTTCAGGATCTCCCCGAGGTCCTGGGGGAACGGGTTGAGGTGGCGCAGGTGGACCTGGGCGACGTCGTAGCCGGCCTTGCGGACGCGGCGTACGCCGGCGCCGATCGGGCCGTAGGTCGAGCCCCAGCCCAGCACGAGCACCTTCGCCCGGCCCGAGGGGTCGTCGACCTCCAGGGGCGGCAGGGACTCAGCGATCCGGTCGACCTTGGCCTGGCGGGTGCGGACCATGAAGTCGTGGTTGGCGGGGTCGTAGGAGATGTTGCCGTGGCCCTCGCCCTTCTCCAGGCCGCCGATGCGGTGCTCGAGGCCGGGGGTGCCGGGCACGGCCCACGGGCGGGCCAGCGTCTCCTCGTCGCGGAGGTAGGGCCAGAAGTCCTTCTCCTCCTCGGTGACCGTGCCGTCCTCGAGGGTCCGGGCCTCCTTGACCACGTGGTTGCGCTCGGTGGCGAAGTCCGGCTCGATGACCGGCAGGTCGGCGATCTCGGGGATCCGCCAGGGCTCGGAGCCGTTGGCGAGGTAGCCGTCGGAGAGCAGCATCACGGGCGTGCGGTAGGTGATCGCGATCCGGGCGGCCTCGAGGGCGGCGTCGAAGCAGTCGCCGGGCGACTGCGGGGCCACGATCGGCATCGGCGCCTCGCCGTTGCGGCCGAACATCGCCTGGAGCAGGTCGGCCTGCTCGGTCTTGGTGGGCAGGCCGGTCGACGGCCCGCCACGCTGGACGTCGACGACCAGCAGCGGCAGCTCGGTCATGATCGCCAGGCCGATCGCCTCGGACTTCAGCGCGATGCCCGGGCCGGAGGTGGTCGTGACGCCGAGGTGGCCGGCGAAGGAGGCACCGATCGCGGAGCCGACGCCGGCGATCTCGTCCTCGGCCTGGAACGTGGTGACGCCGAAGGCCTTGTGCTTGCTCAGCTCGTGGAGGATGTCGGAGGCCGGGGTGATCGGGTAGGACCCGAGGAAGACCGGCAGGCCCGACCGCACGCCGGCCGCGACCAGGCCGTAGGCCAGCGCGAGGTTGCCGGAGATGTTGCGGTAGGTGCCCGGGGAGACCGGGGCCGGCTTGATCTCGTAGGAGACCGCGAAGGCCTCGGTGGTCTCGCCGAAGTTCCAGCCCGCCTTGAAGGCGGTGATGTTGGCGTCGCGGATCGCGGGAACCTTGGCGAACCGCTTGTTCAGGAACGCGGTGGTCGACTCGGTGGGGCGGCCGTACATCCACGAGAGCAGCCCGAGGGCGAACATGTTCTTCGCGCGCGCAGCGTCCTTGCGGGAGAGGCCGAACTCCTTGACCGCGGCGACGGTCATCCCGGTGAGGTCCACCGGGTGGACCGCGAAGTCGCCCAGCGGGTCGTTCGCGTCGCCCAGCGCGTCGAGCGGGTTGGAGTCGTAGCCGGCCTTGGTCAGGTTGCGGCCGCTGAAGTCGTGGGTGTCGACGATGATCGTCGCGCCCTTGGCCAGGTCGCCGACGTTGGCCTTGAGCGCCGCGGGGTTCATCGCGACCAGCACGTCGGGGGCATCGCCGGCGGTGAGGATGTCGTGGTCGGCGAAGTGCACCTGGAAGGACGAGACGCCGGGCAGCGTGCCCTGGGGGGCGCGGATCTCGGCCGGGAAGTTCGGCAGGGTCACCAGGTCGTTGCCGAAGACGGCCGACTCCTGGGTGAACCGGTCACCGGTCAGCTGCATGCCGTCACCGGAGTCACCGGCGAACCGGATGATCACGCGGTCGAGCTGCTTGACCTGCTTCTGTACCTGGCTGGACACCTCGCGCCCACTTCCCTTGCTGCGTGTAGTCGGACGACGCACGTCCATTGGCGGAGTCGATCGTAGGGCTCAACGAACAGAACTGAAACACGTTCCAGTTTCGGCCGGACCCCGACGCGACCTCTCCACGATAGAGACCGCAGGCGTGCATCCGAAGCCGTGTCCGTCGCTGGAGCTGGACCAGACCAGTGAGTCGCGACACAGTGATCGATAACGCTGTTTCTCTGTTAAGTGACGTAGCCTGCTCGACATAAGCAACTGACCTGGGTTCGCTGGGTCACGGAAGAAAGTCGGGACGACATGAAGATCAAGGTTGCCGCGGCCGGTGTCGCCGCGGGGGTGCTGGCCTTGGGACTGGCCGCCTGTGGTGGAGATGCCGACGGGGCGGACGACGGCAACACCGTCAGCATCGTCGGCTTCGCCGTGCCGGAAGCGGCCAACAAGGCGATCGCCGAGGAGTTCACGAAGACCGACGCCGGTGACGGCGTGAAGTTCAAGACGTCGTACGGCCCGTCGGGCGACCAGAGCCGTGCCGTCGCGGACGGCCTCGACGCCGACTACGTCCACTTCTCCGTCGCCACCGACGTCGACCGCCTCGTCGAGGCCGACCTCGTCGACCCGGCGTGGAACCAGGGCGAGAACAAGGGCATCGTCTCGACCTCGGTCGTGGTCCTCGGCGTCCGTGAGGGCAACCCGCTCGACATCCAGGGCTGGGACGACCTGGTCAAGCCCGGCGTGGGCATCGTGACCGCCAACCCGGCCTCCTCCGGCGCCGCGCGCTGGAACGCGCTGGCCGCCTGGGGCCACATCACCGAGAACGGCGGTTCCGACGAGGAGGCCACCGAGTTCGTCGACAAGCTCTTCGCGAATGTCGTCTCGCTGGCCAACTCCGGCCGCGACGCCACCACGAGCTTCCTCCAGGGCAACGGCGACGTGCTGCTGGCCTACGAGAACGAGGCGATCCTGGCCGCGCAGAACGGCGAGGGCTTCGACTACGTGATCCCCGAGACCACGTTGCTCATCGAGAACCCCGGAGCGGTCCTGAAGGATGCGTCCCCGGTCGCGCAGGACTGGCTGGACTTCGTGCTCAGCGAGGAGGGCCAGCGCCAGTTCGCGCTCACCGGCTTCCGCCCGGTCAACACCGCCGAGCCCGGCGCCGTCGACTGGGCGGCCGTCGGGCTCGAGCCCGGCGACATCGAGGGCGCCCCGGACCCCGAGGACCCCTTCCCGGCGGTGCCGAACCTGCTGACCCTCGAGGGGAACTTCGGCGGCGGCGACTGGAGCGGCGTTGCGGACAAGCTGTTCGGCACCGGTGAGGACGGCGACCCGCTGGGCATCGTCACCGAGGCGATCGCGAAGTCCGGCAAGGCCAGCTCGTAGCAGCGTCGAGACGACAGGACAGGGTGCAATGACTGTCGCGCTCGAGGGTCGGCCGGGTCGTGCCCGGCCGACCCTGGTCAACCACAACCTCACCATGGCGTCCGGGATCGGTCTCGGCGTCTCCATGCTCTGGTTCAGCCTGCTCGTGCTCATCCCCCTGACCGCCGTCCTGGTGACGGCGTCCTCGGGTGGATGGGCGGAGTTCTGGCGCTCCATCACCAACGAGCAGACGGCCGCGGCCATCCGGATCACCGTCACGGCAGCCGCGGCGGTCACGCTCGCCAACGTCGTCACCGGCACCGCCATCGCGTGGGTCCTGGTGCGCGACAGGTTCCCCGGCAAGGGGCTCCTCGAGCTGGTCATCGACATCCCGTTCGCGCTGCCCACGATCGTCGCGGGCCTGGTCCTGCTCTCGCTCTACGGCAACGACAGCCCCCTCGGGCTGCACCTGGCGAACACCGAGTGGTCGATCTACCTGGCGTTCCTCTTCGTGACCCTGCCCTTCGTGGTCCGGATGGTGCAGCCGGTGCTCGAGGAGCTCGACCTGGAGGTGGAGGAGGCCGCGGCCTCGCTCGGCGCGAGCCGCGCCACCATCTTCCGCCGGGTCGTCCTGCCCAGCCTGGCGCCGGCGATCGCCGCGGGTGCCGCGCTCTCCTTCGCGCGGGCCGTGGGGGAGTACGGCTCGCTCGTGCTGCTCTCGGGCAACCTGCCGTTCAAGTCCGAGGTGACCTCGGTGCGGATCCTCAGCGCGATCGAGAACGACAACCGGGCGGCCGCGACCTCCATCGCGGCCGTGCTGCTGGTGATCTCGCTGCTCGTCATCGTCGCGCTCGACCTGCTCCAGCGACGGGTGGCCCGCCGTGGCTGAGACCCGACGCGCCACTGCCGGCCCGACGACGTACCTCCTGCGGGCCTTCGTCGTCGTCTACCTCGTGCTGCTCGTCGCGTGGCCGGTCGTCCTGGTGGTGACCAACACCTTCGCGAACGGCACGCAGGCCCTGAGCGACATCTTCGCCGACCCCGACATGATCCACGCGCTGCGGCTCTCCGCCGTGGCCGCGGTCATCGCGACGGCGATCAACACCGTCTTCGGCGTCACGATCTCGATGCTGCTGGTGCGCAAGGAGTTCCCCGGCAAGCGCGTGCTGAGCGCGCTGATCGACCTGCCGCTCTCGGTCTCGCCGATCGTCGTGGGCCTCGCCCTCATGCTCGTGTACGGCGGCCGCAACGGCTGGTTCGGGCCGACCGTCGAGGGCTGGGGCCTGCAGGTCGTCTTCGCGACGCCGGGCATCGTCCTGGCCACCGCGTTCGTGTCCCTGCCGCTGGTGATCCGGGAGGTCGTGCCGGTGCTGCACGAGCTGGGCACCGAGCAGGAGCAGGCCGCGCAGAGCCTGGGCGCCAGCGGCTGGCAGACCTTCTGGCGGATCACCCTGCCGAGCATCAAGTGGGCGGTCATCTACGGCGTCGTGCTGACGCTGGCCCGCTCCCTGGGCGAGTTCGGCGCGGTCAAGGTCGTCTCGGGAAACGTCCTGGGCGAGACCAGGACCGCGACCCTGGCGGTCGAGGAGAAGTACCTCAACTTCGACCAGGAGGGGGCGTACGCCGTGGCGTTCCTCCTCGCCAGCGTGTCCGTCCTCGCCATCCTCGTGGTCTTCGTGCTGCGCGCACGCGGGACCCGTCACCGTGCGTTCGAAAGGCAGTCATGAGCATCGACGTGTCAGGGGTCAACAAGCGCTACGGCGACTTCGTCGCCCTGCAGGACATCAACCTCTCCCTCCCCACCGGCCAGCTCACCGCCCTCCTCGGGCCGAGCGGCGGGGGCAAGACCACGCTGCTGCGCATCATCGCCGGCCTCGAGACCGCCGACTCGGGCTCGGTCGTGATCGAGGGCGTGGAGGCCACCCGGCTCCCGGTGCAGAAGCGCAACGTGGGCTTCGTGTTCCAGCACTACGCGGCGTTCAAGCACCTCTCGGTCGCGCGCAACGTCGCCTTCGGCCTGGAGATCCGCAAGAAGCCCAAGGCCGAGATCAAGGCCAAGGTCGAGGAGCTGCTCCATCTCGTCCACCTCGACGCGTTCGCCGACCGGCTGCCCTCCCAGCTCTCCGGCGGGCAGCGGCAGCGGATGGCGCTGGCGCGCGCGCTGGCGATCGAGCCGAGCGTGCTGCTGCTCGACGAGCCCTTCGGCGCCCTGGACGCCAAGGTGCGCAAGGAGCTGCGCGACTGGCTGCGCCGGCTGCACGACGAGGTGCACGTGACGACGGTCTTCGTGACCCACGACCAGGAGGAGGCCCTCGAGGTCGCCGACGAGATCGTGGTCGTGAACGAGGGGCGGGTCGAGCAGGTCGGGAGCCCCGACCAGCTCTACGACGAGCCCGCCAACGACTTCGTCATGGGCTTCCTCGGCGAGGTCACCGGGCTGGGCGACGTCCGGTTGCGTCCGCACGACATCGAGGTCGCGACGCACCCGACCCCCGGCGCGCTCCAGGGGACGATCACGCGGCTGCTGCGGGTCGGCTTCGAGGTCCGGGTCGCCGTCGCGGTGGCCGGCCAGGACGCACCCGTCACCGTCGTGATGACCCGCACCCACGCCCGCGCGCTCGGGCTCGAGGCGGGGGCCACCGTCTGGCTGGTCCCCGCGGAGGGCGCGACCGCGGTCGCGAGCCCGACGCCCGCCCTCGCCGAGGGCGAGCCCGTCGCGGGCTGACCCCCAGACCGGGCGCCCGCCCGAGCCGTGCACCCGGCTCGGGCGGGCGTCCACCCTTCTCAGCCGTCGCCGGACACCAAGCCGAGGAGCACCTGGACCAGCCGGGTCAGGAGCACGCCCGTCGCGCCGCCGAGACCGGCGCCGACCAGCACCAGCACCACCAGGGTCATCGCCGCGCCGAAGCGGCTGTGTCGCTCCAGGAACCCGACGGTGCTGCGGGGGAGCCGGCCGTTGGTGGTCCTGAGGATGGTCATGCAACGACCCTCGGGCGGACGGCTCCGGCCGGGGAGGGACTGCTGGCCGGACCGGGGTGTGACCATCGGCCCCGGACCCTGCGTCGGACCCTGGGATAAGAGACCGTGGCGCCCTCCCGGATGGGGGGACGGAGGGCGCCACGGCCGGCATGGGGCTGCGCGCGGCGACGCGCCACCCCCGTGTGGGGCTCGCCCTGCGGGCGAGGCGGACCCCCGGGGTCCGAGTCAGGGACCGCCGGCGGTCCGGGCGGGGGTCACGCGGGGGCCGAGGGGTGCCCGACCTCGGCACACCGGTCGCGGATCAGACGCCGGGCGATGGACTCGCAGAGGTCGACAGCACGTTGCTCGTCGGTCACGCTGTGCACGACCAGGCGGTTCGCCCGGTGGACGGTGCGGAGGACCTGGCCCGGGGGCAGCGTCCCGGCGAACTCGATGACGAGCCGCTCGGCGACCTCGATGATGTGCCGGCGATGGGTGACGGCGTCCATGCTCGCTCTCCCTCGATGGATTGGAGGAGTCCGTCCACCGTGGGGCCGCCCGAGGGCGGCGGGTTAGAGACCAACGGCATAGTGGGGGATGACTTCCGGGCCGGTCGGGCGGCCCCGTCCGGCCGACACCGGCGGGGAGCTTGGATCGGAGCAGGTCGCGGGGCCCGGTCACCAGGGACCAAAGTCCCGAAAGTAATAGTCGACATCCCAGGGTGAACCAGGTCAGGTTGCACGTACGTTGACCGAATGGCGGAGCTCTCGGACCCCTCGACCGACCCTCAGCGACCGATCACGGTCTTCCTGCTCGACGACCACGAGGTCGTCCGGTACGGCATCCGCAGCCTCCTCGAGCGGGAGGGTGACATCGTCGTCATCGGGGAGTCGGGCCTGGCCCAGCAGGCCGCGCACCGCATCCCCGCGCTGCGGCCCGACGTGGCCATCCTCGACGTGCGGCTCCCGGACGGCACCGGGGTCGAGGTCTGCCGGCAGGTCCGGTCGGTGGACCCGGGCATCGCGGCCCTGATGCTGACCTCCTACGAGGAGGACGAGGCGCTCTTCGCGGCGATCATGGCCGGCGCGGCGGGCTACGTCCTCAAGGAGGTCAAGGCCGCCGACCTGGCCGACACCGTGCGCCGCGTGGCAGCTGGCCAGTCGATGCTCGACCCGGCGCTCACCGCCCGCGTGCTCGCTCGGCTGCGGGACGGACCGCCGGTCAACCCGCTGACCCGCCACCTGACGCCCAAGGAGCGCCAGGTCCTGGAGCTGGTCAAGGAGGGGCTGACCAACCGCCAGATCGCGACCCGGCTCGGGCTCAGCGAGAAGACGACGAAGAACTACGTCTCCACGATGCTCGGGAAGCTCGGGGTGACCTCGCGGACGCAGGCGGCGATCATCGACACCCACCGGCAGGCCGACCCGTGGTGACGGCGCGAGCCGGAAACGGGCACCGGGGGCGGGGGAAACCGCAGGCCTGACCGCTGGCCGAGGCATGACCTGACAGAGGGCTCAGCCGTGTGGGGGGTGTGACATCGTCGTTCGACTCACGCGAGGGAGCGTGCATGCGATTCAGCTCGGCTGGACACGAGGAGACCCCGGACTGGCCCTGGGGAGGTCAGCCCAGCTTCGAGGACCTGATGCGCGTCGCGGCGACCGTGGCCCCGGCCGCCGGCACCGCTGACTGGACGGTCCTGCTCGAGGCCGTGTCGAGCCTGTCCACGGGAGGGTCTCTCGACGACACGCTGGGCCGGCTGCTCCTCGCGGGGCGCGACCTGACCGGCGCCCAGGACGGCACCCTCACGCTGCTCGGCGGGGACGAGCAGCGACCGTTGCGCCTCTGGCTCACCCCTCACGGAGTCGCGGGCAGCGCCGACCCGGGGGCCCCCGACCACTCCGGGGCGACCGATCCGCCGCGCGACTGGGCCGAGGACCTGGCGGCCGCTCCCGAGGCCGGCGCCCGGGGTGGTCAGCGCCCCGGCACCGAGCGGTGGCCGACGATGCCCTCGGTGCACGCCCCGATCCTCGTCGGCGAGCAGGTCCTCGGCAGCCTGCGCCTGACGGGGAAGGTCCTCGGGTCCTCGTTCACCGAGGCCGACCAGCGCGTCGCCTCGGCGCTCGCCGGGGCCGCGGGCGTCGTCATCGAGAACGCCCGGCTGCGCGAGCAGGTCGCCCGCCGCGAGGGCTGGCTCTCGGCGGCCTCGGACCTGTTGCGGTACGGCGCCGACGACCCGGCGCTCCAGGTGCTCGTCGACTGGGTCCGCGAGATGGCCGATGCCGACGCGGCGTGGGTCGTCGCCGGCGCCGACGAGGCGGACCTGCGGCTGCGCGTCGTCTCGGGCATCGAGGACCCCGCCGCGATGGTCGACCTCGAGCTCGGCGCGGCCCTGGCGATCCCCGCCGTACGCTCCGGGCTCCCCGTGGAGGTCGAGAGCCTCGCCGCGCACCCGGACGCGGCCGGCGCCGCCGCGGTGCTGGGCTTCGAGCCGGTCGGGCCGGCCCTGGTGGTGCCCCTCGGGGACGCCGTCGGCCACGACGTCGTCATCACCCTCGTGTGGCGGCCCCACCCCGAGGACCCCGAGGCGGGGCAGGACCGCGCCACCCTGCCCGCCACGATCGCCCGGCAGGCACCCCTGGTGCTGCGGGTGGCGCGCGCCGGCAAGGACGAGCAGCGCCTCGCGGTGCTCCAGGACCGCGAGCGGATCGCGCGGGACCTGCACGACATGGTCGTCCAGCAGCTCTTCGCGCTCGGCCTGGAGCTCCAGGGGATCTCCTGGGTCCGGGACGCGGAGGAGATCGAGCGCCGGCTCGACCGCGCGACCGACGGCATCGACACGACCATCCGCGCGATCCGGCGGACCATCTTCAGCCTCGGGACCCCGCGCGACGATGTGAACGATCCCCGGGCCGCCATCGTCGAGCTGGTCGAGCGGGCCGCGCGGACGATGAAGCTGCGCCCGACCCTGCGGTTCCGCGGACCGGTGCGCTCGGCGATCAGCAGCGACCTGCTGCCGGACGTCCTCGCGGTGCTGAGCGAGGCGTTGTCCAACGCGGTCCGTCACGCCAACGCCTCGACGTGCGAGGTGGAGGTCAGCGTCCTCGACGAGGTCCTGGTCCGGGTGACCGACGACGGCACGGGCATCCCGGAGGGCGTCCAGGAGAGCGGGCTCGCCAACGTCCGCCGACGTGCCCAGCGGCGCGGCGGGCGCCTCCGGCTCACCCCGGTCTACCCCCACGGCACCGTGCTCGAGTGGCAGGTCCCCGGGTCCTGACGTCGCTCGAGGACGCGCACGGCCGGGGTGGGGTGCACGTCCTCGAGCGCGAGGCGGTCACCGCACGAGGTCGCCCGCCTGCTCCACCACCAGGCCCGGGACCGCGGTCATGCCCTCGGTCGGGAGCACCCGCACCGGGCACCGCGCGTCGCGGAGGACCGCCCGGGCGGTGCCGCCGAGGATGCCCGCGCCGCCGAGCCCGTGGGTGCGGCGGACCAGGACGAGGAGGTCGGCGTCGGCGGAGGCCTCGACCAGGGCCGCGGCGGGGTGGTCGTGCACGACCCGGAGCTCGACCTCCACCGCGGGATAGCTGGTCCGCCACTCCTCGAGGAGCACCTCGAGCGCGGCGGCTGCGCGCCGCCCGGGCTCGGTGCGCCCGACCCGGGCGGTGACGATGTCGTCGTACACGTCGGGGAGCCGCCAGGAGTGCACGACCACCAGCCGGTCCCCGCGGGAGTCGGCCTCGGCGAAGGCGTCGGCGAACAGCTCCGGCGCGCCGGCGGCGCTCTTCAGGGCGACGACCACGCCGCCGCGGGACCGGCCCGGCCACCAGGTCGCCGGCACGCTCACCACCGGGCACGGCGCGCGGCCGGCCGTCGCGGTGCCGGCCCGGCCGGCGAGCACGCCGATCGACGACGGGCTGCCGCGACCGATGTACACCGCCGCCGCCGTCTCGCCGGCCCCGGCGAGCTCGCCGGCGACGGTGCCGCGCCGCAGCTCGGTCCCGATCTCGAGGTCGGGGGCGGTCCTCGCCACGGCGGCCGCCGCCGGGGCGAGGACGGACGCGCCGCGCCCGACCAGGTCCGCGCCGACCAGGGCGTCCACGGCGGCCAGTGCGAAGCGGTCCGGCACCACGTGGACCAGGTGGAGCGGGGCGTCGAGGCGGCGTGCGTCGGCCACGGCGGCGCGCACGGCGCCCTCGGTGCCCGGCGAGCCGTCGATCCCGACCACCACGGGCGGGCAGGAGCCGGCCACCGCGTCCCCCGTGCGTGCGTACGTCGAGCGCAGGTGGGGCATGACGCGCCGGCCGCCGAACCGACCCTCGCTCAGAACGACGCCGCGGCGGCGATCATCACGATGCACAGCACGATCAGGATCCCGATGAGCGGCAGCACGAACCGGAGGTACTGGTCGTAGCGGACCTTGGCGAGCGCGAGGCCGCCCATGACGACCGCCGAGGTCGGGGTGATCAGGTTGACCACGCCCGAAGCGGATTGGTAGGCGGTGACGACGATGGCCCGGCTGACGCCCGCGAAGTCCGCCAGCGGCGCGAGGATCGGGATGGCCAGCGCGGCGTGCCCGGAGGAGGACGGCACGAGGAACGCCAGCGGCAGGTTGATGAGGAACATGACCGCCCCGAAGACGCCGGAGTCGGTGTTGCTGACCAGCTCCTCCATCGAGTTCAGGATCGTGCCGGTGATCTCGGCGTTGTTCATGATCGCGGTGACGCCGCGGGCCAGCACGATGATCAGGCCGACGCCGATGAAGTCGCCGGCGCCGCGGACCAGGGAGTCGGTCAGGCCCTTCTCGCCCAGGCCGCCGATCAGCCCGACCACCAGCGACATGGCGAGGAACAGCGCGGCGAGCTCGGGGAAGTACCAGTCCAGCTGCCAGGCGTAGCTCTCGGCGTTGGGCCCGTCGATGATCTGGGCCCACGGGACGATCGCGAAGATCATGAAGGCGAAGGTCAGCCCGATGATGGTGAGCACCAGCTTCTGCCGCGCGGTGAGCTCGGCGACATCCCCGAGCCCGCTGGTCCGGAGCTCCTCGTCGCCCTCGACGCTGTTCACGCGGGAGGCACTCGGGTCGGCCTTGACCCGCTTGGCGTAGCGCAGCACCCACCAGATGCCGATCGGCACGAGCACGACGTACATCAGCAGGCGGAAGCCGATGCCGTCGCCGATGGAGATGCCCGCGGAGTCCGAGGCGACCCCGGTGGCGAACGGGTTGACCGTCGAGGCCAGCACGCCGATGCCGGCGCCGACCATGATCACGCCCGTCGCGACCAGCCGGTCGTAGCCCAGGGCCAGGATCAGGGGAATGACCAGGGCGTAGAAGCCCAGGGTCTCCTCGGCCATGCCCTCGGTCGTGCCGCCGATCGAGAAGAGCACCATCAAGACGGCGATGAGCACCGGGCCGCGGTGGCTCATCCGCTGGGCGATCCGCGCGACGCCGTTGTCGATGGCCCCGGTGGTCATCGAGATGGTGATGAAGATGCCGATCGCGAGCACGAACAGGAACACGCCGGCGGCGCCGTAGAGCTCGCCGGACTCGTAGGGCCCGATGAAGCCCTCGTCGTTCATCACGCCGTAGAGGCCGTTGACCGGGGCGATGAACAGCTGCATCAGCCGCCCGCCGAAGGTCAGCGGATCGTCGGTCCGCTCATAGCTCCCGGGCACCGGGGCGCCGTCCTCGTTCCGGTAGGCGCCGGTGGGGATCACGAATGCCAGCAGCCAGACCGCGATGGTGACGAGGAACAGCACCGTGAAGGCGCTGGGGAACCGCATCCCGCGCGGCTCCTCGGACTCGGGCTCGGTGGACGGCGTGACGGGTTCTTCTGCCGCGTGCTTAGCCATGGCGTTCCTTCGGTCGCTTCCGACGTGGACCTCTCCACCGAAGCCGGGACGCCGCGTGCCCCGGACCTGCCGGTTGACCCGCCGCCCCATGACCTTCTGCCCGTCCGGGGGCAAGGCCTGCGAGCGCACGGTGGGGGCATGACGTCAACCGAGAGGAACCGGCCATGACCCTGCACGTGGACTCCGAGGTGGGCAGCCTGAAGCAGGTGATCCTCCACCGCCCGGACCTGGAGCTGAAGCGGCTCACACCGAGCAACCACGACGAGTACCTGTTCGACGACGTGCTGTGGGTCAAGAACGCCAAGCTCGAGCACGACGGCTTCGCGGAGATGCTGCGGGAGCAGGGCGTCAAGGTGCACCTGCTGGACCAGCTGCTGACCCAGACGCTGGCCATCCCCGAGGCCAGGAAGTTCGTCCTGGAGCAGTCGCTCAACGAGCTCGTCTACGGGCCGATCGCCATGGCGAGCCTGCACCAGGCCTTCGACAGCATGGAGGACGCCGAGCTGACGACGTACCTCATCGGCGGGATGACCAAGCGCGAGCTGCTGGAACGGGTCGAGGAGCCGGCCTCCCTGGTCGTGCACGCCCTCGAGCTCGACGACCTGCTGCTGCCGCCGCTGCCGAACCACCTCTTCACGCGTGACACCTCCGCCTGGATCTACGACGGGGTCTCCATCAACTCCATGCGCAAGCGCGCCCGAGCCCGGGAGACGGTGCACTACGAGGCGATCTACCGCTGGCACCCGCTCTTCGCGGACACCTCGTTCAACGTCTGGGCCGAGGGGGCGGCGAACGGCGCGGCCACCACCGAGGGCGGCGACATCCTCGTCATCGGCCGCGGTGCGGTGCTCATCGGCGTCAGCGAGCGGACCACCCCGCAGGGCGTCGAGCGGCTCGCCCGCCGCCTGTTTCAGGCCGGGGCCGCGACCAAGGTCGTGGCGATCTCGATGCCGAAGTCCCGGGCCTTCATGCACCTCGACACGGTCATGACCCAGCTCTCCGAGGACACCTTCACCAAGTACATCGGCCTCGGGATGCTCCCGTCGTACACGATCGAGCCCGGTGACTCCGAGCCCGAGCTGAAGGTCACCCCCCACCCGCCCGAGGACATGCACAAGGCGATCGCCCGGGCCCTCGGCCTCAAGGACATCCAGGTGCTCACCGCGACCCAGGACGTCCACGCCGCCGAGCGCGAGCAGTGGGACGACGGCTGCAACGCCCTGGCCATCCGTCCCGGCGTCGTCGTGGCCTACGAGCGCAACGTCACCACCAACACCTACCTGCGCAAGAAGGGCATCGAGGTCATCACCATCCGGGGCAACGAGCTCGGCCGCGGCCGCGGTGGCCCCCGGTGCATGTCCTGCCCCATCGAGCGCGAAGGGATCTGAGGACCATGGCCTTCAACCTGAGGAACCGCAGCTTCCTCCGCGAGCTCGACTTCACCTCCAAGGAGTGGAGGTTCCTGCTCGACCTGGCGGCTGAGCTGAAGCAGGCGAAGTACGCCGGCTCCGAGCAGCCCCGGCTCCGGGGCAAGAACATCGCGCTCATCTTCGAGAAGACCTCGACCCGGACGCGGTGCTCCTTCGAGGTCGCCGCCTTCGACCAGGGCGCCCGGGTGACCTACCTGGACCCGACCGGGTCGCAGATCGGCCACAAGGAGTCCATGGAGGACACCGCCCGGGTGCTCGGCCGGATGTACGACGGCATCGAGTACCGCGGCGCCGCCCAGAAGAACGTCGAGACCCTCGCCGCCTACGCCGGCGTCCCGGTCTGGAACGGCCTGACCGACGAGTGGCACCCCACCCAGATGCTCTGCGACATGCTCACCATGCGCGAGCACAGCGGCAAGCACGACGAGGAGATCTCCTTCGCCTACCTCGGCGATGCCCGCAACAACATGGGCAACTCGCTGCTGGTCACCGGCGCGATGATGGGCATGGACGTGCGGATCGTCGCGCCGGAGGTGCAGTGGAACGACTCCGCGATCATCGACCAGGCCCGCACCATCGCCGACGAGACCGGCGCTCGGATCACCCACACCGCCGACGTCGAGGCGGGGGTGGCGGGGGTCGACTTCCTCTACACCGACGTGTGGGTCTCCATGGGCGAGCCCAAGGAGCTGTGGGCAGAGCGGATCAACCTGCTCAAGGCCTACCAGGTCAACATGGACGTGGTGAAGGCCACCGGCAACCCCAAGGTCAGGTTCATGCACTGCCTCCCGGGCTTCCACGATCGCCACACCAAGGTGGGCGAGGAGCTCTACCAGGAGACGGGGATGGAGGCCCTCGAGGTGACCGACGAGGTCTTCGAGTCCCGGCACTCGATCGTCTTCGACCAGGCCGAGAACCGGATGCACACGATCAAGGCCGTGCTCGTGGCCACGCTGGGGGGCTGAGGTGAGGGTCATCGCCACCTTGGGTGGCAACGCGCTCCTGCAACGCGGCCAGAAGCCGGACGCCGACGTGCAGGAGCACAACGTCCGCGCCGCGGTCGGGGCGCTCGCCCCGCTCGCGGAGGAGCACGAGCTGGTGCTCACCCACGGCAACGGGCCCCAGGTCGGCGTGCTCGCGCTGCAGAGCGCCTCGGATCCCCGCCTGACCACGCCCTACCCGTTCGACGTGCTGGGCGCGCAGACGCAGGGGATGATCGGCTACTGGCTGCTCCAGGCCATGCAGAACGAGCTGCCGAACCGGCAGGTCGCGGCGATCATCAACCAGACCCTCGTCGAGGCCGCCGACCCGGCGTTCGCCGACCCGACCAAGTTCGTCGGGGAGATGTACACCGAGGAGGAGGCCAAGCGGCTCGCGAGCGAGCGCGGCTGGGCGGTCAAGCCGGACGGGACGGGCTGGCGCCGGGTCGTCGGCTCGCCCCGCCCGCACCGGGTCGTGGAGACACGGCTGATCCGGATGCTGCTGCAGAGCGGGGCCATCGTGGTGTGCGCCGGCGGTGGCGGCGTACCGGTGATCCGCAACGAGCGTGGCGAGCT
Organism: Nocardioides marmotae; assembly: GCF_013177455.1. Classification (NCBI taxonomy): domain Bacteria; kingdom Bacillati; phylum Actinomycetota; class Actinomycetes; order Propionibacteriales; family Nocardioidaceae; genus Nocardioides; species Nocardioides marmotae. The sequence continues at coordinate 496,686 of NZ_CP053660.1, forward strand.
CGACGGTGTCGAGGCGGTCGTCGACAAGGACCTCACCAGCTCGGTGCTGGCCGAGGCGCTCGACGCCGACGTCCTGATGATCCTCACCGACGTCCCGAACGTGATGAAGGCCTTCGGGACACCCGAGCAGGAGCCCGTGCTGCGCGCCACCCCGGCGAGCCTGCGGGCCCTGGACTTCGCGGCGGGCTCGATGGGGCCGAAGGTCGAGGCGGTGTGCCGGTTCGTCGAGCTCACCGGAGGGATCGCGGCCATCGGCCGGCTCGAGGACGGGCCGGCGATCCTCCGCGGGGAGGCCGGCACGATCATCACGCCCGACGGCACGTACGACGGGCTGCCGAGCCAGCCCCCGAAGGACCCGGACCGGTTGCGCTTGGCGGTGTCCTGACCGGTCCCGGCAACAGAGGGGTGGGCGTCCGCACGGCGGGCGTCCACCCCTCGTGCGTCCGCCGGGCGGGCCGGCGGCGGGGCGGGGGCCAGATGCCCCGGGCCCGGGGCGAAGGGCCCCCTCCCCGGTTGACCGAAGCACCTCCACCCCGGCCGCGGGCCCGGCCAGCGTGGCGGCATGACGTTGCTCGTCCGGATCCACCAGGGCCCGCTCCCCCGCAGCACCTGCCGCCACTGCTCCGAAGCCCTCGTGTGGGACGCGGAGGTGGGCTGGTTCGACCCGGCGGCGCACCACTCCTACGACATGTGTCCGCGTGACCTGTACGCCAACCACGACGGGGGAGCCGTGCCCGGGGTCCCGCGCGGGGACCGGGCCGTGGGGGGCGCCCGGTACCGCTCCTAGAGGGGTTCGCCGGGTCAGCGGTAGTTGGTGAACTGCACCGCGAAGTCGTAGTCCTGCTGCTTGACCAGCGCGATGATCGCCTGGAGGTCGTCGCGCTTCTTCGAGGAGACCCGCAGCTCGTCGCCCTGGATCTGCGCCTTGACGCCCTTGGGGCCCTCGTCGCGGATCAGCTTGGAGATCTTCTTGGCGTCCTCGGAGGAGATGCCCTCCTTGAGGGTGACGGTGATCTTGGAGGACTGCCCGGACTGGCGCGGCTCGGAGGCGTCGAGCACCTTCAGCGAGACGTCGCGCTTGACCAGCTTGCCCTTGAACACGTCGAGCACCGCGCTGGCGCGGTCGTCGGCGGACGCGCTGATCTCGATGACCTGGTCGCCCGACCACTCGATGGTTGCGTTGGTGCCCTTGAAGTCGAACCGGGTCGCGATCTCGCGCGCGGTCTGGCCGAGGGCGTTGTCGACCTCCTGGCGGTCGATCTTGCTGACGATGTCGAACGACGAGTCGGCCATCTGTTCCTCCCGGGTGACGTTTTTTCTCAGGCGTTGCGCCTGCGCTATTGTTTCTCCTCGTCGTCACCGGGAGCCAATCGGCCCCCGGACGCGGCACCCCGGCAGGTTGCCCGAGCGGCCAATGGGAGCGGACTGTAAATCCGTCGGCTTTGCCTTCGAAGGTTCGAATCCTTCACCTGCCACTGGATGGAAGAGAGTCCAGGCGCCGAACCCCCACCCCGGTGGGGGTTCGCTGCATTTCGGCCCCGGTGCGCCGCCGCCCGGGGTGGTCCAGGGCACTTGCCCGGGTCGCTGCGCGCCCCGCGGGGACTGGAGCATGTCCGTTAGGTACAGTAAGCCGCGTGACTTTAACTAGTGGGCCCACGGCAGGACCGATCACCGACGGGGCCGGCGCCCCGCTGCGGCTCGTCGTGGTCGGAGCCGGCGCGGCCGGCTCGCTCGTGCTGCTCCACCTCGCCCGCCACCTCGCGGCAGGCTCCGAGGGCTCCCGCGTCGAGGTCGTCGTGCTGGACCCGAACGGCCCGGTCAACGGCGCCGCCTTCTGCACGACCGACCCGCGGCACCTGCTCAACGTGCCGGCCTCCGGCATGTCGGTCGATCCCGAGGACCGGTTCGACTTCGTCGCCCACCTCGTCGCCGAGGGGCTCCTGGCGGAGGGCGCGTCGCCGTACTTCTTCGCGCCTCGCGCGGAGTGGGCCCGCTACCTGCGCACCCGCCTCGACGAGGCGCTGGCGGCCGTGGAGGGCCGACTGGTGGTCCGCCACGTCCTCGCCGCCGCGACCTCGGTCGCGCGGGACGGCGCCGGCGTCCGCGTCACGGACTCCGACGGCTCGACCCACGAGGCCGAACACCTCGTGCTCGCCACCGGGCTGCCGACCGTGGGCGACGACTGGGCGCCGCGCGACCTCTCGGCCCAGGAGCGGTACGTCGCCGACCCGTGGCGTCCCGGGGCACTGGATGCGGTGGTGGACGGCGAGGGGGACGTCCTCGTCGTCGGCACCGGCCTGACCATGGTCGACGTCGCGGTCAGCGTGGTCGGCTCGAGCGCCACCGGTCGCCGGGTGGCCGCGCTCTCCCGTGCCGGCCGGTTGCCGCAGCCGCACGCCGAGTCCTATCTCGGCGAGGTCGTGCCGGACGTCTCGGGCTGGGGGAGCACGCTGGAGGAGATCCGCGGCGCCGCGGTCGCGCACGTGCGCGAGGTGGAGGCCACGCAGGGCAGCTGGCGTCCGGCCGTGGACGGCATCCGCTACCGGGTCGCCGAGCTGTGGGGCCGCCTCGCCACCGGCGAGCGCGAGCGGTTCCTGCGCGAGGTCGCCGGCGACTGGGGCGTCCGCCGCCACCGGATGCCGCCCACCACCGCCGCGGTCGTCGAGCAGGCGCAGGAAGACGGCTGCCTCGAGGTGGCCGCCGGGCGCGTGGTCGCGGTCGAGGAGGCGGCCGACGGGTTCGAGGTCGAGACCGCCGACGGCCGCCGGATCCACGCCGCCTGGATCGTCAACTGCACCGGTCCCCGCTCCGACGTCCGCACGCTGGGCAACCCGGTCCTCGACTCGCTCCTGGGCGCTGACGGCGGGCCCGCGCTGGCGACGACCGACCCGCTCGGGCTCGGGCTGACCACCTCCGAGGGCCGGCTCGTCGGGGCCGACGGCGAGCTCCAGCCGGTGTGGACCCTCGGGGCCCTGCGCCGCGGCGAGCTGTGGGAGTCCACGGCGATCCCCGAGATCCGTGTGCAGGCCGAACGGCTGGCCGGAGACCTCGCCGCGGTCGCGGCCCGGTGTGCCCGCACCCCACTAGGCTGAGCGGACCTGGGGCTGCGGGGCCTGGGTGCCCCCGGGGCCTGAGTCGACAAGACCCTTGTCCGACGCCGGCGAGTGAGCAGTCAACCTACCAGACGTTTGGTTGTATACTGCCGGGATCGTTGGTCGGCGGCGACGATCTGGCGCCGTGGCGGAGAGCAGACGGGGAGACGAAGAGTGAGTGAAGGCATCCGGGTCGCATCCATCGATGACATTCCCGAGGGCGGGGGGATCGCCGTTCCCTCGGCGGTTGCCGGGACCGAGGACGACATCGCGATCCTGCGCGACGAGAGCGGGGCGTGCTGGGCGCTGAACAACACCTGCACCCACGAGGTCGCCTCACTAGCGGAAGGCTGGGTCGAGGACGGCTTCGTGGAGTGCCCGCTGCATGCCTCGAAGTTCAACCTCAAGACCGGTCAGGTCGTGGGGATGCCCGCCACGGAGAGCACGGTTCCCCACCGGGTCGGGGTCGTCGACGGGAACGTCTACCTCTACCCCAACGAGACGCCGTGACGGATGGCGAGGTTGATGGCGGGGTCGTCGTCGTCGGTGGCGGCGTCGCCGGCGTCTCGACTGCGGCCGCACTGCGGGCCGGAGGGTATGACGGCCGGCTGGTCCTCATCGATCGGGCGGAGTTCCCCTACGACCGACCGCCTCTCTCCAAGGACTACCTCGCTGGCGGCCGCGACCTCGAGCAGCTCGCGCTCCAGAAGCCGGAGTGGTACGCCGAGCACGGCATCGAGCTGATCGGCAACGCGACGGTGGCCGATGTCCGCCCCGACCAGGGTGAGGTCGAGCTCGCCGGCGGCCGGGTGTTCACCGCCGACCGCATCGTGCTGGCCACGGGAGGGCGCGCCACCCGGCCGCCGATCCCCGGCAGCGACTCCGCCCGGGTGTTCGTGCTGCGCGATCACACCGACGCCGAGGGGTTGCGCGCGCTGCTGGTCCCCGGAGCCCGGTTGCTCGTGGTCGGGGGCGGCCTGATTGGCGCGGAGGCCGCCGCGACCGCCGCCCTCGAGCTCGGCGCCGAGGTGGTCGTCGTCGATCCCCTCGACCCGCCGATGGCCGCGGCGGTCGGGCCCGACCTCGCGCGCTGGCTGCACGACCAGCACGTCGTCCACGGGGTGGAGGTGGTCACCACGACCGTGCAGTCGCTCCAGGAGACCTCGACCGGTATCGCCGCCCAGCTCCAGGGCGAGGTCGACAGCAGGCTGTTCGACGCCGTGCTCATCGGGGTCGGCATGGCGCCGAGCACCGAACTCGCCGAGGCTGCCGGCCTGGAGGTCGACCGCGGCGTTGTCGTCGACGCTGGGCAGGTCACCAGCCACCCCGCCGTGCTCGCCGTCGGCGACAGCGCCCGGCCCCGCAACCATGCACGCGCCGAGCATTGGGAGGCGGCCCAGCGCGACGGGCAGCGCGCCGCCGCGACGATCCTCGGCTCGACCCCTCCGGTCGAGGGGGTCCACTGGTTCTGGTCCGACCGCTACCACCGTCACGTCGAAGGCGTGGGGGAGATGCGGGGAGCCGACGCGCTGCACCGGGTCGTCGTCCGAGGCGAGATCGGCGACGGACCGTTCTCCGTGTTCACGCTCCGCCCGGCGAGGGGTGGAGAGGCGGAGGTGTTCGAGGTCATCGGCGCGGTCGCAGTCGACGACTCGAACGCCGTGCGGGCGGCCCGCCGCCTGATCGACCGGCGCATCGCCGTCGATCCCGCCGAGCTCGCCGACCCCGCGACAGATCTGCGCAAGCTCCTGCGCGGCTAGCCGGATCCGCTGTCGGCCCGCCGAGATGTGGCGCCCCGGGTCAGGAGCCCCCGGCGGCGCTCTCGAGCAGGACCCACCGGCTGCCGAGCCCGGAGACCAGCGCCGCGGCGGTGAGGGCGTCCGACATCAGTGCGCCCATGCCGCGCCGTCCTTCGATCGGCTCGGCCGGCGCGCCGAGATGGGCGAGGCCCAGCCGCGCGGCTTCGAGGCCGTCCGCCGCGGCCTTGCCGACGTGCACGGCTCCGGTCGGTGTGGTGCTCTGCGCGCCCAGGCCTGCGGCCTGGGTGGCCGCGAAGGCGAGTGCCTCCAACGCCTGGGGCTCCTCCGCCTCCAGGAGCCGTGCCACCGCCAGGGCAGCCCCGACCACGCCGAGGCTGCCCGCGGGGTCCCAGCCTCGGCGGGTGTGGGAATCGCCGAGGCAGGCGCTGAGCCTGGCGGCGACCTCCAGGCCGACCGTGATCCCCTCGGTGAGCCGATCCGGCCCGGCCTGGGTGAGTGATGATGCCGCGAGCGCCGCGGCCACGGTCGCGCCGGCCCACGGCTGCGCACCGTCGCGACCGGCGGCGACGCCCATGACGAAGGCAGCGCCATAGGGCGAGTACGTCTCGCTCGACCCCGGCACCCGTGTCTTCCCGCCGTGGCCCAAGGCCGCCATCGTCGCGCCTACCTGGGTCGCCAGAGGCGACGCGGTGTTCGCGGAGATCCGTCCGGTCACCGACGTCAGGACCTCTCGTCCGACGGCGGTCACCTCGGCCGGAATGGGCCCTCTCGCCTTGCCGGACACGAAGGCTGCGACAGCGGCCGAGGGCGTCGAGGCGTTCATGCGAGCACCGCCCGTCGCGACGAGCTCCAGCCACGCACCTGGGCGACGACGTCTGCTCCTCGACCGGGACAGGACCGCTCGACCAGTGCTCGGATCTTGGCGTCGATCTCCGCGTCGGTGAGCGGCTTCTCGCGGCTGCCCTTGACGGCGGTGATGCTCTCGCGAAGGCTGGCGCCGTCGGAGAGGTCCACCTCGACCACCGCGGCACTGCGCGACAGTGCGGGATCGGGCTGCAGCGTCACGCGTCCCCGCAGGGCGGCTACCTCCGGTTCGCCCACGCGTAGGTCGCTGAACTGACGCAATCCTGCCTCCCCATCGATGAGCGTGACGGCCACGCTGTGCGGTGCGCTGAACTTGGCGGACAGTCCCGAGTCCGGAGCGGCATTGCCGGCGAGCTCGACCGTCAGCGGGTGGCAGTGCACCCGGACCGCGGTGACCTCCCGGCCGGCCAGTCGGGAGTGCAAGACCTCGGCGGCCTCGATCGCCGGGTGACTCACCACGCCGCAGGGGTACGGCTTGTACGTGTTGTCCAGCAGCATGAAGTCCGAGCCCAGGCCCTCGACCAGGCGGTCGAGGTGTGACTCCGGGGAGAGCGCCGCGAAGTAGCCTCGGGGGTCCTCGAGGACCGTCGAGGACGCTCTCACCCCGGCACGTGCCAGGTGCGCGGCGAGCAAGCCGTTCGCCCCGGCCTTGCCGGGGTGGAAGGACTTGGCCGTCGTGCCGAAGCCCTCCCGGTGACCGAGCGTCATCGATGCTGAGATGGCGACTGCCTGGACGAGGAGCTCCTCGTCCAGCCCGAGCAGCAGGCCGGCGGTGACTGCGGCCCCCACGACGCCTACGGTGCTGGTGATGTGCCAGCCGGAGTCGTAGTGCCCCGGCGTCATCGCCCAGGCGACTCGGATCTCGGCCTCCATGCCGAGCGCACAAGCCTCGACGAAGTCACGCCCACTGACCTCCGCCACGTGCAGCAACGGCCACGCTGCGGCAAGCACGCAGGCGGTGGGGTGGGTGACGGTCGCGAGGTGGGTGTCGTCGAAGTCGTCGATGTGGGCGGCCGTGCCGACGATCGTGGCCGCCGACAACGGGTCCACTCGTTCCGTGCGACCCGGCAGGGGGGTGGTGCGCACGGCGGCCCCGTTGGCCAGCGCGACCCCGAGAAGAGTCTCGACCTCGGCGTAGCGGATCGCCCCGATGGCGTTCCCCACCCCGCCGAGGAGCGCTCGGGTCGCCTCCTCGACCACTGCCTCGGGGAGCGGGGCGCCCGAGAGGCGGTGGATCTGGCGCACGAAGTCGCTGGTCCCGCTCACCTGTCGCTCCTCCGCATCGTGGAGCCCTGATCGTGCAGGGTGCATGATATGAAGATTCCATGGCGGCTAGGGGATCGTCCGGCGCTGGAACGGTCCGTCGTCGCTCGACACTGAGCAACGAGGTCGCGGCTCACGTGCGCGCGCTCGTGATGGCCGGCGCGTTGAAGCCCGGCGAGTTCGTTCGCATGGAGCGCATCGCCGACGAGCTCGAGGTCAGCATCACCCCGGTCCGCGAAGGGCTGCACACGCTGAGCGCCGAGGGCTTCCTGACCTTCGAGCCACGCCGTGGCTTCATGGTCGCGCCCCTGTCCGCCGCCGACATCCGGGACCTGTTCTGGGTGCAGGCCGACATCGCCGGGGAACTCGCCGCGCGGGCCGCTGCGCGGGCCACCTCCGAGGACCTCGTCGCCTTGCGTGCGCTCCAGCGTGACCTCGGCACGGCGTCGCAGGAGGGCCGCGCCGACGACGTCGTCGACCTCAACTGGCGGATCCACCGCCACGTGAACCTGCTGGCCGGCTCGCCGAAGCTGGCGTTCCTGCTCTCGGTCGCAGTCCGCTACGTGCCCCTGCCGTTCTTCGCGACCATCCCGGGTTGGTCCGATGCTTCCGTCCACGACCACGAGGCAGTCTTCAGGGCTCTGGAGGAGCACGACGCCGAGGCTGCTCGGGTGGCGATGCACGATCACATCGCGCATGCTGGTGACCTGCTCGCGCAGCACTTCGACCACGACTGACATCCGTCGCTCACTTTCGCGAGCGGGAGATCAGCTGCTGGACGATGACGTTGCGCTGGACCTCGTTGGTTCCTTCGCCGACGATCATCAGCGGCGCGTCTCGGTAGTAGCGCTCCACGTCGTACTCGGTGGAGTACCCCGCGCCGCCGTGCACCCGAATGGCGTCGAGGGTGATCTCCGCGGCAACCTCCGAGGCGAACAGCTTCGCCATGCCGGCCTCCATGTCGCAACGGCGGCCCGCGTCGTACTCGACCGCAGCGTGGTCGATGAGCAGCTTCGCCGCCGTGAGCTTGGTGACCATGTCGGCGATCCGGTGCCCGACACCCTGGTGCTTCCAGATCGGCACCCCGAACGCCTCGCGCTCCTGCGCGTAGGCGACCGCGTCGTCGAGAGCGGCTTGGGCGACCCCGGCCGCGCGGGAGGCGACCTGGATCCGGCCGATCTCGAGGCCCTTCATCATCTGCTTGAAGCCATGCCCGGGCACGCCGCCGAGCACCGAGGCGGCGGGGGTGCGGTAGCCCTCGAAGGCGAGCTCGCAGGTCTCGACGCCCTTGTAGCCGAGCTTGCGCAGGTCGCGGGAGACGGTCAGGCCCGGGCCGTGCTCGACCAGCAGGATGCTCATGCCCTTGTGCGTGGGCTTGGCCGTCGAGTCCGTGAGGCACAGCAGCGCGATCAGGGAGGACCGGCGAGCGTTCGAGATCCACATCTTCGAGCCGTCGACGACGTACTCCTCGCCCTCGAGCCTGGCGGTGGTGCGCATCGCCTGGAGGTCGGACCCGCCCCCGGGCTCGGTGAGCGCCATGGTCGCCCGGACCTCGCCCGTCGCCATCCTGGGCAGGTACCGCTCCTTCTGCTCCTCCGTGCCGAAGTCGAGCAGGAGCTTGGAGACGACCGAGTGGCCGCCCATGGCACCGGCGAGGCTCATCCAACCACGTGCGAGCTCCTGGGCGACCAGTGCGTAGCAGGGGGTCGAGACCCGCACGTCGCCGTAGGGCTCCGGGATGCACAAGCCGTAGATCCCCATCTCCTTCATGTGCTCGATGAGGTCTTCGGGGTAGGTGTCGTCGTGCTCGAGCTCGTTGACGACCGGCCGCACGACCTTGTCGACCCAGTTGCGCACCAGGTCGACGATGGCCTGCTCCTCAGGCACCAGCGTTGTCATGCGATTCCCCTTTCGTGGAGGCTTGTGATGTCGGACGCGGACCAGCCGATCTCGGCGAGGATCGAGTCCGTGTGCTCGCCGACGGCCGGCACGGGGTCCATCCGGGGCTCCCGTCCGGGCGTGGTGGCGGGTGGGACCAGGGCTCGCACGGGGCCTGTCGGGGTGCCGACCGTGCGCCAGCGTTTGCGGCCCTCGAGCACCGGATGGTCGAGGAACTCCTGCACGGTGCGGATCCGGGCGTTCGCGATGGCTGCGGCCGTGAGTCGTGCCACCAGGGCGTCGTCGCTCAAGGTCGACGTCACGGCCGAGATCTCGGCGTTGAGCTCGTCGCGGTGGGCGACTCGCGCAGCCGAGGTCACGAAGCGTGGGTCGATGAGCAGCTGCGGCTTGCCCAGCACCGACGTGCAGAGGCTCTCCCACTCACGGTCGTTCTGGATGGAGAGCAGGACCAACGAACCGGTGCTGGCGGGGTAGGGGCCGTACGGCGCGATGGTTGCGTGCTGAAGGCCCACGCGGGCGGGCTCGATCCCCAGGCCCTCGGCGTAGTACATGGGCGACCCCATCCACTCCGCCAGGGACTCGAAGAGGGAGATCTCCAAGGGCTCGACCCGTCCCGTCGTCGCGCGCACGTACAGCGAGGTGAGGATGCCGGAGTAGGCGTACATACCCGCTGAGATGTCGGCGACGGAGATGCCGACCTTGGCGGGGGAGTCCTGCGAGCCGGTGACGGAGACCAGGCCGGTCTCGCACTGCACCAGCAGGTCGTAGGCCTTCTCGTCGGTCCACGGGCCGTCGGCCCCGTAGCCGGAGATGTCGCACATGATCAGGTCCGGGTGGGTCGCCGCGAGCAGGTCCGCCGCCAGTCCCAACCGGCGGGCGGCCCCCGGGGCCAGGTTCTGCACCACCACATCGGCCTTGGCCACGAGCGTGTGCAGGATGTCGCGGCCCGCGGGGGTCTTGACGTCCAGCGTCAGGGACTCCTTGGAGCGGTTGAGCCAGGTGAAGTAGCTGGACATCCCGGGGCCGAACGCTTCGTCGTACCGGCGAGCGAAGTCGCCGGCGCCGGGGCGCTCGACCTTGATGACCCGAGCGCCGAGGTCGGCGAGCTGACGGGTGGCGAAGGGGGCGGCGACGGCCTGTTCCAGGCTGACGACCGTGATCCCGCTGAGCGGGAGAACATCGGGCATATACAACATCATATATGATGTAGGAATGCGCCGTCGATCTGCCCTCTTCGCTCCTGCGTCCAATCCGGCCCTCGTCCTCAAGGCGCTGGCGTCGGCGGCGGACGAGGTCATCATCGACCTCGAGGACGCGGTCGCCCTGGACGCCAAGGAGGTCGCCCGCGCAGCCGTGGTCGACATCCTCACCACCCAGCAGGTCCGCCCCCGGGGGCAGGTCGCCGTGCGCGTCAACGCTGCCGGCACCGCGTGGCACGAAGCAGACCTCCGTGCGATCGCGGCGCTCTCGAAGCCTCCTGGCAGCATCGTGCTGCCGAAGGTGGAGGGGCCGGAGGATGTCGTGGCCTGCTTCGACCTGCTCGAGGACGCGGGTGCGAGCAACGGGGCCGCCCGGGACATCCGCGCCCAGGTGCTGATCGAGTCAGCACGCGGGGTCGCCCACGTTCGCGAGATCGCTGGCAGCAGTGGGCGGCTGATGTCGCTCGCCATCGGGTATGCAGACCTGGCCGCCGACCTCGGCACGCGGTCCGACATCGCGGCCGCGGCGTGGCTGCCGGTCCAGGTCTCCGTCCTGGTCGCTGCCCGCGCACACGGTCTGTTGGCGCTCGACGGGCCGCACCTCGCGATCGCGGACCTCGCCGGTCTGAGGGAGCGCGCGGCCTTCCTTGCTCAGCTGGGCTTCGATGGCAAGTGGGCGATCCATCCCTCGCACCTCGAACCCGTCCATGCCGCCTTCACCCCGAGTGACGCCGAGGTCGAACAGGCCCGCGTCGTCCTCGACGCGCTGGACGCGGCTGCGTCGGTGGGCGCGGGAGCCGTGGCTCTCGACGGGATGATGGTGGACGAGGCCGTCGCCGCCGCGGCCCGACGCACCCTGAGCAGGGCGGGAGAGAAGGCGTGACGCGCGTCGCCGAGGGTCCGCACTTCGAGGACCTCAGCCGTGGCCAGGTGTTCGAGGCTGCGTCCGGGGTGACCCTCACCGAGGGGCTGGCGGCTGCGCACCAGGCCATCGTGGGCAACCGTCTGCGGCTCTCCCTGGACAAGGAGCTGAGCTCTCGCGTGTGTGGAGCCGATGCCGCTCTCGCGTCCCCGGCGCTGGTGTGGGACGTCTCCATCGGTGGATCGACCATTGTGACCCACCACGTGAAGGCCAATCTCTTCTACCGAGGCCTGGCTTTCCACCGGGCCCCCAGGCTCGGTGACACCCTCTACACGACCACGGAGGTCGTCGGTCTCAAGGAGAATGCGCGCAGGGAGGGGCGCCGTCCCACCGGACTGGTGGCCCTGCGGATCAGCACCGTCGACCAGCAGGACCGGACCGTTCTCGACTTCTGGCGGTGCGCCATGCTCCCGCTGCGGGACGCCGGCGTGCGGACCGGCCATGCCGACGACCTCTCCAGGATCGGCGCCGATCCTGCGGTCCCCCCGAGCCTCACGGAGAGGTGGGACCTCTCGCAGGTCCGGCGCTCCACCGGTGAGCTGGCGGTGGGTGACGCCTGGGAGGTGCGCACCGGCGACGTGGTCACGTCCGCCCCCGGGCTCGCCCGCCTCACCCTCAACATCGCGGCCACGCACCACGACTTCCGGGAGGCCGGTGAGCGGCTCGTCTACGGAGGGCACGTCATCGGCCTTGCGCTCGCCCAGGTGGCGCGCGCCCTCCCCGACCTGGTGACGGTGACCGCATGGGAGGGCTGTGATCACCTCGGCCCGGTTCGCGAGGGCGATACCATCTGGAGCAATGTCACCGTCACGGGGGTGAGGCCACTGGCCCAGGGCCGCCTGGTCGACCTCCAGGCCGAGGCCTTCTCGCACGGCGCGGCCGAACCGGTCAAGGTTCTCGACTGGCGGTTCTCTGCCGTGCTGCCGTGACAAAAAACAGTGAACGGGTGTAGTTTTCCGACCTTCCGTTTGGTTCAATTCCACCACTCGCGCAGGACCAACTAGCCAGGGGGCAGCCAGTCGTGGCAGCGTCACAGAAGTCGAAGCGTTCTCGGGACGACCAGAGCACGCTGCGCAAGCGCCATGCTGAGGTCGTCGCTGCCGCCAGCAAGGTCTTCTACGCCAAGGGCTACGAGGGCACGACGATCCAGGACATCGCCGATGAGCTCGGCATCCTGAAGGGCAGCGTCTACTACTACATCACCAGCAAGGAGGAGGTCCTCTACGAGGTCCTCCAGGACGTCCACGCGGCTGGTCTCGAGGCTCTCAGGGAGGCATCCGAAGTCGAGGGTGACCCCCTGGAGCGGATCCGCTCGGTGGTCTCGACGCTGAGTGAGTTCAACGCCAAGCACCGGGTGCGGATGGCGATCCTGCTTCGTGAGCTGCAGGTCCTCGACCCGAAGCGGCGCAGGGAGATCGTCGCCGAGCGGGATCACTACGAGGAGGTCCTCCGCGGCCTCATCGAGGAGGCCCAGGAGGCGGGACTCGCCGACCCGGACCTGGATCCCAAGATCACGACCCGCGCCATCATGGGCATGATCAACACCATCTACCAGTGGTACCGGCCCTCCGGTGGCCTGAAGCCGGCCAGCATCGGCGCGCAGTACGCCGACCTCGCGGTTCGCGCCGTCGCTTCGAGGTGACCCGCCACCTGCCTCAGGTGGTCAGGGTCCCGCCGTCGACCGGAAGCAGCACTCCGGTGACGTACGACGCCGCGTCGCTGGAGAGGAACACCGCCGGCCCGATGAGCTCCTCCGGGTCTCCGGCGCGCCGCATCGGAACCCGCTGAGCGATCTGGGTCTCCAGGTAGCCCTCGACGTACTGGTGCACCATCTCGGTGGTGAAGAAGCCGGGTGCGAGTGCGTTGACGCGGATGCCCTTGCGCTCCGCCCACTGCTGGGCGAGGTCCCGGGTCAGACCGATGATCGCTGACTTGCTCGACGCGTAGGCCGCCTGAGGAAGCCCAGCGGTGGTCGAGCCGAGGATGGAGCCGACGTTCAGGATCGAGCTGCCCCGCTCCATCACGCGGCCGCACGCCTGGGCCATCCAGTAGGACCCGAAGAGGTTGACCTCGAGCACCTGGCGGTAGTCCTCGGGCTTCTCCCGGGTGGTGGGGGTGGCCGAGGCAATGCCCGCGTTGTTGACCAGGATGTCGACCTGGCCGAAGGCCGCCATGGTCTCGTCGACCACCCGCTGGCAGTCCTCGACCACGCTGACGTCCGCCGCGACCGCAAGACACTTGCGGCCGGCCGCCTCCACCTTGGCGGCGGTCTCGGCGAGCTTGTCGGTACGACGCGCGCAGATGACGATGTCCGCGCCCGCGCGGGCGAAGCCGACCGCGAAGGCTGCGCCGAGGCCGGAGGAGGCTCCCGTGATGATCGCGACCTTGCCGTCGAGGCGGAAGGAGTCGACGCCGAACGGCGCGCCGCTCCAGGTCGTGGGGGCGGTGGTCTCGCTCATGCGGTCGGGGTTCCCATCTTCTTGTGTTCGATCTTCCTGAGTTCGGCTCGCTGGATCTTGCCGGTCGGGGTCTTGGGCAGCTCGGGGACGAAGCAGACGTCCTTGGGCGCCTTGAAGGTCGCGAGGCCGGCCCTGACATGGGCGATGACGTCGGCTTCGGAGATCTCCGCCCTGCGCACCACGTAGGCCACGATCCGCTGTCCCCAGTGGTCGTCCGGGATGCCGATGACGGCTGCCTCGGCGATCTCGTCGTGGGTGAGCAGGCAGTTCTCCACCTCGACCGGATCGACGGCGAACCCGCCGGTCTTGATGATCTCCTTCTTCCGTCCCGACATGTGCACCGCGCCGTGGGCGTCGACATAGCCGATGTCGCCGGTGTGCAGCCAGCCGTCCACGACGGTCGTGGCGTTGATCTCGGGGCGGTTGAGGTAGCCGGCCATCGTGGAGGGACCCTGCAGCACGATCTCGCCGACCTCACCAGGGGGCAGCACCTCCCCGGCGGGGCCGACGGCCCGCACCCGGGAGAGACCCATGGCTGGGCCGGCGTTGGTCGGGTCAGCGGCGAAGGCTTCCTTCGTGGAGGCCGTGAGCTGGGACTCCGAGAGTCCGTACATGTAGGCGATCACCGGGCCGAAACGTCTCTCTGCAGCCTCGCGCACCTTCACGGGGAACTCGTAGGCGGAGTTGAGCGTCGTCAGGGCGGACACGTCGTACCTCTCATGCCCCTCGACCTCCAGCATCGAGCTGAGCATGGTGGGGGCGAAGAAGGCGCGGGTCACGTTCTCGGTCTCCAGCACCTCCCAGGCCCGGGCGGGATCGAAGCCGCCGTCGAGCACGACGGTGCCCCCCTGCATCAGGGTGGGGAGCACCTGGAAGACGAAGGCGATCCCGAACAGCGGGAGCACGAACAGCTCGACGTCCTCGGCCGCGCGAGGCTGCCCGAGGGCGTGGTTGACCGTGGTCCACAGGTTGGCCTCGTGCGTGCGGATCACGCCCTTGGGGAACCCGGTGGTGCCCGAGGTGTAGACGATCTGTGCGGTCGAGGACGAGTCGACCACCGTGGTGGGAGCGCCCGCCTCGTCGGCCAGGTCCTCGAGCCGTGCCTCTCCATCGGCAGGGTCGGCGACGTTGGCGGTGACCACGAGCCGGACGGTGGGATGGGTGCTGGCGAGCTGCCGGGCCACCTCGACGAACGCGGCGTCGGCGATGATCACGGTCGAGGCTGAGTCCTCGAGCTGGAAAGCGATCTCGTTGACGGTGAGCCGCGGGTTCACCGGCACCGCGGTGATGCCGGCGCGCGCCAGCCCGAGCATGGCGAAGACGGTGAGCGGCTCGTTGTTCAGCAGGAGCAGCGCCGACGCCCCGGAGAGACCTCGGCGCTCGCAGGCGGCCGCGATCCTGTCGGTGACCGCGTCCGCCTCGGCGAAGGTCCAGGACGTGCCGCGATACCTGATCGCGACCCGGGTCGCGAACCTGTCGGCAGCTGTACGAAGGGGGTAGGCGTAGTCGTGGTTCACACCTGCTTCACCAGCCAATGGAGGTCGTACCAGGTGGAGAGCGCCGAGATGCGGTCCCCGGAGAGATCGAAGACGTCGACCGCGTCGAAGGTGAGCTCCTTGCCGGCGCTCGTCGTACCGATGAACGAGACCTCGACCACCGACACGTTCGCGGAGGTGATCACGCGAGTGGGGGTGTCGAGGTGCTTCGCCCACCTGGCGAAGAGCGGCCGGAAGTACGCCATGACGGCGTCACGGCCCTGGCGCGGCTTCTGCCCGACGGCACGGAGGGTGACGTCGTCGGTCCACAGCGTCTCGAGCCGGTCGAAGTCCTCGGTGTTGATGGACTCGAAGTAGGCGGCGACGGGCGGGGGAGTCTCACCAGACATCGAGGACCTCCTCGACGGTCTCGGCGACGTTGCCCAGCTTGTTCATGCCACCGAAGAAGCTGCCCCCGTAGAAGACCGCATCCACCGCGTGCTCCTTGGCCATGCCGAGGCCGCGAGCGAGCAGCAGCGACTCCCGGATGTCTGCGACGTTGTTGGTGAACACGGCGTAGTGGATGAGCAGGAAGGCGAACATCTGGTTCGGCAGGCCCTCCCGCACGATGTTCTCCCACCGGTTGCGGCCGGACTTCAGCAGGGTAGGGCGGTACTTCGCGTACAGGTCGATCCATGGCGGGATCTCGCCGCACACCTGCTCGTACCAGGTCTTGAGGGCAGCGACATCGGCCTTGGTCAGGTCGGGGTCGTCGTAGTCGAGCCCGGCCTTCAGCGCGGCGGGGTCGATGGACCACCCTTCCGGGTAGGGCGAGGGGGCGTCCGGTGCGGGCTCCCGATAGGTGGCGAGCGCCTCCTGTGCCGCCTTGGCGGTGATCGCCGTGTTCCAGGTCGGGGAGAGGTAGAAGGAGAGCGCCAGCGTCTCGGTGACGGCGGCCTTCGTGTAGCCGGTGCCGGAGAGGAAGGTGCTCGGCTCGCAGATCCTGATGATGTTGCGGACGCCGTCCGCCCAGCCCCCGGTCGCGTAGATGTTGACGTAGGGCAGCGGCGTCTCGAAGGCGTCCGCCTTGTGGATGTGGTGGACGTAGTTCAGCAGCCTCTTGAGGACGTCCGGGCGCAGCTTGGCCCACATCTCGTACGACGGCACCGGTCCACCCCCCGGCTGGTCGCCGAACGCGAGGAACTCCTCGATCTCCGCCGGGTCGGTGGCGTCGAACGCCGAGACGTTCAGCCCGCGGTACCAGATGTCGTCAGCCATGCCCGTCACTCCTTCAGTCCATCCAGCCGAAGAGCTTGTTGACGCGGGAGTAGTTGCGCTCGTCGAAGTGGCCGTACCAGCCGGCGCGACTCACCGGCGGGAGGCCGAGGTTCTTCTGCAGCTCGGCTCGCATCTCCGCGAACTTCAGGCCCACCGAGAGCACGTCGAAGATCGGGATCTCCGGCTCGTCGACCCTGTTGAGGCCGGTGTGCGTGGCGAAGGTCGAGAGCCCGGCGCTGACGATGATCACCGATTCGGCGCCGTCGTCGGCGAGCTCACGGGCGCGGGCCTGGATGTCGGCCTTCACCACGTCGGGCTGCTTGAAGCCCTCGGTGAAGATCCAGGACGTGGGCGTCTCCAGCTTGCGCATGCCCGCGTAGCGCTGGTGCATGCCGTACTGCTGGACCAGGTGCTGGCACCACGAGGAGTAGGTGAGGTCGTCGACGGTGAGGATGCCGAACTTCAGCCCGTACCCCATCGCCAGGCCCATCGCAGCCTCGGTCGGGGCGACCACCGGGATCGTGAGGACGGAACGCGCCTCGGCCACCCCCGGGTCCGAGGAGCAGGCCACGAAGACGGCGTCACAGCCCTCTCGCTCGAGCTCGACCATCTCGCGGACGACATCCACCTTGTTGAGCAGGGTCGGATAGGCGATCGCGGTGTCAGTGGCGCGGCGCAGGTGACGAACGTAGCGGTGAACCAGTTCGGTGTCGGGACGCTTGGCGCGCTCGAGGTTGCCGGTGACCAGCTCGCTGTAGGGCCCCGACGCCTCTTCGGTGTTGACGTGGACGACGCCGATCTTCATGGCTGACTCACTTTCCTGTGAATGCGGGGGTGCGCTTGTCGAAGAAGGCGTGGACGCCTTCCTTCAGGTCCTGGGTGTCGGCGAGGGGCGCGAAGAGCGAGGCCTCCACGCGGCAGCCATCGAGGTGGCTCATCTGCACACCGAGGTTGACCGCGCGCTTGGCGGCGGTCACGGCGAGCGGGGCGTTGGCGGCGATGCGCTCGGCGACGGCCAGGGCCTCCTCGAGGACGGTTCCAGCAGGAACGACCTTGTCGACCAGACCGATGCGCAGTGCTTCTGCGGCGTCGATCCGGTCTCCGGTGAAGAGCAGCAGCTTGGCGGTGCCCATCGGCACGAGCCGCGGGAGCATCTGGGTGCCGCCCGCGCCCGGGATGAGTCCCAGCGAGACCTCGGGGAGGCCCAGCTTCGCGCGTTCGTCGACGATCCGGATGTCGCAGGCCATCGCGAGCTCACAGCCGCCGCCGAGGGTCGTGCCGTTCAGCGCGGCGATGACGGGGATCCGAAGCGTGGCGAGGTCGTCCTGCATCTTCTGGATGCCCAGCACGTACCTCTCGGCGCTGACCCTGTCCATCTCGGGGAAGAAGGTGATGTCCCCGCCGGCCATGAAGTGCTTCCCCGCGCCGGTGATGACGAGCGCGCGGAGGGAGTCGTCGGTCGCTACCTCGGCGAGACGCCGGGCGATCGCAGCGCCCACCAGGGGATGGAGCGCGTTGACTGGGGCGTGGTCGATCGTAAGGACGGCGACGTGGCCGTGCTTCTCGAGCCGGATATCGAAGACGAGCTCAGATGCCAAGGGTCAGCCCACCGCAGATGGTCAGGGTCTGGCCGGTGACGTAGGACGCACCGTCGCCGGACAGGAAGGTCACGCAGGAAGCCACGTCGGATGCGTCGCCCAGTCGACCCATGGGGACCTTGGCCGTCATCTTCTCCTGGTAGTCGGCGTCGACGGTGGTGAACATGCCCGCCCCGATCAGTCCGGGTGCGACGCAGTTGGCGGTGATGCCGTACTTGGCGTTCTCGATGGCCGCTGTGCGCGTGAAGCCCTCGATGGCGCCCTTGGCCGCGGCATAGGCACCGCCGGCGATCGATCCACGGGCCGCGATCGAGCTCATGTTCACGATCCGCCCCCAGCGGGCCTCCCGCATGTGGGGGAGGGCGGCGCGGACGGTGTGCAACGTCCCTTTGAGGTGGGTTGCGAGGACGAGGTCGAAGTCCTCGTCGACGATCTTGGGGATCACCTGGTTGCGGAGCACGCCGGCGAGGTTGACCACGATGTCCAGGCGGCCGTGGTCCTCCACGATCGCGGCAACTGCCGCGTCGACCGCGGCTGGATCGGTCACGTCGAGCGCAATCGCGCTCGCGGCGCTCACGCCTGCGACGTCGAGGTCTGCTCCGACGACGTGGGCCCCGGCGTCACCGAGTCCTTCGGCGATGGCGCGGCCGAGGCCGCCCCCTGCGCCCGTCACGAGCGCAACACGTGGTCCAGCAGTGCCAGGGGAGGCCGCCATGGCTGCTCCTTCGCAGGACGGAGGGATGACTAAAACAAACGACCGGTAGAATAGCACTGCTCGGGCCGTTGACGCCACTGGCGAGGTGGCCTAACCTAACGGTTGTTTGAAAAGTCCCGAGGAAAGCGACACATCATGGGTTCTCCTGTTTGGTTCGATGCCCCGTCCGAGATCCACGGGGACATCCGTGAGCTGGCGGCTACCGTTGCGAACAAGTACGGCCACGACTACTACCTGGAGAAGTCCCGCAGTGGCGGTCAGACCACCGAGCTGTGGGCAGACCTGGCCGACGCCGGGCTCGTGGGCATCGCGATCCCGGAGGAGTTCGGAGGCGGCGGCCAGGGTGTCCAGGAACTGGCGATCGTCTGCGAGGAGCTTGCCGCAGCGGGCTGCCCCTCCTTCCGGCTGATCGTCTCGATCTCGATCTGTGCCCAGCTGATCGCCGAGTTCGGCACCGAGGCGCAGAAGGCTGAGTGGCTCCCGGCCCTCGCCTCGGGCACCAAGAACTTCGCGTTCTCGGTCACCGAGCCGGACGCCGGGCTGAACACCCACAACATCTCCACCACGGCCACCCGCGACGGTGACGTCTACCGGATCAACGGGCAGAAGTACTACGCCTCGGCCATCGATGAGGCCGACGCCGTCGTGGTGGTCTGCAGGACCGGTACCCGCCCCGACGGCAGGGGCGAGCTCTCGCTCCTCATCGTGCCGGTGGACTCGCCCGGCTTCGAGAAGCAGTTGATTGAGGTGGAGATGGTGGCGCCGGAGCGCCAGTACACCCTCTTCTTCGACAACGTCGAGGTTCCGGCGGCGAACCTGATCGGCGTGGAGGGCAACGGCCTCAAGCAGCTCTTCGCCGGCCTGAACCCCGAGCGCATCATGGCCGCCTCGCTCGAGAACGGCATCGGTCTCTATGCGCTGCGCAAGGCAGCGGCGTACGCCAACGCGCGTGAGGTGTGGGACGTCCCGATCGGCGCCCACCAGGGAATCTCGCATCCGCTCGCCAAGTGCATGATCGACCTCGAGCTCGCTCGGCTGATGACGCAGAAGGCCGCCTGGCTGCACGACAACGACATCGCTGCCGGGGAAGAGGCCAACATGGCCAAGTACGCCGCCGCCGAGGCCTGCCTGGCTGCCCTCGACATGTCGATCCAGACCCACGGCGGCAACGGTCTCGCCACGGAGTACGGCCTCGCCACCCTGTGGGGTGCGGCCCGGTTGCAGCGCACGGCGCCGGTGAGCCGAGAGATGATCCTGAACTTCATCGCCCAGCACTCGCTGGGCCTGCCGCGCAGCTACTGAGGAAGACCCCCGCGACGGGGCGACACGTGAGGAGATGTTGTGACCGGATCGGCCGAGGCGATCATTGCCGAGCTCGATGCCAAGGAGCAGATCCGCCGACTCACGGCGGACTACGCGCAAGGGCTCGACAAGCGCAAGCGTGACCAGTTCGCCGGGGTCTGGACCCCGGACGCCAGTTGGCTCCCGAGCCCGGCGTTCGGCTGGTGCCACGGCACGGAGGAGATCCTCGCCATGGCCGACAAGATCTGGTCGGCGGTGGACCGGACCCACCACTTCGTGATGAACCACGTCATCGACGTCGATGGCGCCGAGGCGAGCGGGACCATCGACCTGTTGTCGGAGAACCTCGCGCTCGACGGTACCTGGTCGCGGGCAGCCTCCACACATACCGACAGCTACGTGCTTCACGACGGCCGGTGGTTGATCACCAGCCGCTCCGCCCACGTCGAGATCCTGGGGTGACGAGATGGACTTGAGGAACACAGCAGCCCTGGTGACCGGGGCGGCCAGCGGTATCGGGGCCGCCGTGGCGAGGGGTCTCGCGGCCCAGGGCGCGACCGTGGTCGTGGCGGACATGCAGGCCGACAGGGGCAAGGCCGTCGCTGAGGAGATCGGCGGCGTGTTCGCGCAGCTCGACGTCACGAACAGCGACCAGATCACGACCGTGGTGGAGCTGGCCGGGGAGATCGCGCCGCTCCGTGCCGTCGTGAACTCCGCCGGGATCAGCACCGCCCAGCGCACGATCGGCAGGGACGGCACGATCGAGAGCGCCTTCGACATGGCGACCTTCCGAAGGATCGTCGAGGTCAACCTGATCGGCACGTTCGACGTCGTCCGACAGGCGGCCACCGTCATGAGCCGGACCGAGCCGGACGCGGACGGCCAGCGCGGGGCGATCGTCAACCTGGCCAGCGTCGCGGCCTTCGACGGGCAGATCGGCCAAGCGGCGTACGCCGCGTCGAAGGGCGGGGTCGTCGGTCTCACGCTGCCGCTGGCCCGAGATCTCTCGGCGGCCGGGATCCGGGTGAACACGGTGGCGCCGGGCCTGATCGACACCCCCATCTACGACGGGTTCCCCAACCCGGAGGAGTTCAAGGAACAGCTCGGGTCCAGCGTGCTCTTCCCCAAGCGCCTCGGCGGTGGCGAGGAGCTTGCGTCGATGGTTCTCGAGCTCCTGCGCAACACCTACATGAACGCCGAGACGATCCGGGTCGACGGCGGCATCCGGCTTCCTCCGAAGTAAGCCGCCACGCGGGTATTCGCGTCCTGCCAGAGTTGAGATGGGGAAAGCATGACCTCAGAAGTGAACGTGGGCCGGGGGATCGACCCGAGGCGGTTCCGTGACACGCTCGGCCACTACCCGACCGGTGTGGCCGTGGTGACCGGCATCGGCGACGACGGCGCGCCGCTCGGCATGGTCGTCGGGTCGTTCACCTCCGTGTCGTTGGAGCCGCCGCTCGTGGCGTTCCTGCCGCGCGTGGACTCGAGCACGTTCGCCGAGCTCCGCGCCAGCCGCACCTTCTGCGTGAACGTGCTGGCCTCGGACCAGGAGTGGATGTGTCGCCAGTTCGCGGTCTCCGGTGGGGACAAGTTCAAGGACGTCGGTTGGAAGCCCGCACCGAGCGGCGCCCCCATCCTCGACGGCGCGGTGTGCTGGATCGAGTGCGAGTGGTTCGAGACCCAGACGGCGGGTGACCACTTCCTCGTCCTCGGCAGCGTCATCGACCTCGACGTCGAGCGGCCGTCGCTGCCGCTGCTCTTCTTCCAGGGCGGCTACGGGCGGTTCTCGTTGCCGTCCCTGACCACGGCGGACCCGCACGTCATCGAGGCGGCCATGCTCGCCGAGCGGATCCGCGGTCACGTCGAGCGGTGCAGCGCGGAGCTCGGTGTCGAGTGCGCCGTCCTCGCGAAGGTGGGCGACGAGATCGTCACGGTGCTGAGCGCGAACGGCTCGGCGACCGGAGGGGAGTCCTCGGTCTCGGAGCGGGTCCCGCACATCGCGCCTCTCGGGTCGGTCTTCCTGCGTGACGCCGACGAGGACGAGGTGCGCAGATGGGTCGGCCACCTGACGGGTGCCTCCGAGGAGACCCGTGGGATCGTCCGCAACCATCTCGACCGCGTTCGAGAAGCCGGCTACTCGCTCGTGCTGTCCTCGGGTGCCGCCGAGGAGCGACGCGCGGTGATGGCCGGGTACTCCTCCCCGGACGCGCTGCCCGTCCACGCGCGGCAGCTCCGCGAGTTCATGGCGGAGTCCGTCGACCGCTACGACCCGGTGCTGGAGGGCTCCACGACGTACGACGTCGACTCGATCGCCGTGCTCGTCGACACGCCGCCCGGTGGTCCCCTCCTGGCCGTGCGGCTCCTCGACCTGCCGCCGCGGGCGGACGTCGGGACGATCGAAGGGTGGATCGAGACCCTGTCCGGCACCGCGGCCGCGGCATCGAAGCGCCTGACGCGGCCATAGAACCTCGAGGGGGGCCGACGGCCGTGTGCGAGGAGACCCCGCCTCCATCGTGAAGGAAGTCCCGGGTGCCATCCGCATATACCTCGCGCGTCGGCAGTGACGAGCGCAGTCCTGTCGAGACGCTGCCGCAGGCCCGCCCCAACCTGACCCTCGCCATCGTCGCCGCGGCTGTCGGTGGCTACACCATCATGCAGGCGGTGGCCATCCCGACGCTGCCGATCGCCGAGCAGGAGCTAGGGACGGACCAGGCCACTGCCTCGTGGATCATGACGGCGTTCCTGCTGGCCGGAGCGGTGGCGACGCCGATCGTGGGCAGGTTGGGGGATGCTTACGGGAAGAGGCGGATGTTCGTCAGCTGCCTGGTGGTCCTCGCTCTCGGATGCGGGGTCACGGTCATGGCGCACAACATCGAGGTAGCTGTCCTCGGCCGCATCCTCCAGGGGCTCGGCGGAGGCGTTATCCCTCTCTCGTTCGGAGTGATCAGGGACTCGATGCCGCGGGAGCGGGTCGCCCAGTCCGTTGCATTCGTGTCATCCCTGCTCGCGGTCGGCATGGCGGTCGGCATCGTGATCGCGGGGTTCGCCGTCGAAGCCACGGGATTCGCGCGGCTCTTCGCGGTGCCGGCGGTGTTCTGTGCACTCGTGGCCCTTCTCGCGTGGAGGTTCGTCCCGGAGTCACCGGAGCGATCGAACCAGCGCGTCCCTGTGCTGCCCGCGATCCTCTTGTCGGCGTGGATGGTCTCCCTGCTCCTCGCCATCACCCGCGGGAGCTCGTGGCCCACCGAGGTGGTCGTGGGACTGGCGGTCGTCGCGGTCGCCTGCTTCGGGGCCTGGGTGCTCACGGAGCTCCGCATCGAGGCCCCCTTGGTCGACCTCCGACTGATGTCGCTACGAGGAGTCTGGTCCGCGAACCTCGCAGCGGTGGTGGGCGGTGTCGTCGCCTACTCCAACTTCACCTTCCTCCCGCAGTTCTTCCAGACCCCCGCGGACAACGGCTACGGCTTCGGGGTCTCGGCCGGGGAGGCGGGGTGGATGATGCTGCCCTCGGCGTTCGCCGGTTTCGTGGCAGGAATCCTCTCGTGGCGACTGGCGCAGCGGATCGGCCTCCGCGTCACGATGGTGGCGGGATTCCTGGCCCAGGCCGCGGCCCTCCTGATCGTCGCCTTCGCCCACACGTGGAAGTGGGAGATGTACGTGGCGGGGCTGCTCACCGGCCTCGGCGCCGGCCTGGTCAACGCCACGATGGTGAACGTCATCATCGTGGCTGTTCCCGCCGTCTACATGGGCGTTGCCAGTGGCCTGAACGCCAACATCCGCATCATCGGTGGCGCGATCGGCGTCGCCATCACGACGGCGATCGTGACTCACCGAGCACTGCCGTCGGGCTACCCGAACGAGCACGCCTACGTCGTGGGATTCGTCTTCCTAGCGGTGTGCTCGATCGCCTCAGCAGGCCTCTCCCTGCTCATCCCCGGCGGCAAGCCCGCTCGATGATCACCTGGCTCTGCCAACCCAGCGGCAAGGATCGTGCCGCCGGAAGGCCCGATCGGCCTGCCCTCTAGCAAACGTGCGTTTGTTTGAACTAGATTGTCTGCATGACGACTTCAGCGGTACCGGGCGTGGTCATCGTCGGTGGCGGACAGGCAGGCGTGGACCTCGCGTTCTCGCTGCGCTTCGAGCAGTACGCCGGCCCCGTCACCGTCATCTCGGCGGAAGCGGAGCTGCCCTACCGCAAGCCGCCGCTGTCGAAGGACCACCTCGCCCTGGGGGCGACGGAGACCGAGTACCTGCGCAGCGGGGAGTCCTACGCCGAGGAGTCCATCACGCTGCGGCTGGGGGTACGCGTCACCGAGATCGAGCGAACGGCCCATACCGTCACGCTCGATGACGGCACCACGGTGCCCTACACCCATCTCGTGCTGGCGCTGGGCGCCGAGGCGCGCACGCTGCCGATGGCGAACATCCCCGCTGACAAGGTGCTGAGCCTGCGCAGCCTCGCGGATGCGCGCAAGGTCCACGCCCTCTTCGAGACCGCCGCCGACATCGCGGTGGTCGGTGGCGGGTTCATCGGGCTCGAGGCCGCGGCCGCAGCCGCCAAGCGGGGAATCAAGGTCACGGTCTACGAGGCCGCTCCGCGCCTGATGGGTCGAGCGGTGTGCGAGACCGTCTCCGACTTCGCCTTGACCTGGCACCGTGAGCACGGCGTCGAGATCGTGTTCGGCGCGGACCTGAGCGAGATCCGGGCGGACGGTGCCGTCGTCGGCATCGGGGTCACGCCCACCACGGACATCGCTGAGAAGGCGGGCCTGCAGACCGACGACGGAATCGTCGTCGACGAGACCTTGCGGACCTCGGACCCGGCGATCTTCGCCATCGGCGACTGTGCGAGGTTCCCGACCGGGTTCGCGAGCGGTCCGGTGCGGCTCGAGTCCATCCAGAACGCGTCCGACCAGGCGCGGCACGTTGCCCACGAGATCGCCACCGGGGAGTGCTCTGGCTACGCGTCCGTGCCGTGGTTCTGGTCCGACCAGGGAGACCTGGCGATCAAGATGGCCGGTATCACCAGTGGTCATGACGAGACCCTGGTCCTGGGGAACGTCGATTCGGGCTCGTTCAGTGTGCTGTGCTTTGCGGACGGCGTCTTGGTCGGGGCTGACTCCGTCAACGACGGCAAGACCCACATGACCATGCGCCGGCTCCTGGCCAAGGGGGTCAGGGTCACGCTGGCGGAGGCTTCTGCGCCCGGTTTCGACCTGAAGCAGGCGCTGAGCGCCTGAGCGGCCGGCCCGGGGTTCGCCGGTCGGCTCCCCGAAGAGCGCGAAGCGCGCCCCCCGGGGATCGGGAGGCGCGCTTCGGGTGAGGTCGACGTCGTGCGTACGTGGTGGCTACCCCTCGCGCCCAGCGTTCGCGTGGTGCGGCTCGGCGGGATGCGCGTGCGGGCCGGTGGAGTCGTCGTTGAGGGTGATGTAGCGGTCCCAGTACTTCCACTCGCCGTCCACCTTGCGGAGCTCGTCCACCGACTTGCAGCTCCACCGCACGACCGTCACGCCTGCCTCGAAGACGGCGGTGACCAGGAAGTACATCTTGACCTTGAGCCAGTCCTCGCGACCCTGCGGGTCGGGCTGCACGACCACCGAGGTGACGTGGTGCTGGTAGGTGCGGCCGATGGGATCGGCCGCCCACTTCTTGCCGGTCTCGGCGGGGCCGTCGGGGGAGACCCGATCGCCGTCATAGCGAGTCACGTGACCGCCCGGGGCGAAGCAGGAGCGCACGGTGTCGGCGTCTCCTTCGTTCAGGGCCATGTAGAAGAGCTCGTAGAGCTCGCGGATGAGGACTCGGTCTTCGATGGAGACGCTGGTCATGAGCAGGAAACTAGCCCACAGGCACGATCTTGTCGACCAAACGTCTGTTTGTTTGCATCCGAGACTCGACGGGCTCGAGGTCGTCGGATCGTCCCCCTGACATCGGCGTCGACCGTGTACTAGATTCAAACCATCATTCGTTCAAATTCAGAGCAGAGGAGCATCAGCGTGACCGCATTCGACGCCAGCCGGATCTACAAGCTCGGCCCCACCGAGAGCCTTCGCCCCAGTGGTCCGAACGGAACCGGCTCCCGGCTCCTCGTCGGTGGCGCCCAGTCGGAGGGTCAGTACACCTTCCGGTACTACCGCGCCGAGGCCACCATGTATCCCCACACCCATGAGAGGGAGGACGAGAACGTCTACGTCCTCTCCGGGAACCCGACCGTCGTGCTCGGCGAGACCACCTATGAGCTCGCGCCCGGGGACTTCCTCTTCATGCCGCACCATGTCAAGCATGCGATCTACACCAACGACCCGTGGGAGGGGTTCAGCGTGTCCAGCCCGGGTTACATCTTCGACGAGATGATGGACGACCTGGCGAACCTGATCGCGGCGGACGCCGCCACCCCTGAGGCCATGGGCGAAGCCCTCAAGCGCGGCGGTATCACCGTGCACGAGGGCAAGTGGTACGGCGAGACGCCGATCGTCCAGCGCTGAGGAGTTCGGTCGTCAGGGCGCCGCGCCGCGCCCTGACGATCCGGCCTGCCTCGGCGCGAGTTCGCCAGTGCCCAGCCGACGACCGTCGATCGATTCAGGCCGGGGTCCGGGGCGGCCCGGGGTGGGAGGGCTCGGCCATGTCGTCGACGACGTGGATCGGGTCCAGTGCCGTCCCTGCGGGGTAGTTTCCACCGAAGTCCAGGGACGCTTCGGGGGTCAGCCGTACCTCGGGGAACTCGAGTCCGGACTCCGTGACCGCCGGCGTGCCCAGTCTGGCGAACACCATGCGATGCGTGCGGGCAGGCCAGTGGCCGACATCGGTCACCGAGAGGTCCCAGTCGTTGTCCCGCCGGGTGATCCACGGGTCATGGACCATCACGAAGAGCATGCCGTGGTGCGCACTGAACCGGAGGTCTCCGCAGAAACGCAGATCATGGGGGCGAGAGGTGTCCTCGCCCGTGAAGACGAAGGTGCCGTCCTCGAGGGCGTCGGCGCCGCCCATGGCGGTGATCTTGCCGCTGCCGGAGGTCAGGATGTAGTGGCGGAAGCTGCTCTTGACTCCCCACTTCATGACGACGCCCATCGATCGCACCATCCATCTGTTCAAACAACCGTTTGGCCGATATTGTGCCATGTGCCACGGGCTGCTGCACGTGGAGGTCGCTGGGTGGGTGCTGGATCGTCGCACGCGCGGCCGGATGGCACCTGAATCGCCTGGCGAGCAAGGTCCTACTGAAGGAACGACATGAAGATTCTCCTTGATCCGGCCAAGTGTGTCAGTGCCGGCACGTGCGTGACGCAGTCTCCGGAGCTCTACGACCAGGATGATGAGGGCATCGTGGTCGCGCTCGTCGAGTCTCCCGAGCCTGCGCAGTTCGAGGCGGCGCGCCGTGGCGCTGTGGTGTGTCCCGCGGGCGCCATCGTCATCGAAGAGGACTGACCTCTTCCTCGATCGACCATCGAACGGCCTGGGTCGGCACCGGTCCAGGAAGTCGACGTCCGGCCGACCGAAAGTTGTCGTCCGGAGATTGACCTCAAACAACCGTTTGATTACTCTGGCGGTACGCGTATGACCCGCGTCACTCTCGTCATCGCGCCGACGACCACCCCGCCACCGGGATGCAGAGCAAGGAACTGGCCATGACCATCATTGACGACGACCTGCTGGGGTATCCCGCACCTCGCGCCGCGGACCGCCCGCTGGACCCCCCGCCCACCCTGCTCGGCCTACTCGCCGGGACCCCGATCACCAGGGTCCGGATCGAGGATGGACGTCCCGCCTGGCTGGTCACGGGGTATGAGGATCAACGGGCCCTGATGGCCGATCCGCGCGTGAGCGCTGACACCTCGCACCCGAACTTCCCGGCGAAGACGAGGGCCGCGGCGGGTGGCGGTGCCAAGGTCAGCTTCATCACGATGGACGGCCCGGAGCACCTGCGGCTGCGTCGGATGGTCACGCGGCCGTTCATGATCAAGAACGTCCAGGCCATGCGCCCCGCCATCCAGAAGATCACCGACGACCTCATCGACAAGATGCTGGCAGGCCCTCGGCCAGTGGACTTCGTGAGCGCGTTCGCGCTGCCGCTGCCCTCCCTGGTCATCTGCGAGCTGCTGGGTGTGCCCTACGAGGACCACGACTTCTTCCAGGAGACCAGCAACCAGATCGTCGCCATCGCCCCCGACGACCCGCTCCGTCCGGAGCGCGCGATGCAGACTCTCGCCAAGTTCATGATGGAGCTCGTCGCGAAGAAGCAGGCGGAGCCGGGAAACGACGTGTCGACCGAGCTCGCGGAGCGCGTGACCAAGGGGGAGCTCACCCTGGTCGAGGCAGGCGGCATCGGGATGCTGCTGCTCTTCGCCGGGCACGAGACCACTGCCAACATGATCGCGCTCAGCACGGTTGCGCTGCTGGAGCATCCTGAGCAGCTCGCACTCCTGCAGCAGGAGGACAACGAGGCTGTCGCGGTTACCGCGACCGAGGAGCTGCTGCGGTACCTGCACATCACCCACACGGGGCGGCGCCGCGTCGTGCTCGAGGACATCGAGTTCGCCGGCGAGACGATGAAGGCGGGGGAGGGTCTCATCCTCCCCAACGACATTGCCAACCGCGACCCGGCCGCTTTCGAGAACCCCAACGAGCTCGACATCGAACGGGAGGCCGGCCACCACGTCGCTTTCGGCTTCGGTGTCCACCAGTGTCTCGGGCAGCCGCTGGCGCGAGTGGAGCTGCAGATCGTGCTCAGCACGCTCTATCGGCGGATCCCGACGCTCCGCCTCGCCGCCGGCCTGGACGAGCTCAACTTCAAGCACGACGTGAACGTCTACGGCGTGCACGAGCTGCCGGTCACGTGGTGACCCGGCGCGCGCTGCCGCCACGATCCCGAACACTCGACATGACACCCCCAGAAGGGATCACCATGAAGGTGAGTTTGAACCACGACAAGTGCCTCTCCGCGGGGCTGTGCGTGGTTGCCGCTCCGGCGGTCTTCGACCAGCGGGACGAGGATGGCATCGCCTTCGTCCTGCAGGACAACCCGTCGGAAGATCAGGGTAAGGCGGTGCGTCACGCGGCCGCCTTGTGCCCCGGGCTCGCCATCACGGTAGGGGAGGGTTCAGAGCAGTGACGGGTCGCGTCGAGGGCAAGGTCGCCTTCATCACCGGTGCCGCGCGCGGTCAGGGACGGGCGCACGCCGTCCGACTCGCTGAGGAGGGCGCGGACATCATCGCGATGGACCTGCTCGAGCCCCTGGAGCACGTGCGCTACCCGGGCTCCAGCAAGGAGGACATGGACGAGACCGTCCGGCTGGTGGAGGCCACGGGACGTCGGATCGTGGCCCGGCAGGGCGACGTCCGGAGCCTCGAGAGCGTGCGTGAGGTGGTGGACGAGGGCGTCATCGCGATGGGCGGTCGCCTGGACATCGTCTGCGCCAACGCCGGGATCATGATCCTGCACGAGTGGAGCGAGGGCACCCCGGAGCTGTGGGATGCCACGATCGCCACCAACCTCACGGGCGTGTGGAACACCGTGATGGCCACGGCGCAGCACCTGATCGATGCCGGCGGCGGCTCGATGATCCTCACCAGCTCCTCGGCGGGCCTGCGCGGTCAGCCGTTCCTGAACCCTTACGTGGCCGCCAAGCACGGCGTGGTCGGGGTCATGCGGGCCTTCGCGGTCGAGCTCGCCGAGTACGGCATCCGGGTCAACACGATCCACCCGACCGGCGTGAACACCACGATGATCGAGGGACTGGGAGACGCCTACCCCACGTTCCTGGAGCACCACCCCAGCCTGGCGCTGGTGGCGAAGAACCTGCTGGACGTCCCGGCCGTGGAGGCGACCGACCTCGCGCAGGCGGTCGTCTACCTGGCGAGCGACGAGTCCCGGTACGTCACGGCCACCACGCTGACCGTCGACGCTGGCATCACCCAGCACTGAGATCTGGAGACGATGACTCGATGGGTGCCACCACGACGATCGACGCTGAGGCCCGCCTGCTGATCGGCGGCGAGCTCCGGCACGCCGCTGAGGGGCGAACCTTCGAGGTCCTCAATCCGGCCGACGCCGAGGTCATCGCCCACGTGGCGAATGCAGGTGCCGGTGACATGGAGGCGGCCATCGCCGCGGCGCGGCATGCCTTCGACGCGACCGACTGGTCGACCAACCTCGAGCTGCGGGTGCGGTGCCTGCGGCAGCTGCAGGCAGCGCTCGAGGGGGAGCGCGAGGTCATCCGCGAGGAGCTCATCGCGGAGGTCGGCACCCCTCGTGCAGTGACCCATGCTGCCCAGCTGGACAACCCGCTGGCCGACAGTCTGCTCTGGCCGGCGGAGTACGCCGAGGGCTACCGCTGGGAGCGACGCCTGGAGGACTGGGTCGACCGGAGGTCAGGTCGGACCAACCAGCGATGGGCGGTCAAGGAGGCTGTCGGTGTGGTGGCCGCCATCCCTGCGTGGAACTTCCCGCTGAACCTCCTCCTGTCGAAGCTCGGGCCCGCGTTGGCGGCCGGCAACACGGTCGTCGCGAAGCCGTCCCCCGAGACCCCGCTGCACGCTCTGCGCATCGGCCGGTTGATCGCGGAGATGACCGACATCCCTCCGGGCGTGGTGAACATCGTCTCGACCGACGAGGTGCCGGTCGCGAACCTCCTGCTCACCGACCCGCGGGTCGACCTGGTGTCGTTCACCGGCTCGACCCGCACCGGCGAGCACGTCCTGAGGGAGACCGCGCCCACGTTCAAGCGCACGGTGCTGGAGTTGGGCGGCAAGAGCGCGCTCGTCATCACCGACGACGCGCCCGCGGAACTCGCCGCGGCCATGCCGATGATCGCGCTCACGCATGCGGGCCAGGCCTGCGCCCTGCCGACGAGGCTCTTGGCGCAACGCGGCATCTACGACGAGATCGTTGCCGCGATCAGGACCGGCTTCGAGAACGCTGCCGTGGGTGATCCCACCGATCCCAGGACCGTCGTCGGTCCCGTGTCCTCGGCGGAGCACCAACAGCGCATTCTCGGCTACATCGAGAAGGGCAAGGCCGAGGGGGCCACCCTCCTCGTGGGCGGGGACGCCCCCCGCCGGCCCGGGTTCTGGGTGAACCCCACCCTCTTCGTTGACGTCGACAACTCCTCGACCATCGCGCAGGAGGAGATCTTCGGGCCGGTGCTCGCCGTCACCCCGTTCGACACTGACGAGGAGGCCATCGCCCTGGCCAACTCCTCCAGATACGGCCTCTCCGGCTACGTGGTCTCCTCGTCAACCGAGCGGGCACGCCGCATCGCGAAGCGGGTCCGCTCCGGCTCCTTCATGGTGAACGGCGGGAGCTACTCCGGGGCGGACGCCCCGTTCGGGGGGTACAAGTCGAGTGGGATCGGCTGTGCAGGTGGCGAGGAGGGCTTCGAGGAGTTCCTGCTCACGAAGACCGTTGGCACCACGCTGTCGATCTTCGACTGAGATGTAGGGGTCTGCTGTCGAGTGGCAGAACAGAAGCGCCGCCACGGCTGGCTGTCGTGGCGGCGCTTCTGTTCTGGCCGGGGTCTCGGACTCGGTGAGTGGGTCTGGCCACGCACGTGGTCGAGACTGATGTGCCCGGGATGGTTACCGCAGGACGGTGTTCGGCGGGGACGCTCCGAGCCCGCCCCGGATCAGGGCCCGGTGATCAAGCCCGGGCCGCCACGGCGTACGTGCCGGCGGATGCGCCGGCGACCCGGCCCATGGTGGTGGCGCTGGCGAGACCGTTGCCGCCGCCGAGGTAGCGCGTGCCGATGACGCCGCCGGTGCACTCGCCGGCCGCATAAAGCCCGGGGATGGCGCGGGAGTCGTCGGCGAGCACCTGGGCGCCGCCGTCGATCTCCACGCCGTACGCCGTGATGCCGATGACCGAGGTCACCAGGGGGATGCCGTAGAACGGCCCGGCGGCGACGGGGCGCAGGAACCTGGCCTCCTTGCCGAAGTCGGAGTCCACACCGGTCTCGGAGAACGAGTTGTAGCGTGCGACGGCGCCGACGACGGCGGTGGGGGAGAGACTCAGCTTCTCGGCGAGCTCCTCGAGCGTGGCGGCTTCGACCCCGCCACCGCTGCCGAGGATGTCCTTGATCCCGTCGGTGCTCCAGTAGGCCGGTCGCCCGCCGTGGGCGAACGTGGGCAGCTCAGGAGTGTCGTTGATGGCCAGCGTCGCGGCGTCGAAGACGGCGTGGACGACACCGCCGGACTGCCGGGTCACGCCGTAGATCTGCCCGTAGGGGGCGGTCTCGTCGATGATGCGGTGGCCGTCGGAGCCCAGCAGCAGGGACCAGGCCGGGATGAAGGGGTCGAAGTCGACGACCTTCATCCTCGGCGCGAGGGAAGGCTTGCAGACGTCGTGCCCGACCAGGTGGGCGCCGACGTCGTCGGCCAGCGCGATGTGGTCGCCCTGGGACGTGTCCGGACCGATGTAGTAGAGCCACTCCTGGTGCTGGCCCACGCTCGGCAGGTGCTCGACGACGAGCTCCTTGTTGGCGCCGAAGCCGCCCGTCGCCAGCACGACCGCGTGGGCGGTGAGGTCCTCGCCCCCGGCAGAGACGCCCACGACGGCGCCGTCGCGGTGGATCAGCCGGTCCACCCGATTCCCGGTGACGATGTCGATGCCGCGCTGCCGACAGCTGCGCTGCAGGACGTCGATCAACCGGGCGCCGCCGACGTTGCCCTTGCCGTCGACCATGTGGGTCCGCGGCACCCTCTCCCCACCGTCTCGGTGGAGGGCGGGGACGAAGTCGAGCCCGAGCGTCGCCAGCCAGTCGATCACGGGCCCGCTCTCGTCGGCGATGGAACGCGCGATCGTGGGCTTGATCTGCCACTGGTTGGCGAGCATGTACTCGAGGTACAGCTGGTCCTTGTCGTCCTCGAGTCCGAGGGCCTTCTGGACGTGGGTCTCGGAGGCCAGGATGTGGCCGTGCGAGAGCCTGGACGCGCCGCCCACCGTGGCTGACGCCTCCACCACGAGCACGTCCGCGCCTCGCTCCTGGGCGGTCAGCGCCGCGATCAGTCCGGCAGCGCCGGAGCCCACCACGATGACGTCGAAGTCGATCTCGGACATCAGGAACCTCCTCTTTTCGTCCGGGACGCTAGTTCAACGGCGCTGGCCAGTCAATCAATCGGCTGTTTGAACCGGGACATCTCAGGGCCAGGCGGGTTCAAACGCATGGTTGGTTGATTTTAGGCTTGACGCGGCAGGGTCGGACAACTACCTTGGCATGCGTGATGCAGGCCACAGCCGGCGCACTCCGTGCCAGTGGCCCTTGGTCTGCGATGCGTCACCATCTTGAGAGGTAGGAAGTATGACGACCCTGAAGTACGAGCGACTCGCCCCCACTGTCGGAGCCAGGATCCTCGATGTCGACATCGAGCAGTTCAAGAGCGACCCCGAGCTTCCCGGCCAGGTGCTGGAGGCGCTCGAGGAGTTCGGCGTCCTGCTGTTCCGGGGGCTCGACATCGACGATGACACGCAGGCGGAGTTCGCTCACAAGCTCGGGACGGTGCGGCTCTACCCGGAGCTGCCGAAGCCGGAGATCTTCGAGGTCTCCTACCTCACCGAGAACCCGAACTCCGACAAGCTGCGCGGCAACATCAACTGGCACATCGATGGCCTCTATGACCAGGACAACCCTGGCTCCGTCACCATGCTGAGCGCCAAGGCGATCTCCCGCGAAGGTGGGCAGACCGAGTTCGCGTCCTCCTACAACGCCTACGAGCTGTTGACGGAGGACGAGAAGGCCTTCCTGGCCGACAAGAAGGTCGTCTTCACCTTCGAAGCCAGTCAGCGTCGAGTCTTCGACAACCCGACGCAGGAGCAGATCGACTACTGGCGTTCACGCCCCCCGAAGACGCTGCCGCTGGTGTGGGAACACGAGAGCGGCCGGCGCTCGCTCATCCTCGGATCCATGCACGACCACATCGAGGGCATGGACATCGACGAGGGTCGCGCGATCCTGGACCGTCTGCTCGCCCAGGCCACGGGACCGGACCACGTGTACCAGCACACCTGGGACGTCGGTGACACCGTCTTCTTCGACAAC
Organism: Nocardioides marmotae; assembly: GCF_013177455.1. Classification (NCBI taxonomy): domain Bacteria; kingdom Bacillati; phylum Actinomycetota; class Actinomycetes; order Propionibacteriales; family Nocardioidaceae; genus Nocardioides; species Nocardioides marmotae. The sequence continues at coordinate 530,538 of NZ_CP053660.1, forward strand.
CGCGGGCTGTACCACCGTGCGCGTCCCTTCGAAGACGGGTCGCCCCGTCGGATGAGCCGCTGCACCCTGCTGGGCGAGGAACCGGTCCGACCGGTCGGGGCCCTGGTCGCGTGACCAGGCCGAGCCGGCACCAGGCCTCGTGATGCCGAGCGTCCCGCTGGCCGAGATCCCGGAGGACGTCAAGACGCGCCTGCTCGAGGCAGGTGCATCGGCCTCGATCCTGGAAGCGCCGATCTACCGGTCCTTGGCCCATCAGCCGGAGCTGCTGCGGGGCTGGATCGAGCTCTCCTGGGGGCTGCGGGCACGAGCCGTGCTCACGCCCCGGTTGCGTGAGCTGGCCATCGTGCGGATGGCCCTCCTCCAGGAGAAGGCCTCGGTGGAGGGAGGGACGTTCGTGCGCGAGGCGCACGAACGTTCCGCCCGCGAGGCCGGCGTCACGGGTGAGGAGATCTCGGCCCTCGACGACTGGGAGCACAACGACGTGTTCCCGGCTCGCGAGCGCGCCGCGCTGGCCCTGGCGGACGCCATGCGTGCCGGATCGGTCCCCGACCACGTGCTGAGCGTGCTGGCCGAGCACTTCGAGCCGGCGGAGCGCGTGGAGCTGATCGTGACGTGCGCCTTCTACGAGCTGGTTCCTCGCGTCAACAACGCGCTCCGGGTGGGCTGACCGCCCTACCGTCCCCGGCCTGCCATCTCGGCTCAGGCCCCGCTGCAAGACCACACCAGGCACGTTCACGTCGCTGCGACGGACCTGCCTCCACCCCACGTTTGGCATGCCCCCGCAAGCGCGCGGGAAGAAGGGAATCTCATCATGGCACGAAGGCAGGCCGCACTCGCGTCCGCACTGGTAGCGCTCGGGCTCGCGGCGGCAGCGTGTGGATCCGGCGGATCTGGGTCGAACAACGACGCTGCGGCGGGCACCGAGTGCTCCAGCAGCCCGACGGAGATGCAGTTCGGCGTCGCCACCGAGATGGCGGGGTTCGACCCCGTCAGCGGCGGTTCCAACGGCGTGGCAGGTGGCACTGAGCGCGTCGCGATCTACGACTCGATCATGCGCTACGACCCCGACGAGGGGATGGTCGTGCCCCGGATGGCGGAGTCGTTCGAGTCCAACGCCGACTCCACGAAGTGGACCCTGAAGCTTCGCGAGGGCATCACCTTCTCCTCCGGTGCGCCAGTGGACTCCGCCGCTGTGATGTGGAACGTGGAGCACCACCGCGCCGATGGCTCAGCGTCGCTCTTCAAGCCGCAGCTCCTCCTCATCGACAAGATGACCGAGGTCAGCCCGACCGAGCTGGTCTTCGACCTCAGCGCTCCGCGTGGCGACTTCCCCATGGTGTTCGCCACCGCCCCGGGCATGCTGCTCGACCCCGCTGCCTTCGAGGCGGCTGGTGCTGAGGCCTACGCCGGCGGCAAGGGAGTCGTCGGTGCGGGTCCGTACGAGGTGGCCTCGTTCAAGCCGGGTGAGGAGCTCGTGGTCACCCGCAAGGACAGCTACTGGGGCGACGAGCTCGGAGTGGACGGCAAGTTCTGTGTCGACACCATCCGCTTCTCCTTCATCCAGGACCCCAACGCCCGCGTCGACGCCCTCACCACCGGGCAGCTCGACGTCGGTTCCTTCGCCGACGCCGCCAGCGTGGGGAAGGTCGAGGACGCCGGTCTCGAGCTCGGCATGGCCTACAACTGGGGCAACGACGTCCTGCTGATCAACCACGGCACCGGGGGCGTCGATCGCCCCGGCAAGGACATCCGGGTGCGCCAGGCCATCGTGGAGGCGCTCGACGTCGAGCTGATCAACCAGCGTGGAGCCGGCGGGAAGGGCATCGCCACCAGCGCGCTGGTGGGCGAAGGGTCTTCGCTCTACACCCCCGGTCTCGAGGGCCCGAAGTACGACCCCGAGAACGCCAAGCGGCTGCTGGCCGAGGCGAAGGCCGACGGCTACGACGGCAAGCTGGAGTTCAACGTGGACAGCAGCCACGTCGACTGGGGCCTGGCGGTCGAGGGCCTCCTGGAGGCGGTCGGCTTCGAGGTGGAGGTCGACAGCTCGATGTCGCTCGCGGACCTCATCGCTCAGTCGTTCTACCCGGGTGACTACGACATCCAGTACTTCGCGATGAGCCTGGACGACGCGCAGGCCTGGGCGACGCTCCAGACCACCACGGGCCAGGCGGAGCCCGCCCTGAGCCGGGTCGGCTACCGGAGCGAAGCGTGGGGTGCTGCGCTGGACCAGCTGCGGGCGGCCACCGACCTCGAGGAGCGTCAGGCCGGCATCGCCGGGCTGCAGGAGGTCTGGAACGAGGAGTTCCCCTTCGCCATCACCCTCGGCTCGCAGCGCGGGGTGGCGTACGACCCCAAGAACGTGCGGGGCTTGAAGTTCGGCCACGCAGCGATCGCCCTGTTCGACGACGCCACCGTCGCCGAGTAGACCCCACCACGACCAGCCCCCACCAAGAGAACTGAGGCATTGAAGATGGGTCGCGTAGCAATTGTCACCGGCGGTGCATCCGGCATCGGTCAGGCGATCGTCAGGAAGCTGGCCCAGGCCGGCAACGCGGTGGCCGTCCTCGATCTCGACGCCGACGCGGCCCTGGCGGAGGCAAAGGAGGTCGAGGCGGCCGGGGGCACCGCCCTCGGCCTCCCGGCCGACGTCGCCGACCGGGAGGCGGTCGACGCCGCCGTCTCCCGGGTGGCCGCCGAGCTCGGCAGGCCGACGATCGTGGTCAACAGTGCGGGCATGTCCCTGCACCGATCCTTCCTCGAGCTGACCACCGAGATGTTCGAGAAGATCGTCAGGATCAACCTGAGCGGCACCTTCAACGTCTGCCACGCCAGCCTCCCGCACCTGCTCGAGGAGGGTTGGGGTCGCATCATCAACATCTCCTCCTCCAGCGTCCATTCCGGTGTGCCGCGGATGTCCTCCTACGTCGCGGCCAAGGCGGGCGTCGTCGGGCTGACCAAGACCCTGTCGCTGGAGTTCGCCGACCGGGGTGTCACGGCCAACGCGGTGGCGCCGGGCTCGGTGGACACGCCGATGCTGCGCCGCACGATCGGCGCCGGTGACATCCCGCAGGGTTTCCTGCCCCCGGTCGGCAGGCTCGGCGTGCCCGACGACATGGCCAACGCGGTTGCCTTCCTCGCCTCGGACGAGGCCGGCTACATCACCGGCCAGCACTGGAGCATCAACGGCGGCCGCAGCACGAGCAGCTGGTAAGGGGCTATCGCCCATGCAGATCCTCCTCGGGGTGGGGAGGCGAGTTCTCTACCTCATCCCCGTGCTCTTCATCGTGTCCCTCGGGACCTTCCTGATGCTGGACCTCGTCCCCGGCGACCCGGTCGTCCACATCCTCGGACCGGACGCGACGCCGGAGCAGATGGCGGCGGTGCGCCTGGAGCTGGGTCTCGACCAGCCGCTAGTCCCGCGGTACTTCGACTGGCTGTTCGGGGTGCTCCAAGGTGACTTCGGCAGGTCCCTGCTCCCGCCGGTCGAAGATGTCTCCGAGATGCTCGCCCGGCGGTTCCCCGTCACGCTGGAGCTGGCGATCGTGGCGATGGTGCTCTCCCTCGCTTTCTCGACCCTCGTGGCACTCGTTGCCGTGTACCGCGCAGGCCGGCGGTTCGACAAGGCGTCCAACGTGCTGGCGCTCGTGGTGCTCTCCACCCCGAGCTTCCTGATCGCCCTGTTGCTCGTCTTCTTCCTGGTCTTCCGTCCCGGCATGGTCAAGTGGGCGATCCTGGGCGTCGGCCTCGCCACCGTCGCGTGGCTGGTCTACCGGGCCCTCGTCAAGACCAGGGACCTCTCGCGCGGCGAGCGTCGTGGGCAGCTCGCTCTGGGGTTGGGGGTGGCTGCTGCGGTCGCGGTCGCCACGGTCGTGCTCTGGCAGGTCTGGCCGGCGTTCCCCCGCCAGGGTTTCGCCCGCCTCGGCGACGGCGGCGGCCTATGGAACCACCTGGAGCACCTCTTCCTCCCTGCCGTGACGCTGGCACTCGTGGAGGGTGCGGTGTTCGCGCGGGTGCTTCGCAACGATCTCGGCTCCACCCTGAAGGAGGACTTCGTGCTGTTCGCACGTGCGAAGGGCATGCCCGGGCGGCGCGTCCTGCTCAGCGATGCCTTGCGACCGTCCTCGTTCACGCTGATCACGGTGGCCGGGGTGTCGTTCGGGCGACTGCTCGGCGGCACCATCATCGTGGAGACGATCTTCAACCTGCCGGGCATGGGCACGATGATCGTGCGGGCCGTCGGCGCTGGCGACTTCCGCGTGGTGCAGGCAGGCGTTCTCGTGATCGCGGTCTTCTACGTCGTGATCAACTCGCTGATCGACATCTCCTACTCCTACCTGGATCCGAGGGTCCGCCGTGGCTGAGATGAATCTGGCAGTCGTGCCGGGCGCATGGACGACGTCGAGGTCCCGGGCGAGGGGCGCGGTCGGGGCAGTGCTGCTGCTCGCGGGCCTCACCCTGTTCGTCGCCGCGCTCTCCGGAGCTACCTCCGACACCCCGGTGTGGGTGCGGGTGACGATGTCGCTGGCGGGAGTGGCCGGCAGCTGTCTCGGTGTCCAGTGGGTCTGCACCGCAGCGTTCGGCCGCAAGATCGACCTCGCGTTCTGGACCTCGGTGTGCTGGATCGGCTTGATCGTGCTCGCCGCGGTCGTGGTGGACTGGCTCCCCCTGGCGGAGGCACGAGACGTCTCCCAGGCACTGCGCGAGCCCCTGATGGCGCCTCCCGACCTGCTCTCCCGACACCCGCTCGGGACCGACAACCAGGGTCTCGACATCCTCGCCGGCATCATCTACGGCGCACGGGTCTCCCTCGTCGTCTCGGTGGGGGCCACCCTCATCGGCATGGTCGTCGGCGGGCTGATCGGGATCATGGCCGGTTGGTTCGGCGGCAAGATCGATTTCGTCGTGCGACTCCTGACCGACTCCATGCTCGCGTTCCCCCCGCTGATCCTCCTGCTCGCGATGGTGGCGATCCTGCGGCCCAGCGTGCTGAACGTGACGCTGGCACTGGGGGTCCTCGGCATCCCGCTCTACATCCGCCTCGCGCGGGTGGCGGCGATGGTGGTCGCCCCTCGTGAGTACGTGCTGGCGGCGAAGACACTCGGGGCGAGGAGCGGACGGATCATGGCCCGAGAGCTGTTGCCGAACGTCGCGCTCCCCGTGCTGTCCTATGGCTTCATCGTGGTCGGTGTGCTGATCGTGGCCGAGGCGTCGTTGAGCTTCCTGGGCCTGAGCATCGCTCGGCCGACGCCGACTTGGGGAAACATGATCGCTGCCGGACAGAACGAGTTCCAGGACCATCCTCACCTCGTGGCTGCGCCCGGCATCGTGCTGGCGATGACGGTGTACGCGATCAACATCATCGGCGAAAGGATGCGGGCGAAGTGGGATCCGCGGCAGAACAAGCTCTGAGCACGGTGCCGACCGGGGCGGCGGCAGCACCTCTCCTCGAGGTCAGCAACCTACGCACCGTCCTGCCGACCGGCCGGGGGCCGGTGCGTGCCGTCGACGGCGTCAGCTTCTCGGTGGACGAGGGCGAGACGCTCGGCATCGTCGGTGAGTCCGGCTCGGGCAAGTCGGTCTTGATGCGAACCATCATGAACCTCCTGCCGGAGACGGTCCTCATCGATGAGCAGAGCGAGATCCGGTTCGCGGGTCGAGACATCCGTGGGATGTCGCCGGCCGAGGCGAAGCACTTCTGGGGCAAGGAGATCGCGATGGTCTTCCAGGACCCGATGACCTCGCTGAACCCGGTCAAGAAGGTCGGCACCCAGCTGACCGAGTCGCTCCGGTTCCACCTGGGCCTCTCCCGCAAGGCTGCCGTCGAGCGGGCGCTCGAACTGCTGAACATGGTCCGGATCCCGGAGCCGCGCCGACGCATGGACCAGTACCCGCACGAGATGTCGGGCGGCATGCGCCAACGGGTGGTGATCGCGATCGCGCTCGCCTGCGAGCCCCGCCTGCTCATCGCTGACGAGCCCACCACGGCCCTCGACGTGACCGTGCAACGCGGGGTCCTCGACCTGCTGGCCGAGATCCAGGCGACCCGGGGCATGGCGATGATCCTCATCACCCACGACCTCGGCGTGGTGGCGGGCCGGGCGAACCGGGTGGGCGTGATGTACGGAGGCCAGCTCATGGAGCTCGCCGACACCCGCACGCTCTTCCGCGAGGTGCGCCATCCGTACACAGCCGCGCTCCTGGCCTCGATCCCGGACCTGAACCAGCCGAGCCACACCCGTTTGGCCACCATCGAGGGCCGGCCGCCGGACATGGTGAACCCGCCAGAGGGTTGCCGCTTCGCGCCGCGGTGTCAGCACGTCACCGATGCGTGCACCGCCGGGACTCCGGCGTTCGTCAGCCTCGGCGACCGAGACAGGGGGGTGCGCTGCATCCTGCCGTCCGCTCTTGAGGGTGCCCCCGCCCACCTCCCGCAACCTGTTCTTACGGAGATCTGATGGCAGGAACTGGAACCGCGCACCTGCGCGACGACGACGTGCTGCTGCGTGTCGAGGAGCTGGTCGTCGAGTTCCCGGCCGGGAAGGGTCGGAGGGTCCACGCGGTCTCGGGGATCAGCTTCGACGTGCTCGAGGGCGAGACGCTGGGCCTCGTGGGCGAATCGGGGTGTGGCAAGTCCACCACCGGACGGGCGGTGATCCAGCTGCCGGCGCCCACGTCGGGCACGGTGACGCTGGGCGACGTCGAGGTCTCCGGGTTGAAGGGCGAGGCGCTGCGCCAGGTGCGCAGCGAGCTGCAGATGATCTTCCAGGACCCGATCTCCTCCCTGAACCCGCGTCGCAAGGTCCGCGAGAGTGTCGCCGAGGGACTGCGTATCTGGGGCAGGTCCCGGGAAGAGGTCGACGCGAAGGTCGCCGAGGTGTTCGACGCCGTCGGGATGAACGTCGAGCTCGTCGGCGACCGCCGGCCCAACGAGTTCTCCGGCGGCCAGTGCCAACGGATCTCGATCGCTCGTGCGCTCGCCATGGATCCCAAGATCCTGATCTGCGACGAGCCGGTCTCCGCGCTCGACGTGTCGGTGCAGGCGCAGGTGATCAACCTGTTGGAGGACATGAAGAGGCGCTACGGCCTGACGATGATCTTCATCGCTCACGACCTCGGCGTGGTCAAGAGCATCAGCGACCGCGTGATGGTCATGTACCTCGGGAAGGTCTGTGAGGTCGCGCCCTCGGACGAGCTCTTCGCCGATCCCCAGCACCACTACAGCCGACTCCTCATCGAGTCGATCCCGTCGCACGACCCGGACGCCCGGCTCGAGCCCGCAACGGGTGCCGTCGAGATGCCCTCGCCGATCGACCCGCCCTCGGGCTGCCGGTTCCGCACCCGCTGCCCAGCCGCTCAGGACCTGTGCTCCTCTACCGAGCCTGAGCTCCGTGAGGTGCGGCCCGGGCACTTCGTCGCCTGCCACTTCCCGGAGGTCGGTGGGCGCTGACCCCCACACCGCCCGGGGCAGCGCCCGCCAGGGCCGGGAGCCCGCACACCGCGGCCCCGGCATCCAGCCGGGGCCGGGTGCACGCCCCCATGTGCGCGCACCCGGTCCGGCTCGCCGTACCGGCGTGATCAGGCGGAGTAGCCGCCGTCGACGTTCAGCGTCTGGCCGCTGATGAAACCCGCCTTCGCGGAGGCCAGGAAGGCGACGGCCTCGGCGACGTCCTCCGCCGTGGCGAAGCGGCGCAGCGGGATGCCGGAGACCGCCTGCTGCTCGGTGAAGGCGCCGCTCTCGAGCAGCTCGGTCGCCATGCCGACCGAGGTCATGCCGACGCCGACCAGGTTGGCGCGCACCCCGAAGCGGCCCTCCTCGACCGCGAGCGTGCGCAGGATGCCCTCGATCGCTCCCTTTGGCGCGGCGGACAGGCCGTCGCGGACGATCACGCGGCTGAGCGCGGTGGTTGCGACCGCCACGATGCTTCCCTTCGCCTCGCGGATGTGGGGGAGTGCCGGCTCGAGCACGTTGAAGAACGCCCCGGCATCCCTGGCCAGGAAGTCGGCGAACTCGCGCGCCGACGTCTGCGACACGTACTTGAAGGGCACGAAAGGCCCGGAGGCGTAGACCAGCGTGTCCAGGCCGCCATGGGCCTCGACGACGTGCGCCACGGCACTCACCGCAGCGGCGGGGTCGGTCAGGTCGAGCCGGACGCCCGTGGCCTGGCCGCCTAGCTCGGCTTCGAGCGCGGCCGCCTTGGCGGCGTCGCTGCGCCAGGTGAAGGCGACGTGGGAACCGCGGGAGACAAGGGAGCGGACGACCGCGGAGCCGATGGCTCCGGTGCCTCCGGTAACAAGGGCGACGGACATGGCGGCCAGTGTGCCAGTTTCTGTTGTAAAAACAAACGGTCGTTTGATACGGTGGCGCCAGTTCCCGTCCCAGGAGAGTGCTATGAGCAAGCCCATGGGCGGCCGCGAGGTCGTCGTCGTCGAAGCAGTTCGCACCCCCATCGGGCGCGGTCACAAGGAGAAGGGCATCTTCAAGGACGTCCATGCGTCGAAGCTCCTCGCGCTCACCTTGGAGGACCTCTTCGCTCGGGTCCCGATCGACCCGTCGCTCGTCGACGACGTGCTGGGCGGGTGCGTGATGTCCTACGGCGAGCAGAGCTACAACATCACTCGCACCGGCTGGCTGCTGGCCAACCTCCCCGAGACCGTCCCGGCGGTCACGCTGGACCGCCAGTGCGGCTCAGCGCAGCAGGCGTTCAACTACGGCGCCGCCACCATCGCCTCCGGCGTGAACGACATCGTCGTGGCTACCGGCGTGGAGCACATGGGTCACAACCCGCTCACCAACCCCTTCGCCGAGCCTGTCGCGTGGACCCAGGAGCTGCGCGACCTGCGCGACGTGCGCCTGCAGGACGACGCCGCCGAGCTCATCGCGGACGAGTTCGGGGTCTCCCGCACCGACATGGACGAGTTCTCGGCTGAGTCCCACCGGCGGGCTGCGGCAGCCGCCGCCGAAGGCCGGTTCAAGCGCGAGATCGTCCCGATCGCGACGCCGGACGGCGCGGTGCACGAGCAGGACCAGGGAGTCCGACCCGGCACCACCGCCGAGGTGCTCGCCGGCCTGCGCTCGGCGTACAAGGAGGGGGGACGGATCACTGCCGGCAACGCCTCGCAGATCTCGGACGGTGCCGCGGCCCTGCTGATGATGACCCGGGAGAAGGCCGACGAGCTGGGGCTCCAGCCCCGGGCGCGCGTGGTCGACCAGGTCGGCGTCGGAGTGTCCCCGGTCTCGATGCTCCGGGGCCCCATTCCCGCCACGCACAAGCTGCTGGAGCGCACCGGCATGACGATCGACGACATCGACCTCTTCGAGGTCAACGAGGCCTTCGCGTCGGTCACGCTCGGGTGGGCCCGGGCGGTGGGAGCCGACCTGGCGAGGACGAACGTCAACGGTGGCGCGATCGCCCTGGGGCACCCGGTCGGCGCGACCGGCGCCCGGCTGCTCACCACCCTGCTCCACGAGCTCGAGCGGTCCGACCGGTCCACCGGCCTGGTGGCCATGTGCTGCGGTGGCGGGATCGGCACCGGCACCATCATCGAACGCATCTGAGGGCACGCGCAGCCGTGGATCTCGACGACACCCCAGACGAGGCGTCCTTCCGGGCGGAGGTCCGGGGCTGGCTGGCCGCCCACAAGCCGCACGACCTCACCGAGCTCTCGTCCGTGGCGGCCATCCGCGACCTGCCCGACGTCGCGCCGGCGTTGGAGTGGAGCGCCAAGCTCGCGGAGGCGGGCTACGCCGGCATCACCTGGCCTGCCGAGCACGGCGGGCGGGGCGCGCCGCTCAGCTACCAGGCGATCTTCCTCGAGGAGGCCGCTGCGATGGACGCCCCGGTGCACCTGGGTGGCATCGGCCTCAACATGATCGGCCCCACGATCATCGAGTACGGCACCCCGGAGCAGAAGCAGCACCTGGCGCACATCCTCGACGGGTCCGAGATCTGGTGCCAGGGCTTCTCCGAGCCGGGCGCCGGCTCCGACCTCGCCGGCGTGCGCACCAGGGCCACGCTGGACGGGGACCACTACGTGATCAACGGCCAGAAGGTGTGGTCGTCCTTCGCGCACATCGCCCAGTGGTGCATGCTGCTGGTGCGCTCTGAGGCGGGCAGCGAGCGGCACCGCGGCCTGACCATGATCCTCGTCGACCTGGACTTGCCCGGGGTGGAGATCCGCCCCATTCGCGAGCTCACGGGGGACGCGGTCTTCAACGAGGTCTTCTACAACGACGTGCGCGTGCCGGTCTCCCACGTCCTCGGTGCGGTGGGTGATGGCTGGAACGTCGCGATGACCACGCTCGGCCACGAGCGGGCGACGCTGGGCTTCTCCCTCGTGGGCTCGTTGGAGGCCCTGCTGCGTCGGGCCGTCGCCCTGGTGGCCGAGGTCGGCGTGAGCGATCCGCTCCTCCTGGACCGACTGGCCGCCGAGGTGGTCGAGGTCGAGGCCCTCAAGCTCACCAACCGCCGGTTCCTCGCCACGCTGGAGGACGGGGCCGTGCCGGGCGCCGAGGGCTCGGCCATCAAGCTGCGGTGGTCGCTGGCCAACCAGCGTCTGACCTCGCTGATCTTCGACATGCTCGGCCCCGCTGCGGTCGCGGCACCGGAGGAATGGCGCTACCAGAGGTTCCGCTCGCGCGCCAACACCATCGAGGCGGGCACGAACGAAGTCCTGCGCGGCATCCTTGCCGAGCGCGTCCTGGGATTGCCAAGGAGCCGCTGATGTCCTTCGCCCTCACTACCGACCAGCGCGACCTGCTCGAGGTCGCCCGCGCCTTCCTCGCCGACGTCTACCCGACCGAGCGGGCCGCGCGGAGCTCCGACAGCACCGAGGGTTGGGACCCCGACTCGTGGGTCCAGCTCGTCGAGATGGGCTGGATCGGGGTCGCGCTGCCGGAGGAGCGTGGCGGTGCCGGCTTCGGGCACGTCGAGGAGACGATCCTCGTCGAGGAGCTCGCGCGCTGCCTGTACGCCGGTCCGTTCCTCAGCACCGTGCTGGCACTTCCCGCGCTGGAGGCCGCCGACGCGGCGGACGCCCTGGCCGGCAGGTCCCGCTGGTCCTTCGAGGTGGACGGCCTGGTGCCGGACCTGGACCGGGTGGACCGCGTGCTCTCCGCGGCGGGGGCGGTGGATGCGACGGGCGACCTGCTCGCGACGGTCGACCCGACACGCCACGTCGGGCGTCTCGCCGGCTCGGCCGGGGGGACGACCGCGGACGTCGACCGTGCCCAGCTGCTCACCTACCTGGCCGCCGAGTCACTCGGCGTCGCCGAGGCGGCGCTCGAGATCGCCGTCGGCTATGCCAAGGAGCGCACCCAGTTCGGCGCGGTCATCGGCAAGCTCCAAGGCATCCAGCACCCACTCGCGGACACCTTCACCGACCTCATGGTGGGGCGCTCGCTGGTCCAGGCGGCCGCCTGGCGCCTCGATGCCCGGCCTGACGACGCGCTGCGCTCGGCCACCATGGCCAAGGCCTTCCTCGGCGATGCCGCCGTGGTGGCCACCGAACGTGCCATCCAGGTGCACGGGGGCATCGGCTTCACCTGGGAGCATCCGCTGCACCGCTACTACAAGCGCGCGGTGTGGCTGCAGGCGTTCGGGGGGAATGCCGCGGCTCAGCGGGCGCTGATCCGCGAGGAGCTGGCCCCGATCGACCAGGTCGTGTCGGGCGCGTAGCGCCGGAGCAGTAGTCCGTTCCGCGCGGCCGGGCACTCCCTCGGGCGCACTCACTAAGGAGTCAGCATGTCGATCGACCAGCTCAGCGGCGCGGCAGCCTTCCAGAAGGCCTTCCGGGGCGACATCATCACGCCGTCCAGCGCGTCCTACGAAGACGCTCGCAAGGTCTGGAACGGCGACATCGACCGCCGACCGCTGGCCGTCGTGCGCCCCACGAACGACCAGGACGTCTCCGCGGCACTGCAGTTCGCGCAGGAGGCGGGGGTGCCGCTGGCGATCAAGGGCGCCGGGCACAGCTACGCCGGACACTCGATGGTGGAGAAGGGCATCACCATCGACATGTGGAACTTCCAGCAGGCCGAGGCCGACCTCGCCAACCATCGGGTGAAGGCCGGTGGCGGAGCGCGGCTCGGGGCGGTCGACAACGCGCTCGTGCCCCACGGCCAGGTGATGCCGGCCGGCGTCGTCTCTCACACCGGCATGCCGGGGCTCGCGCTCGGCGGCGGCGTCGGCTACAACTCGCGTTCCTTCGGTCTGACCTGTGACCAGTTCATCCGGCTCAAGGTCGTCCTGCTCACCGGCGAGGTGGTCCACGCCTCCGAGACCGAGAACCCCGACCTCTTCTGGGCGCTGCGCGGCGGCGGCGGCAACTTCGGTGTCGTGACGGAGTTCGAGTGCCGGACCCACGACCTCGGCCCGTACACCTGGGGCTTCCTGGCCTATCCCTCGAGCCAGTCGGTGGAGATCTCCGAGGCGGTCATCGAGCTGGCCCGGACGGCTCCGCGCGCCTTCGGCGTCTCGATCTCCTACGGCATCCCGGCGCAGAAGTTCGGGCTGTCGGTGCCCGAGTCGCGGGACACGCTGGTCACCGTGATGGTCTACCACCGGGGCACGCCGGAGGACGACATCATCAAGAAGGTCAAGGCGATCGGCAAGCCGCTCCTCGACACCGTCGAGATCAACGACTTCCTCACGCTGCAGACGATGTCGGACGAGAAGGCCAAGGCAGGCATCGGCTGGTACATGAAGTCCGGTTACACCAAGGAGGTCAAGCGCGACCTGCTGGAGTGGATGTCCGAGGCCTCGGTGGACTACACCCTGAACGTCTCGAGCCCTCACGTCGAGCGCGACATCTACACCCTCCAGCTGCTGGGCGGTGCCATCCAGGACACCCCCGAGGAGGCCACCGCCTACACCGGCCGAGAGGCGCAGTGGCACTCAGCCGTCGAGTGCGGGTTCACCACGCCCGCGGAGCGGGAGCGCATCGTGTCCTGGATCCAGGAGTCGTGGAAGACCAACTCCTCCTACTTCGACATGGACGCCTCCTACGTCAACCTGAACACCGACGACGGCGACGAGCCGGTCAAGAAGATCTTCGGCGCGAAGTACGCCCGGCTCCAGGAGATCAAGTCGACGTACGACCCGAACAACGTCCTCGCGCTGAACTGGAACATCAAGCCGCTCGCCTGAGACGTGCGGATCCTGTTGCCCGAATGATTGTGCTTCAACCAAACAACCGGTAGAATTAGAATCATGTCTGCAGACACTCTCGCGTCGACCGTGGGTCGTTGCCCCGTCCTGCACGGTTATGACCCGCTGGACCCGGCCGACCTCGCCAACCCCTACCCCGGCCTGGCGAGGGCGCGGGCAGAGGCCCCCATCTTCTGGGACGAGAAGTACCAGTTCTGGAACGTGACCAAGGCTGAAGACCTCCTCGAGGTCCTGCGCGACGACCGCACGTTCTCCTCCAGTCACGCCATCCCGATGCCGCCGGTCCCGGAGGAGTTCCGCGACCGGCTGCCGGAATGGCCCTTCCAGACCGCGCTGGTCTTCATGGACGACCCGGCACACAAGCGCAACCGCACCATCCTGCAGACCCCCTTCCTGCCCCGCCGGCTGCGCGCCCGGCAGGACTTCATCCGTGAGCGGGCCACCAAGCTGCTGCTCGACGCGAAGGCGAGGGGCGGGCCGCTGGAGTTCGTCCACGACTTCGCCCTCTCCCTGGCCCTCCAGGTGATCGGTGACCTCTGCGGCCTCCCCGAGGAGGACTGGCCGAGGATCCAGGACTTCGTCAACGACGCGTTCGCGGTCGCGAACATCTCCGGGGACGTCTCGGACGAGGAGCTGCGCGTCCTGGCGACCAGCCAGCTGGAGTACTGGGACTACCTGCGCGGCATCGTGCTGGACCGTCAGGCGAACCCCAACGACGACTTCTCCTCGGTGCTGTCCCAGGCGACCGATCCCGAGGACGGCTCCCACCTGAGCGTCGACGAGATCGCCGCCCTGATCAACACCGTGGTCGGCGCCGGCTTCCACACCTCGGCGCAGATGATGACCGCCGCCTTCTACGCGATCCTCACCCACCCCGACCAGTGGGAGCTGCTGAAGTCCGACCGCTCGCTGCTCGACAGCGCCGTGGAGGAGACGGTGCGCTACCGCACGCCGGTCAAGCGCATCTACCGGCACGTCACCGAGGACGTGGAGATCGGCGGGGTCCAGATGCGTGCCGGCGACCTGGTCGCCTGCGTCCTCGCCTCGGGCAACCGCGACGAGGACGCTCATGTCGACGCCGACGCGCTCGACATCACCCGCTTCGAGTCCAACCTGACCTTCGGTCGAGGCATGCACCACTGCCTGGGCGGACCGCTCGCCAAGACCGAGCTCAAGATCGCCTTCGAGGTCTTCCTCGAGCACGCGCCCGACTCGACGATCACCGCAGGCCAGGAGGTCGTCCGGCCGAGCTCGGTGCGACTCGACACCATCGACGAGCTCTTCATCGACCTCGCCTGACCGAGACAACAGGACTAAGGACGTACGCCAATGAAGCTGGGCATGGGATTCCTCTTCCAGAACTACACCGACTGGGAGCGCTTCGAAGCGCTGGAGCGCGGCGAGGAGGTGGGCCCTCCGCAGAAGCCTGACGCGGAGATCATGGCCGAGCAGTTCGCGCTCGCGGACCTTGTCGAGCCGCTCGGGTGGGACTCGATCTGGGCCTTCGAGCAGCACGCCCAGCCCTACCTCATGCAGCCCAACCCGCTGGCCTTCCTGATGCGCGCCGCCGCTCGCACCAAGAAGATCGACGTGGGCACCATGCTGGTCGTGCTGCCGTGGTGGAACCCCATCCGCCTGGCCGAGGACCTCGCCTACCTGCAGCACGTGCTGGGCCCGGGGCGTGAGATCTACTTCGGCGTGGGTCGGGGCCTGGCTCGCCGCAACTTCAAGTCGATGGGCATTGACCCGGACGAGGCCCGCGGTCGCTTCAACGAGGTCTTCGAGATCGTCAAGAAGGCGTTCACCGAGGAGATGTTCAGCTACGAGGGCGAGTACTACTCCTACAAGGACGTCTCCATCCGTCCGGCGCCGTTGAGCCCGAACCCCCTGCTGAACCCGCTGGGCGGCTACACCTCGGAGCCGAGCCTGATCGAGCTCGCGAAGCGTGGCTTCCACCCGCTGACCACGCCCAACAAGACGCGTGAGTCCTACGAGGAGGAGATGGGGCGGTTCAACGCGATCCGCATCGAGAACGGGCACGGTCCGGCCAACGGCCCGGTCCTGCAGGTCATGACCTTCTGCGCGGAGTCCGAGGCGGAGGCGAAGGAGGCCTGCGAGCAGTGGTTCTACGAGAACGCCAACGCGACCAACCACGCCTACGAGATCGGCACGGAGAACTTCGGCTCGGCCAAGGGCTTCGAGGCCTACAAGTCCGCCGAGGGCTCCGACTTCGGCGACGGCACCCCGGAGTCGACCATCCAGACCCTGCTCACCAAGTTCTTCCGCGATGCCGTCTGGGGGACCCCGCAGATGTGCGCCGAGCGCATCATCGAGCTCGAGGAGCAGTTCGGCCTCTCGCAGCTGGTCAACGTCACCTCGTTCGGCACCATGCCGGCGGAGCGGAGCGAGAAGAGCATGCGTCTGTTCGCCGAACAGGTGATGCCGAAGATCCAGCACCTCCGCGACGAGAACTAGCAGGTCCGCGGCATGAGGGTGCTGGTCGACACGGGCCGTTGCGAGGGCTACGGCATCTGCGTGAAGTACGCCCCGGAGGTCTTCTCCCTCGGCGACGACGACGACTGGGTGCAGCTCCTGGTCGAGGAGCCGGCGGGCCCGGTGGCCGAGAAGGCCGTCAAGGCGGCGAAGGAGTGCCCCATGGGGGCGCTGACGGTCGAGGACTAACACCATCCACACAGGAGCAGCCATGTCCACAGGGATCATGCACCACGGGGTCTACCGAGGAGCCGCCGAGCACCCCGCCGCCGGAGGTGGCGAGTTCGCCGTCACCGACCCCGGCACGGGCGAGGTCGTCGGCTTCGTGGCGGACGGGCAGCCCGAGGACGCCGTGGCCGCCGTCGAGGCGGCCGCGGCCGCCTTCCCGGCGTGGGCGGCGACGGCGCCCCGGCAGCGTTCGGAGGTCCTGCGTCGGGCCTTCGACCTGATGACCGCGGAGACCGACGAGCTGGCGCGGATCATCTCCCTCGAGAACGGCAAGCCGCTCGCCGACTCCCGGGGCGAGGTCGCCTACGCCGCCGAGTTCTTCCGGTGGTTCTCCGAGGAGGCGGTCCGCTCCGACGGTGACTTCGCCGAGGCGCCTGCGGGTGGCACCCGTGCCATCGTCACCACGCGTCCGGTCGGCATCGCTGCGCTCGTGGCGCCGTGGAACTTCCCCGCGGCCATGTTCACCCGCAAGATCGCACCCGCCCTCGCCGCGGGCTGCCCGGTGCTGCTCAAGCCTGCCTCGGAGACGCCGCTGACGGCCCTGGCGCTGGCCGACCTGCTCACTCGGGCCGGGGCCCCGGCCGGCGTGGTCAACGTCGTGACGACCCTCAAGGCCGGCTCCGTCGTGGGCACGTGGCTCGCGGACGACCGGGTCCGCAAGGTCTCGTTCACCGGCTCCACCGCCGTCGGCCGCAGGTTGCTCGCCCAGGCGGCCGAGAACGTGGTGAACGCGTCCATGGAGCTCGGGGGCAACGCGCCGTTCGTGGTGAACAGGGACGCCGATGTCGAGCAGGCCGTCATCGGCGCGATGCAGGCCAAGTTCCGCAACGGGGGGCAGGTCTGCACAGCCGCGAACAGGTTCTACGTCCATGCCGACGTGGCGGAGGAGTTCGTGCGGCGGTTCGGCGCCCGCATCGAGGCCCAGAAGGTGGGCCATGCCTTCGCCGATGACACCACGATCGGCCCGATGATCACGTCGAAGGCCGTGGCGAGCATCGCGAAGCTCGTCGACGACGCGGTGGCGGCCGGCGCGAAGATCAGCCACCAGGCGCCGGTGCCGCGCGGTTCCGTCGGGAACTACTTCCCGCCGACCCTGCTCGTCGACGTGCCTTCGGATGCGTCCATCCTGCGTGAGGAGATCTTCGGTCCGGTCGCGCCGGTCGTCACGTGGACCGACGAGGATGAGCTCGTGCGCCTGGTGAACGGCACCGAGTACGGCCTCGCCTCGTACGTGTACTCCGGAGACCTCAAGTGGGCGATCAAGTTCGCCGAGAAGACCGAGGCAGGCATCGTCGGGGTCAACCGCGGGTTGGTGTCGGACCCGGCCTTCCCCTTCGGTGGTGTGAAGCAGTCTGGGCTCGGGCGCGAGGGTGCACGTGCTGGCCTGCGCGAGTTCCAGGAGACCCAGTACTTCAGCGTCGACTGGTCCTAGTCGACGCCTCCCAGCATGCGACGTCCGCGCCGAGAGTGGTGCCGGTCGATGGAGGTGGCCAGTCATGACCGATGTTCCCGCTCGCCCCGCGTTCCTCGCGCCCAGGGTGGCTAGCGGCGTCGGTTATGTCGGGGGCGACACCGTGCCCCTCGACCCCCTGCTCGACCCCCTCGCCACGGTCGAGGTCGCCTTCGCGCTCGGCCGCGATCTCGACGCCGGGGAGTTGGGCCTGGGGCAGGTCCGCCGCGCTGTGCGCTACCTCGCCGTCGCACTGTGCGCGAGCGGTGCGGGCACCGAAGCGTCGCCTGCGGACTTCGTCGTCGGGCCCCGGCGCCTCGCGCTCGATGCGGTGTCGGTCGACGGAGCCCGGGCCACGATCCGGGTGGACGGCTCTGCGCAGCACGGCATGGTCGGCCGGGACGCGGTGCTCGCGCTCCAGGCGCTCGCGCAGCAGTGCAGCGACGCGGGCCAGCCGCTTCGCGCCGGCGACGTCGTCCTGTCCGGCGGGCCGGTCCCGGCCTGCCGCATCACACCCGGCGCGCACATCGTCGGGGAGATCGACGGTCTGGGGCGGGTGGCTGCGACGTTCGCCGACCCGATGGCCGCGAGCACCCGAGCGAGCTGAGCCCCGACCGCACCGCTCCGCCGGGGTGCCTCCAGCACGTCCTGCGGGGCGGCGCCCTCGTCACTGCTGGAGAGCGAAGGTGTCGCCGAGCGCGTCGAAAACGTGGTGGAAGAGCTGCTCGAGGTCGTGCTCGGGGTGCCTGAGCCACTGCTCGTAGGCAGAGATGGACAGCGCCAGGCTGACCCGCCCAGCGGTGGCGGGCACGGTGTCGGTCGGATGCTCGCCGCGTCGTTCGGCGACGAACCGGGCAATGACGTCGCGCCACGCGGCGTACCGCAGCTCGGAGTGCCCGAGCAGCGCCGGTGTCGAGAGCAGCAGCGTCATCCGACGACGGTGCTGGGGGACTGCCGCGGCGGGCAGCCGGTTGAACGCGATGATCGCCTGCTGGATGGTGGTGGCGATCGGGCCGGACGCAGGCGCTTGCTGGAAGTACTTCTCGAAGTCGGCCAGGCCTTGGTCGAACTGCCCCCACAGGATGTCGTTCTTGGAGGGGTAGTAGCGGAACAGGGTGCGGCGACCCACGCCGACGGCGGCGGCGATGTCGTCCATCGTGGTGGTCTCGAAGCCCCGGTCCTCGAAGAGCGCGAAC
Organism: Nocardioides marmotae; assembly: GCF_013177455.1. Classification (NCBI taxonomy): domain Bacteria; kingdom Bacillati; phylum Actinomycetota; class Actinomycetes; order Propionibacteriales; family Nocardioidaceae; genus Nocardioides; species Nocardioides marmotae. The sequence goes on from NZ_CP053660.1 coordinate 549,071, forward strand.
GCGGCCTCCTCGATCGCGGCATGCGTCGTCACCGGGGGACGACCCAACGCACCGCGAGTGCTCACGGCGGGAACGTAGCAGGCGGCACTCTTGATTTAAGGCGCTGAGTGCCATTAGTGTGCTGCAGCACACACACTTTGGCATCCAGTGCCGTAACTAAGGAGATCGCCACCATGGGCCCCCACGAGCAGACCGCCGCGCACGACATCGAGCCCGACACCGCCATCACCGCTGAGGACCTCATCGAAGAGGTCTCCATCGACGGCATGTGCGGCGTCTACTGACGATGACCGTGATGCTCGACGAGGCCTGGAGCCTGTCACCCGTGGTCGCCCTGCGGCCGGAGCCGTTCGGGGCGCTGGCCTACCACTTCGGCAACCGGAAGCTGACGTTCCTCAAGACGCCGGCGCTGGTGGCCGTGGTCACGGGCCTCGCCGAGCACGCCGACGTGCGGTCCGCGCTGACGGCGGCCGGCGTCCCGGAGACCCAGCACGAGGCGTACGCCGGCGCGCTGAGCGGGCTCGCTGCGACCGACATGATCCGTCCCCGATCCGAGGAGGCCGTGGCATGACCGCGATCCTGGACGACACGAGCAGACCCCTCCCGCTGGTGCAGCAGTTCGAGCGAGGGCTGGACGCGCCGGTCTGCCTGACGTGGGAGTTGACGTACGCCTGCAACCTGGCGTGTGCGCACTGCCTCTCGAGCAGCGGCCGGCGCGATCCACGGGAGCTGACGACCCAGCAGTGCGAGGCGGTGATCGACGAGCTGCAGCGGATGCAGGTCTTCTATGTCAACGTCGGTGGCGGGGAGCCCACGATCCGCCCGGACTTCTGGCACCTCCTCGACTACGCTGTCGACCACCAGGTCGGGGTGAAGTTCTCGACCAACGGCGTGCGGCTCAACGCGGAGCGGGCCCGTCAGCTGGCGGCCACCGACTACGTGGACGTCCAGATCTCCCTGGACGGTGCCACCGCGGAGGTCAACGACTACGTCCGAGGCCCGGGCTCCTTCGACACCGCGGTGCGGGCGCTGGAGAACCTCGCCGACGCCGGGTTCAAGGACGCGAAGGTGTCGGTGGTGTGCACGCGGCACAACATCGACCAGCTCGACGAGTTCCACGCGCTGACCGAGCGGTACGGCGCGACGCTGCGACTGACCCGACTGCGCCCGTCGGGTCGGGGCGCGGACGTCTGGGACGACCTGCACCCTCTGCCGGCCCAGCAACGACAGCTGTACGACTGGCTGGTGACGCACGGGGACCGGGTGCTGACCGGTGACTCGTTCTTCCACCTGTCGGCGTTCGGGGGGGCGCTGCCCGGGCTCAACCTGTGTGGTGCTGGGCGCGTGGTGTGCCTGATCGACCCGGTCGGGGACGTCTACGCCTGCCCCTTCGCGATCCACGAGCAGTTCCTGGCCGGCAACGTCCGCAGTGACGGAGGTTTCCAGCGGGTCTGGCAGGAGTCGGCGCTGTTCACCGAGCTGCGGTCGCCGCAGACCGGCGGAGCGTGTGCCTCGTGCTCCTTCTACGACTCCTGCCGCGGCGGCTGCATGGCCGCGAAGTTCTTCACCGGGCTGCCGCTGGACGGCCCGGACCCCGAGTGCGTGCAGGGCTACGGCGAGACGGCGCTGGCGGGTCAGCGCACCGTCCCCGCCGCGAGCCAGGACCACTCGCGCCGCACGCCGGGCCGCAACGAGCCGGTGCTGCTGCAGCTGTCGCGTCGTCCCGCCGGCACACCCGCGGTGAGCGCGCCCCCGGTCGCGGCCTGCGCCGAGAACCCCCTGGCCGGGTTCACCCCTGAGTCGCTCGTGCGAGGAGAGTCGCTGTGAAGATCGAGAACCCCTGGAAGCCGAACCCCTGGTTCGAGTCGGTGGCCGTGGCCCAGGAGCGGGCCCGCAGGCGGCTGCCGAAGCCTGTGTACGGCGCACTGGTGGCCGGCTCCGAGCGCGGTCAGTCGGCCGCCGACAACCAGGCGGCGTTCGCCGAGCTCGGTGTCTCGCCGCACGTCGCAGGGAACCCGCCCGAGCGGTCGTTGGCCACCCGCGTACTGGGACAGGAGGTAGCGCTGCCCGTCCTGATCTCGCCCACGGGCGTGCAGGCGGTGCACCCCGATGGCGAGGTCGCCGTGGCGCGCGCTGCCGCGAACCGCGGCACCCTGATGGGCTTGAGCAACTTCGCGTCCAAGCCGGTCGAGGACGTCGTCGCCGCGAATCCTCGGACGCTGTTCCAGATGTACTGGACCGGCGACCGCGACGTGATGGTCGAGCGGATGGAGCGCGCCAAGGCCGCCGGTGTGATCGGGTTGATCGCCACCACCGACTGGTCCTTCTCGGTCGGCCGCGACTGGGGCAGCCCCGAGATTCCCGAGAAGCTCGACCTCAAGGCCAGGCTGCGCAACGCTCCGCACGTGGTCCGCCGACCCCGCTGGGCCTGGCAGTTCGCCCGGGCCGGCGTGCCGGACCTGACCGCGCCCAACCTCGCCCGGCGAGGTGAGGAGCCGCCCACCGCCGCGCCCGGTGGGGAGACCCCGGCGAAGCCGGCGCACGGTCCCGCCCCGACGTTCTTCGGCGCTTACTACGAGTGGATGACCACGCCGCCTCCGCAGTGGGAGGACATCGCCTGGATGCGCCAGCAGTGGGCTCAGCTCGGCGGCGGCCCGTTCCTGCTCAAGGGCGTGTCCCGAGTCGACGACGCGCTCCGCGCGGTCGATGCCGGGGTTGACGCGATCTCGGTGTCCAACCACGGCGGCAACAACCTCGACGGCACCCCGGCCGCGATCCGGGTGCTCAAGCCCGTCGCCGACGCCGTCGGCGGTCAGGTCGATGTGCTCCTCGACGGTGGGATCCGGCGTGGCTCCGACGTCGTCAAGGCCCTCGCGCTGGGCGCCCGCGCGGTCATGATCGGTCGCGCCTACCTGTGGGGGCTGGGTGCGAACGGCCAGGCCGGCGTCGAGAACGTCCTGGACATCCTCCGGATGGGCATCGACTCCTCGCTGCTCGGGATGGGCGTCGCCGACGTCCGGGACCTGACCCCCGACGACATCGTCGTCCCCGATGGCTTCCACCGGTCGCTCGGTGTGCCCGCAGCAACACTCGTGGACGCCTCGGCGTGACCACCGGGCTGGCCGCCGCCGCGTGGCCGACGCTCCCGGACCGGCCACTGGTCCTGGTGCCCGTCGGGTCCACCGAGCAGCACGGGCCACACCTGCCGCTGCACACCGACACCGTCATCGCGATCGCAGTCGCCGAGCGGGTCGCGCACCGGTTCCGGGCGCGAGCGGCCGAGCCCGAGGTCCTGGTGGCCCCGGCGATCGCCTACGGCGCCAGTGGGGAGCACCAGGACTTCCCGGGGACCGTCTCCGTGGGGACGCCCGTGCTCACCGCGACGCTGGTGGAGCTGGTTCGGTCGCTCTCGCACTGGGCCGCGGGTGTCGTGCTGGTCAACGGCCACGGCGGGAACGTGCCCGCCTTGCGCGCCGCGGTCAGCCAGGTGCGTTCTGAGGGCCACCACGCGAGCTGGGTGCCCTGCGGCCCCGCCGCCGGCGACGCGCACGCCGGCCACGTGGAGACCTCCGTGATGCTCCACCTGGCGCAGCGCGAGGTAGCCATGGACCGAGCCACGGTCGGCAACACCCGACCGCTCGGACAGCTCATGCCAGACCTCGTCCGCCACGGGGTCCGTGCCCTGTCTCCCACCGGAGTGCTGGGTGACCCGCGCGGCGCGACGGCGGAGGCCGGCGCATCGATCCTCGGTGCGATGGTCGACGACGTCTACCGGTGCGTCGGGCACGGTGTCGCCGACGCCGCCGGCAGGCTGGTCCAGCCGGATGCAGAAGTGCCCGTCGGCCTGGTCGCGGGCGGCCAGAGCGCGGCGGGATGACCGGCGGAGGGCCGACGCGGGTAGCGCTGGTCACGGGAGCAGCACGCGGCATCGGCGCGGCGACCGTGCGGGCGCTGGGCGACCAGGGCTACGGCGTGACCGCGGTGGACATCTGCGCCGGGGACCAGAGCCCGCCCGGCCTCAGGTACCCGCTGGCATCCGCCGACGAGCTGGCGTCGGCGGCGGCGCAGGGCGGGGAGCACGTGCTGGCCGTGCAGGCCGACGTCCGCGACGCCGAGGCGCTCGAGCGCGCCGTCGCGGCCACCGTGGAGAGGTTCGGCCGGCTCGACGCCGTCGTCGCTGCCGCCGGGGTCGTCGTGGGCGGGCAACCGCAGTGGGAGACGCCGACCGAGCACCTGCGCACCCTCATGGACATCAACGTCCTCGGCGTGTGGAACACCGCCAGCGCGGCGGTCCCCGTCATGCTGTCGGGCCCGGACCCCTCCCGGTGCCGCTTCGTCGCGGTCGCGTCAGCGGCGGGGGAGAGGGGGCTGTTCCGCTTGGCGGGCTACACCGCGAGCAAGCACGCGGTGGTCGGCATCGTCCGCGGTCTGGCCGCGGACCTCGTGGGCACCGGTGCGACCGCGGTCGCGGTCGCGCCGGGCTCGACCCGGACGGCGATGCTGGCAGGGACCGCCGACCTCTATGGCACCACTGCTGACGCGCTGGCCCATCACCAGGGGATCCGCCGGCTGATCGAGCCCGAGGAGGTGGCCGAGGTGATCGTCCTGTGCTGCTCGCCCGTGGGGGCCGTCCTCAACGGATCGGTGGTCCGGGCCGATGGGGGGTTCGCCGGATGACGCTGCCGCAGGGGTACGCCGTCCGGCTCAGCAAGGACGCGATCGGCCTGGCTGGCCGTGCGGTGCTCGTGGGCGGATCACCTCTCACCGCCATGCGGTTGTCCGCGCGAGCGCAGCAGCTCCTGACGCACCGCACCGTCGTGGTCGGGGATCCCCCGAGCGCCCAGCTCGTCGAGAGACTCCTGGCCACCAACCTCGCCGCCCCCGTGGTGGAGCGCCTCGCTCCGGTGCCGGCGGCGGAGCTGACAGTCGTCATCCCGGTCCGGGACCGTCCCGCCCAGCTCGGCCGGGCCCTGGCGGGGTTGACCGAGGTGCGTCGTCTCGTGGTCGACGACGCCTCGGAGGACCCGGCCGCGGTCGCTGAGGTCGCCCGCCGGTTCGGCGCGACGTACCTTCCCCTGCACCACAACCTCGGCCCCGCCGGCGCGCGAAACGTGGGTCTTCGACACGTCCTCACGCCGTACGTCGCGTTCGTCGACTCCGATGTCGAGACCACGACCGGGGACCTCCTCGCGCTCACCCGGCACTTCGCCGATCCCTCGGTGGCGCTGGTCGGGCCCCGGGTGGTCGGGCGCAGCAGGTCCGCGCGGCCCCGCTGGTTCGAGACCTACGACGAGGTCGCCTCCTCCCTGACCCTGGGTCGGACCCCGGCCAGCGTCCGCCCCGGGGCGGCCGTCGCCTGGCTGCCGAGCGCCTGCCTCGTCGGCAGGACCGCCGCGCTGGGCGCCGGCTTCGACGAGAGGATGCGGGTGGGGGAGGACGTCGACCTGGTCTGGCGATTGATCGCCGACGGCCACCGGGTGCGCTACGACCCCACCGTCCAGGCCCCTCACGACACCCGATCCACCCTCGGCGGCTGGCTCGGCCGCAAGGCGTTCTACGGCACCGGCAGTGGCCTGCTCGGTGCGCGGCACGGTCAGGCCGTGGCTCCGGCGATCCTGAGCCCTACGTCCGCCGTGGCTGGCGCCGCCCTGCTCGTGGCCAGGCCGCGCCTCCTGCCGCTCGGCCTCGTCGGCCTGGTCTGGGGGGCGCGATCCGTCGCCCGGGTGCTCCCCGACGTACCGGGCCGCGGCCCGACGTCAGCACGGATCGCAGCGCGCGGGCTCGGGTGGGCGGTGCGCCAGGAGTCGGCGCTGCTGGTGCGGCACTGGTGGCCGGCCGCTGCCGTGGTCGCACCGTTCTCCCGCAACCTGCGACGCGCGCTGGGGGTCGCGCTGCTCGTCGACACCGCGGTGATGGTCGCCGAGCACGTCGAGGACCGGGCGCGCCTACGGCCTTCGGCCCTCCTCGCCCGCCGGCTCGACGACCTTGCGTACGGTGCGGGCCTCTGGAGGGGGGCGCTGGCCGCTCGATCGGCACAGGCGCTGCTGCCCCGGGTGCCGAGATCGCCAGGCCGCAGCCGACGGAACACCTCCGCGGCCACCTCCGCTCGGTCGCGACCTGCCTGCCCCTGAGGACCGGGTCGCCGAGCTGTGGGGCCGCCTCGCCACCGGCGAGCGCGAGCGGTTCCTGCGCGAGGTCGCCGGCGACTGGGGCGTCCGCCGCCACCGGATCCACGCCGCCTGGATCGTCAACTGCACCGGCCCCCGCTCTGACGTCCGCACGCTGGGCAACCCGGTCCTCGACTCGCTCCTGGGTGCGGACGGCGGGCCGGCGCTGGCGACGACCGACCCGCTCGGGCTCGGGCTGACCACCTCCGAGGGCCGGCTCGTCGGGCCCGACGGCGAGCTCCAGCCGGTGTGGACCCTCGGGGCCCTGCGCCGCGGCGAGCTGTGGGAGTCCACGGCGATCCCCGAGATCCGCGTGCAGGCCGAGCGGCTGGCCGGCGACCTCGCCGCGGTCGCCGCCTGGTCCGCCGGTCAGGCTGCCGGGCCCTCCATCGATGGAGCCGCCGCGTCGACCACCGCGTCGACCGCCGGGTCGATGAAGAAGTTGTCGTGGAACAGCCCGGTGGGGTCGTAGCGCCGCTTGAGCTCGCGCAGCCGGGCGAGGTGCGCGGGTGGGAAGGCGCGCTCGATCCACCGGGCTCCGGTGCCGGTCTCGAAGCTGAGGTAGCTCCCGGACAGGTGCGGGGCGAGCCGCTCCCAGGCAGCGTCGAACGCTCCGCCGCCGCCGAAGGCCGCGAGGGAGAACGCCGCGCCGCGCCCGGCGTACGCCGTGGCCGCGCTCGGCACGTCGGCGACCGCGCCACCCACGGCGCGGATCGAGAAGAAGGGCGACGTCCCGGTGTCGAGCAGGTCCGCGACCTCGACCGCGAGGACGGGGGTGAGGTGGTCGGCCAGACCCGAGTGGCTGCGGGGCTCGCCGCGCCCGCGCTGCGGCTCGCTGGTGTCGAACATGCCCATCAGCTGGTCGTAGGTCGTGAGCACGACCTGTTGCTGCACCAGGGGCGCGATCTCCGCGATCGGCCGCAGGCACGCGACCACGGTGTCGGGATCCGCGGAGTCGACGACCAGGAGCGCCTGGCCGATCCGTCGCCCGCCCTGCCGTGCGCCCAGGATCACCTGGCCGGTGACCCTGCGGTCCGCGGCCTCGATCTCGCGGCCCCAGCGCACCAGGAAGTCCGCCGTGTCGGTGGCGTCGAACGCGAGCTGGGCGAAGGCGATCGTGCCCACGCGGGCGGCGGTCAGCTCGAAGGAGGTGGCGATCCCGAAGTTGGCGCCCGCGCCGCGCACGCCCCAGAACAGGTCCGGCTCGTCGTTGGCGCTGGCGCGGACGACCCGGCCGTCGGCCAGGACCATCTCGACCCTGGTGAGGTGGTCGATGGTGAGGCCGTGGCTGCGGGCGAACCAGCCGATCCCGCCGGCGGTCGCGAGCCCGCCGACGCCCACGCCGCCGAAGTCGCCGCTGCTGATGGCGAGGCCGTGCGGCGCGAGCGTGCGGGCGACGTCGGCCCACCGGGCGCCGGGCCCGAGCCGGACCCGTCCGGCGCCGGGGTCGATGACCTCGACCGCGTCCAGCGCGCTGACGTCGATGACCAGCCCGCCCCGGTTGAGCGAGCGGCCGGAGATGCCGTGCCCGCCGCTGAGGACGCCGAGCGGCAGCTCGCGGTGGTCGCGGGCGACGGCGACGGCATGCCGTACCTCGGCGACGTCGCGCGGGCGGAGGACGAGCCCGGGCGCGCCGCCGCGGAGGTAGCTCGACGTGTAGCGGGGGTACGCCGGGTCGCCCGGCTCGACCGCGCGCTCGGCCAGCTCTGGCGGCAGGTCGTCGTAGCCGATCCCGGGCAGCCGCCTCGCCAGGGCGGAGCCGCCGCGGACCCTGCCGCGCTCGCGCAGCCCGCCGCTCACGCGCGCCTCGCCCACGCGCTCGCGGACCTCGCTGGTCAGCGCCGCGAAGCGGCGCAGGTCGTCCTCGTCGTCGCCGATCACGATGAAGGTGCTCACCCCGTCCTCGGTGGCGAGGCGGACGATCTCGTCGGCTTCGGTGTCGGGGGTGATGTTGAGCAGCCGCACGACCTCCGCGGGGTCGCGGTCGACCGCCCGGGCGGCCTCGTCGATCACGCGCATCCCCCGAGCGAGGTCGCCGGGCTGGAGGTAGGGCAGCGAGGGGAGCCAGCCGTCGGCGGCCCGGCCGACCAGGCGCAGCATCCGCGGCTTGAGCGCCCCGAGCCAGATCGGTACGGCGTGGGCGGGGGCCGGACCGCGCTTGGCGCCGTGGATCCGGTGGTGGGCGCCGTCGACCGCGAGGACCGACCGGTCGGCGGTGTCCCAGACGCCACGGATGACCCTGATCGCCTCGGCGAGGGCGTCCACCGCGTCGCCGGGGGCGAGTCGCGTGCCGCCGTACGCCTCGATCGCATCCCAGAACCCGCCGGCGCCCAGGCCCAGCGCGACGCGGCCGCCGGAGAGGAGGTCGAGGCTGGCGACCGACTTCGCGAGCACGGCCGGCGGGCGCAACGGCAGGTTGAGGACGTTGCCGGAGAGGTGGATCCGCTCGGTGCGTGCCGCGGCGTAGGACATCAGCGTCCAGGTGTCGAGGAAGGACGGCTGATAGGGGTGGTCTTGGAACGTCGCGAGGTCGTAGCCGAGCTCCTCGCTGAGGACCACGAGCTCGACGGGCCGCGCCGGGGTCGCGGCCGTCGGGGTGATGAAGGTGCCGAAGCGCAAGGGGTGACCGTAGTCGGGCATGGCCCCAGCATCCGCCGCTCCGCGGCGGGGATCAATAGCGGGTAAGCAGGTTACTATCGGTAAGTGACTTCGAGCAGCGCCCCCGTCCGCCGCGACCGGATCGACGACGCCACCTGCCGAGAGGCGACTGCGGGACTGGAGTTCGTGGGCCGCCGCTGGACCGGGGCGATCCTGCTCGCCATCGGCCGCGGGGCCTCCCGGTTCGGCGAGATCGAGGCGGCCGTCGAGGGGCTCTCTGCGCGCATGCTCAGTGCGCGTCTGCGCGAGCTCGAGCAGCACGACCTCGTGGAGCGCGAGGTCATCCCGACGACGCCGGTCTCGGTGCGCTACCGGCTGACGCCGCGTGGGCGCGACCTGCTCGCGGCGATGCAGCCCCTGGTGGCCTACCACCTGCGCTGGGGCGACTGACGCTCCTGCCCGCCGGCGGCCCGCGGCCCTCCGTCCGGCGGTCCGGCCCCCTCGTTATTTCCCGACGCGGTGTCGGTAACATGGAGACATGATGTCGGCAACCCGTCCTGGACGGTGAGGACCCATGTTCCTCGCCGCACGTGAGCTCGTCTTCGCCCGTGGCCGCTTCGCCCTCATGGGCCTGGTGGTCGCGCTGATCTCCCTGCTGATGGTGCTGCTCAGCGGCCTGTCCGTCGGTCTGGTGAACGACGGCGTCTCCGGACTCCAGCGCCTGCCCGTGACCTCCTTCGCCTTCCAGCAGGACATCTCGAAGGACTCCGCCTTCTCCCGCAGCGTCGTGGACGGCGAGGCCGTGCGGACCTGGGCCGAGCAGCCCGGCGTCGCCGCGGCCGAGCCCTTCGGCAACACGCTGGTCAACGCCCGCACCGACCGTGACGTCGAGATCGACCTGGCGCTGTTCGGGATCGACCCGGGCGGCATGCTCGACCCCGACCCCGTCGAGGGTCGGACGCTGGCCGGCGAGGGCGAGGCCGTGGTCAGCATGACCGCGCACGAGGAGGGCGTCGAGGTCGGCGACACGCTGGTGCTCGAGCCCGCCGGCGCCGAGATCGAGGTCGTCGGCATCCTGGCCGACCAGCACACCTACGGCCACGTCGACGTCGCGTACGTCGCCCTGCCCACCTGGCAGGAGGCCAAGGCCGGCGTCCGCGAGGGCGACGTCGTGCCCGACCGCGTCTACGACGAGCTGACCGCGGTCGCCGTCCAGGCCGAGTCCGGGGAGGAGGTCGACCTCGCGGCCGGTGACGACGCCGCGGGCACGACCTCGATGACGCTGGAGCAGTCCTACGGCGCCTCGCCCGGCTACACGGCCGAGACCTCCACCCTCCAGCTCATCCAGGGCTTCCTCTTCGTCATCTCCGCGCTCGTCGTGGGCGCGTTCTTCACCGTGCTGACCGTCCAGCGGCGCCAGGAGATCGCGGTGCTCCGCGCGATGGGGGCGAGCACCGGCTACCTCGTGCGCGACAGCCTGCTCCAGTCCCTCGTGCTGCTCCTCGTCTCCGCCGCGGTCGGCGTCGGGGCGGGGGTCGCCCTCGGGGCCGCGATCGGCTCGACGCCGATGCCCTTCGCGCTCGAGGCCGCGCCGATCATCGGCGCGACCGTGCTCCTCGTGGTGCTCGGCGTCCTCGGCGCCGCCGCCGCCGTCGTCCGCATCACCCGTGTCGACCCGTTGACCGCCCTGGGAGGCAGCCGATGACCGCCGTGCTCCACCTCGACCACGTCTCGCTCGTCCACAGCGACGGCGACGACCACGTCACCGCCCTGGACGCCGTCGACCTCGAGGTCGCCGCCGGCGAGCTCGTCGCCGTCGTCGGGCCCTCCGGTGCCGGCAAGTCCAGCCTGCTCGCCGTGGCCGGTGCGCTCATCCCGCCGACCTCCGGCACGGTGCGGGTCGGCGGCGTCGACCTCGCGGGGCTCTCCTCGCGCAAGCTCACCGCGCTGCGGCGCGAGCGGATCGGGTTCGTCTTCCAGACCGGCAACCTCGTGCCGGCGCTGACCAGCCTCGACCAGGTCCGCCTGCCGCTGACCTTCGGCAAGGTCGAGGACCCCCGCGACCCCGCGGAGCTGCTGGCGGAGGTCGGGATGGCGCACAAGGCGGGCAGCCGCCCCCACCAGCTCTCCGGCGGCGAGCGCCAGCGGGTGGGCATCGCCCGCGCGCTGGTGACCCGCCCCCAGGTGCTGCTGGTCGACGAGCCCACCGCCGCGCTGGACCGCCAGCGCAGCCAGGACGTCGTCGGGCTGCTGGCGCGTGAGGCGCACGAGCACGGAGTCGCTGCGATCGTGGTCACCCACGACCACGACGTGCTGCACCACTGCGACCGCGTCCTGGAGATGGTCGACGGCCGGCTCTCGCCGCAAGGCGTCGCCGTCGGGTGACCACCGGGGTGGTCCATCACCGGCGCTCCCTGTCGTCCCGCCCGCGCCCCGCTGCGGGAGGATGAGCGTCGTGCCCCGCATCTCTGCCGCCACGGTCGCCGAGCACCGTGCCCAGCAACGGCGAGCGCTGCTCGACGCCGCCCGCGCGCTCCTCGCGCAGTCGGCGTCGGCGCCGTCGATGGGGGCGGTCGCGAGCCGGGCCGGCCTGGCCCGGACGAGCGTCTACCAGTACTTCGCCTCGGTCGAGGAGCTGATGGCCGCCGTCGTCGCCGACGTCTTCCCCGACTGGGCGGCGCACGTCCTGGACCGGGTCGCCGCCGCCCCGACGCCGGGTCAGCGGGTCTGGGCCTACGTCGAGGCGAACCTCGAGCTCTTCGCGAGCTCCGAGCAGGCCGTCGCCGGCGCGCTCGCCCGGGTCGTGGAGCCGCACGTGCTGCGGGGGCCGATGGAGGACTTCCACGCCCGCCTCCAGGTCCCGCTGCTCGCCGCCCTCGAGGACTTCGGCGAGCCGGAGCCCTCCGCGATGGCCGAGCACGTCGACTCCCTCATCCACCAGGCCTCGCGGGACCTCGGGTCGCTCGAGCCCGCCGAGCGCGCCGCGGCTCGGGCCCGGGCGCTGGCCCGCCTGCGCCGCCTGCTCGGGGGCTACCTCCGGCTCGACGAGGACGAGTAGCCGCTCGACGGAGCGGAGGCTGGCCGCGCGCCGGCGCCGGGTCAGTGGCAACCCATGGGTCGACCCGATGGTCGGTTCCGGTGGCAGCGACCCCATTGTCACCCGGGGGACGTTGTGGCACCCTTCACACATCGAACCGACCGAGCAGTCGGTCTGTCGCATGTAGGCCTGAGCACGCGCCGTCGTGCAGTCGGAGGAGCCAGCCCGTGAACTCACCCGGACCCACCCGTGAAGAGGTGCAGCTAGAGGTCTACCGCAAGGTCGTGACCATCCGCTTCGCCGAGCTGCGCATCCGCGAGCACGTCGAGGCCGAGGGCTTCGGCGGCTTCTGGCACCCCGGCATCGGCCAGGAGGGCCTGCAGGTCGGTGCGGTCAGCGCGATGCAGCCTGACGACTACCTCTACTACGCCCACCGGGGCCTGGGATACGCCTTCGCCAAGGGCATGGAGCTCGAGCTCCTCTTCGGCGACCTGCTGGGGCGTCGCACAGGCAGCACCCGCGGGAAGGGCGGCGGCACGGTGCACTTCGCCGACGCGTCCAGGCAGGTGCTGGGACAGGGCGGCACCCTCGGATCGAGCTTCGTCATGGGCGCCGGCACGGCCGCCGCCTCCCAGCTGCTGGGGGACGGCCGGGTCACGGTGGTGTTCTTCGGCGACGGCGCATCCGGCCGGGGGACCTGGCACGAGGCGGCGCTCCAGGCCTCGGTCTGGAAGCTGCCGGTCGTCTGGATCTGCGAGAACAACGGCTGGGCGCTGTCGGCCCGGTTCACCGAGCAGAGCCCGACCGAGCACGTCGCGGACCGCGCACCGGCGTACGGCATGCCGGGCGTCGTGGTCGACGGGCAGGACGCGATGGCGGTCCGCGAGGTCACCCTCGAGGCGATCGACCGGGCGCGCCGCGGTGAGGGACCCACGCTGATCGAGGCCAAGACGCTGCGGATCAGGGGTCACTACGAGGGCGACCGCCAGCCCTACCGGGACGACCCCGTGCTCGGCGACGAGATCCCGAACGACCCGGTCCACCGCCTCGGCGAGACCATCCCCGACGACGTGCGCCGGGAGATCGACGCCGAGGCGCGGACCCGGGTCGAGCAGGCCTTCGACGCGGCCCTCGCGGCGCCGCGAGCAGACGACTCCGTGATCTTCGAGGACGTGTGGGCATGAGTGCAGCAACGACGACCGACCGCGTGATCGGCTACTCCCGCGCCATCAACGAGGCGCTGGCCGAGGAGATGCGGCGCGACGAGCGGGTCTGGATGATGGGCCAGGACATCGGCCGCCTCGGCGGCGTCTTCGGCCTGACCCGCGGCCTGCTCGAGGAGTTCGGGCCGATGCGGGTGCGGGACACCGCCATCAACGAGACCTTCATCGTCGGCGGGGCCGCCGGTGCCGCGCTGGCCGGGACCATCCCCGTCGTCGAGCTCCAGTTCGCCGACTTCCTCTTCACCGCCGCGGACGAGATCTTCCACAAGCTCGCGAAGTGGCGCTACATGCACGGCGGCCAGTTCACGATGCCGGTCGTGGTGCGCCTGCCCACCGGCGTCGTCGGCGGTGCGGGCGCCGAGCACTCGCAGAGCCTCGAGACCATCGCCATGCACGTCCCGGGTCTCAAGGTGGCCGTCCCGGCCACGCCGTCGGACGCCAAGGGCCTGCTCAAGGCGGCGATCCGCGATCCCGACCCCGTGCTCTTCTTCGAGCACAAGGGTCTCTACCGCGTGAAGGGGCCGGTCCCGGAGTCCGACGAGCACGTCGTGCCCTTCGGCTCCGCCCGGGTCGCCCGGCCCGGCTCGGACCTCACGGTCGTCGCAACGGGGCTCATGGTCGACCGGGCGCTCGCGGCCGCCGAGCAGCTGGCGCCCCAGGGCATCGACGTCGAGGTGATCGACCCGCGCACGCTCGTGCCCCTCGACATCGACACGATCGTCTCGTCGGTCGAGCGCACGCACCGCCTCATGGTCGTCCACGAGGCCTCGCGCACTGCCGGCTTCGGCGCCGAGATCGCCGCCCAGGTCCAGGAGCGCGCGTTCTTCGCGCTCGATGCGCCGGTGTGGCGGGTCTGCGGCACCGACACCCCGTTGCCGCAGGACCCCGGCCTCGAGCAGGCCTGCATCCCATCCACGGACGAGATCGTCACCGCGGCCCTCGCGCTCGCGGCCATCTAGGAGCTCACGACATGGCGCACGTCCTGATGCCCCGCCTGGGGGTCTCGGTCACCGAGGGCACGGTCTCGACCTGGTTGAAGCAGGTGGGCGAGACGGTCGAGGTCGGCGAGCCGATCTGCGAGGTGGCCACCGACAAGGTCGACACCGAGATCGAGAGCACGGTCGCCGGGGTCCTGGTCGAGCAGCTGTACGCCGTCGACGAGGTCGTCGAGGTCGGCGCGCCGCTCGCGACGGTGGCGTCCGCCGACGAGCCGGCTGTCTCCGCGCCCGGCCCGGCGCCCGCGCCTGCCCCCGCTCCGCTGGCGGAGCGGGAGCAGCCCCCGTCGATCGTGCCCGACCCGGCGTCGTTCGGCGACGACCCCGACCCGGTGCCCGACCCGGTGCCCGACCCGGCGCCGGCCGCGCCGGCGAGCGGGGCGGAGGTGCTCATGCCCCGCCTGGGGGTCTCGGTCACCGAGGGCACGGTCTCGACCTGGTTGAAGCGGGTGGGCGAGACGGTCGAGGTCGGCGAACCGATCTGCGAGGTGGCCACCGACAAGGTCGACACCGAGATCGAGAGCACGGTCGCCGGGGTCCTGGCCGAGCAGCTGTACGCCGAGGGCGAGGTCGTCCAGGTCGGTGAACCGCTCGCGGTCGTCACCGCCGACGGCGCGGTGCCCGCGGCACCGCCCGCGCCTGCGGCACCCGTGCCTGCGGCGGCACCCCCGCCCGCGGCGGCACCCCCGCCCGCGGCGGCACCCGTGCCCGCGGCACCCGCGCCGGCGGGCCCAACCGTCCCGGGTGAGCCCGCGCAGCTGCGTCCGGCGCGCTTCGACCACGGCGCGGCTGTCGCCCGCACGCTGGACACGATCACCCGGACCGGCCGCCCCGCCGCATCGCCCGCTGCTCGGCAGCTCGCCGTCACGCTGGGGGTCGACCTGACCGCCGTCACCGGCACCGGGGGTGGGGGCCACGTCACCCGCGCCGACGTCCGACGACGAGCCGAGCAGCCCGCCGCGGCGATCCCGGCCCAGGCGCCTACCGCCCCGAGCGCGCCTGCCCCCGCACCCGTCGGTCCGGACGGGCTGCCGGTCGGTTACGAGGACGTGCCGTACGACGCCGTCCCGACGAGCCGCATCCGGCGCGTGACGGCCGAGCACATGTCGCGGTCGCGGCGCACCGCCGCCCACATGACCACCGAGGTCGACGTCGACCTCGGGCTGCTCACCGACGTGCGCGCGCGCCTCAACGCGCACCGGGCCGCCCAGGGGCGCTCCAAGCTGTCGTTCCTGCCCTTCGTGGCGCGAGCGGCGTGCGCCGCTCTGCTGGACCACCGCGACCTCAACGCGACGTTCGAGACCGAGCGGCTGCTCCGCTGGGGCGAGGTGAACCTCGGGATCGCGGTCGACACCCCGCGCGGCCTCATGGTCCCGGTGCTGCGGGGCGCCGAGCGGATGACGGTGGAGTCGCTCGGCGAGGGCATCACCGACCTCGCGGCCCGGCTGCGGGACGGGAAGCCGGGCCCCGACGACTTCCGCGCTGGCACGTTCACGATCTCCAACCCCGGCTCGGTCGGGGCGGTGTCGGCGCCGGCGATCATCAACCAGCCCCAGGTCGCGATCCTGGGCATGCCGACCATCCAGCGCCGTCCCTGGGTCGTCACGATGGCCGACGGGCAGGAGTCGATCGCCATCCGCCCGATCCTGCGGCTGGCGCTCACCTTCGACCACCGCGCCGTCGACGGCGCGGACGCGACCCGTTGCCTGGTCGACATCCGCCGGCGGCTGGAGGCGTGGGGCGTCGACGACTACCGCTGAGGGGTCTGCAGGCTTCAGGGGTCCCGTCAGGCCGGGGGCGTCGCCCGCGGCGTAGGCAGGGTGAGCTGGTCGGTGCCGAGCCCGTAGACCAGGTAGTTCCAGAACTGGTAGGCCAGCTCCCGCGACCGCAGCCGCCCTCCCGGGCGGTACCACTGGTAGGCCCAGTTGCACATGCCGAAGGTGGCCAGGGCGGCCAGGTGCGGGTCGGCGGCGCGGAAGACACCCGATTCGACCCCGGCCGCGATCAGGTCCTCGACGATCCGCTCGTAGCGGTCCCGCTTCTCCTTGATCGGCCCTCGCGCCTCGGGCGGGAGCTCGCGGTGGTGCTCGAAGAAGACCCGGACGTGCCCGCGGTGGGTCTCCATCAGCTCCAGGATGTCCGCCATGACCTCCAGCAGCAGCTGCTCGGGCCGCAGCCCGGCCTCCGTGCGCGCCTCGTGCCGCTCGATGAGGAGGTCGATGAACTCGCCGTGGATGGCGTGGAGGATGTCGTCCTTGCTCGGGAAGTAGTGGTAGAGCGTGGGCTTTGCGACGCCGACGTCCCGAGCGATGTCGTCCATCGTGGTGTTGGAGTAGCCGGACTGGTCGAAGAGGCCGGCGGCCCTGGTGACGATCTGCTGCCGCCGCTCGGTCGACGACATGCGGCGCCGAGCTGCCCTGTCCACTGTCTTCACGTGTGCGCGTCCTTCCGTGGCTGACGGGTGGGAACTGTAGTGCTCGTCAGCGGATCAACCGACTCGGTGGTCGGGACGTTCGGGTGCCGCGGATCGATTCCCGACCTCTTGGTCGGGCGGGGCCTGTCCTTGCCACTTTGGTCATTCCCGCGGCTGTCGCGATGGTCTCCCGCCGCATCTGCGGCGTCAAGGACCAAGTCAGCGGGCGAAATTTGTGACAGCAGTCACCCGTACCCCTTGACACTGTGATCGGCGTTACCTAGCGTCTCGACCTAGCGAACCGACCGACGAGTCGGGTGGATGAAGGGTGGGGGACCGATGCTGATGGGGACGAGCACCTTCGTCGTCGACGCGGCCGTCGAGGGCGCAACGGTCCTCGTGGACCGGTCCTGCGGGCGGTGCGGGACCTGCCGTGCCGGCGCCGGGCTGTGGTGCTCCGTGCCGGCGGCCGAGGGCCGCTCCGTGTCTCCCCGGGTGCCGGTCGCCGCGGCCGCAGCGCTGCGCGCCGGCGTCCTCGCCGCCGCCGCCCTCCTCGAGGCGCCCCGCGCCCGCACCACGCTGGTCGTGGCCGAGCCGGGATCGCCGACCGCGGTGCTGGCCGGGCGGATGCTCGACGGTCTCGTCCTGGCGGCCCCGTCCCTGACCGACGAGGCCGTCCGCGCCCAGGTCGCCGAGCGCGAGCCCTCCGGACGAGCCGCGGTCGTCATGGCGGGGGCCGACGTGCGCTCCGCCGTCCGCGCCGTACGACGCGGGGGGCACGTGTGCGTGGTGCACGCGTCCCCGGACAGCCGCCCGAGCGTGACCGAGCTCGTCCAGCGCGAGGTCACCCTGCTCGCCCCCCGCCAGGTGACCCCGGTCCTCGATCGGCTCTCCGAGCCGGACTGGGCCGCCGCGGTCGCCGCGGTCACCGCCGCCTGAGCGCGGTCCCGCACCCCTGCTGATCCCACACCCCAACCCGAACCAACCAGGAGGAAACACATGGGCCGCACCGCAGATGGCAAGTGGTCGGACGAGTGGACGCCGCCGGTCTTCTCCGTCGACGCCAACGGCAAGGTCATCGGCTACGTCAACGACCGCACCCCGAACAACTGGGGCCGTTGGGGCGAGCTCGACGAGAAGGGCACGGCCAACCTGCTGACCCCGGAGCGGGTCGCGGCCGCCGCCCGCCTGATCGAGACCGGCAAGGTCGTCAGCTGCGCGATCCCGCTCGACAGCTCCGGCCCGGTCCACCCGACCCGCACCGGCGTCGTCCACCTCTACGGCTACACCGGCTCGGACTTCGTCGCGGGCACGAAGGCCGGGCAGGACTACCCGAACTTCCAGGGCACGGACGACTACATCTTCATGCCGCTGCAGGGCAGCACCCAGTGGGACGGCCTCTCCCACTTCTTCTACAAGGACACGATGTTCAACGGCTTCTGGATCGGCAACGTCGAGTCCTACGCCGGCGCCCGTCGCGGCTCGATCCACCAGATGAAGGACACCCTGGTCGGTCGCGGCGTGCTGCTCGACCTCCCGAAGTTCAAGGGGGTCGACCGCCTGCAGCCGCAGTACGGCATCACGCCCGACGACCTCGACGCTTGCGCCGAGGCCCAGGGCGTGACGGTCGGCGAGGGCGACATGCTCGTCATCCGCACCGGGCACGTGCCGTGGTACTACCAGCTCGAGGACAAGATGGAGTACTGGAAGGTCGGTGCTCCGGGCATCACGCGGGCCGTCGTCGACTGGCTCGCGGAGAAGGACGTCGCGGCGCTGGCGATGGACAACATCGCCGTCGAGGTCGAGCCGCACGAGGAGCCCTTCGAGCACGTCTACCCGCTCCACGCGCGCCTGATCCGCGACCTCGGCCTCACCCTCGGCGAGGTGTGGTGGCTCGAGGACCTCTCGGCGACCTGCGCGGAGCTCGGCCGCTACGAGTTCTTCCTCTCCGCGCCGCCGCTCAACGTGACCAACGCGTCCGGCTCCCCGGCCAACCCGGTCGCCGTCTTCTGAGCGCGAGCGGCCCCCGCCGCCTCGCGCGGGTCGGGCCGGCCCCGTGCCGGCCCGACCCCGGCCCCGTCCGGGTGGCCGCCCCTGACCCGTCTCCCGTCGAACCGCCTGCACACCACCGAGGACACACCGCATGCACACCACGCAGCACGACAGCGAGCTCGCCCGCAGCCGGCGGCTCGTCCTGGGCGAGATCCTGGCGCGCAACGCGCGCCGGGCCCCCGACCGGACGGCCGTCGTCTTCGAGGACTCCTCGCTGACCTTCGCCCAGCTCGACGAGCGGGCCAACCGGCTCGCGAACGCGCTGGCCGACCGGGGCGTCGGTCACGGCGACAAGGTCGCGGTGCTGATGTACAACCGGCTCGAGGTCGTCGAGTCGTTCTTCGCCTGCCAGAAGCTGGGCGCCTGCCCGGTCCCGGTGAACTTCCGGCTCGCCCCGAGCGAGCTGGCCTACATCCTCGAGGACTCCGACGCCGTCGCCGTGCTGACCGATGACGAGCTGACCGCGCTCGCCCTGGAGTCGACCGACGGCCTCGCCCCGGTCCGCCTGGTGGCGACGACAGGTACGCCGCAGGGCCGCGCCGAGTCCTACGAGGAGCTCCTCGCGGCCGGCGGCCCCACCGCGCCGGACGCCGACGTCGACGAGGACGACCTTGCGTTCCTCATGTACACCTCCGGCACGACCGGCCGCCCGAAGGGCGCGATGCTCACCCACCAGAACCTGGTGTGCAACACGGTCAACTGGATCCTCGAGATGGAGGCCTGGCCGGGCGACACCTGGCTCTCCGGCCTCCCGCTCTTCCACATCGGTGGGGTCAACGGGCTGCTCCCGTTCATCTACCTGGCCGGCACCTGCATCATCACGCCGTCGACCGGCTTCGACCCCGAGGAGTCGCTGCGGTTGCTCGAGCGCCACCGGCCGGACATGTGCTACTTCGTGCCGACGCAGTGGCAGCAGATCTGCGAGCTTCCGCGCGCCACCGAGATCGACACCTCCCGCCTTCGGCGAGCCCTGTGGGGGGCCTCCCAGGCGCCGCCGAGCACGCTCGAGCTGCTGGTGACGACCTTCCCGACCGTCGGGATCGTCAACGCCTTCGGCCAGACCGAGATGTCGTCGAACACCTGCTTCCTCAAGGCCGACGACGCCGTGCGCAAGATGGGTTCGGTCGGCCTGCCCGCCGTCAACGTCGAGGTCCGCATCGTCGACGACGAGGGCAAGGACGTGCCCCGGGGCGCGGTCGGCGAGATCGTCTACCGGGGCCCCACGGTGATGAAGGGCTACTACAAGCTCCCCGAGGCGACGGCCGACGCGTTCCGCGGCGGCTGGTTCCACAGCGGCGACCTCGTCCGGCAGGACGAGGAGGGCTTCATCTACGTCGTCGACCGGGTCAAGGACATGATCATCAGCGGCGGGGAGAACATCTACCCCGCCGAGGTCGAGCGGGCCGTCGAGCGACACCCGGCCGTCCGCGAGGTCGCGGTGGTCGGAGTCCCGCACCCCCGCTGGGTCGAGACGCCCGTCGCGGTCGTCGTGGCGCAGGGTGGCGAGCGGCCGCCCGCCGAGGAGGTCCTCGACTTCCTGCGCAGCGACCTGGCGTCGTACAAGAAGCCGTCGGCTGTGGTGTACGTCGACGAGCTGCCCCGCAACGCCTCCGGGAAGATCCTCAAGCGCACGCTGCGGGACAGCTACTGGGAGCTCTTCGCCCAGACCGGGCAGACCGAATGAGCACCCCGCCCGTGGCCACCCGTACCGACGAGCGGGGCATCCGCCACTACGACGTCGCGCTGCCGGCCGACCTGGTCGACATGCTGCGGCGCACCGTGGCCGCACGCGGCGACCACCCGGCGTTCGTGACCCCCGTCGGCACGACGACGTGGGCCGAGGTCGGCGCGGAGACCGACGGGCTCGCTCGACGGATGCGCGCCGCCGGGGTCGGCGAGGGCGACCGGGTCGCCGTGCTGGCCGGCAACGGGCTCCCGTTCACCGTCGCGGTGCTGGCGACCTGGGCCGCCGGCGGGATCGTCGTGCCGCTCAACCACCGCCTCACCCCGGCTGACCTCGGTGCCCTCCTCGCCGACAGCGGCGCCGACCTGCTGCTCGTGGGCGCCGACCTGGCGGGGGCCGCGGCCGAGGCGGCCGCGACCGTCACCGACCGGTCGATCCGCTCGACGGTGGCCGACGCCGAGGGCAACTTCCTGGCCGGCGAGGCCGCCGCGGACCTCCCGGCGTCGACGCCGGGCGCCGCCGCCCCGGCGGCGATCATGTACACCTCCGGCACCACCGGCCGCCCCAAGGGCGTGGTGATCAGCCACGGCAATGCCCTGCAGAACGCCGTCACCTGCACCACCGTGATCGGCCGCCGCCCCGACGACGTCGAGCTGGTGATGGTCCCGCAGTTCAACATCACCGGCCTGTGCTCGCAGACGGTGCCGGTCGTCCTCCTCGGCGCCACGGCGTACCTGCTCGACGGGTTCGAGGCCGGTCGCGCCCTCGACGCGGCCCGCGACCACGGCTGCACCTCCACCGTCGGCGCCCCGACGATGTGGTGGCGCATGCTGGAGCGGGCGGCCGAGCGCGACGACGAGGCGCTGGGAGGGTTCCGCCTCTCCCTCTTCGGCGGCGCCCCGATGCCGACGGCCCTGTTGCAGCGGATGCGCGAGGCGATGCCGCAGGCGACGCTCGGCAACGGCTTCGGGATGACCGAGACCTGCTCGATGATCACCTACGTCGGCGGCGAGGACGCCGTGCGGATGCCGCACAGCGTCGGCCGGCCGCTCCCTCTCACCGAGCTCCGCCTGCGCCGCCCCGGGACCGACGAGGACGCCGGCCCCGACGAGATCGGCGAGATCGTGGTCCGCGGCGGCCAGGTCGCCCTCGGCTACTGGACGGCCGACGGGATCGCGCCGCTCACCGACGAGGACGGGTGGGTCGCCACCGGCGACGCCGCCGTCCTCGAGGACGGCTTCGTGGTCCTGCGCGACCGGCTCAAGGACGTCATCAAGCGCGGGGGCGAGTCCGTCTTCAGCTTCGAGGTCGAGAACGTCCTCCACCAGCACTCGGGAGTCCTGGACGCCGCGGTCGTGGGTGTCCCGGACGAGCAGTACGGCGAACGCGTGGTCGCCCACGTCGTCGCCAAGCCCGGGCACGACCTCACACCGGACGAGGTCCGTGCCTTCTGCCGCGAGCACCTCGCCCACTTCAAGGTCCCCGCGGTGGTCGAGATCCGGGACGAGCTACCGCGAAATCCCGGCGGCAAGGTGGTCAAGGCCGAGCTCCGCGACGCCTGACCTTCTCCGCTCCGCGCGGCGCACCACCGGCCGCACCCGCACTACCCACCACCACTTCTGACACCAGTTCCACCTTGCCCTGAAGGAGCACGGAATGAACCGCACCATCCGCCTGACGGCGGTCGCCTTGGCGGCCACCCTGTCCCTCGTCGGCTGCTCCATGGGCGACGACTCCACGCCGAACAGTTCCGAGCAGGACAAGGACAACTCCAGCGCGGCCGCCGAGGGCGAGCCGGTCGAGGACCTCTCGGTCGGCTTCGTCGCGGTCAACCTGAACTCCCCGAGCATCAACGGGATCAAGGACCAGTTCGTCGAGGCGGCCGAGGAGAAGGGCTGGACCGTCGAGGTCTTCGACGGCCAGGGCGACCAGGCCGCCACCAACAACGCGGCGAGCGACCTGATCAGTCGCGGCGTGGACGTCATCGTCAACAACTCCTCCCCGAACGCGCAGATGACCGGCGTCATGAAGGAGGCCGAGGCCGCCGACATCCCGTTCGTGTCGATCTACGGCGGGTTCGTCGAGGGGGTCGACGCCGAGATCGGCACCAACGAGTTCATCAACAGCGCCCTGATGACCGCCGAGATGGTCAACCGACTCGAGGGCAAGGGACGCATCGTCAAGCTCAACTGGACCGTGCTCCAGGCCCTCCGGGACCGGGACGCCGGCTTCAAGGCGGTCGTGAGCGAGAACCCCGACATCGAGGTCGTCCGCGAGATCGAGGTCAAGGTCCCCGGCCAGGTCGAGGACTCCTACGACCAGCTCACCAACATCCTCCAGTCCGACAAGGACATCGACGCCGTCTGGCTCGGCTGGGACGAGCTGGCCCCGTCCGCTGTGCGTGCGATCCAGGAGGCCGGCCTGGAGGACAAGGTCTTCGCGGTCGGGTTCGACGGCAACTCCTTCGCCTGGGACCTGATCCGGGAGGGCTCGCCGTACGTGATGGAGCCCGCCAACCCGTTCCCGCTCATGGGCGCGAAGGCCGTCGAGACCATCGAGACGATCGTCGGCGGCGGCACGCTCCCGAGCAAGGTCGTCTACATGAAGCCGTGCCTCATCAACGAGACCACGGTTCCTGCCGAGGGCGAGGAGCCTGACTGGGAGAACTGCGCGTTCTTCCCCGGCGACATCTGAGCCGCTCCGGTCCACACCATCCACCACGACGCGACAGGCAGCTGACGTGACGACACCGAACGAGCCGGGGCGGGAGACCGCCTCCCGCCCCGGCCCGCTCCTGAGGGTCCGCGACGCGGTCAAGGACTACCCAGGCACGCGGGCGCTCGACCACATGGACTTCTCGCTCGACGCCGGCGAGGTGCACGCCCTCCTCGGGGAGAACGGCGCCGGCAAGTCGACCCTCATCAAGGCCCTCGCGGGGGCCATTGCGCTGACCTCGGGCACCGTCGAGATCGACGGCACGCAGGTCGAGATCCGCAACCCGCAACGCGCCCAGGCCCTCGGCATCTCGGTGGTCCACCAGCACGGGAACCTCGTGCCGGAGCTCTCGGTCACCGAGAACGTCTTGATGGTCGAGGGGCTCGGACGGCGCGTGGGCGTGCTCGTCGACTGGCGGCGCGCCCATCGCCGCACCCGCGAGCTGCTCGACCGGGTCGGGCTCCCCGACCTCGACCCGCGCCGCGAGGTCAAGAGCCTCGGCCCCCACGAGCAGGCGATGGTCGCCGTTGCGAAGGCGCTGGCCAGCAATGCCCGGGTGATCATCCTCGACGAGCCGACGACCTCCTTGCAGCCCGCCGAGGTCGACATCCTGTTCGCCCAGATGCGCCGGCTCGCCGAGGAGGGCATCGGCTTTGTCTTCGTCACGCACCGGCTCAACGAGGTGTTCAAGGTGTGCGACCGGATCACCGTCATGCGCGACGGCGCGCTGGTGGGGACCTGGCAGGCCGCCGACCTCGACCACGACCGCTTGGTCGACCAGCTCGTCGGGGCGGAGAAGGCGATCGCCCACGATGCGTTCACCGCGACCGCCCCTGCTCGCGAGGTCGTCCTGGAGGTGCGCGACCTGCGCGGCGACGTGCTGCGCGGGGTCGACCTGCAGGCGCGGGCCGGGGAGGTCCTCGGCGTCGCCAGCCTGCCCGGCGAGGGCGCGGGCGAGGTCGTCGAGTCGCTCTACGGCATGCGCCGCTCGCAGGGCGAGGTCCTCGTCGAGGGCACGGCCCGCAAGATCCGCAACCCGCAGCAGGCCGTCGCGGCCGGGATGGCGCTGGTGCCCCGCGACCGCCTCGCCCAGGGGCTGGTCAGCGACCTGTCCGTCCGAGAGAACGTCACGCTCGCCTCCACCCGGTCCTACCGGACCGACCCGGTGCTGCGGATCATGCGTCGAGGGCGCGAGCGCAGCGAGGTGGCCGAGGTGATGGCCCAGCTGAGCCTGAAGAGCAGCGGCCTCGAGAGCGAGGTCCGCACCCTGTCGG
Source organism: Nocardioides marmotae (assembly GCF_013177455.1). Lineage (NCBI taxonomy): Bacteria > Bacillati > Actinomycetota > Actinomycetes > Propionibacteriales > Nocardioidaceae > Nocardioides > Nocardioides marmotae. Next base: position 573,229 of record NZ_CP053660.1, read on the forward strand.
GCGGCAACCAGCAGAAGGTCGTCATCGGCCGGTGGTTGCTGCGCCGGGCCAAGGTCTACCTGCTCGACTCGCCCACCGCTGCGGTGGACGTCCACACCAAGGCCGAGATCTACGGCCTGGCCCGCAACCTCGCCGACAACGGCGCCGCGGTCGTCTTCACCTCCACCGAGCTCGAGGAGTTCGTGCGGGTGTGCGACCGGGTCCTCGTGCTGCACGACGGGGAGGTCGTCGGCGAGCTCGCCGGCGACGAGATCACCGTCAACTCGATCATGCGACTGTCCTTCGGGAGGAAGAGTGTCTAGCTCCACTGCAGTGGCCGAGTCGCCCCGCGCGACCGGCCCCCGGCGGGACTCGTCGAGGAGCGACAAGCTCATCGACGTCGTCAGCCGCTACGGAACCATCGCCAGCCTGGTGGCGTGCATCGCGATCTTCAGCCTGCTGAAGCCCGACGTCTTCGCGACCAGCCAGAACTTCTTCAACATCCTCAACCAGGTCTCGATCCTCGGCATCATCGCGTTGGGGCTGACCGTCGCCCTGGTGCAGGGGCTCTTCGACCTCAGCCTGGCCGGCATGGCCACGCTGGGTGGCTTCCTCGCCTGCAAGTGGCTGGCCGACGGAACCATCGGCAGCCCGGCGGTCGCCGTCATCGCGGTCATGGCGCTCGCGCTGGTCATCGGCGCCTTCAACGGCGTCGTCGTGGCGTACGGCGGGGTCTCGGCGTTCATCGTCACCCTCGCCGTCGGCTCGATCCTGACCGGTGTCGTGCTCGGCATCTCGGACTCCCAGACCATCCTGTCCGGCATCCCCGACGGCTTCCTCATCATGGGCCAGGGCGAGATCGGCCCGGTCCCCGCACCGGTCGTCTTCCTCGCCGTGGTCGCGATCGTCCTCTACGTCTTCCTCGAGCAGACCCAGCTCGGCCGGCACATGTACGCCATCGGCGGCAACGCCGAGACCGCCCGCCTCTCGGGCATCCCGGTGCGCCGCTACGCCCTGCTCGCGCTGGGCATCTCCGCGGCCTGCGCTGCCCTCGGCGGCATGATCGTGGCCGCCAACCTGGGCGTCGGCCGGCCGCAGGGCGTCGGCGACACCTACCTGCTCGACTCCTTCGCCGCAGCCTTCATCGGGGCGTCCACGCTGCGGCCCGGGCGGTTCCACATCCTGGGCACCGTCATCGGCGTGCTGCTGATCGGCGTCATCAACAACGGCCTGTCGATCATGGGCGTGGAGACCTTCTGGCAGTACGCCGTCCGCGGCATCATCCTGCTGCTCGCCGTCTTCGCCGCCAGCTTCCTGGTGATGAGGCGCCGATGAACGACCACCGTCCGCGGGTCGTCGTCGTCGCCGGCGGGGCCCGGGCCGGCGGGATGGGGCGAGCCATCGCCGAGTCCTTCCTGCGGCTCGGGGACACCCTGGTCCTCTCCGACGTCGGCGCCCCGCTCGCCAGCCACCCCGACTACGAGGTCGCGCCGCCGGACCACCTGGCGGCCGCCGCCGCGGAGCTCGGCGTGCTCGGGACGGTCACCGCCGTCCCGTGCGACGTGACCGACGAGGAGCAGGTGACCGCGCTCTTCGACGCGGCGGTCGCGGAACACGGCCGGGTCGACGTGCTGGTGAACTGTGCCGGCCTGGCGATCGGGCTCTCCCCGGTCACGGAGCTGTCGCTGGCCGACTGGAAGGTCAACCTCGAGGTCATGGCGACCGGGGCGTTCCTCTGTGCCCGGGAGGCGGCGCGTCGGATGGTGCCGCAGGGGAGCGGCCGGATCATCACCATCGCCTCGCAGGCCGGCAAGACCGGCCAGCCGCTGCTGGCGGCGTACTCCGCCGCCAAGTTCGCCGTCATCGGGCTGACCCAGTCGATGGCCGCCGAGCTCGGCGAGCACGGCGTGACGGTGAACGCGATCTGCCCGGGCACCATCGACACGCCGCTCCTCGCGGTCAAGGGCGGCGTGTACGAGACCTTCTCGGGTGCGGCCGGCCGCACCGAGGAGGACTACCGCCGTCGGCTCGCCCGGCAGATCCCGGCCCGTCGGTTCGGCACCCCGGAGGACGTCGCCGCCGCGGCGGTCTACCTCGCCTCCGAGGGCGCCTCCTTCGTCACCGGCGAGGCACTCAACGTCACCGGCGGACAGGAGATGCACTGAGATGTCCGATCCGCTGGGGGCCGTGCTGCACGCCCCGCACGACGTCCGGACCGAGCCGCTCGCCCAGCCGCCGGTCGGTCCGACGGACGTGCTGCTCGACGTCGAGGCCTGCGGCGTCTGCGGCTCCGACCTCGCCTCCTACGCCCATGGACACTACGTGGAGCCGGGCCAGGTGATGGGCCACGAGCTCTCGGCCACCGTCGCGGTCGCCGGCGAGGCGCTCATCGGCCTCGAGGTCGGGACCCGCGTGGCGGTGCGCCCGATGCGCTCGTGCGGCACCTGCGCCTACTGCCTGGCGGGCGACACCCACCTCTGCGGCGCCACCGCCGGGCGCTCACTGGGTTATGGCGCCCAGGGCGCCTTCGCCCAGCAGCTGCACCTGCCCGAGGTGGAGGTCGGCCGGGACGTCGTCCCTGTGCCGCCGGGCACCGACCCCTTCGACCTGCTGTGGGCCGAGCCGCTCGCCGTCGCGCTCCACGCGGTGCGGCTCGCCGGCGGCACCGACAACACCCGGGTGCTGGTCACCGGCGCCGGCGCCGTCGGGCTGACCGTCGCCGCGGCAGCGCTCGCCCAGGGCGTCGCCGTCCACGTCGTCGAGCCCGTCGAGCACCGCCGCGGCGCCGCCGCCCGGCTCGGCGCGACGGTCACCGCTCCCGGCGATCCGGTCGGTGACGCGCCGTACGACGCCCTCCTGGACGCCTCCGGCGTCCCGGCTGCGGTCACCGCGGCGCTCCCGCTGCTCGCGCCGACCGCCCCGGTCGTGCTCGTCGGGCTCAACGACGCGCCCGTGCCGTGGCCCGTCGGCGCCCACCGGGTCACCGGGTCCTTCGGGTACGTCGACGCCGACTTCGCCGCCGCGGTGGACCTCATCGTCTCCGGCGGCGTCGCGCTCGGCGACCTGGTCACCCACCGCTACCCGCTCGCCCAGGCCGGTCGCGCCCTCGACGCGCCCCGGCCCGAGGACCACGTCGTCAAGGCCGCGATCGTCCCGCGCGCCTGACGCACCTCCGACGCGTCGGCCGCACCTCGCGCCGGCCACCACCCCACCCGCGCTCGATCCTGCAGGTGCCGAGCCCCCGTCCGCACCTGCCGCTAGGAGTCCCCATGACCACCTCCTCCACCCCGACGCCCGTCCCGGGCAATCCCCGGTCGGTCGCCTTCGACCTCGGTGACCACCGCGTGTGGGTCACCGGTGCCAGCCGCGGACTCGGCCGTGCGATGGCCCTCGGGTTCGCCGCTGCCGGCGCCCGGGTCGCCCTGACCGCGCGGTCCGCGGACGCCGTCCGGGACGTCGCCCAGGAGATCGAGGAGCTCGGCGGCAAGCCGCTCGTCCTCGTCGGCTCGGTCTCCGACAGCGGGGCCGTCACCGCCGCCGTCGAGGCGATCCGCGACAGCTGGGGCGGGCTGGACGCGCTGGTGAACTGCGCGGGCGTCAGCCCCATCTTCAAGCGCGCCGAGCTCGTCGACGACGAGGAGTGGCGCCACGTGCTCGACGTCAACGTGACCGGGTCGTTCCTCTGCGCCCGCGAGGCCGGCAAGCTCATGCTCCAGGCCGGCGGCGGCGCGGTCGTGAACATCTCCAGCATCCACGGCCAGGTCGGCATGGAGCGGATGGCGGCGTACTCCGCCAGCAAGGGAGCCGTCGACGCGCTCACCCGGACCCTCGCGCTGGAGTGGGCCGAGCGCGGCGTGCGGGTCAACACGCTGTCACCGGGCTACTTCGAGACCGACATGACCGAGGCCCTGCGCGGCCACAGCAAGTGGCGCGGCCACCTGCTCTCCAAGATCCCGATGGGCCGCTTCGGCGTCCCCGAGGAGATCGTCTCCGCGGCGCTCTTCCTCGCCTCCGACGCCTCGGGGTTCATGACCGGGTCGAACATGGTCGTCGACGGCGGGTGGACGGCCGCATGACCACCGCGCCGGAGGCCGGGCTCTGGGAAGCGCTCTACACGACCCGGGCCATGCGCCGGATGCGGCCCGACCCGGTGCCGGTGGAGGTGCAGGCCCGGATCATGGACGCCGCCGTCCGGGCCCCCAGCGGTGGGGACACCCAGGCCTGGCGGTTCCTGCTGGTGGACGACCGCGAGGTCCTCGCCCGGCTCGCCGGCCCGTACCGCGAGGCGGTCGCGCTGCTGTGGCGCGGCCACTACGCCGCCCAGGTGGCCGCCGCGGAGGCCGACCCGGACGCGCCGTCCTCGGTGCGGTTCCGCAAGCTGCGCGCCAGCGTCCAGCACCTCGCGGACCACTTCGAGGACGTCCCGCTGCTCTTCTTCGCCTTCTCCCGCAACGACCGCGACGGCAGCTCGACCTACCCGGCCGTGTGGTCGGCGATGCTCGCGGCGCGCGCCCAGGGCGTCGGCAGCGCGATGACCAACGTGCTCGACGTCTTCCGGCCCGACACCACCAAGGCCCTGCTCGGCGTCCCGCCGGACCGCGGGTGGACGCTCGCGGCGACCGTGGCGATGGGCTACCCGATGGGTCGCTGGGGCGTCGCGCCCCGCCGGCCGGCGCACGAGGTCACCTACCGCAACCACTGGGGCGAGCCGGCCGGCTTCGACACCTCCGTCCCGCTGTGGTCGCCGGAGGAGGGCGCGTGAGCAGCCGCGACCAGCGGGTCTCGCTGCCGGTCTCGATGCCGATCGCCGCGCCGCTCTACCCGCCCCCGCCCTACGAGTTCCGCGCGGCCCGGCAGACCTGGGTCGTCTACGAGGCCGACGCGGCCGGCCTGGCGGCGTACCTCCCCGCCGGGGTGGAGCCCGACAGCGACCCCGCGACGTGCGCCGCGTGGGCCTGCCACTACCCGACCTCGACCTTCGGCCCCTACCTCGAGGCCTACCTCGTCGTGCGGGTGCGCGTCGGCGAGGAGCGGTTCTGGTACCAGCCGGTCATCGTCACCGACGCGGAGGCGCCGATGGCCGCCGGGCGCGAGCTGTGGGGGTACGGCAAGAAGCTGGCGGCGCTCACCTGGTCGGGTCGCGACGCCGGCGGTCCGGGCACCGAGCAGCTGGTGATGACCGTCGAACGCCCTCGCGGCCTCCGGCTGATGACCATGTCGATGCAGCCGGAGCGGCTGCTCCCCGCCGCGGAGCTGGTCACCCTGGCGACGGCGGAGATGCTGCCGACGCTGAGCCACCGGCTCGTCCCCGCATCCGAGCCGGGCCGGCCGCCGGTGGTCGACGAGCTCGTCGCCGTCGACGTCCGCGCCCGCACCCACCGCGGGGCCGACGGCCGCCCGGAGCTGTGGCGTGGTCGCGGTGCCGTCGAGATAGGTGCGGGCAGCGCGGCGGACCCCTGGCACGTCTTCCGACCCGTCCGGGTCCTCGACGCCTTCACCGCCGTCACCGACTTCACCCTGCCGCTGGGCCGCGTCGTCCCGCGGCCCTGACCGTCTTCACGTCGTCCCGTCGTCCAGCAAGAGGAGAGCACCGTGGGTTACCGCCGCACCCCCGAGGAGGTCGCCGCCGTCCGGGCGACCCTCGCCGACGTCGAGTTCGTCGGCGGGGAGTCGCTCAGTGTCGACTTCCTGACCCGCCCCGAGATCGTCCGCGACATCCTGCCGGCCGAGCTGGACCCCGGCGCCGAGCCGCGGCTGACCGTGCAGGTCAGCCGGTGGCGCAGCAACTGCGTCGGGGACTTCGCCGCGTCGGCGGTGTACGTCAGTGCCAGCCATGCCGGCGTCGCCGGTGACTACGTGCTGACCATGTTCATGGACGACGACGTCCCGCTGCTCTTCGGCCGCGACCTCTACGGCGAGCCGAAGAAGATCGGCACCTCGACGCTGTGGCGCAACGACGGCCACATGAGCGGGGTGCTGGAGCGGCACGGGCATCGGCTGGTCGAGATCGAGGCCGACCTCGGGCCCGACCGCGGGCCGGTGGAGGTCCTGGGGCGCAACTTCAACGTCAAGTACGAGCTCGAGCCCGGAGGCGGTGCGCTCGCCGGGCCGCCGACGCTGATGATGGCGGAGTTTGGCCAGCGCACGACGGTGGTGCGGAAGGGACCGGCGACCCTGCGGCTCACCGGCACGGTCCACGACCCGCTCGACGAGCTCGAGGTGGTGGAGCTCCGCGACGCGGTGTACGTCGAGACCGGCATGAAGGCGACCTGCGTGCCCCTCGGCGCGATGGACGCCGACGCCTTCCTTCCGCTGGCGCTCGGCCGCTCCGACTACTGGCCGGCCCTCGGCACGGCGCGCCTGCCGGGCTGACCCTTCGAGGGCCCGGCCCCATCCGGTCGGGCCCTCGCCACGAACGCACCTCACACCGGCATCCCCACCGACTGCGCTCCCGCCGCCGCGCAGAACACCACCTCCTTCGTGGTGAGCCCGCGCAACAGCGACGGCTCGGTCACGACCACCACGACGCGCAAGCGGTTCTACGTCGTCCTCACCGGCGACTCCTCGGACTACGTCGCCCCGATCACGCCCTGACCCTCTTCCGGGCAGCGTTCATCCCAGGAGCGGCCGCACCTGCGTGCCGAACCGGTCGATCGACCCGAGCGTCTCCTCGAAGGAGGGACCCTGGGGGAGCCGGGACCGTAGGACGACCCAGTCGTCGTCGCCGAGACCCATCTCGTCGCGGAAGCGCCCGAGCGTCTCGGCGGCGTCGGCCGGGCTGCCGACCACCATGTACTGCCGGAGATTCTCGAACGTCACGTCCGCCATCGACCGGATCGTCTCGGACCAGCCGATCATCCCCCACTTCAGGTAGTAGGCGATCTCGTCGACCCAGAGATCCCCGAAGGTGTCGCGGGCGTGCTCGAAAGTGTCGGCGACGAAGCCGTCGAGCAGCTGGACCACCACCGGCTTCCGGCCCGCTCGCTCCGCCTCGGCGCGATAGAGGTCGACGATCCGCCGACGTTCCGGGAGCGGGTCGTAGAACCCCAGGAGGACGAGGCCGTCACCTTCGCGAGCCGCGCGGCGCACCGCCACCTCGGTGGTCCCGGCGAACCACATCGGCGGTCCGCCCGGCTGGTACGGCGCTGGGTTCACCAGGACGTCCCGCATCTGCCAGTGCTGCCCCTCCCAGTCGAAGCGTTCGCCCTCCCAGGCGCGACGTAGGAAGCGGACCGACTCGCGAAAGCGCCCGAGGCGCTGGTCGAAAGGCTCGCCGAAGTGGTCGAAGTATCCCTGGTGATAGCCCGAGCCGATCCCGAGGACGAGCCGGCCCCGGCTCGCCACGTCCACCAGCGCCGCCTGCTCGGCGAGGTGGGTGGGGTTGTAGTACGCCGGCTGGAGGACGCACGTGCCCAGCTGCACCCGCGTCGTTCGCATGGCCATCGCCATCAGAGCCATCAGCGGGTCGGGCCACATGGTCTCGGTGCGGGCGTGCCGCTCCGGTACGAAGGCCCCGTCGAAGCCGGCGACCTCGGTGGCGACGGCCTCGTTCATCAGGTGCTCGGCGAAGGCGGCCGCCCGCTCGCGGTCGGGCATGGGCTGGTCGTAGGGCCCGCCGTGGGTGTCGGGCATGTATCCGTACTTCATGGCGCCTCCTGACTCCCTCCCGACTCATCGGTCGGTTCACTTAGGCACGCTAGCCACGGCCCTTGTGTGATGGCAACCACATCTCCTAGGTTCGGACGACCGAGCGGTCGATAGGAGTCCTGATGAGGCGCATGGTGGTCGCAGGGGCGAGCGGCGTGGTGGGATCGGCGCTCGTCGACGTCCTGGCGGGAGAGGAGGACTGGTCGCTCGTCGCGCTCTCGCGCCGTGAGCCCGAGCTGGAGGTCACCCCGGACCCGGCGTGGTACCAGCACCTGGCGGTCGACCTGCAGGACAAGGATCAGGTGGCGCGAGCCGTCGGATCGCTCGGGCCGGTGACGCACCTGGCGTACGCGGCTCTGTACGAGAAGCCCGGGCTGGTCGACGGCTGGACCGCGGCCGACCAAATGGCGGTCAACGACGAGATGTTCCGCAACCTGCTCGCCCCGCTCGCCGCCGCTGGTGCGCTTGAGCACGTGACGCTGCTGCAGGGGACCAAGGCGTACGGCGCGCACCTGCACCCGATCCCCGTGCCCGCCCGCGAGCGTGCACCGCGCGACGACCACGCCAACTTCTACTTCCTGCAGGAGGACCACCTCAAGGCCACCGCCGCGCGCGCCGGCTTCGCCTGGACGGTCCTGCGCCCGCAGCTCATCGTCGGCGGCGCCCTCGGCGCCGCGATGAACCTCGTGCCGGTGATCGGTGCCTACGGCGCGATCTGTCGCGAGGCGGGGCTGCCTTTCGCCTTCCCTGGCGGCGCGAGCTACGTGTGGGAGGCCGTCGACGCCCGCTTGGTGGCCGAGGCCGCGGCGTGGGCCGCGACGGCGCCCGCCGCCGCGGGTGAGATCTTCAACCTCACCAACGGCGACGTCTTCGAGTGGCGCGACCTGTGGCCGGCGCTTGCCGACGCGCTAGGCCTGGCGCCTGGCCCCGACCACCGTCGTGAGATGGCGACGTTCCTGCCGTCCCACGCCGAGACCTGGCGGCACGTGGTGGAGCGCCACGGGCTGCGTCGGTTGAGCCTGGCGGACGTGCTGGGGGAGTCCCACCACTACGCGGACCTCTGCTTCAACCTCGGCGACCTCGACGAGGTCTTCCCCCGGTTCCTCTCGACCATCAAGATCCGCCAGGCGGGCTTCGCGTCGTGCCGCGACACCGAGGACACGATGCGCCACTGGCTCGACGTGCTGGTCCGGCGGAGCATCCTGCCAGCGCCCACGCGCTGACGGCGCGCGGACCGCCGCTACCAGCGACCGAACTCGTCCGCGAGCTCGCCGCGGTTGAAGGGCGAGTCCTTGCGGCTGAGCAGCTCGCGCCGCTCCTCGGCGCTCAGCGCCTCGAGCTGCGCGACGACGGTGGCGGCGACGCCGCTGACCTCCGGGGCGTCGGCGAGCGGGACGACGGTCTGCACGACCCGGTCGTCGTACACGTGGACCATGGTCATCGCCTGGTGGCCGTCGATGCCGGAGACGAACCGGTGCAGCGGGGCCGGGTCGGAGGTGTAGCAGCTCGCCGAGGCCACCGAGACCGGGATGCCGGCGAAGGTGGAGTACGTCGTGAAGTGGAAGTGCCCGCCGAGGATCGACCGGACGTCGGTGCCGGCGACCACCTCGGCCAGCCGGTGCTGGTCGGCGAGCTCGATGACCTGGGCGGCGCGCAGCATCGGGACCGGGATCGGCGGGTGGTGCAGGGCGAGCAGCGTGCCGTGCGGGGCGGGCTCGGCGAGGACGCCGGCCAGCCAGGTCAGCTGCTCGTCGGCGAGCTCGCCGTGGTGGTAGCCCGGCACCGTGGTGTCGAGGACGACCACGCGCAGGCCACGGACGTCGTACGTGCGGTCCTGCGGGGCGTCGGACTCCTCGCCGAACAGCAGCCGGGAGTAGGCCGGGCGCTCGTCGTGGTTGCCCATCACCCACACGACCTGGGCGTCCATCGCCTCCGCGGCCGGCTCGACCAGCGCCCGCAGCCGTTCGTACGCCGCCGGCTCGGCGAGGTCGGTGAGGTCGCCGGTGAAGACCAGCGCGTCGGGGGAGTGCGGCAGGCGGGTGAGCCGGTCGAGGGCCAGCCGCAGGCCGGCCTCGGGGTCGACCACGCCGTACTGCCGCGCGCCGCCGGCGAGCAGGTGCGGGTCGCTCACGTGCGCGATCGTGTGGGTGGGGTCCGGGTGCTGGCCGAGCTGGACGTGGTGGGCCACGCGGTCCAGGGTAGGCCCCCTCGGCGACGCGCGCCCGTGCCCAGCAGCGCTCAGGCGGCGTTCGAGGCGGCCAGCGGCGTGAGGTGGAAGACCGGGATCGTCCGGTCGGTCCGCTGCTCGTAGAGCGCGTAGTTCGGCCAGGTCCGCAGCATCGCCTGCCACGCCTCGGCCCGGGCCTCGCCGTCGAGCTCGCGGGCCGCGACGGTCACGGTGCGGCCGCCCATCGTGGCCGTGACGGTGCCGGCGGTCGGGTCGGCGGCGCGGAGGTTGCGCACCCACATCGGCATCTTCGGGTCGCCGAAGTAGGAGCCGGCGACCAGCCAGCCGCCGTCGTGGGGCACGCACAACAGCGGCGTGCTGCGCGGCACGCCGGACTTGCGGCCCGGGACGGTCAGCGTGAGGTTCGGCAACCCGGCGACGTCGAGGATGCTGACCCGCCCGCGCGTGAGCGACTGGAGCCGCTTGTCGGTCCACACGACCTGGGGGAGCAGTCGCGGCATCCAGGAGATCGCGCCGATCCGCACGGCGAGCGGGGTGAGCAGGCCCATGGCGGCAACCTAGACGAGCGGGGCCCGCGCCGGTTCGATTCGGCCACGGACGTCCCCGAGCGTGATCCGCCCGCCGCCGACGCCGGGCGCGGAGTAGCGCAGCACGACCTCCGAGCCGTCCTCGAGGAACCGCTCGGCCTCCCACAGCTCGAGGAAGGACCCGCGCTGGTCGGGCTCGGGTCCGCTGATGGTGCCGGAGGCGAACAGGTCGCCGGTCCGCACGGACGCGCCGTTGGAGGTGAGGTGGGCGAGCATCTGCGCGGGGGACCAGTACGTCGTGCGGTACGGCGGCCGGCTGACCACCTCCCCGTCGAGCTCGATCTCCACCTCGATGTCGAGCCCGCGGACCTGGCCGGGGCCCAGGTAGGGCAGCGGCTCGGGATCCTGCGCGGGCAGGTCGCACCAGGCGGCGTCGAGCGCCGCGACCGGCGTCACCCAGTGCGAGACCGAGGTCGCGAAGGACTTGCCGAGGAACGGCCCGAGCGGGACGTACTCCCAGGCCTGGAGGTCGCGCGCGGACCAGTCGTTGAGGCCGACGACGCCGAAGACGTGCTCGCCGAACGCGGAGTACGGCACCGGGTCGCCGAGCGAGGAGGGCGCCCCGACGACGAAGCCGAGCTCGGCCTCGACGTCGAGGCGGCGGCTGGGCCCCCAGGTGGGGCCGTCGGGGCCGCCGCGCTGCCCGCACGGACGGACGACGGGGGTCTCGCTGGCCACGACCGTCCCGGCCCGGCCGTGGTAGCCGACGGGCAGGTGCTTCCAGTTCGGCAGCAGCGGCGCGGAGTCGGGGCGCAGGATGCGGCCGACGTTGGTGGCGTGGTGCTCGGAGGCGTAGAAGTCGACGTAGTCGGCGACCTCGAACGGCAGGTGCAGCTCGACGTCGGCGAGCGCGATGGTCTCCGCGCCGCCCTCCAGCAGCGCCCGCGCCTCCTCCCGGGTCTGGCGCCAGACCTCGGGCCCGAGCGCCATGAAGGCGTTCAGGGAGGGGCTGGCCAGCTCGGGGCGGCCGGTCGCGGCAGCCAGGTCGAGGACGGTGTCCTCGTGGCGGACGCCGACGCGGCGGCGGTCGCCGGCGACGGTGAAGACGCCGTAGGGGAGGTGGTCGAGGTCGAATCCGGTGCTCACGCGGGTCCCGTTACCCGTGTGCCCTCACCCGAAGCGCCCCTCATCCGACGCCCAGTGCCCGGATGTCGGCCATCGGCTCCTCGACGCTGCACGAGCCGAACGAGGTGAACCACCGCCGGCCGGCGGCGAGCTCCGCGGGGTCGGGCCGGAGGTCGCGGTCCTCCAGCGTCGCGACCACCTCGTCCGCGCCGGCGCCCTCGAAGGCCCGCCGGGTGGCGGCGAGCAGGTTGAGGAAGCCGTGCCGCTCGGCGCCGTCCTCGCCGGCGTGGCGCAACGCGCGGTGCAGCCCGGCGGTGCACCGGAACGGCGTCTCGCGGTCCAGCGCGGCGTCGATCCAGGTCGCGAGCAGCGGCGCCGGCGGGTGCTGGAAGGCCTCGAGCCCGCCGGTGCGCAGCTTCAGGCGCAGCTCGGCGGCGGCCACCTCGTCGGCCGCCGCGAGCCAGGCGTACGTCGCCTCCGACTGCGGCAGCTCGACGTGCACCGCCACGTCCTCGTCCAGCACGCCCTCGGCGCGGGCCGCGTCGACGGCGGCGACCACCCGGCGGGCGTTCCCGGGCAGGTCGTCGAGGTCGCGGAGCGCGACGTCGAGGCCGGCCAGCGGGAGACCCCGCCGCGCACACAGCGCGGCCGGTCCGGCGAGCTGGCCGGCGCCGCCGGTGACCACGACGGTCAGGGGCCCGGCGAAGCCGGCCGGCAGCGCGGGCAGGTCGGTGTCGCGCACCACGAACGAGCCGGTGAGCGTCGCGGCGTCGCCGGTCCGCGCGGCGTACGCCTCGGCGGCCGTGGCCAGCTCCGCGTCGCCCGGCGGGAAGATCGCGGCGTCGTCGACCAGTCCGGTCCAGAACGGTTCCGTCGTCACGGGCGCCACGATAGCCTCGGCCTGCATAGCGGACATCGGCGTCCGATTATCGGAGAGGGGTAGGAGATGGCCTACTACCGATCGGTGGGCGACGTGCCGCGCACGCGCCACACCCAGCACCGCGACCCCGAGGGCCGCCTCCGCCACGAGGAGCTCATGGGCGAGGAGGGCTTCAGCTCCGACTCCTCCCTGCTCTACCACCGCGGCGTGCCCTCGGCGATCGTCGCCTCGGAGGTCTGGGCGCTGCCCGACCAGGCGCGCGTGCCCAACCACCCGCTCGCGCCTCGCCACCTGCGGCTGCACGACCTGACCACCGGCCCCGACGCCGTCACCGACCGCCGGCTGGTCCTCGGCAACGCCGACGTGCGGATCTCCTACGTCCGCACCGGCACCGACCCCTCGGCCTACCACCGCGACGCGGTCGGCGACGAGTGCGTCTTCGTGGAGTCCGGCAGCGGCGTCGTGGAGACCGTCTTCGGCCTCCTGCCCTACCGCGCCGGCGACTACGTCGTGCTGCCCCGGGCCACGACCCACCGCTGGGTGCCTGCCGAGCCCTCGCGGCTCTACTGCATCGAGGCGAGCGGCCACGTCGCGCCGCCGAAGCGCTACCTCTCCCGCTACGGGCAGCTGCTCGAGCACGCGCCGTACTGCGAGCGCGACCTGCACGGCCCCACCGAGCCGCTCCTGGTCGAGGGCACCGACGTGGAGGTGCTGGTCAAGCACCGCACCTCCGCCGGGGTCGTCGGCACCCGCCTGGTCCACGACACCCACCCCTTCGACGTCGTCGGCTGGGACGGGTGCCTCTACCCCTACACCTTCAACATCGAGGACTACATGCCGATCACCGGCAAGGTGCACCAGCCGCCGCCGGTGCACCAGGTCTTCGAGGGGCCCCGCTTCGTGATCTGCAACTTCCTGCCGCGCAAGGTCGACTACCACCCGCTGGCGGTGCCGGTGCCCTACTACCACTCCAACGTCGACAGCGACGAGGTGATGTTCTACGTCGCCGGCGACTACGAGGCGCGCAAGGGCTCGGGCATCGGGATCGGGTCGATCTCCCTCCACCCCGGCGGCCACGCGCACGGCCCGCAGCCCGCGGCGATCGAGGCCTCGCTGGGGGCGGAGCGGTTCGAGGAGTCGGCGGTCATGGTCGACACCTTCGCGCCCCTCGAGCTCGGCGAGGGCGGCACCGCGTGCGAGGACCCGGCCTACGCATGGTCCTGGGCCGGGCGCCGCATCTGAGGCCATGATGGCCGGGTGACCGACCTCGAGCTGCTCATCCCGCGCGACGTCCCGCTCGGCGGGCCCCGGGCGATGACGGTACGGCGCACCCTGCCGCAGCGGCACCGGTCGCTGGTGGGCGCGTGGTGCTTCCTGGACCACTACGGCCCCGACGACGTGTCCGAGACCGGCGGCATGGTCGTCGCCCCGCACCCGCACACGGGGCTGCAGACGGTGAGCTGGCTGTTCACCGGCGAGGTCGAGCACCGCGACAGCGCCGGCAACGTGGCCACGGTCCGCCCCGGCGAGGTCAACCTGATGACAGCCGGGCGCGGCATCAGCCACTCCGAGGTCTCGCCGCCGACCACCACCGTGCTGCACGGCGCCCAGCTGTGGGTGGCGCTGCCCTCGTCCGCTCGCGACACCGGGCCCGGCTTCGTGCACCACGTCCCCGAGCCGGTGCGCGCGGGCGGGCTGGAGGCGCGGGTCTTCCTCGGCTCCCTGCTCGGCGTCACCTCCCCGGTGCCGACCCACACCCCGCTGCTCGGCGCCGAGCTGCTGCTCGACCCGGGCGCCGTCGTGACCCTCGACGTCGACCCGGCCTTCGAGCACGCCGTCCTGGTCGACACCGGCTCGGTGGCGGTCGCCGGCGACTCGGTCGCCGGCGCGGTCGGCAAGGACGCGCTCGGCTACCTCGCACCCGGGGAGGACCGCCTCGAGCTGCGCGCCGGCGAGGAGCCCACCCGGCTGCTGCTGCTCGGCGGCCCGCCCTTCGGCGAGCAGGTCGTGATGTGGTGGAACTTCCTGGGCTCCAGCCACGAGGACGTCGTCGCCGCCCGCGAGGCGTGGCAGGCGCAGGTGCTCGCCGACGCGGGCGCCGAGACCCACCCCGACGCCGCCGGCGGGCTGCGCGAGCGGCCGGCCGCGACCCAGCGGGTGGTGCCGGCCGGCACGGACGTCCGCCCCGGCCGGTTCGGGGTGGTCCCCGGCCAGCCGCTGCCGCCGATCCCCGCGCCGCCGCTGCCCAACGCCCGGCTGCGGGCCCGCGGGTGACCGGCCCGGTCGTGGGGGAGGACGGCCTCGCCCGCTGTCCGTGGGGCGCCGCGCCGGGGCTGATGCGCGACTACCACGACGAGGAGTGGGGCCGGCCGGTCACCGGCGAGGCGGCGTACCTCGAACGGCTCACGCTGGAGGCGTTCCAGTCGGGGCTGTCCTGGGCGACGATCCTGCGCAAGCGCGAGGCGTTCCGCGCGGCGTTCGCGGGCTTCGACGCCGACGTGGTGGCGGCCTACGACGACGGCGACCGCGCGCGGCTCCTGGCCGACGCCGGCATCGTCCGCAACCGGCTCAAGGTCGACGCGGCGATCACCAACGCCCGCGCCACCGTCGCGCTGCGCGAGCACGAGGGGCTCGAGGCGCTGGTGCGGTCCTTCGCCCCCGAGGTCTCGCCGGCCCCGGAGACGACCGCGGAGGTCGCGACCACCTCGCCGGCGTCGGTCGCGCTGTCCAAGGAGCTCAAGCGCCGTGGCTTCGTCTTCGTCGGTCCGACGACCATGCACGCGCTCCTGGAGGCGATCGGGCTCTTCGACCCGCACCTGGTCGGGTGCCACCGCCGGGGCGCCTGAGGGGCAGGATGCCCCGGTGCCCACAGGACTCGTCGTCGGACTCACCTGGCTCGTCGCCTGCCAGCTCGCCGGGGAGGTCCTGGTCCGGCTGAGCGGCGTGCCCGTCCCCGGCCCGGTCGCCGGCATGGTCGTCCTCCTCCTCGCCCTGGAGGTACGTCGCCGGCGGGGCCGCGACACCGAGCAGGACGCCGCCGTGCGGGCCGCCGACGGGCTGCTGCGCCACCTCCAGCTGCTGTTCGTGCCGGCCGGCGTCGGGGTGATCGCCTACCTCGGCACCCTGCGCGAGGCGGCGGTGCCGGTCCTCGTCGCGATGGTCGGGTCGTGGGCGCTGGGGCTCCTCGTCATCGGCTGGACCACCCGCGTCCTGGAGCGTCCGGGGCGGCAGGCGTGAGGGAGCTCGTCGAGTCGCCGGTCTTCCTCGTCGGGCTCACCCTCGCGGCCTACCGGATCGGCTGCTGGGTCCGCGACCGGGCGCGCGGGCACGCGCTGGCCCAGCCGGTGCTCGTCGCGATCGTGGTCACCGGCGCGACGCTGCTCGCTCTCGACATCGACGCCACGGTCTACGCCGACGGCGTCCAGGTGCTCTCGTTCTGGCTCGGCGCCGCGACGGTGGCGCTCGCGGTGCCGCTGCACCGCCAGGTCTCCCGCCTGCGCGGCTTCGTGGTCCCGATGCTGGTGGCGATCCCGCTCGGCGTCACCACCTCGGTCGTCTCGGTGGTGCTGCTGGCCCGGTGGACCGGCGCCGACGAGGAGCTGGCGCTCACGCTGAGCCCCAAGGCGGCCACCACCCCGGTCTCCATCGCGCTCTCGGAGACGATCGGCGGCATCCCGTCGCTGACCGCCGCGCTCACCATCGCCATCGGCGTGCTCGGGGCGATCGCCGGGCCGGCCCTGCTGACCCTGGCGCGGATCACCGACCGCCGGGCCCGCGGCCTGGCTCTCGGCGGGGTATCCCACGGCATCGGCGCCTCCCGCGCGCTCGTCGAGGACGAGACCGAGGGCGCCTTCGCCGGGCTGTCGATGGGCCTGACCGCGCTCACCACGAGCCTCCTGCTGCCCCTGCTGCTCACCGTCCTGCTCTAGCCGGGCGCGCCATCGACCCCGGTCGGCTCCGGCGGGGGCCCGGCGTGTGGCAGGTTGGCGCCCGTGCCCCGGGTCCATGCCTTCCGTGACGACGCCCTCGCCGACCACGACGCCGTGGGGCTGGTCGAGGCGCTGCGCGCCGGCCGGGTCGGCACCGCGGAGGTCGTCGAGGCGGCGATCGCGCGGACCGAGGCGGTCGACCCGCACCTCGGGGCGGTCGCGCACCGCGCCTACGACCGGGCGCGGGCCGAGGGCCGCGACCCGCGGGGCGGCTGGTTCGCCGGCGTCCCGACCTTCGTCAAGGACAACGCCGACGTCGCCGGCATGCCCACCCAGCACGGCGCGGACGCCTTCACCGCCGCCCCGCCCCGCCGCGACGGGGACCTGGCCCGGATGTACCTCGCGACCGGGCTCGTGCCGCTGGGCAAGACCCGGCTCTCGGAGTTCGGCTTCTCCCCGGCCGCCGAGCACGCCCGCCAGGGGCCCGTGCGCAACCCGTGGTCCACCGACCACACCGCCGGCGCGTCCTCGGCCGGCTCCGCGGCCCTGGTCGCCGCCGGCGCGGTCCCGATCGCGCACGCCAACGACGGCGGCGGCTCGATCCGCATCCCCGCCGCAGCATGCGGCCTGGTCGGGCTCAAGCCCACCCGCGGCCGACTGGCCCAGGACGTGATGAATCGCACGATGCCGGTGCGGATCGTGGCCGACGGCGTGGTCACCCGCAGCGTCCGCGACACCGCCGCGCTGCTCCGCGAGGCCGAGCGGGTCTACCGCGCGCTGCACCTGCCGCCGGTCGGCGACGTCACCCGGCCCGGGCGCCGGCGGCTGCGGGTGGCGGTCGTCACGGCGGCCGCCGGCCGCACGGCCTCGCCCGAGGTCGCGGCCCTCACGCGCCGTACCGCCGACCTGCTCGCGGGCCTGGGCCACCACGTCGAGGAGGCCGCCTCGCCGGCGCCGCCGTCCTTCGCCGAGGACTTCCTGCTCCACTGGGGCCTGCTGGCCACCGCGATCGTCCGCACTGGCAGGCTCACCTACGGCCGGTCGTGGGACCTCGAGCGGTGCGACCCGCTGACCCGCGGGCTCGACCGGCTCGCCACCCGCAACCTCCACCGCCTCCCGGGGGCGATCCGCCGGCTGCGGCAGGCCGCCGACCTCGGCGCGGCCTTCCACGAGCGGTACGACGTCGTGCTGAGCCCCACCCTGGCCACCACGACGCCCCGGGTCGGGCACCTGGACCCGTCGGCCGGCTACGACCAGGCGATGGAGCGGATCCTGTCCTGGGTGGCCTTCACGCCGTGGCAGAACGTCACCGGCGAGCCGGCCGTCTCCCTGCCGCTGGCGACCAGCGCCGAGGGCCTCCCCCTGGGGATGATGCTGGGCGCCGGAGCCGGCCGCGAGCCGCTGCTGCTGGGGCTCGCGCTGGAGCTCGAGGAGGCCGCTCCGTTCGCCCGGATCACCGCTCCGGCGGGCCCCGGAACGCCGCCCTGAGCGGCCCCCGCCGCCCGATTTTGTGGTCCCGGCGGAGGTCTGTATGGTTCTCCGTCGTTGCCCCTTTAGCTCAGTCGGCAGAGCGTCTCCATGGTAAGGAGAAGGTCTACGGTTCGATTCCGTAAAGGGGCTCTGGGAAACAGACGGTGTCGACCGGGGAACCGGACGGCGCCGCCCTGTCCCGGTGGCGGGGTAGCTCAGGTGGTTAGAGCACACGGCTCATAATCGTGGTGTCGCGGGTTCGAGTCCCGCCCCCGCTACTCAGATCCGCAGCATCTCCGCAGCACCGCAGCACCCGACCCGAAGGACTTCCCGTGGCCTCCAAGAGCTCCGACGTTCGCCCCAAGATCACGCTCGCCTGTGTCGAGTGCAAGGAGCGCAACTACATCACGAAGAAGAACCGCCGCAACGACCCCGACCGGCTCGAGCTGGCGAAGTTCTGCCCCCGTTGCCGCACCCACCGGGCTCACCGCGAGACCCGCTGACGCGCGACACCCCAGCACCGCACGCCGACCCGCCCGGGACCTCCGGGCGGGTCGTCGTCGTTCCGGGGGTCGCCGGTAGGGTCGGCGGCATGCCGGTCGACGCCTCGCTGGTGGGCAGGACGTTCCCGCCCACCAGGCCCTACACCGTCTCGGAGGAGAAGGTCCGCGAGCTCGCGGCCACCACCGGAGCCACCTGGGACGGCGGGCCCGTGCCGCCGACGTTCCCGATCGTGCTGGCCTTCGAGGCGATGACCGCCTTCCTCGACAGCGAGGGCGTCGAGCTCGCGCGGATCGTCCACGGCGACCAGCGGTTCCGCTACGAGCGGCCGGTCCGGGTCGGCGACGTGCTCACCGCGACCCTCACCGTCGCGAGCATCCGTTCCATCGGCGGCAACGACATCATCGGCACGACCAGCGAGGTCCGCGACGCGGACGGCGCGCTCGTGTGCGCGACCAGCGCCACCCTCGTCCACCGGGGTGCGGCATGAGCCTCGAGCCCGGCACCGAGCTGCCCGTCCAGCGCTACGTCGTGCGCCGCTCCGACCTCGTGCGGTACGCCGGCGCCTCCGGCGACTTCAACCCGATCCACTGGTCGGACCGGGTCGCCACCGAGGTCGGCCTGCCCGGCGTCATCGCCCACGGCATGTACACCCTCGCCCTGGCCGCCCGCGCCGTCGCGACCTGGACCGACGACGCCGAGGTGGTCGAGCTCGGCGCGAAGTTCACCGCCCCCGTCGTCGTCCCCGACGACGAGGCCGGGGTCGCGCTCGAGGTCGCCGGTAGCGTCGCCTCGGTCGAGGACGGCCTGGCCACGCTGAAGCTCACCGTCACCTCCGGCGGGGACAAGGTGCTCGGGATGCCGAAGGCCGTCGTCCGTGCCTGAGCCCGCCCCCTCGCCCGCCTCCTCACCCGGCGCCGCGCTCCTGCGCGACCACACCACGCTGCGTCTCGGCGGGCCGGCAGGCGAGCTCGTCGTCGCCACCACCGAGGCCGAGGTCCTCGCCGCCCTCGACACCGACCGGCCGGTGCTGGTCCTCGGCGGCGGCAGCAACCTCGTCGTCGCCGACGAGGGCTTCCCCGGCCGCGTGGTCAAGGTCGCCACCACCGGCATCACCGCCGACGTGGAGGGCGACGACCCCTCCTGCGGCGGGGTCCTGGTCACGGTCGCGGCGGGGGAGCCCTGGGACCGCCTCGTCGAGGTCGCCGTGGACCGCGGCTGGGTCGGCGTCGAGGCGCTCTCCGGCATCCCCGGCTCGGTCGGGGCCACCCCGATCCAGAACGTCGGCGCCTACGGCCAGGAGGTCGCCCAGACGATCGCCTCGGTGCGCGTCTGGGACCGCGCCCTGCGCGGCGTGCGGACCTTCGCCAATGCCGAATGCGGGTTCTCCTACCGCCACTCCCGGTTCAAGGCCGACCCCGGCCGCCACGTCGTCCTCTCGGTCACCTTCCAGCTGCGCCAGGGCACCCTCGGCGCGCCGGTGCAGTACGCCGAGCTCGCCCGCACCCTCGGTGTCGAGCCGGGGCAGCGTGCGCCGCTGCGTGAGGTCCGCGAGGCCGTCCTGGGGCTGCGCCGCGGCAAGGGGATGGTCCTCGACGACGCCGACCACGACACGTGGAGCGCCGGCTCGTTCTTCACCAACCCCGTCGTCCCGGCCGACCAGGTTCCCGAGGACGCCCCGGCCTGGCCTGCGGGCGACGGGCTGGTCAAGACCTCGGCCGCCTGGCTCATCGACCACGCCGGCTTCGGCAAGGGGTACGCCGCCGGCCGGGTGTCGCTGTCGACCAAGCACGCCCTCGCCCTCACCAACCGCGGCGGCGCCACCACCGCCGAGCTGCTGGGCCTGGCCCGCGAGGTGCGCGACGGCGTCCAGGCGGCGTACGGCATCCGGCTGGTCAACGAGCCGGTGCTCGTCGGCTGCGAGCTCTAGCCACCACCTAGTCGCGCGGCGGCCCGGCCAGCCAGGCGTCGATGCCGGCCATCCCCGCGGCGACGACGTCGGAGGGGGCGCGGGAGGCGCGGAACGACATCCGCGCGAGCTCGGCCAGCGTGGTGTCGGGCAGGTCGTGGGCGGCGCGCATGGTGGCGTACTGCCCGGCGAGCCGGGAGCCGAACAGCAGCGGGTCGTCGGCGCCGAGGGCGACCGTCGCGCCGGCCTCGAGCAGCGTGGGGAGGGGCACCGAGGTGAGGTCGGAGTAGACCCCGAGGGCGACGTTGGAGACCGGGCAGACCTCGAGGGCGACGCCGGCGGTCACGATCCGCTCCAGCAGCGCCGGGTCCTCCGCGGAGCGCACGCCGTGGCCGAGCCGGTCGGCGTGCAGCGCGTCGAGACACACCCGCACGTGCTCGGGACCGCGCAGCTCCCCGCCGTGGGGGGTGAGCAGCAGGCCGGCGCGCTCGGCGATGGCGAAGGCCCGCTCGAAGTCGGCGGTCGAGCCGCGCCGCTCGTCGTTGGAGAGGCCGAAGCCGACCACGCCGCGGCCGGCGTACTGCGCGGCGAGCCGGGCGAGGGTGCGCGCGTCGAGGGGGTGGCGGGTGCGGTTGGCGGCGACGACCAGCGCGATGCCCAGGCCGGTGCTGCGCTCGGCCTCGGCGACGGCGTCGAGCACCAGGTCGGTGAAGGCCGTGATGCCGCCGAAGCGGGCGGCGTACCCGCTGGGGTCGACCTGGATCTCCAGCCACCGGCCGCCGTCGAGGACGTCGTCCTCGGCGGCCTCGCGCACCAGGCGGCGGACGTCGTCCTCGGTCCGCAGCACCGAGCGGGCCACGTCGTAGAGCCGCTGGAAGCGGAACCAGCCCTTCTCGTCGGCCGCGCTCAGCTGCGGCGGCCAGTCCGCGACGAGCTGGTCGGGCAGGCGGATGCCGTCCCGCTCGGCCAGCTCCAGCAGGGTCGTGTGCCGCATCGACCCGGTGAAGTGCAGGTGCAGGTGCGCCTTCGGCAGCGCCCGCAGGTCACGCGGACCTGCGGGTGCTGCCGGCGGCGGGATCAACCGAAGAGCTTCTGCAGTCGCGAGACGCCCTCGACGAGGTCCTCGTCGCCGAGTGCGTAGGACAGCCGGAGGTAGCCGGGGGAGCCGAACGCCTCACCGGGCACCACGGCGACCTCGGCCTTCTCCAGGATGTACTCCGCGAGGTCGACCGAGGTGTCGATGACCTTCCCGTCGTGCTCCTTGCCGAGCAGGCCCTTGACCGAGGGGTAGGCGTAGAACGCGCCGGTCGGCATCGGGCAGACCACGCCGTCGATCTCGTTGAGCATCGACACGATGGTCCGGCGGCGGCGGTCGAAGGCCTGCTTCATCTCCTCCACGGCCGCCAGGTCGCCCTCGATCGCGGCGAGCGCGGCCCGCTGGGAGACGTTGGCGACGTTGGACGTCGCGTGGGACTGCAGGTTGGCGGCGGCCTTGACCAGGTCCTTCGGGGCGATCATCCAGCCGACCCGCCAGCCGGTCATCGCATAGGTCTTCGCGACGCCGTTGACCACGACGGTCTGGTCGACCAGACCGGGGCACAGCACCGGCAGCGAGCCGGTCTCGACGCCGTCGTACACGAGGTGCTCGTAGATCTCGTCGGTCAGCACCCACAGCCCGTGCTCCTCGGCCCAGGCACCGATCGCGCGGATCTCCTCGGAGGTGTAGACCGCGCCGGTCGGGTTGGAGGGGGAGACGAACAGCAGCACCTTGGTGCGCTCGGTCCGCGCCGCCTCGAGCTGCTCGACGGTGACCTTGTAGTCCTGGGTCTCATCGGCCAGGACCTCGACGGGCACGCCGCCGGCCAGCTGGATCGACTCGGGGTAGGTGGTCCAGTACGGCGCCGGGACGATGACCTCGTCGCCCGGGTCGAGCATCACGGCGAACGCCTCGTAGATCGCCTGCTTGCCGCCGTTGGTGACCAGCACCTGGGCCGGGTCGACCTCGAGGCCGCTGTCGCGGCGGGTCTTCTCCGCGATCGCCTTCTTCAGCTCCGGCAGGCCGCCGGCCGGGGTGTAGCGGTGGTTCCTGGGGTCCCGGCAGGCCTCGACGGCCGCCTCGACGATGTAGTCGGGCGTCGGGAAGTCCGGCTCGCCGGCGCCGAAGCCGATCACCGGACGGCCCTCGGCCTTCAGCGCCTTGGCCTTGGCGTCGACCTTCAGCGTCGCGGACTCGGCGATCGCGCCGATGCGCTGCGAGACGCGCCGCTCGCGGGGGCTGGGGGAGGTGCCGGATGCGGACTGGGAGCTCATGTTCCCCATCGTAGGGGCGGACGGGGCGCCGGCTCGTCCGGGTTTCAGGTGGCGTTTGGACTCCGCCTCGGTGCTGCGCGTAGACTCCCCGACTGGTGGTTTCCCCGGATGCTTCGGCATGCCCGGAGGCCATCGGAGGGCACTAGCTCAACTGGCAGAGCATCGGTCTCCAAAACCGAAGGTTGGGGGTTCAAGTCCCTCGTGCCCTGCAGATCCGCAGCACCACAAGTGATCGGGAAGAGGTGACCGGCGTGTCGGACAGCAATGCGGTCCAGGGGACACGTGACGGCAAGGCGGACAAGCCCCGCACGGGGCCTGCGACGTTCTACCGCCAGGTCGTCGCCGAGCTCCGCAAGGTCGTCTACCCGACCCAGGAGCAGCTGGTCACCTACTTCCTGGTCGTCCTGGTCTTCGTCCTCTTCATGATGGCGATCGTCTCGCTCCTCGACCTCGGCTTCGGCCAGCTGGCGTTCGAGGTCTTCGCGGGCGGCGGCGACCAGTGACCCGCGGCCGGCCCCGCCGGCCGCTGACCCCCTGACGACGAAACTGATGGAGCACCACGTGTCGGAGCAGTACGACGAGACCGAGCCGACCCCGACGGCGGACGAGCCGTCGCTGGAGGACGTCTTCGGCCAGCCCGACGAGGGTGCCGAGGTCGAGCTCGACCCGTCCCTCGACACCGAGGTGACCGACGAGGACACCGACGAGGCCATGGGCCTCGACACCGACCTCCCCACCGCCGAGGACCGCGAGATCGACCGCGCCCTCGAGGGCGAGGACCTCGACGCGGACGGCGAGGAGCCCGCCGAGGCTGCCGAGGAGCCCGCCGAGGACGACCCGCTCGAGGCGTTCCGCCGCGAGCTGTGGGCCAAGCCCGGTGACTGGTTCGTCGTGCACACCTACTCCGGCATGGAGAACCGGGTGAAGTCGAACCTGGAGAACCGCATCATCTCCTTGAACATGGAGGACTACATCCACGAGATCGTGGTCCCCACCGAGGAGGTCGCGGAGATCAAGAACGGCCAGCGCAAGATGGTCAAGCGGACCGTCCTGCCCGGCTACGTCCTCGTCCGCATGGACCTCACCGACGAGTCCTGGGCCGCCGTCCGGCACACCCCGTCGGTGACCGGCTTCGTCGGCCACAGCCACCAGCCCGTGCCGCTGAGCATGAGCGAGGTCGAGAACATGCTGGCCCCGGCCGTCGTCGCCCGCGCCGAGGCCGAGGCGGCCGCCGCCGGCACCGCGGCCCCGGCCTCCGCCGGAGCCACCACCGCGAAGAAGCCGGTCGAGGTCGCGGACTTCGACGTCTCCGACTCGGTCATGGTGGTCGACGGTCCGTTCGCGACGCTGCACGCCACGATCACCGAGATCAACGCCGAGTCCCAGCGCGTCAAGGCGCTCGTGGAGATCTTCGGCCGCGAGACCCCGGTCGAGCTGTCCTTCAGCCAGATCCAGCGCGTCTGAGCCGGACCGGGCTCCGGCCCGGGACCCCCGCAGGACCACGATTTCCACACACCGAGCACGCCGTCGCACAATGGTGCGGTTGCTCGAGCAACGGATAGGTGGCAGAGGGCGACGTACGCCCTCGTCATGACCACGGAAGAGAAAGAGACGAAGCATGCCTCCCAAGAAGAAGATCGCTGCGCTGGTCAAGGTGCAGCTGCAGGCCGGTGCCGCGACGCCGGCCCCGCCGGTCGGTACCGCCCTCGGTCCGCACGGCGTGAACATCATGGAGTTCTGCAAGGCGTACAACGCCCAGACGGAGTCCATGCGCGGCAACGTCGTCCCCGTCGAGATCACCATCTACGAGGACCGGTCCTTCACCTTCGTCACGAAGACCCCGCCGGCCGCCGAGCTGATCAAGAAGGCCGCCGGCCTGCAGAAGGGCTCGGGCGTCCCGCACAAGGAGAAGGTCGGCAAGCTGACCAAGGACCAGGTCCGCGAGATCGCGCAGACCAAGCTGCCCGACCTCAACGCCAACGACATCGACGCGGCCATGAAGATCGTCGAGGGCACCGCCCGCTCCATGGGCGTCACCACCGACTGACCAACCGTCGTCCCGCCGGGCGAGGAAGGTTCTCGTCGGGCACCCCGCACACATCCGTGGCAGGGCCGCGCTGGCCCACCTGACCACACTGGAAGAGAAGAGACCCAGACATGCAGCGCAGCAAGAGCTACCGCGCGGCGGCCGAGACGTTCGACAAGGACGAGCTCCACGCCCCGCTCCAGGCGATCAAGATCGCCAAGTCGACCTCGAAGAAGAAGTTCGACGAGACCGTCGACGTGGTCATGCGCCTCGGCGTCGACCCCCGCAAGGCCGACCAGATGGTCCGCGGCACCGTCAACCTGCCCCACGGCACCGGCAAGACCGCCCGCGTCCTGGTGTTCGCGAACGGTGACAAGGCCGAGGCCGCCCGTGAGGCCGGCGCCGACATCGTCGGTGGCGACGAGCTGATCGAGAAGGTCTCCGGCGGCTGGCTGGACTTCGACGCCGTCGTCGCGACCCCGGACATGATGGGCAAGGTCGGTCGCCTCGGCCGTGTGCTCGGCCCCCGCGGCCTCATGCCGAACCCGAAGACCGGCACCGTGACGCCGGACGTGGCCAAGGCCGTGACCGACATCAAGGGCGGAAAGATCGAGTTCCGCGTCGACCGCCACGCCAACCTGCACTTCATCATCGGCAAGGCGTCCTTCTCCGAGGCCCAGCTCGCGGAGAACTACGCCGCCGCGCTGGAGGAGGTCCTCCGACTGAAGCCGGCCAGCTCCAAGGGTCGCTACGTCAAGAAGGTCACCGTCTCCACGACGATGGGCCCTGGCATCCAGGTGGACCCGAACCGCACCAAGAACGTCGCGGAGGAGGACGAGGGCGCCTCGGCCTGAGCCCCCTCGCACCTTGCACCGCCCCGGTCACCGTCAGGTGACCGGGGCGGTGTGCGTCCCGGGCCTGCCGGGGGGGAGCGTCGATTTGGTGGCGCCCGGCCCGGCGCCGTACAGTTCATCCCTGAAACCAGAGACCGCCGGTTGCCGTGGTGCATCAGCAGCACGACCGAAGGTTCGCGGACGCGAACGGCCAGCGCAGGTGAGCAGAGCGAGATCCTTCCGAGGATCGCACCACGCCCTGAGCGCCCGCGCTCGGGGCGTTCGTCGTTCCGGGGCCGGACGCGGTGGTCGACACCCGGAAGGAGACCCATGGCGCGGGCAGACAAGCAGGCAGCCGTCGCGGAGATCGTTGAGTCCTTCAACGAGTCCGCCGGTGCTGTGCTGACCGAGTACCGCGGTCTCACCGTGAAGCAGCTGCAGGACCTGCGGCGCTCCCTCGGCGAGAACGCCAACTACGCCGTGGTCAAGAACACGCTGGCCAAGATCGCCGCCACCGAGGTGGGCATCGAAGGCTTCGACGACCTGCTGACCGGTCCGACCGCCATCGCCTTCATCAACGGCGACGTGGTCGAGGCGGCCAAGGGTCTGCGTGACTTTGCCAAGGCCAACCCCACCCTGGTCATCAAGGGTGGCGTCCTGGACGGCAAGCCCCTCGACGCCTCGGAGATCGCCAAGCTGGCGGACCTCGAGTCCCGTGAGGTGCTCCTGGGCAAGCTGGCCGGCGCGATGCTCGCGTCGCTCAGCCAGGCCGTCTACCTCCTCAACGCCCCCCTCGCCCAGGCCGCCCGTCTCGCGGGTGCGCTCCAGGCGAAGGCCGAGGAGGACCCCTCGATCCTCGCAGGTGGTGCCGGCGCGCCGGCCGCCGCCGAGGAGGCCCCGGCTGCCGAGGCGGAGGCTCCGGCCGCCGACGAGGCCGCCCCGGCCGACGATGCAGTCACCGAAGCCTGATCCAGGGCTGAGGACCACCACCTGAAACCCGGCCCTGCCGCTCACGACGCGGCGGGCCAACCGATCCGAAAGGTTGCCATCATGGCGAAGCTCACCACCGACGAGCTCCTCGACGCGTTCAAGGAGATGACCCTCATCGAGCTCTCTGAGTTCGTGAAGCAGTTCGAGGACACCTTCGGCGTCACCGCGGCCGCCCCGGTCGCCGTGGCCGCCGCCCCCGCCGCCGGCGGCGCCGCCGGCGCCGAGGAGGCCGCTGCCCAGGACGAGTTCGACGTCGTCCTCGAGGCCGCTGGTGACAAGAAGATCAACGTCATCAAGGAGGTCCGCGCCCTGACCTCGCTCGGCCTGAAGGAGGCCAAGGAGCTCGTCGAGTCGGCTCCCAAGGCCATCCTCGAGAAGGTCGACAAGGCTGCCGCGGAGAAGGCCAAGGAGGCCCTCGAGGGCGCCGGCGCCACCGTCACCCTCAAGTGACCCCCAGGGCGCCCGCCGGTCACCGGCGGGCGCCCGGCACCGAGGCGGTCACCTCCCTTGCGGAGGTGGCCGCCTTTCTGCATCTGCGCAGGTCATCGCGCAGGTCCCGGCCGCGCCGGAACAAGAACGTGTTCAGGACACAGTTGTGTCTCACGAGACGCCCGTCACGTGACGCACGTCGCGTCATCGCGTAACCTCACCGCCGCAACACCGTTGTTACCGACGAGTGGGCTTTGGGGAGCCGTGCCGGTGCGCCCGCACCGACGCCTCGTCCGGTCGACGGACCACTCGGCGCGGGAGAGGGACTGGCATGGGCGTGGAGATCAAGGTCGATGACCTCAGCAAGTCCTTCGGCAAGCAGCTGATCTGGGGCGACGTCACCCTCACCGTCCCGGCGGGCGAGATCTGCGTGATGCTCGGCCCTTCCGGCACCGGCAAGTCGGTCTTCCTCAAGACCCTCATCGGCCTGCTCAAGCCCGACAAGGGCTCGGTCATCATCGAGGGCACCGACATCGCGAGCTGCTCGGAGAAGGAGCTCTACGAGATCCGGAAGCTCTTCGGCGTGCTGTTCCAGGACGGCGCGATGTTCGGCTCGATGAACCTCTACGACAACGTCGCCTTCCCCCTGCGCGAGCACACCAAGAAGTCCGAGTCCGAGGTCCGCTCCATCGTCATGGAGAAGATGGACCTCGTCGGCCTCATCGGCGCCGAGGACAAGCTCCCCGGCGAGATCTCCGGCGGCATGCGCAAGCGCGCCGGCCTGGCCCGCGCGCTGGTGCTCGACCCCGAGATCGTGCTCTTCGACGAGCCGGACTCCGGCCTCGACCCGGTCCGTACCTCGTTCCTCAACCAGCTCATCGTCGACCTCAACGCCCAGATCGACGCGACGTTCCTCATCGTCACCCACGACATCAACACCGCCCGGACCGTGCCGGACAACATCGGCCTGCTCTACCACCGGCACCTGGCGATGTTCGGCCCCCGCGAGATGCTGCTCAGCTCCGAGGAGCCGGTGGTCCGCCAGTTCCTCAACGCCCAGCGCGTCGGCCCGATCGGCATGTCGGAGGAGAAGGACGCCGACGAGCTCGCCGCCGAGGCCGACCAGGAGCTGCCCCCGCTGCCGCCCATCCCGATGCAGCTCGAGCCCTCCAACGGCATCCCGCGGCGCAGCCAGCGCGAGCCGGGCGCCTGGTGCCGCGAGAACGGCATCACCCCGCCGCCGGGGTCGTTCGAGGAGAACATGACCATGACGACGGGGGCCTGAGGCGCCTTGGCCCAGCTCACCGCCACCCGCGTCCTCCGGCCCGTCGGCACCGCAGGCAAGCTCTTCGCCTTCGGCCTCGACGTCGGCCGCGGACTGTTCCGCAGACCCTTCCAGCTGCGTGAGTTCCTCCAGCAGGCATGGTTCATCGCCTCGGTCACGATCATCCCGACCGCGTTGGTCGCCATCCCCTTCGGCGCGGTCATCGCGCTCCAGGTCGGCGGCCTGATCAAGCAGTTCGGTGCGCAGTCGTTCACCGGCTCCGCCTCCGTGCTCGCGGTCATCCAGCAGGCCGGCCCGATCGCGACCGCCCTGCTCATCGCCGGCGCCGGCGGCTCGGCGATCGCGGCCGACCTCGGCGCGCGTCGGATCCGCGAGGAGCTCGACGCGATGATGGTGCTGGGCATCGACCCGATCCAGCGACTGGTCGTGCCCCGCGTGCTGGCCTGCATGCTCGTGGCGGTCTTCCTCAACGGCATGGTCAGCGTCGTCGGCGTCGCCGGCGGCTATGTCTTCAACGTCGTCCTCCAGGACGGCACCCCCGGCGCCTACCTGGCCAGCTTCACCGCGCTCGCGCAGCTGCCCGACCTGTGGGTCGGCATGCTCAAGGCGCTGGTGTTCGGCTTCATCGCCGCCATCGTGGCGTCGTACAAGGGCATGAACGCCGGCGGCGGGCCCAAGGGGGTGGGCGACGCGGTCAACGAGTCGGTCGTCATCACCTTCCTGCTGCTCTTCATCGTCAACTTCGTCCTCAGCACGATCTACCTCCAGCTCGTGCCCCCGAAGACAGGCTGAGGCCGTGGCCAGCATCAAGTCCGTGGTCCAGCGCCCGCTGGGCCAGCTCGACACCCTCGGCGGGCAGCTCGCGTTCTACGTGCGCGTGCTCCAGGCGACGCCGCGCTCGATCGCGCGCTACCCCCGCGAGATCATGCGGATCCTGGCCGAGGTCACCCTCGGATCGGGGGCGCTCGCGGTCATCGGCGGCACCGTCGGCGTGATCATCGGGATGACGTTCTTCACCGGCGCGCAGGTCGGGCTGTCCGGTTACGCCGCGCTCAACCAGCTCGGCACCGCGGCCTTCTCCGGCTTCGTCTCGGCCTACTTCAACACCCGCGAGATCGCCCCGCTGGTCGCGGGCATCGCGCTCGCGGCCACGGTCGGCTGCGGCTTCACCGCCCAGCTCGGCGCGATGCGCATCTCCGAGGAGGTCGACGCCCTCGAGGTGATGGCGATCCCCTCGATGCCGTTCCTCGTGGCCACGCGCGTCATCGGCGGGCTGATCGCGATCGTCCCGCTGTACGTCGTCGGGCTGCTGTCGTCGTACTTCGCCAGCCGGCTGGTGGTCACCCAGTTCTACGGGCAGTCGACCGGCACCTACGACCACTACTTCAACCAGTTCCTGCCACCCGGGGACGTGTTGTGGTCCTTCGGCAAGGTCCTGGTCTTCGCGGTGGTCGTGATCCTCATCCACTGCTACCACGGCTACAACGCCTCCGGCGGTCCCGCCGGGGTGGGCGTGGCCGTGGGCCGCGCCGTCCGCACCAGCATCGTGGCCATCAACGTCATCGACCTGTTCCTGTCGATGGCGATCTGGGGCACCACCACGACCGTGAGACTGGCGGGGTGAGGTCGTGATCCTTCGTCGCACCAAGCTGCTCGGCGTCATCTTCCTGGCGCTGATCGTGCTGTCGGTCTGGCTCGTCTACGGCGTCTTCACCAAGAAGTTCTCCACCTACGACGAGGTGACCCTGCAGACCTCCAACATCGGCCTGCAGCTGCCGCAGCGCGCGGACGTCAAGATCCGCGGCGTCATCGTCGGGGAGGTCCTCGACCTCGAGGTCGACGCCGAGGGCGCCGAGGTCACGCTGGGTCTCTACCCCGAGAAGCGGGACACGATCCCGGCGAACGTGACCGGATCGATCGTCCCCAAGACGCTCTTCGGCGAGAAGTACGTCTCCCTCGTCGTGCCCGAGGACGCCCAGGACCGGCCGATCGAGCCGGGCGCGACCATCGAGCGCACCCAGGTCTCGACCGAGGTCGAGGAGGTCCTCGAGGACCTCTACCCGCTGCTGCGGACCGTCCAGCCCGCCCAGCTCAACCGCACCCTGACCGCGATCGCGACCGCGCTCGAGGGCCGGGGCGACGCGCTGGGGGACAACCTGGAGACCCTGGACAGCTACCTCAAGCGGATCAACCCCGAGATCCCGCGGCTGGTCGAGGACCTGCGGCTGACCGCCGAGGTCTCCGGTGTCTACTCCGACGTGCTGCCCGAGGTGGGCTCGATCCTCGAGGACACCGTCCTGACCACCGGCACGCTCGAGGACCGCGAGGACAAGCTGAACGCCCTCTTCGACGATGTCGCGTCCTTCTCCGGCGTCGCGGAGACCTTCCTCGAGGACAACGAGGACAACCTGATCACCCTCGGCGAGGTCAGCGAGCCCTTCCTGCGGACGCTGTCGAAGTACTCCACCGAGTTCCCGTGCCTGCTGCGCGGCCTGGTCAACGCCGGCAAGCGCCAGGCCGAGGCGTTCCGCGGCTTCGAGCTGCACATCGTCCTCGAGCTGCTGCCCAACCAGCCGCGGCCCTACGACAGCGCCGACCGCCCGGTCTTCGCCGACGACCGCGGCCCCAGCTGCCTGCACCTGCCCAACCCGCCCTGGAGCCAGGACAACCCCGTGCGCCACCAGCCCGACTTCCGCGACGGCATCAACCGGCCCACCGGCAAGGGCACCTCCCGCGTCGCGCCGGGCTCCTTCCTCGGCGGCCAGGGGTACGCCGGCACCGAGGCCGAGGCCGCGGTGCTCAAGAGCCTGCTGGCGCCGGGCCTCGGCACGACCGCCGACGCCGTCGACGACCTCGGCCCGCTGCTGGTGGCGCCGATGGCCCGCGGGGCGGAGGTGTCGGTGCGATGAGCCTGCTCGACAAGCGCACCACCATCGACCTCACCAAGCTGCTGGTCTTCATGGTGACGACCGCGCTGGCCACCGGCCTGCTGATCGTCGTCATCGGCAACCTCTCCTTCGGGGCGACCCGGGAGTACAAGGCGGTCTTCGTCGACGCCACCGGCGTGGTCAAGGGCGACGACGTCCGCGTCGCCGGGGTCAAGGTCGGCACCGTCCGCGAGGTCGACATCGTCGACCGCACCCGGGCCCAGGTGACCTTCAGCGTGGACGAGGACACCTCGCTCAGCGGAGCCACCAACGCCTCGATCCGCTACCGCAACCTCGTCGGCCAGCGCTACATCTCCTTGACCCAGGGCATCGGCGAGACCGACGAGCTGGAGGAGGGCTCGACGATCCCGGTCGACCGCACCTCCCCGGCGCTGGACCTCACCGTGCTGTTCAACGGCTTCAAGCCGCTGTTCCAGGCGCTCTCGCCCGACGACATCAACAAGCTCTCCTACGAGATCGTCCAGGTCTTCCAGGGCGAGGGCGGCACGCTCGAGGGCCTGCTCGCGAGCACCGCCTCGGTGACCCAGACCCTGGCCGACCGCGACCAGGTGATCGGCGACCTGATCACCAACCTCGACCGGGTGCTCGAGCGGCTCGGCGACCGCGACGACCAGCTCTCGGAGCTGATCGTGAACTTCCGCCAGTTCGTCGGCGGCCTCAAGACCGACCGGCAGGCGATCCTGTCCTCCCTCGACCAGATCTCCGCGCTCTCCGACGAGACGGCCGACCTGGTCAAGGGCGTCCGGACGCCGTTCATCGAGGACATCAAGCAGCTGCGCCGGGTGACCGAGAACATCGACCGCAACAAGGCCGAGCTCGACCGGGCCCTGCAGGTGCTGCCGATCAAGCTCAACAAGGTCGGCCGGACCGCGATCTACGGGTCGTTCTTCAACTTCTACCTCTGCCACTTCAAGGGGAACGTGCGCCTGCCCGCGAACATCTCGGTCCCGGTCACCTACTCGGTCGGCTCGGAGAGGTGTGATCTGGGATGAAGCCACCACACCCCACGAAACCGCTCCTTCCGCTCGCTGCGCTCGCTGCAGTCACGCTTTCGAGGGGACCCCGATGAAGCCCTTCCGCGAGCGCAACCCGGTGATCATCGGGGCGATCAGCATCCTCGTGCTGGTGGCCCTGCTGATGGCCGCCTTCCGCGCCCAGGACCTCCCGATCATCGGCGGCGGCGAGACCTACCACGCCCGCTTCGCCGAGGCCGGCGGGCTCAAGCCCGACGACGAGGTCCGCATCGCGGGCGTCCGCGTCGGCAAGGTCGAGAGCGTCACGCTGAAGGACGGCGAGGTCGACGTCGCCTTCAAGATCAAGACCGACTCCGACTTCGGCGACCTGACCCGGGCCTCGATCCGGGTCAAGACGCTGCTCGGCGCGATGTTCCTCGCCCTCGAGCCGGCCGGGAAGGGCCAGCTGGAGGCCGGGAGCACCATCCCGGAGGAGCGCACGACCTCGCCGTACGACGTCGTCGAGGCGTTCGAGGGCCTGGCCGAGACCTCCGCCGACATCGACACCGACCAGCTGGCCGCGTCGCTGACCACGCTGGCCGACCTGACCCGCAACACCCCCGAGGAGTTCCGTGCGGCGCTCGACGGCGTCTCGGCGCTCTCCGAGACCATCGCCTCGCGCGACACCGAGCTGAACTCGCTGCTCAAGAACCTGCGCCGGGTCTCCTCGGTGCTCGACGAGCGCGACGGCGACCTCGTCGCCTTGATGAAGGACGCCGACGTGCTCTTCCGCGCGCTGCTGAAGCGGCGCGACTCCGTCCACCGGCTGCTCGTCGCGACCTCGACGCTGTCCAAGGAGCTCACCGCGCTCGTCGAGGGCACGCGTGAGGACCTCGCCCCGGCCCTGGCCAACCTGGAGAGCGTCGTCGGCGTGCTGACCAAGAACGAGGACAACATCGACAACAGCCTGCGGCTGATGGCGCCCTTCTACCGCGTCTTCGCCAACACCCTCGGCAACGGTCCCTGGTTCGACACCTACATCCAGAACCTGCCGCCGGTGCCGGACCTGGCCAACGGAGGTGGGATCGGATGACGCTCCTGAAGCGGGCCGTGGTGCCCGTGCTGCTGGTGGTCCTGGTGGTCGTCTTCGCCCTGACCGTCTTCGGCGGGTCGGGGACCAAGACCCTGGTCGCGCACTTCCCGCGCACCGTCTCCCTCTACGAGGGCAGCGACGTGCGCGTGCTCGGCGTCCCGGTCGGCACGGTCGAGACCGTCGAGCCGTCGGGCACCAAGGTGGTGGTCACCATGCGCTACGACGAGGAGATCAAGCTCCCCACCGACGCCCAGGCCGTCATCGTCGCGCCGTCGATCGTCGGCGACCGCTACGTCCAGCTCACCCCGGCCTACGAGGGCGGTGACGTCCTCGCCGACGGCACCGTCATCGACGAGGGCCGCACCGAGGTGCCGATCGAGCTCGACGACATCTACTCCAGCCTCGACGACCTCACCGTCGCCCTCGGACCCAACGGGGCCAACAAGGACGGCGCGCTGACCGACCTGCTCGAGGTCACGGCCGAGAACTTCGCCGGCGAGGGCGCGAAGCTCAACCAGACGATCAAGGACTTCGGCCGGTTCTCGGCCACCCTCGACAACAACAAGGAGGAGCTGTTCGGCTCGCTCGCCGAGCTGCAGGGCTTCATCGGCACGCTGGCGCGCAACGACCGGACGGTGCGCGACTTCAACGGCTCGCTGGGCTCGGTCTCCTCGCTGCTGGCCGACGAGCGCCAGGAGCTCTCCGCAGCGCTGCGCAACCTCTCGGTCGCCCTCGGCCAGGTCGGCGACTTCGTCAAGACCAACCGCGCCTCCCTGGGCCGCAACATCAAGGGCCTCAACCGGGTCGCGAAGGTGCTGGTCAAGCAGCGGGCGGCCCTCGACGAGACGCTCGGGACCGCGCCGCTCGCGCTCAACAACCTCGCCATGACCTACAACCCGCAGGCCGGCACGCTCGACGTGAACGCCAACATCGGCAACCTCGCCAACGAGCTGATCAGCGACCCCTCGATCGTGCTGTGCAGCATCCTCAACCAGGTCGACGACAGCGAGTCGCTGTGCGACCTGATCGACTCGATCCTGCCGCGCTCGGTCCCGTTCGGCGCCGGCTCGGGCTCGTCCTCGGGCAAGCGCTTCGACCTGAGCCTCGGTGGGCTCGTGGAGGTGGACCGATGAGGCTCGCCCGGATCACGCGCGCGGTGGCCGCGGTCGCCGTCGGCTCGGTGCTGCTGACCGGCTGCGACTTCGACGTCTACCAGCTGCCGCTGCCCGGCGGCACCAGCACCGGGGACGACCCGATGACGATCACGGTGGAGTTCACCGACGTCCTCGACCTCGTCCCGCAGTCCACGGTCAAGGTCAACGACGTCAGCGTCGGCAAGGTGACCGCCGTCGACCTCGAGGGGGAGACCGCCGTGGTCACCCTCGAGGTCCGCAACGACACCGAGCTCCCGGCCGACGCGGTCGCCGAGATCCGCCAGACCAGCCTGCTCGGCGAGAAGTTCGTCTCCCTCGAGACCCCCGAGGACGGCGGCGCCACCGAGGTCCTCGCCGACGGCGACGAGATCCCGCTGGAGCGCACCGGCCGCAACCCCGAGGTCGAGGAGGTCCTCGGTGCGCTGAGCCTGGTCCTCAACGGCGGCGGCATCGCCCAGCTCAAGACCATCGCCGGCGAGCTCAACCTGGCCCTCGAGGGCCGCGAGGACTCCGCCCGCTCGGTGCTCACCCAGGCCCGCCGGCTCGTCGGCACCCTCGATGAGAACCGCGCCGACATCGTCGCGGCCATCGAGTCGGTCAACCAGCTGGCCATCGACGTCGACGAGCAGCAGGACAGCATCGACCTGGCCCTCGACGAGCTGCCGAGCGCGCTCGTCTCCCTCGACCAGCAGCGCGGCGACCTGGTCAAGATGCTGCGCGCGCTCGACGACCTCGGCGACGTCGGCGTCCGGGTCATCGAGGCCTCCAAGGACGCCACCATCGAGTCGGTGCGCCAGCTCCAGCCGGTGCTCACCCAGCTCGCGGAGTCCGGGGACGCCCTGGTCAACGCCTTCAACGTCGCCCTGACCTACCCCTTCGTCGACGAGGTGGTCGGCCGCGACCCGCAGGTCGCCCGCAACATGCACATGGGTGACTACACCAACCTCTCGGTCCAGCTCGACATCGACGCCCGGGGCGGCACCACCGGCATCCCGACCGCGTTGCCGACGCTGCTGCCGACCGAGCTCGACCCCACCGCGGTGGTCGACAACGTCCTCAAGTGCATCCAGAGCCTGAGCATCACCAGCAAGGCCTGCCAGAAGGTCCTCGGCAACGTGCAGCTGCTGCTGGAGCTGCGCGAGGAGTGCCAGAAGCCGAAGAACAAGAACACCGTGGTCTGCTCGATCCTCAACCAGGTCCCGGGGCTCCCGCTCCCGCTCGGCGGCGACACCGACGGCAACGGCGCCGGTGGCGGCCTCGGTGCGCTCGGCGACCTGCTCGGTCTGCCGCGGGCCCCGTTCGGCGCGACCACGCCGCCGCAGGCCGAGGCCGGCGTGCAGGCCGGCTCGCAGGCCGACCGCGCGGGGCGCGGTCCGACGATGGGTGAGCTGATGGCGGTCTACGACCCGGCGCTGGTCACGTTGCTCGTGCCCTCGCTCGTCCCGAGGGAGGCGGCGCGGTGATCACGCGACGTACCAAGATCCAGCTGCTGGCCTTCGTCATCATCACGCTGGTCGGCGTGAGCTTCGTCGGCGCGCGCTACGCCCGGCTCGACCGGCTCGTGATGGACGACGCCTACACCGTCGTGGCCCACTTCGAGAAGGCCGGCGGCATCTTCGCCGGCGGCGAGGTGACCTACCGCGGCGTCGGCATCGGGCGCGTGGACAAGCTGGTGCTGACCGGCTCCGGCGTCGACGTGCACCTGGAGATCGACAACGAGCACGACGCCATCCCCGCCGAGACCCTGGCGCTGGTCGGCAACCGCTCCGCGGTCGGCGAGCAGTACGTCGAGCTGCAGCCCAAGGTCGACGAGGGCCCCGTCCTCGAGGACGGCTCGGAGATCGACGTCGAGGACACCCGCACCCCGATCGAGACCGAGAAGCTGCTCACCGACATCTCCGACACCGCCTCCTCGGTCGACCAGGAGGCGCTGCGCACGACGATCAACGAGCTCGGCACGGCCTTCGACGGCACCGGCGAGGACCTCCAGAAGATCATCGACACCGGCAACTCCTTCATCGCCGAGGCCGACGCCAACTTCGACCTCACCACCGCGCTGATCCGCGACAGCAACACGGTGCTCAACACCCAGCTGGACACCCAGAGCGCGCTGCGGACCTTCGCCTCCCAGCTCTCGCTGTTCAGCGGCACGCTGGCCGGGTCCGACGGCGACCTGCGTCGCCTCATCGACACCGGCTCGGCCACCGCCACCCAGCTGCGGACCTTCCTGGAGCAGAACCAGGTCGAGCTGGGCGACCTGCTGAACAACCTGGTCACCACCGGCGAGATCGTCGTGCGCCACCTCGACGGGATCAAGCAGCTGCTGGTCGTCTACCCCTACGCGGTCGAGGGTGGCTTCACGGTGGTCTCCAAGACCCCCGAGACCGGCCTGTACGACGCACACTTCGGCCTGGTCCTCACCACCGAGCCGGTCTGCCGCGCCGGCTACGAGGGCAGCGAGAAGCGCACCCCGCAGGACCGCGAGGACATCGCGATGAACGAGGACGCCCGCTGCACCGAGCCGGCCACCCTCTCCAACGCCCGCGGCGCGCAGAACCTGGACAAGCCGGCCGGCGCCGCCTACCGCGCTCCGGTCATCGCGTCCTACGACGAGGAGACCGGGAAGGTGACCTGGGGTGACCGGGCGGCCTCCGCCCCGCGGACGGCCAGTACGGTGGCGCCGTCGACGCTGGGGAAGGATTCGTGGAAGTGGCTGTACCTCGCACCGCTGATGGCGCCAGGGGAGTGACGGGCGACCCCACGCCCGCCGGGGGTGGCCGGTTCCGGGTGGTCCTGCTCGCGGTCCTCGCGGCCGTGCTGGTGGTCGCCCTGGTGGCCTCCGCCGTCATGGGCGTGCTCAAGGCCTCCGGCGCCGTCGGGGACGCGGGTGAGGTGCAGAAGGACCGCGAGGCCGTGATGGCCCAGGCCCGGCAGTTCATGCTGCGGCTCAACACCTATGGTCCCGACCTGCTCGAGGGCGAGCAGATGCCGGAGTACCGCGAGACGGTCGGCGAGGTGATGACCCCGAAGTTCCGGACCTCCTTCGAGCAGGGCGTCGTCGCGGCCGAGCAGACCGTGGTCCAGGGGCGCGTCGGGCGGGTCGCCGAGGTGTTCTCCGCGGGCGTCTCCGACCTCGACGGCGACAAGGCGACCGCGCTCGTCGCGGGCTCGTTCACCTCCAGCTACCCGCGCAACGCCAAGCAGCCCGACGGTCCCCGGGTGGACGTCGAGCCGGTGACCTTCCGGGTCCGGGTGGAGCTGGTGCGCACCGACGGCACGTGGCTCGTCGACGACTTCGACCCGGTGCTCGCCGAGGGCGAGGAGGGGAGCGCACCGTGACCCCCAGCTGGTACGACGTGCTCGGTGTCGAGCCGACCGCCTCGGACGAGGGAATCCGCGCCGCGTGGAAGGCCGCGATCGCCGACCTCGACCCCACCGACCGACGCTTCCGCGCCGCCAACCAGGCCGCGGAGGTGCTCCTGGACCCCGACCGGCGCGCCGCCCACGACGCCCAGCTCGCTGCCGAGGAGGCCGCCGAGGAGGCCGTCGCCGAGGACGCGGCCGGGGAGGCCGAGGCCCAGCCGGAGCCGGGCCTGGAGCCGGCGCCGGCCGTGGGGGTGGAGCCGGCCGCCGCGCCCCGCTCGCGCCACGTGCCGTCCTGGCTGCTCGCGGTGGTCGCCGTGCTGGCCGCCGGCGCTGTGGCGCTCGCGGTGGTGCTCGCCCAGGACCTCGGCACCAACGCGGACGTCGTCGAGGACGCCGCCCGCGAGGCGCAGGCCACGGCCGAGCGCGCGATCGTGCCGGTGCTCTCCTTCGACCACCGCAGGCTCGAGGAGGACCGGGCCGCCGCGCGGTCCTACCTGACCCCGGCCTACCGCGAGGAGTACGACAAGCTCTTCGACGTCATCAGCCAGAACGCCCCGAGCACCGAGACCGTCGTGACCGGGCAGGTGCTCGCCTCGGGCCTGGCCCGCACCGACGACGACGGCACCCGGGTCGAGGTCGTCCTCTTCCTCGACCGGGTCACCGAGCGCAAGGACTACGACCAGCCGCGGACCAGCTACGACCAGGTCGCGGTGACCATGGTCGAGCGCGACGGCGACTGGCTGGTCGACGGGCTCGACACCACCCCGCTGGACTGACGCCCCGCCGGCCGGTCCGTGCCCCGGCCGGGGTGCTTGACCGGAGGGGCCCGACCGCGCATCATCGTCGGGACGATCGTCGCTGGAGCGCAAGCGGTATTGTCGCGCGCCCGGACTTGCGGTAAGGTAGCGCTTTGCGCCTGCCCTCAGATGCATTTCGGCCTGCCCGGTGGCTGATCTAGTGGGGGGCTCGGGCGCCATTCTGGCAGCGATCCTCGAAGGACACCTCTTGGCCGCGCGCACCACCTCTGGCAACCCCCGCCGCATCTCGTTCAACAAGATCCAGGACCCGATCGAGGTCCCGCAGCTCCTCTCCCTCCAGACCGACAGCTTCGACTGGCTGATCGGCAACGACAAGTGGAACGCCGTCGTCGAGCGCCGGCGCGCCGAGGGGGAGGACGTCTCGAGCAAGTCCGGTCTCCAGGAGATCTTCGAGGAGATCTCCCCGATCGAGGACTTCTCCGAGACCATGTCGCTCTCGTTCGAGAACCCTGTGTTCTACGACCCGAAGTACACGGTCGACGAGTGCAAGGAGAAGGACTTCACCTACTCCGCGCCGCTCTACGTCTCCGCCGAGTTCACC
Source organism: Nocardioides marmotae (assembly GCF_013177455.1). Lineage (NCBI taxonomy): Bacteria > Bacillati > Actinomycetota > Actinomycetes > Propionibacteriales > Nocardioidaceae > Nocardioides > Nocardioides marmotae. The sequence continues at coordinate 612,130 of NZ_CP053660.1, forward strand.
AACAACGACACCGGTGAGATCAAGGGCCAGACGGTCTTCATGGGCGACTTCCCGCTCATGACCGACAAGGGCACGTTCATCATCAACGGCACCGAGCGTGTCGTCGTCAGCCAGCTCGTCCGGTCGCCCGGCGTCTACTTCGAGCGCTCGGCGGACAAGACGTCCGACAAGGACATCTACACCGCCAAGATGATCCCGAGCCGCGGCGCCTGGCTGGAGTTCGAGATCGACAAGCGCGACCTGGTCGGCGTCCGCCTCGACCGCAAGCGCAAGCAGAACGTCACGGTCCTGCTCAAGGCCCTCGGCATGACCACCGAGCAGATCCTCGAGGAGTTCCGTCGTCCCGACGGCACCGTCTACGAGTCCATCGAGCTGACCCTGGAGAAGGACAACACCCAGGCTCAGGACGACGCGCTGCTCGACATCTACCGCAAGCTGCGCCCGGGCGAGCCGCCGACGCGTGAGGCCGCGCAGACGCTGCTGAACAACTACTACTTCAACCCCAAGCGCTACGACCTCGCCAAGGTCGGCCGCTACAAGATCAACAAGAAGCTCGGTCTGACCGAGGCCTTCGACCAGCAGACGCTGACCATCGACGACATCGTCGCGGCGATCAAGTACATCGTGGCTCTGCACGACGGCCAGGAGCAGCTCGAGGCGCCGCAGGGCACCCTCGACATCAGCTCCGACGACATCGACCACTTCGGCAACCGCCGCATGCGCACGGTGGGCGAGCTGATCCAGAACCAGCTCCGCACCGGTCTGGCGCGCATGGAGCGGGTGGTCCGCGAGCGGATGACGACCCAGGACGTCGAGGCCATCACGCCGCAGTCCCTGATCAACATCCGTCCCGTGGTCGCTGCGCTGAAGGAGTTCTTCGGCACCTCGCAGCTCTCGCAGTTCATGGACCAGACCAACCCGATCGCCGGCCTGACGCACAAGCGTCGCCTCTCGGCGCTCGGCCCCGGTGGTCTCTCCCGTGACCGCGCCGGCATGGAGGTCCGCGACGTCCACCCGTCGCACTACGGCCGCATGTGCCCGATCGAGACGCCGGAAGGCCCGAACATCGGTCTGATCGGCTCGCTCGCGTCGTACGGGCGGATCAACCCGTTCGGCTTCGTCGAGACGCCGTACCGCAAGGTCATCGACGGCCGGGTCACCGACCAGATCGACTACCTGACCGCCGACGACGAGGACCGCTACGTCATCGCCCAGGCCAACGCGGGCATGGACGACGACGGTCGGTTCACCGAGGAGCGCGTGCTGGTCCGCCAGCGCGACGGCGAGGTCTCGGAGATCCTGGCCGGCGAGGTCGACTACATGGACGTCTCGCCGCGGCAGATGGTCTCGGTCGCGACCGCGCTGATCCCGTTCCTCGAGCACGACGACGCCAACCGCGCGCTCATGGGCGCCAACATGCAGCGTCAGGCCGTCCCGCTCATCACGAGCGACAGCCCGCTGGTCGGCACCGGCATCGAGTACCGCGCCGCCGTCGACGCCGGTGACGTCGTCACGGCCGACAAGGCCGGTGTGGTCAAGCAGGTCTCCGCCGACATCGTCGAGACGATGAACGACGACGGGTCCTACTCGACGTACCGCCTGGCGAAGTTCCGCCGCTCGAACCAGGGCACCTGCATCAACCAGCGCCCGCTGGTGAGCGAGGGTGACCGGCTCGAGGTCGGCAGCCCGATCGCCGACGGCCCGTGCACCGACGACGCCGAGATGGCGCTGGGCACCAACCTGCTCGTGGCGTTCATGCCGTGGCAGGGCCACAACTACGAGGACGCGATCATCCTCAGCCAGCGCCTGGTGCAGGAGGACGTCCTCACCTCGATCCACATCGAGGAGCACGAGGTCGACGCCCGCGACACCAAGCTCGGCCCCGAGGAGATCACCCGGGACATCCCGAACGTCTCCGAGGAGATGCTGGCCGACCTCGACGAGCGCGGGATCATCCGCATCGGCGCCGAGGTCACCACCGGTGACATCCTCGTCGGCAAGGTGACCCCGAAGGGCGAGACCGAGCTGACCCCCGAGGAGCGCCTGCTCCGCGCGATCTTCGGTGAGAAGGCGCGCGAGGTGCGCGACACCTCGATGAAGGTCCCGCACGGCGAGTCCGGCACCGTCATCGGCGTCCGGGTCTTCGACCGCGAGGAGGGCGACGAGCTGCCGCCGGGCGTGAACCAGCTGGTCCGCGTCTACGTCGCGCAGAAGCGCAAGATCTCCGTCGGTGACAAGCTCGCCGGTCGCCACGGCAACAAGGGCGTCATCGCGAAGATCCTGCCGATCGAGGACATGCCGTTCATGGAGGACGGCACCCCGGTCGACGTCGTGCTGAACCCCCTCGGTGTGCCGCGACGGATGAACATCGGCCAGATCCTCGAGCTCCACCTCGGCTGGCTCGCCAAGCAGGGTTGGGACCTCAACCTCTCCGGCGACCCGGACGACTCGGAGTGGAAGCAGCGCCTGATCAAGATCGGCGTGGGCCAGGCCGAGCCGAACACCAAGGTCGCGACCCCGGTGTTCGACGGCGCCCGTGAGGACGAGATCACCGGCCTGCTCGGCGCGACGATCCCCAACCGCGACGGCGTGCGGATGATCGGCGAGTCCGGCAAGGCCAGCCTGTTCGACGGCCGCTCCGGCGAGCCGTTCCCGGACCCGGTCTCGGTCGGCTACATGTACATCCTCAAGCTGCACCACCTCGTGGACGACAAGATCCACGCGCGCAGCACCGGCCCCTACTCGATGATCACGCAGCAGCCCCTGGGTGGTAAGGCCCAGTTCGGCGGCCAGCGGTTCGGCGAGATGGAGGTCTGGGCGATGGAGGCGTACGGCGCCGCCTACGCCCTGCAGGAGCTGCTGACGATCAAGTCCGACGACGTGCCCGGTCGCGTCAAGGTCTACGAGGCGATCGTCAAGGGCGAGAACATCCCCGACTCGGGCATCCCGGAGTCGTTCAAGGTGCTCGTCAAGGAGATGCAGTCGCTGTGCCTGAACGTCGAGGTGCTCAGCCAGGACGGCTCGCAGATCGAGCTCCGTGACGCGGAGGAGGACGTCTTCCGCGCCGCCGAGGAGCTCGGCATCGACCTGTCGCGCCGCGAGCCCAGCTCGGTCGAAGAAGTCTGAGGTGCGTGGCCGGCGCGCGCGAGCGCGCCGGCCCCCCTCGGTCCACAGCTCGATTCCCAGAACTAACGAAGGACAACAGCCATCGTGCTCGATGTGAACTTCTTCGACCAGCTCAAGATCGGCCTGGCCACTGCGGACGACATCCGCACGTGGAGCCACGGCGAGGTCAAGAAGCCCGAGACCATCAACTACCGCACGCTCAAGCCCGAGCGTGACGGCCTCTTCTGCGAGAAGATCTTCGGTCCCACCCGGGACTGGGAGTGCTACTGCGGCAAGTACAAGCGCGTGCGCTTCAAGGGCATCATCTGCGAGCGCTGCGGCGTCGAGGTGACCCGTTCCAAGGTGCGTCGTGAGCGCATGGGTCACATCGAGCTGGCCGCTCCCGTGACCCACATCTGGTACTTCAAGGGTGTGCCGAGCCGGCTGGGCTACCTGCTCGACCTGGCGCCGAAGGACCTCGAGAAGGTCATCTACTTCGCGGCGTACATGATCACCTCCGTCGACGAGGACGCCCGGCACCGCGACCTGGCCTCGCTCGAGGGCAAGGTCCAGCTGGAGCGCGAGCGCCTCGAGAAGCGTCGCGACACCTCCATCGAGGACCGCGCCAAGAAGCTCGAGGAGGACCTCGCCGCCCTCGAGGCCGAGGGTGCCAAGGCCGACCAGCGCCGCAAGGTCAAGGACGGCGCCGAGCGGGAGATGAAGCAGCTGCGCGACCGCGCGCAGCGCGAGATCGACCGTCTCGACGAGGTGTGGAACACCTTCAAGTCGCTCAAGGTCCAGGACCTCATGGGCGACGAGATGCTCTACCGCGAGATGAAGAACTGGTTCGGCAAGTACTTCGAGGGCCACATGGGCGCCACGGCGATCCAGAAGCGCCTCCAGTCCTTCGACATCGCCGCTGAGGTGGAGTCGCTGCGCGACACCATCGCCAACGGCAAGGGCCAGAAGAAGGTCCGCGCGCTCAAGCGGCTCAAGGTCGTCGACGCCTTCCGCAAGACCGGCAACAAGCCGCAGGGCATGGTGCTCGACGCCGTCCCGGTCATCCCGCCGGACCTGCGTCCGATGGTGCAGCTCGACGGTGGCCGCTTCGCGACCTCCGACCTCAACGACCTGTACCGGCGCGTCATCAACCGGAACAACCGCCTCAAGCGGCTGCTCGACCTCGGCGCGCCCGAGATCATCGTCAACAACGAGAAGCGGATGCTCCAGGAGGCCGTCGACTCGCTGTTCGACAACGGCCGTCGTGGTCGCCCCGTCACCGGCCCGGGCAACCGGCCGCTGAAGTCGCTCTCGGACATGCTCAAGGGCAAGCAGGGTCGCTTCCGCCAGAACCTGCTCGGCAAGCGCGTGGACTACTCGGGCCGTTCGGTCATCGTCTCGGGTCCGCAGCTGAAGCTGCACCAGTGCGGTCTGCCCAAGCAGATGGCGCTGGAGCTGTTCAAGCCGTTCGTCATGAAGCGGCTCGTCGACCTCTCGCACGCGCAGAACATCAAGTCCGCCAAGCGGATGGTCGAGCGTGCGCGTCCGGTCGTGTGGGACGTCCTGGAAGAGGTCATCACCGAGCACCCGGTGCTGCTCAACCGTGCGCCCACGCTGCACCGCCTCGGCATCCAGGCCTTCGAGCCCCAGCTGATCGAGGGCAAGGCCATCCAGATCCACCCGCTCGTCTGCTCGGCGTTCAACGCCGACTTCGACGGCGACCAGATGGCCGTCCACCTGCCGCTGTCCGCGGAGGCCCAGGCCGAGGCCCGGATCCTGATGCTGTCGACGAACAACATCCTCAAGCCGTCGGACGGTCGCCCCGTGACCATGCCGACCCAGGACATGATCATCGGCCTGTTCTTCCTCACCACCGACCGTGAGGGCGAGCCGGGCGAGGGCCGTGCCTTCTCGTCCCCGGCCGAGGCGATCATGGCCTACGACCGCGGCGCGATCTCGGTGCAGTCCAAGGTCAAGATCCGCCTCGAGGACAACGGGACCGTCGAGACCACGCTGGGCCGGGTGCTCTTCAACGACACCCTGCCGGCCGACTACCCCTTCGTGAACTACGAGGTGGGCAAGAAGCAGCTCGGTGCGATCGTCAACGACCTGGCCGAGCGCTACACCAAGGTCGAGGTCGCAGCGTCGCTGGACGCCCTGAAGGACACCGGCTTCCGCTGGGCCACCTTCTCCGGCGTCACCGTCTCGATCGAGGACGTCGTCACCCCCGCCGACAAGAAGGAGATCCTCTCCAGCTACGAGGCGCAGGCGGCGAAGGTCCAGAAGCAGTTCGAGCGCGGTCTGGTCACCGACGAGGAGCGCCGCCAGGAGCTCATCGAGATCTGGACCGAGGCCTCCAACGAGGTCGGCAAGGCGATGGAGAAGAACTTCGACCGCGCCAACCCGATCTACATGATGGTCGACTCGGGTGCCTCCGGAAACATGAACCAGATCCGGCAGGTCGCGGCGATGCGTGGCCTCGTGGCCAACCCGAAGGGCGAGATCATCCCGCGCCCGATCAAGTCGAACTTCCGCGAGGGCCTGACCGTCCTGGAGTACTTCATCGCGACGCACGGTGCCCGCAAGGGTCTGGCGGACACCGCGCTGCGGACCGCCGACTCGGGCTACCTGACCCGTCGTCTGGTGGACGTCTCCCAGGACGTCATCATCCGCGAGGACGACTGCGGCACCGAGCGCGGTCTGCCCAAGCGGATCGGCGAGCGTCGTGAGGACGGCAGCGTGGTCAAGGCGGAGAACGCCGAGACCGCGGCGTACGCCCGCTCGGCCGCCACGGAGGTCACCCACCCCGAGACCGGCGAGGTGCTGGTCGAGGCGGGTGGCGACCTCGGTGACGTCAAGATCGCCGAGCTGATCGCGGCCGGCATCGAGGAGGTCAAGGTCCGCTCCGTGCTGACCTGCGACGCCCGCACCGGCACCTGTGCCAAGTGCTACGGCCGCTCGCTGGCCACCGGCAAGCTCGTCGACATCGGCGAGGCCGTCGGCATCATCGCGGCCCAGTCGATCGGTGAGCCCGGCACGCAGCTGACCATGCGTACCTTCCACACCGGTGGTGTGGCCTCCGCGGACGACATCACGCAGGGTCTGCCCCGCGTGGTCGAGCTCTTCGAGGCCCGCTCGCCCAAGGGTCGTACGCCGATCGCCGAGGCCGCCGGTCGCGTCGAGATCGAGGAGACCGACAAGGCCCGCAAGGTCCTGGTCACCCCCGACGACGGCTCCGAGGTCCAGGAGTACGCCGTCTCGAAGCGCTCGCGGCTCAACGTGGCCGACGGCGACCACATCGAGGTCGGCCACCACCTGACCTCCGGTACCCCCGACCCGCAGGACGTCCTGCGGATCCTGGGTGTCCGGAAGGCCCAGGAGCACCTGGTGGACGAGGTGCAGAACGTGTACCGCTCGCAGGGCGTGGCGATCCACGACAAGCACATCGAGATCATCGTCCGGCAGATGCTGCGCCGGGTGACGGTCATCGAGTCCGGCGACACGAACCTGCTGCCGTCCGACCTCGTCGACCGCGTGATCTTCGAGGAGGAGAACCGTCGGGTCGTCTCCGAGGGCGGCAAGCCGGCCTCGGGTCGTCCGGTCCTCATGGGCATCACCAAGGCCTCGCTGGCGACCGAGTCGTGGCTCTCGGCGGCCTCCTTCCAGGAGACCACCCGCGTCCTCACCGACGCAGCGATCCACGGCCGCTCGGACTCCCTGCGTGGTCTGAAGGAGAACGTGATCATCGGCAAGCTGATCCCGGCGGGTACCGGCCTCGAGCGGTACCGCAACATCCGGGTGGAGCCCACCGAGGAGGCCCGCGCCGCAGCGTACTCCGTCACCGGTTACGACTCCTACGACTACGAGTTCGGTGCCAACGGCGGCCAGGCCGTCGCCCTGGACGACTTCGACTTCGGGTCGTACCAGAACTGAGGCACTCAAGCTCCCTCGGGACCCCGTCACGCGACAGCGTGGCGGGGTTCCGTCGTTCCTGGGCAGGATCTCGCGCTGACCGGCCGGCGGGCCGGGGCGGGGAGCGGCGTGCGGGTCGTGACCGGTGGGCTGAGAGGATCGGGGCGTGAGCACGACACCCACCCGCACCGACGTCCTCGTGGTCGGCGCCGGACCCGCCGGATCGTCCGCCGCGGCCTGGGCGGCGCGCGGCGGCGCCGACGTGCTGCTCGTCGACGCGGCGGTCTTCCCGCGCGACAAGACCTGCGGCGACGGCCTGACCCCGCGCGCGATCTCCGAGCTCTCCCGGCTCGGGCTCGAGGACTGGCTGCGCACGCACACGGTCAACCAGGGCCTGCGCGCCCACGGGTTCGGCCAGACGCTGCTGCTGCCCTGGCCGGGGGGCACCCTCCCGGACTGGGGCTCCGCGGTGGCGCGCACCGAGCTCGACGACCACCTGCGGACCACCGCGATCAAGTCCGGCGCGCTCGCGATCGACGGCGCCCGCGCGGTCGACGTACGTCGGGAGGGCGCGCGCGTGGCCGCGGTCGTCCTCGAGCGGGCGGGGGAGCGGTTCGAGGTGGCGTGCGACCGGCTCGTCGTCGCCGACGGCGTCCGCTCGCCGCTGGGCAAGCTGCTCGGCCGGGAGTGGCACCGCGAGACCGTCTACGGCGTCGCCGGGCGCTCCTACGTCTCCTCGGAGATGAGCGACGACCCGTGGATCTCCTCCCACCTCGAGCTGCGTGACGCCGAGGGGTCCGTGCTCAGCGGCTACGGCTGGATCTTCCCGCTCGGCACCGGCGAGGTGAACCTGGGTGTCGGCACCCTCGCCACCGCCAAGCGGCCCGCGAACGTCGCGATCAAGCCGCTGATGGACTTCTACGCCGAGCAGCGCCGCGAGGACTTCGCGCTGACCGGCGAGCTGCGGGCCAAGACCTCGGCGCTGCTGCCGATGGGCGGCGCCGTCTCCGGTGTCGCCGGTGCGAACTGGGCGCTGATCGGCGACGCGGCCGGCTGCGTGAACCCGCTCAACGGCGAGGGCATCGACTACGGCCTGGAGACCGGCCGGTTCGTCGCCGAGGTGATGGCCGAGCACCGCGACCTGACCACCGTGTGGCCCGCGCTGCTGCGCGAGCACTACGGCGAGGCGTTCTCCATCGCCCGCCGCCTGGCCGGGCTGGTGACCGTCCCGCGGCTGCTGCCGGCCCTCGGGCCCGCCGGGATGCGCTCGGACCACCTGATGACCCTCGCGCTGCGCTGGATGGGCAACCTGGTCACCGACGAGGACCGCGACCGGGCGGCCCGGGTGTGGCGCTGGGCCGGGCGTCGCTCGCTCGCGCTCGACGCGCGACCGCCGTTCTCCTGAGCGTGACCGACGCGATGCGGGGTCCCCGTGCCTGATCGGCGCCGGCTGCAGCGGCTGGCGGCGTACGCCGTCGTGGTCCGCGACGGCGCGGTGCTGCTCACCCGGCTCGCCCCGCGGGTGAGCCGCCAGGAGGTCTGGACCCTACCCGGTGGCGGCGTGGAGCACGGCGAGGAGCCACGCGACGCGGTGGTGCGCGAGGTGCGTGAGGAGACCGGGCTCGACGTCACCGTCGGGGAGTCCGCCCGCGTGCACACCGGCCGGCGGCCCAACGCCCGCTGGAACGGCCGCCGCGCCGACGTGCACTCCGTGCGGCTGGTCTTCGACGGGTACGTGCCGGTGGACGCGCCGGCACCACGGGTCCTCGAGGTGGACGGGTCGACCGCCGACGCGCGGTGGTGGCCGGTGGCCGACGTCGTGGCCGGCCGGGTCCCGGTGACGCCGCTCGTGGTCGACGCGCTGGCGACGCACCGGCCGTTCCGGATGCAGCGGACGGCGGCGTACGCGCTGGTGGTGCGGGGCGGCCCGGGGGATGGCTCGGGGGACGGCTCGGTCCTGCTCACCCGGGTCTCCGACCGCGGCTTCCACACCGGCCTGTGGACCCTGCCCGGGGGCGGGGTGGACCACGGCGAGTCGCCGGCGGACGCCGCCGCCCGCGAGGTGCGGGAGGAGACCGGGCTCGAGGTCGAGGTCGGCCCCGTCGTGCACGTGGCCGACGAGTCGATCCGCGGCACTGCGCCCAACGGCCGTGACGAGGAGTTCCACGCGATCCAGATCGTGCTCGCCGCCACCGTGGCGGCCGGCTCGCGCGACGTCGCGCCGGTCGCCGAGGCCGGCGGCACCTCCGACGCCGTCGCGTGGGTCCCGCTCGCCTCGATCATCGACGGGTCCGTGCCGGTCCACCCGCTCGTGCGCGCGGCGCTCGACGCCGCCGGCTGAGCCAGGCCGGCACCACCCGGCTGTCTGTTCACGCTCGCTGTGGCACTTCTGGTGAACACGGCGCTCGGCCCGCTCGGGACCGAGACCATCCAGTACCCGATCAGCGGGCACTGCTGAAGCGGACCATCGGTCCGGGGTGCCGGCCGAGCGCCGCGGCCGCGGCGTCGCCCTGCAGGTCGGGCTGGCGCGCAAGGAGTCCCACCACCGCGGGCAACGCCACCTGGCGCTGGCGAAGGTCGTCGCCACCGAGATGCCGTGCCTGTGGGCGGCGTGGCGGCAGGGGAAGGTCACCGAGTACGGCGCCACCCTCGCGGCCCGCGAGACCGCCTGCCTGGAGGTCGGGGACCGGTTCGAGGTCGACCGCCTCCTCGCCGCCGACCCCGACGCCCTCGATCGGATGTCCGAGCGGGAGATCGCCTCGTTCTGCCGCAAGCACGCCGCCCGCCTCGACTCCGCCGCGGTAGTGAGGCGCCGGCGGAAGGCCGGAGCGGACCGGCACGTCACCATCCGCCCGGCGCCGGACACCATGGTCTACCTGACCGCGCTGCTGCCGGTGGCCGACGGCGTCGCCGCGTACGCCGCCCTGGTCAAGGCCGCGGATGCGGCCCGCGCCGACGGTGCGGACGAGCGGACCAGGGGCCAGGTCATGGCCGACACCTTGGTCTCCTCCGTCCTCGGCGGCCACGAGGCCGCGGGTGGGCCGCGGGTCGAGCTCGCCCTGGTGATGACCGACCAGGCGGTGTTCGGCGACACCGAGGACCCCGCCCACCTCGACGGGTTCGGCTGGGTTCCCGCCGAGCTCGGCCGCGAGATCGTCGCCGGCGCCGTGACCGCTGAAGACGAGGTGTGGCTGCGTCGGCTCTACACCGGCCCGACCACCGGCGAGCTGGTCGCGATGGACTCCCGCGCCCGCGTCTTCCCGGCAGGCATGGCCCGGTTCATCCGGCTCCGCGACCAGACCTGCCGCACCCCGTGGTGCGGAGCACCGATCCGGCAGAGCGACCACGTCGAACCGGTCGCGGAGGGCGGCTCGACCACCGTCGAGAACGGCCAGGGGCTCTGCGAGGCCTGCAACCACGCCAAGCAAGCACCCGGCTGGCGGGCAAGGCCCTCGCCGGAGGGCATCGAGACCGCCACTCCCACCGGCCACCGACATCACACCCGACCGCCCATGCTGGTGACCGTCCACGACGCACCACCGGTCCGCCTCGACTACTACGTCCTCGCCACCTGAGCGGGCCTGGTCGTGCCCGACCTCGCCCGGACCGGCCGCGGGTCCCGGCTGGGCCGCCGCGCGGGACCTCCGCTGCGCGCTCAGAACTCCGCGGCGGAGACCTCGCAGAGGTTGAGCTCGGGACGCTTGGCGTTGTTGACGACGTGGTAGCTGGAGACGATGTAGCGGCGCTCGACGCCGCCCGCGGTGAGGAAGAGCCGCATCATCCCGTTGCGGGGGAGCGGGAACGGGCCGAGCAGGCCGGTCTCGGGGTCGACGCCCACCGAGAGGTCGTCGACCTGGTGCTCGACCAGGCCCTCCGCCTGCACGGTCTCCACGTAGGCCCAGGCGTCCGGTGAGGTGGCAGCGATGCTGATCGACCGGTCGCCGTCGGGGCCGTCTGGGTCGGCCGGCTCGGGCTCGCAGCGCAGCCGGAGCTCGCCGATGCCCGGCACGGGTGTGGTCTGCGAGGTGCCGGAGCCGGCGTCGGCGAGACCGTGCCAGCTCACCCCGACCCGCGTGTCGAGGCGGGTGCGGACCACGGCGTCGATCCGGCAGGCGCGCCAGGCCATCGGGTGCTCGAAGCCGGTCCACCACCAGCTGAGGTCGAAGGAGGTGACCGGCTTGCGGGCGGCGCCGGCGGCGGGCCGGTGGCGGCCGGGGCGCTGGCTGATCACGCCGTTGATGTGTCCCGAGGAGTGGTTCTCGATCCGACCGCGCTGGTTGAGCCCCTCCGCGGCGGTCTGGCCGGTGCCGCCGCGGCCGTCGTCGGCGGCGGTGGCGTACCGGTAGATCCGGGCGGTCTTGACGGCGACGACGGCGCGGTCGTTCTTGGTCTCGTACTTCGCCATCCACATCTGCGTCTCCGCCGAGCGGTCGTGGGCGCGCAGCCGGACCAGGGTGGCGTTCGGCCTGCACACGAGCGTGAGGGTGCCGATCCCCGGGACGACGGCGGTCTGGGAGAAGACCTTCTTCTTCGCCGTGCCGTTCCAGGCCACCGTGACCCGCTGCACGCGGAGGTCCTCGGCGGCCGACTTCTTCCCGGCGTACGACGCGGGGGCGGCGAGGCCGCAGACCACGACCGCCGTCGCGAGGACGGCGGCCGCGAGGGCGCGCGCGCGACTCATCGGGCGGGCTGCTCCTGGGGCGCGGGCTGCTCCTCCGCGCCCTCCTCCACGACCGGTGCGTCCGGGCTGACCAGGGGAGGCGGCACGTCGCCGGTCAGCCACGACAGCTGGGTGCGGACGGTCGCCTCGGGCAGCGGCACCAGCTGGGTGTCCTCGGCGAGCCGGTCGGCGTCGCCGAGGTAGCTCTCGAGGAAGACCCGCACCTCGCGCCGGTCCAGCGAGCGGACGGTGGTGGTGACGAGCAGCTGTCGGGCGAGCGGGTACTCACCGGAGGTGATCGTGCGCTGGCTGGGGAAGATGCAGTTCCTCTCGCCCTCCGGGGTGGTGATCTCGAAGGGGCGCAGCTGGTCCTCGAACAGCTCGTAGTAGCTGAACCGGAAGTACGCCACGTGGCCGCGGACCTGCTCGTCGCGCCGGCGCGCGTCGCGGGAGACGACGAACCGGTCGCGGACGCGCACCCACTTCTCCCGGACCACGGCCAGCTCCGCGCGGGCGGCGTCCCGCGCGGCGATCGCGTCGCGGACGCGCTGGCGGTCCCGCGCCAGGTCGGCCGGGCTGCGCCGGTCGGCGATGCCCTTGGCCCGCTCGCGCCACGCGGCGGAGACCTCGTCCTGGGCGTCGTCGAGGACCTGCTGGGCGACGACCAGCGCGCTGCGGGCCTGGTCGCGGGCGCGGGCGCGGTCGGCGTACTCCTCGGCCAGCCGCTCGTCCTCCTCGTCGCCGACGACGAAGACGCGGGAGCCCTGGTCGGAGTCGAAGGCGTGGTAGTCCGAGCGGAGGTTGGTCAGGCCCGGCTGAGGGGTGCCGAGGACGTTGCGCCCGAAGAAGCCGAACGCGCTGTTCTCGGGGTCGGGGCCGCCGACGACGAGGGGTACGCCGTCGAGCCCGACGTGCTCCCAGCTGGTGACCGGCGAGCCCGCGCGGTAGATGTCGCGGACCTGCTCGGTGCTCAGGCAGTCCCCGCCGACGTCGGACTCGGACTTGACCGCGACGACGACCGCGTCCGCGGCGATCTGGAACTGCACGACGTCGAGGCCCACGCTGCGGCAGGCGTCCCACTCGGCGCGGCTGATCGGCCGGGTGGAGTCGACGAGGTCGATCTCGCCCGCGCACAGCTGGCCGAAGGCGACGTCCTCGCCGTTGTCCGCGACCTCGACGGTGACCGAGCTGCCGGTGCCGGCGAACCGGTCGAGGGCCTGGGGGGTGAGCGATCCGCGCGGGGAGCCGTCGAGCTCCACGACGCCCGCCGGCCGGCCCGGGAGGGCCGCGTGGCGGCGCTCGACCGCCTCCTGCTCGAGGGTCTCCTCTTCGACCTGCGCGGCCTGCTGGCGCGCCACGACGTCGCCGGCCGGCGCCGCGTCGTCCTCGGAGCAGCCGGTGAGCAGCGTGGCGGCGCAGGCCAGGCCGGCGACGCCGGCGAGCAGCCGGACGGGGTGGCTGCGGGTGTGGCTGCGGGTGTGGCTGCGGGTGCGGGTGCGGGTCATGGCGGTCACCTCAGTCCCTTCCCGTGGAGGTGGACCCGGCGGACTCGTGCTCGGGCGGGTACTGGTGGCGCTGCGCCGGCAGCTCGACGACCTCGAAGTCGTCGAGGAAGAGCCCCTGGAGCTCGTTGCCGCGGATCAGGTCGGCCGTGACGTCGCGCTGGGCGTAGAGCGTGGGCACCCGGGCGCGGTCGACGACGATCGCGCCGTAGGTGCGCAGCGCGACGACGATCGCGTCGGCGAGCCGCTGCTGTTGCGCGGTCAGCCGGACCGGCCGCCCGGTCTCGGGGTCGATCGGGGGCTGCGGCACGACGTCGGCCCGCAGCCGGATCCGCGCCCCCTCGGGCAGCGAGTCGGCCGAGCCGTTGCCGTCGGTGGAGGACGCGGGCTGGACGAAGGAGCCCTCGGCGGGGCCGGGCACGCTGATCGCGAGCGCGTGGTCGATCTCGCCGGCCTGGAGCTCCCCGGGGCGGATCAGCCCGGCGAACAGCGGCAGCCCGGAGCCCCGGGCGCCGACGACGTGGGGCGGGCTGTAGCCGGGTCCGTCGAGGTCCCACTTGCGCATGAAGTGGTAGGAGATCGAGCCGTCGTCCTCGCGGCGCGCGCGCCACAGGTCGTAGGCCACGGACTCGGTCGAGTCGAGGATCGTGAACCAGCCGTCGTACCGCGGGTCGGGGTCGATGTCGGCCGGGATGTCGAGCACCACGGTGTCGTCGCCGTCACCGCACCGGGCCTGGCGGCAGACCACGTCGGTCGGCTGGCCGCCGGCGACGACCGGGGTCGTCCAGGACTCGGTGTTGATGTAGACCGGGTCCTCGATGCGGCGGGGCTGGACGACCACGCGGTCGCCGGACTCGCGCACCCCGAGCCGCAGGGTGGCCAGCTCCATCATCTCCTTCGATCGTGGGTCGACCGGGGCGCCGTCGACGCGGGTGTTCCACGGGGAGTCCTCGGCGAAGTAGGGCCGCTCGCCGGGGGCGATCGTGCCGTCCGCCCCGCGGGGGTCGATCGTCACGTCGGCCACCGGCGTGCGCCCGGAGGCCTCGTCGTCCCCGCCGCCGCACCCGGCCAGCAGCAGCGCGGTGGCCGCCACGAGGACGACCGGCACCGCCCTGCGGCCGCCGGGCGCGCGGGGGAGCCGGCGGGTCATCGCAGGCCCCCCACCGCGGCGACGACGATCGCGTGCGCCTCGCGGCGGGCGTGCAGCCGGATCAGCTCGGCGTCCAGCTCGGCCTGGGCGAGGACCAGCTCGCAGCGGCGCGCCGCCTCCGCCTCGACCGCGGCGACGTGCCGCCGCGCGGCCTCCTCGGTGGCGCGGATCCGGCGCAGCGCCTCGGCCGCGAACTCCGCGACCTCCGCGAACTCCGCGACCTCCGCGACCTCCGCGACCTCCGTGGTCAGGTGATGGTCGTCGTCGGCCGGCTCGGGCTCGGGCTCGGGGTCGGGTTCCGGCTCAGGCTCGAGGTCCGCCGCGACGACCGGCTCGGGCTCGGGCGGGCGCTCCGGGGTGAGCCGCAGGGTGAAGTCCACCGCGCCGATCCGGCGGTCCGGGGCGCCGGCGGGTCCCGCCGAGAGGATCGCGTCGAGCGACGGCGGCGGGGCGATGGGCAGGTCGGTCTGGGTCACGGGGTCACCTCGGGATCGGTCGTGTCCGCCTCGGCCGCCGCCTCGTCCGCTGCCTCGTCCGCTGCGTCCGAGCCCGCGTCCCGGCGGAAGCCCGAGGGCACGGCTACGAGGGTGTAGCGCGGGGTGGAGTAGGCGACGGTGAGCAGCGCGTCGGTGCCGCCGGCGGCGTCGGGGTAGAGCCGGCTGAGCAGGTCGGCCTGGGTGTCGGTGGACAGCAGCAGGAAGTCGACGTGGAGCGCGGGGTCCTTCGCCGCCTCCAGCCACGGCCCGTCGGAGGCGTCGACCCGGTCGAAGAACAGGTCGGGGCGGCCGGTGAGGAGCATGACCGCGTAGGTCTGGGCGTTGTCGGTGAGGATCGAGCTGCGCCGGGTGACGTTGTCGCGGATCCAGCCGGCCATCG